>CAZYUA010000020.1:0-84030 GCA_964650525.1 uncultured Prolixibacteraceae bacterium
ATGTTGATTATCAACAAATTAAAAAGGCTGCCCTTTTGAGACAGCCTCTTTTTTTATCCTGCCGTCTGACGTTTAGTGCGGTATAAGATAAGGGGGAAAAAGAATCCTGTTCATGATTGCATTTTACGATGAAACCACAAGCAGCCAGATCCCCGGAACGAAAGGCTGAAAGCCTTTTTCAATCCAGCCCAAGGCGTTGCCTTGGACTAAATTAAGTTGTCCCTGCAAGGAGCTCTATCGGCGACTATTCAAAATACCGGATATACCAGTTGTCTTCGTTTAACAAGTGGTTGTATATTACTTCCCGTTGTCCCTGCGGGTATTTTGCCGAAACCGTTCTTGCCAGGAAATCAGGATCTATGTTTTTACGTCTTTGGGCGATGCGCATCAGGTCGTAATAGCGTTCTCCCTCAAAGGCCAGTTCACGGGCCCGTTCTTCGAGGATCTGCTCCTCGAGGTAAAGTTGTTTTTTCAGCAGATTTCCGGTTAAATCGATATAACCCAAGATCTTATTGGTATAGGGATCGTGATTGTAAATATAATTGGTCAAATTGATTCCATCGGTGGTGCCTCCGAACCCGACTCTGCCCCTGACACCCAATTGAGGCCGGTTGATGCTGATGGTATAATTGCTCCCGTCGTTTAAGATATTCAAGGCGTTGGTGGTGAAAGTCCGAACGGTTCCCCCCAGATTGAAGGCCCACCAGGTATAAATCTCAGCCATATAAAGATGGATACCCGCAGCCCGGTACACAATAAAATTGGCATCCTGGTCATAGAGCTTTTTTCCGTAGGAGTATTTCCATACAACGGTATCGGCATCCTCCACCAGCAACCTTGAGGTCCGTTCATCACCCAGGGCCCTGAGATACAACATATTCTGTATGGTCTGGTCGGAAAGAACCTGCTGGTCTCTTACGTAGGCATACGACACCCCGTGCCCCCGGTAAAAATCCCCGGGCCGTCCCATATTGCCCAGCCTGGTTAATGCCGGAAAATTTATATTTTCCAGGATCGTGTAGTTATCCCATAAATTTTCCCACTTCAGCACGCAGGCCCTGGTCGGTTTCAGCATGTATTTATGAGGGTTGTCAGGCTCAAAAAGTTCCTGGAAACTATTCTGCTGAAGATTCGCCTTGTTGAACCATATCGTAAGAATATGCTCATCCAGGTCAATCCGGTCCAGGATATTCCTCCAGTTGTATTCCGAGAAACTACGGTCCAGCTGGTAACGGGGATCGGAAGAGGGGAAAAAATAGATAATCCCGTTGCCGAAATGTTCTACCGCCTTTACATAATTGCCATCGGTCAGATACATCTGCCCCAGGAGAGCATGCCGGGCAAATTCATTCCAGATGGTAACTTCCCAGGTATTATCGTTATTCTCAATGTAATGGTTTACCCCCACGGCTTTCACCTCTGTTTCCAACTGCCTGGTAAACAGATCGATCACCTTGCGCTGGTCAAGATACTGCTTTTCAAGTGGAACCTTCGTATTATTGGTGGTATCATTATCATAACCATCAATGGAAAACCGGATGTCGACGCTGTCGATATAGATACCCGAAGAATTCACATAGTTGGTAATTTCGTCAACCGACGTGAGCGATTCCGGGAAAAAGGGTATTTCCTTGTAAATGCGCACCGCATTGAAATAGGCCCACGCCCTCATACAGAGCGCTTCCCCGTAAAGCCGGTCATAATTGGAAACATCCTTATCCGGATCCATCACTTCCGGATGTTCTTTCTTTAACATCCGGATGAAATTATTGGAAGCGGATATTAACTTGTAGAAATTGAGTGGGGAAGCATATTTGTTATTTTTAGAAATGTTGAAATTATAGACTTCCACCAGGTCTGCATTGGCATTTTCAGTTATCTGGAGCAAATCGCCCCGTAACTCTCCCAAAACCACCAACTGCTCTACCAATTGTTGTTGCAGGCCATACAGTCCCATGCATACAGCCCGGTATTCGTAATAGTCGTTGAAAAGCTTATCTTCAGTAATATTCAGTTCCTGCTCCGGATTCAGGAAATCCTTGCAGGAGAAAAGGCCTGTCGCAACACCCGATATCGTTGCAAAGAGCAGAGAATATTTCAGAAACTTATTCATGGTCGTCATCCAAATATGAGGTTATAAGCCTAATTTAATACCAGCTATAAATTGTCTGTTTTGCGGGGTTTGGCCATAATCGATTCCCTGATCTACCTGGGAATAGGAGTAGGCAAATTCCGGATCATAGCCCAGATACCTGGAAAAAGTAAAAAGGTTGTTTGCCGAAACATAAAACAAAGCATTGCGGAAAGCAAGGAATTGCCTGGGTACCGTATAACTAAGCACGATATTTTTCACTCTCAGGTAAGAGCCATCCTCGATCCATCGCGATGAGAAGGCAGAGTTTCCCACGGGGTCGTTCCATAAGGCCCTCGGTACATCGGTATCCTGTCCATCGTATTGCCAGCGGTTCAGGACCTTGGAGCTCTGGTTTACCAGACCTGTCATCTCTTCATTTTTGTACCGGACATAATTAAACAACTCATTGCCGTAAACAAATTGCAGGGTGGTTCCCAGGGCCCAGCGCCCAAGGGTAAACGTGTTTACCAGGCCTCCGAAAACCTCCGGAATCGAAGAACCGATGATGGTTTTATCAAAATCGTTGATGATATGGTCGGGTGCTCCATCGGGCCCGGAAATGTCTTCATAAATGGCATCACCGGCATTGAACATTTTGCTCTTTCTATTAAGCAGAGCGGCAGCGGCAGCTTCTTCCTGCGACCGGAATACCCCTTTAAAGACGTAGCCATAATAACTGTTGGCCGGAGCACCGGTGGTATTGATAATCTGGGCACCCTGAATATCGGTAACCAGCTTACCTCCTTTCATTTCCAGTATTTCGTTGTCAACTGAAGTTACATTGACTTCCAGATCCCATTTGAACTTTCTGCCCTCAATAAGCCGTGTAAATAAATTCACCTCGTAACCCCGGTTTTGCATTTTTCCACCGTTTTCAGGCCGGAAGGCATAGCCCAGATAAGGTTCCATCGGGGTGTACAGAAGCATGTCGTGGGTGGTCGTTCTGAAAACATCAAGGTTAACCGTGAAGCGGTTGGCAAGGATGGAAAGGTCGATACCCGCATTTAACTGGCCAACCGTCTCATAGGTAAGCTTATCGTTGGGAATCAGGGCGGGGTATAAACCTACCGTTTCGCGGAAACGGAGGGCCTGGAAATAATGCGAGGCATTCGACTCCCCAATGTCATCATTTCCGCTTGTTCCGGCAGAAAAGCGGATTTTAAGCTCTTCCAGCCAGTTTAGGTTCTTCAGGAACGATTCTCCCGATATCCGCCAGGCTACCCCTCCGGCATAGAAAATTCCCATGGGTACACCGGACAGTTTCAGCGTATTCGGGGCGTTATCTCCCACCCTCGAGGAACCATCAAGGGAAACACTCCCCGTTAATATATACCGGTCTTTATAACTGTATGTAAAATTTTCATACAGGGATATCCAGTTCCATATCTTGTTCTGTCCCCCGATTTCCCGGAGACTGTTGGTGCCATCCGCCAGCATCCGGTACTGGTCGTTGGCATGGGCATTTTTGGTTAAACCCCAGTCGTATTCAAATTTATTGGATAAAATATTGATCCCCCCCGTATTCACAAAGGCATGATTCGGCCCGAAACTCCTGTCGAAGCGGTAATAGGTGTTGTTATAAAAAGAGGTAAGCGTATTGGTCGAAGCTTTCGAAACATTCCAGGCCTCACCATTATAATAACGTTCCATTCCCTTGTTGGGCATGAATATCTGTTCCTTCATTGCATTGTATGTCAACCCGAAATTGGTGATGACATCCAGGTTTTTTTTGAGGGCAAATTCAAAACCCAGGGTAGACAAAAAATGGGTATTGATATTCTTGGCTTCGTAGTTTTCGATTATCGAAAGGGGATTGCTGGTTCCCAGCTCATCAACGTCCGCCAGCAAGGTCAGGAGATTCCCGTCTGCATCGTATTGGAACGGATTCAGCATCGGCGATTTTCCCAGGCTGGCCAGAATCGGACTGGTCTCCTTCACTTTTGCCGACTCTTTCAGGCTGGCATTGCTGTAATTCAGCGAGACTCCCGCATTCATCTTCAGCCAGGTAAAAATGTTCAAACGGCTTACAAAACGGAGATTGTACCCGTCGTATCCGGTGTTTTTAATAATACCCCCGGCGTCCAGATAACCGAAAGAGAGTCCATAACTGGCAATTTCATCCCCGCCTTTGACCCGCAGGTTCAGATTGCTCAGGAAAGAATTGTTGAAGATATAATCCTGCCATTTCGTATTGTGCTGGTAATCAATATATCGCTCATCCTCTTCGGTCAAGAACAGATTGGGATACTTTTGCCGTATCCGCTCCTCAAGCATGCCGGAAGTAAACAATACCTCGCTGATCAGGGTTTTGTGCTGAGCTGCATTCATCTGCGGAATGAGGTTCGATGGAGAAAGGGAGTATCCCATACGCATATCCAAATCGATGGTGGTCTGGGTGGCTTTCGGATCGAGGGTTTCAACAATGACCAGGCCGTTGGAAGCTTTGGATCCATAGGCAGCCGTGACAGCCGGATCCTTGATGACGGTAACCCTTGAAATATCAAATGGATTGACAATCATCAACGGATTGTAGCTGAATCCATCCAGGTTGGAACCAAACAACTCCTGCGAAGTAAGAGGAATCCCGTCGATGATGTACAGGGGCTGGTTCGAGGAATTCAGCGAGGTTGCCCCCCGGATAAGAGTGGAGGCACCGCTGCCGGGATCTCCCGAACGGTTTACCACATTCATGCCCGCAACCCGGCCCTGCATATACTGGTCGATCGACAAGGCCGGCGTAAAATGAACATCCCTGACTTTCAGATCAGCATAAGAAGAGATGATGTTCTTTTTATATACGGTCTTCGAAAGAATGGAGTATTCGTCATCCAGCGATGCCAGCTCTTCCGGAGTCAGGAAAATACGAATCTTTTCCCGGCGGTTGATGTAGACCCTTTTTTTCTTGTATTCCCCGGCCGGAGAAATAATCAGCCAATGATCCCCCGATTCCGCTTTTATGGAAAACTTTCCCGACTCGTCGGTAACGACAGGCAAAGCATACGATCCTTCAATGCCGACCGATATGTTGGCCAGGGGTTTGTTGGCATCGGTAAGAACGACACCCCTTACCAGGATTGAATCCCCGGGGTCCTTCGCATAGGCATTCACCGCCAGAAAAAAGGTAATTATCAGTGCAATATGCCGGATTCCGACCCAAAAGTGTTTCGTCATCATTTCGCGTCTCTTCTTATGTTTGTCAATTTGGTATGAAATCAATATAGTCGATGACCAACCCATTGTTGGGCACCCTGTTGGCTTCAACATACTCGATTTTCAGTTTTGCAATGCCATATTCGGTGATATTGGATACCAGACAATCGAATCGGTTAAACCTGCCTTCCGGGACATACCGGATCCCGGTCACCCCGGTGATAACTCCCCTGTATCTTACATAATCGTAATACTCAAAAGTTCTCACCAATTGATCATTGATATAGATATTGAATTTTCCGCCAATATCCATGTGTGTGCGGAATACCATCAGGTAATTCCGCGGGAAAAGCCGCATGGTGTTGAACTCAACGGAAAAGGTCCCAGCATATCCTTTGGGGAAATTCACTTTTACAATGGAATCGTTCGAAGCCCCGGTGATCAGTTCCCGCACCGGCTCAAAAGAACTGCTGCTTTTCACTTTTACGCTGTCGCGCCATGAAAATTTGTTGATTCCCGTTTCCCTGACCAACCTTTCGCCCTCGATTCTTGACTTTCCTGAATACAGAGAGTCGGGAATCACATAGTCCGTGTAATCGTAAAAATATCCATTGCTGCAAAGGGTCCGGTTGTTGGGAATATAGTTGATGATTACACTGTCTCCCTGTATATTCTGCAGTTTTACCGTGTCTTTTGCATGTTTGGGTAAAAACTCGTCGACTTCGAGCATATTCAGGAAGATACCATGTTCCAGTAAATGGGGAATCAGGATTTCATCCTGCCATTCCTCCGGAATATCAGCATAGCCCTGGTATTGTCCCCCCAATTTCGTGGCCATCACATCAAGTGCCGCACTGTATTTCTCCCATTTGGGAAAAACAATGGTTGCCGTGATATTCCTGAATTCCTCCGACACAGGAAAATAATTGGAGACCCATAGCCGGTTGACCGGATCGTAACGGTATTCAAAGGTGTTCACAACCACGGAAACGGAATCATAAATAGTATTTCCATCTTTATCAAATCCCAGGGGCCTGCTTTTCCCCTTGTCCAGAATAACCGAATCCCGCTTGTCTATGTAAGCCTTCAGAATGGGGTTGTCCATGGCAATAAACTCGTACAGATTGGGTTTGGGTACAACCACATGGTTCATTTTGAAATATTTGCCGTTCAAAAATAAAGGGCTCTCAAAATCTACCTGAATCCCGTCAAAAGTTACCCGGGTACCTGATCGCTCAAACAGCGCATATTTTTCAGAAAGAGTCTGCACTTTTTGTTTACCCTGAATATTTACCAATTGAACAAAATGGGTAATGATCAGGTAATCAAGGATTCTTTCGGTTACCTGCCCGGTATCCAGCAGTTGCGACATGGCCGCATTAACCGGTGCAAAAAGAGCATAGGTGTCGTTTTTTTCAAACAGGGTGTCGTATTTGAAATTTTTCATGTACTCCACATACATAGAGAGGTCGGGGTCTTCCTGCAGGGCTTCCCAAACATTCCGGCTGACTGTTTCTGGCTGTGCCAGGTAATGCTTGTCCCAGTATTCAGAGCAGCCTGAAAGCAGTATCCCCAGCAATACTACCGGTATGTATTTCTTTATGTTCATTTCTGTCGGTTATTAGATTGGTTCAAAACGCAGGTAATCCCAAATAAACCTCCCCGGAATGAGCGACTTGACCTCAATGACATGTTTATCATATTTGATGAAATCAACGGTTCCGAGTTTGATCCTTTGTATCGGTGAAGCAGCGGTTCCTCCACTGGTAAGATCAATGAGTCCCCCTACTTTCTTTCCGTCTATGGTAACTTCCACCACAGCGTTCAGCTGACTGAACCGGTCTGCTCCCAAAAAAACATCATAGCGGCCCTGCACAATTTTGGGCAGGGTATACCGGATCGAAAAATCCCCTGTTAGCTGCAGGTAATCATCATTCCAGGCTATGGTGGTCTCCTCTTCCAGCATAACAAATATCAGATCAGGACCGGTCCAGGTTATGGAATAGAGAGAAGCAGGATTTTCTACCAGGTAATTTCCCGGCTCTTTCTTCTCCCTATATTCGTAAAACAGGGGTTCCTCAAAAAATTCGTAATTGGCAATAGCCCTGGAGGGAGGGTATTGTTTCATCACCCTGTCGATAAAGTGAATGGCTCCGCTCTGCGTGATCACATTGCTGGCATCGTAATTAAAACCGATGTAATCAATGATCGTAGTATCTTTATTTACAATGAGGGTGTCAAATTTCTCCTTACCCTTGTTGATCATTAAATCAATGGATAACCCACTGATATGTAATGGAATATCTGAGTAAGTTGCATAGTTGGTTGCCACACCCTCAAAATCGTCCAGAAATCGTTCTTCTTCCACAATGTGATAGGCAACATAATTAAACAACGGGTTGGACCGGCTTCTGTAGTCAGAGTTGCCGGGACTGATCCTGGCAGAAAGATCGCTGACTGAATAAATGCCCTGCTTCCGGTATATGGAATCAGGTTCCACCAGCAAAGTGAAAGGACGGGTTTGATCGGGATCATTTTTTTTATTGATATCCAACGTATCCCGGATCCCGGTTAAATCAGTTGCAGCTTTGAAAATCGAAAAATCGCCATGCTGTTCCAGCCAGTCATAGGTGGTATAAGTAACCGGGTTAAGCGCTTTCTGGATGATATGGATATAGCCGTTTGACAATTCAATGTTGGGCTTGATAACCGGGGATTGATTATTGATTTTGTAATAGGAGGTGTCTTCTTCAATGACAAAAGTCACCGTCAGATAATCATTGGATAAGGTGGCCTCGGAGAATGCACCAAAGGGAAAATCGTTCGTCAGAATTCCCATGTTGATGACGTGGTACCGGGCAAATGCCGAAACGAACTTCGCGTCATTCAGCAAATCGTTCAGCGAACCATATTGGTCATTCTCCCGGATATACTCCTCAATGGCCTCATTCCCCGGCAGGAATAGCGTGTAATCAATTCCGTTGGGATTATAGGCACTGAGGGTTTTGTCCAGTTTCGCCTTTTCCAGGATGGACAGGAAGCTGGAATAGAGACTGTCGTTCTCTACTATATAATCGTAAATGGTCATGTTCAGCATGTCCTCAAAACCTGCCTGTACGATGGTTTCTTTGCAGGACCCCAGGGCTAACCCTGCCCAAAGAAGGATGGGTATCATTAACTTTTTCATAGCCTAATAAACATAAAACGGATTCTGAACCAGGTTTTTATTGCGTTCCAATTCCTTTTCATATACCGGAAGGTACCATCCCCGGGGATTGGTCAGTTTCGCTGCAAGGATCCTCTTTTGCGTGCTGGGAACATTCTGGATTATGACCTCGATCAGTTTTCCTTTCCTGGCATAGTTATTCCTCCGTCCCATCCGGAGCAGGTCAAACCACCTCTTTCCTTCAAAGGCCAGTTCCAGGGCCCGTTCTTCCAGGATGGCATCTTCAAAGGCAGAAGGACTTTCGGAAATAGTAAGCGGCGCCACATCGGCGCGTGAACGAATCTGGTTGATGATCGACAGGGCTTCACCGTAACGCTCCAGTTGAGACAGGGCTTCGGCTTTCATGAGCAGAACATCAGCCAGCCGGTACACAATCCAGTTGCAACTGTACTGGTCTGTGCCGGTTCTCACACTGGTGAGGCTGGGGGCAGATCCGACATATTTCCATATCGTGAAGTCATCCTCGCTGTTCATCACAATCGAGAACAATTCTCCCCGTACCAGCTCCACAGCAAATTTCCGGGCAAATTTCTCCACCGCCTTGGTGCTGGGATCGTAATTGTACGAATACCGGTTGGTAAGACCATACATGTGGTTATTCTGGTTCAGACTGTTGTCGAACTGAAACTCGAAAATGCTTTCCATGGAGTTGCCGGGATAAAACATCTCGAACCAACGGGCGGAAGGCATAAGCTGAATATCCTTATTGGTGGTCAGGATACGGTCCACGTATCCGATGACCTTGTTGTATTCAAAATTCCAGAGGGCAATATCGGCCAGCAAAGCATCGAAGGCTGCCTTTGAGGCCCTGCCCTTGATTTCTGCCAGCGATATATAACTGTCGGAAGCAGCATAATTTCTCATTTCCTCAAGATCGATAACGATTCTTTCCAGAATTTCCGAAGTGGTGGTCTGGGGAAGATAAAAATCTGAATCATCCGATTCTGTTGGTTTAATAAGAAAAGGTACATCGCCGAAGATCCGGACCAGGTAAAAATAGCTGAGACTCCGTAAAAATGTGGCTTCCGCCATTATCCCGTTCAGCTTGAAGGGGGTGAACGTATTGTCGATTTCCTGTACCAGGGGAGCATTTTTCAGTACATCATTGCAGTAATTGATCACCTGGTAGAATTTCTCCCAGTTACACAGATAATTATCCGGATAAATATTGCTTTCAGCCATTTTTTTCTGTTCACCATTCTGGTTGTAATCACCGGTAACCATATCGGCTCTAAGCTCCCCGTAGAGGAAAAACTGCTCATCCATGCCGGCCATCGTCTCATAGGCCCCCATCAATACCGCCTCCACATCTTCCTTTGTCTTCCAGAATTCTTCCCGGATAAGGCCGCTCGGAGGAATCAACTCCAGCCAGTCGTTGCAGGATGTCATCAAAAGCATTAGCAACAGGGGGATTTTATATCTGATGATTCTTTTCATGTCGGTATGTCTCCTTTTATATGATTAGAAACCAATGGATAAACTCAAAGAAATGATTTTCGGGGGCGGGGTTTTTGCCCGGTCCACACCAATCCAGAAAGGATCGCTGGCATCTTGTCCTATTTCAGGATCCTGGCCAGAATAGTTGGTGAATGTCAGCAATTTCCGGGCACTCATAGCAAAATTCAGAGAATTCAGGCCCAGCTTGTTGCACATTTCCTGTTTCAGCCGGTACCCCAGTTTGATGTTATTAAGCCGCAAAAAATCGCCCTTTTCAACGTAACGGTCTGAGCCCAGGTTGTTTGCAGGATGATACATATAAGCCCTGGGTAGCATGCCGGGTTCATTTTGCCCCTGTACCCGCCAGCGGCTCAGAACAGCCTTACTCTGGTTGTTGCGATTGTTCATCCCCTCGGTCTCAATGGCCACCCCGTTGATAATGTCAAAACCAACCCGGTAATGGAAATTAACCGAAAAATCGAAGTTTTTGTATTTCGCCGATGCACCAAAACCCCCGATAAAATTGGGATTGCAGTCTCCGATATAAACCACATCGTTCAGGTCGATCCGGCCATCATGATTGACATCCTCGTAATGGGCATCCCCGCCCCGGAAAGCATAGGAGCCCTGGTAGGTCAACGGAATGGGTTTTCCTTCGGTATCCACCATGGTATTTCCTTCGGCATCCCGGGCAATGGCATCCGCATCGGTCGGGAAAACCCCCAAATATCGGAAACCGAAGAAAGATCCGATGGGCTCACCCTCCACCACACGCTGGGGATATACCCCATTGCCGATAGAGGTCGATTTTTCCGTGTTGAAGTTCTCCGGCAGCTTTTCAAACGAATTGATATTCTGCGAGGTATTAAAATCAACAAAAACAGACAGGTTCTTTGTGCGCAACACCCTGTAGTTCATCATGAATTCCCAGCCTTTGTTCATCAACTCCCCGCCATTCAGAAATTGCAACTGCGAAAACCCCGATGATGTCGGTATATTATATCTATCAAACAGCAGGTCGGTAGTCAGTTTTTTGTACGCAATGGCTTCCAGGTAAAGACGGTCTTCGAATAAATTCAACTCTAACCCGATGTCGGTCGACATTATGGATTCCCATTTCAGGTTGTTTAACTGGATCTGGCTGGGAATAATCGCCGGATTGTTGATGTAGGCACCGTTGGCCGTTGTAACATAAGTGGCAAACCTTGCGTACGGATTACCGGGCTGTCTTCCCGAAACCCCCCAGGTAAAACGGAGCATGCTTTCCCCCAAAAAAGAGAGCGACTCCAGAAAGGGCTCTGAAGAAAACCTCCATCCTGCCGCAATTCCCTTGAACAGACCCCAACGGTAATTCGAACCGAACGATGAACTGGCGTCTGCCCTTACAGTGGATTGAAGCATATAACGGTCGAGAAACTTATAGTTCACATTGGCCAGGGCTCCCACATCCCGGTTTTGACCGCTGCCCGATCCTATCCAGTTGATCTGACCGGCTATCGAAGGATCCTGAATGTCTGTACTCGGGGTTTTGTTGCTTTGCAGGTTCATCCACTCATAACCCGACTGGTTGGTAATCCAGGTTAAAGCTCCTGTTAACACATGCTTGTTCGATTTAAAGGGCGAATCGAAGGTTAGCTGGGTTTCTGTTTTGATGGAAGAATAGATATTGTTGCTCTCCTCTGCCTTATTGACGTTCCAGGCCAGCCAGTCGGCCCCTATGGCATTATAGGGAAGGTAATTGTTCGACTTGGCCCCGTCGTACTGGAAAGAAACCGTTTCGTTGAAAGTGAGCCAGCCTGTCAGGTTATAACGAAGCTTAAACGTGTTCTGAAGAGAATGGGAGACCCGGTCGTTCTTGCCGAGCCTGGCCACGGCAACCGGATTGAAGTAGGAACTTCCGGACCCCTGGTAACTGTTGATCGGCGTAAAATATTCCCCCGTGGGTCTGCCTCCCGCATCAAACTCCCGGATACTCATATTGGGAGCCTTGATATAGGCCATTTCACGGATATTCCTGTTTTCAATCTCCATGTTGTCATCCCGCGTGTTGTTGGTATAGTTAAACTGAATGGAGAACAAGAGTTTCTGCGAAAGGAAATAATCCAGGTTAATCCTGGTCGAAAACCGCTTGGACCGGGTGTTGATGGTGGTGCCCCCTTCATCTACATAACTGAAGGAGGTAAAATACCTCGTTTTGTCGCCTCCGCCTGAAATTTTAAAATAATGGTCGTGTGTCATTGAGCTCTGGGTAATGGCGGCCAGCCAATCGGTATTGGCAGAATAATTGTAAAAGTCGACATAGTCCTTGTTGTAGGCAATTTCATCGGGGATGTCATACACACCGCTGCTGTTATGCCATTCCTCCAACTGAAGCATGATGTACTCATCCCCCGACAGCATGGGGATGGCTGGAGGCTGGATATTGATGCTGGGTTTGTACTGATAATCAAACTGGACTTTCCCCATTCTGCCCTTGTGGGTTTCGATCAGCAAGACCCCGTCGGCGCCCTTCGATCCGTATACGGCTGTCGAAGCAGCATCTTTCAGCACTTCAATGGTTTTAATATCCTGAAGAGCTATGTTGATCAGATTACTGATGTCTTCGCTGTCGGCAGAACTCAGATCGAAGTTGCTGGGTATGTTATCCTGGGGTATTCCGTCAATGACAATCAGCGGCTTGTTATTTCCCATCGAACTCAATCCCCGGATGACGATTTGCGACCCGGCTCCGGGGTCGCCGGAAGCACTCAGAATATCAAGCCCGCTGACTTTCCCCTGCAAGGCATCGGCAACCGACACCATGCCCTGGTTATGCACATCCATCAATTCAATCTTTACTGTTGAAGAGGCATTGTCGCGTTCATCAATGTTGGTCAGCCGGTTGGAGGTTTGAGCCTTGGCTGTCACCGTTATCTCCCCGATTTCAATATCCGAAGAAACCAGTTCAACAATCACCGGCTTGGTGAAATCAACTTTCAGGGTAGACACATTGTAACCAATCATGCTCACTTTAACAACATTCGCGGGATTCTTCATGTTGAGCACAAAATCCCCGTTCACGTTCGTAATGGTTCCTGAAACCACCCGGTTGGCCGCATCATATTCGATAACATTCGCACCGATGATGACCATCCGGTCCGACTGATCAATGACCCTTCCCCGGATTACGGATTTCTCCTGCGACAGCGCTTCAACACAACTGAACAGCACCAGAGCGATGACCGGAATTATTTTGATTCTTTTCATTTTCTTACAACAGCTTTTGGTTCATTGGATCTATTTCAGCAGGTTGACTTATTTCGTGTCCATTTGGTCAATTTGCATGACTTTGTCTATCTCATGCACAACAGCTGTGGATAAGATATTTTTGATGGGTGGCTCCGTACTGGTGGTTGACAGGTTCCGCGTTGCAATGACATTGACCTTTGGAGACTCCTGAACCGTGAGCAGATTCTCGCCCGATTTTCCTCGGATATGAATCCGGTCTGGTTCCGGGTTGATGAAAATCCGGGTATAGATTGTCGAAAACGGGGTTGATTTTTCATCCACCCGGGTGGTTTCATAATATCCCGGAGGTTTGTTCCCGTCGGTGAAAATGATCTCTCCCTGTATGAAATGAAGCTTCACAAATTTCTCCAGCTCCGGCAGAGGCAGAGAATTCGCATTCGATTGGTTAATGGCAGCATCATTGGGTGCAAAAACGGTGTAAAACTCACTCTCTGAAATGAATTTATACCGGTACTCCTTTTCATTAGCCAGCCCGGCCTTCACAATCAACTGGTGAAACCTGGGGAATGTCGTGGAGATGTGGGTATACAGGTCCGTAGATTTGAAACTGAACCAGTTTTTGATTTCGTAGGTCCGGCCGTTATCGGCATTGGTGCTGATCAGTTTGGGCACTTTTTCGGCCGCCGGGATAGCCCCGTTATAACCGATCACGGTGGTACCCGTACCTGTTACTTCCTGCTTAAGATTATCAACGATCAGGTAATTGCCACTGAGGGTTTTGATAAACTCCTTTGAGGCGATCCCTTTGGGAAAAGCTGTTCCCACATGGTTCAGAATCAGATTGCGTAAATCGTTCTTGCTCAGAGAGATCTCCTGGGCTGTCGCCCCTGATATCTGGTACAAACGAAACTGATCGGTTGCCGACCGGTAAAACAGGGAAGAATCATCCTGCAGGCTGAAATCCGATTCGACAAAAAGCATATAGTTTTGATTCTCCCTTTTCAGGGCTGCCAGCAACCCGGAACTCTCAATGGCGAACATTGCCGTTGAATACCCGGGCTGAAGATAAATCGGGCCTGTTACGCTTTTAAAAGCCCTGGGAATAATTACCTGGTTCAGACCCAGAAACGTACAGTTGCTTCCAAATGCTTTCCGGATGATCGTCGCCTGATCGATCCGGACGATATCAGACTCCCCGTTCAGAAATCCTTCTTCCAGGTTGGTTTTGTAAACAGGATTGATGCTCATATGCGAGTTTACCACAATCCGCTTGATATTGGTGGGAGCGGTCCTCAGACTACCCCAGCGACCCGCCCCGGTAAAATATTGATTGATAAACTCATTAAAGGCCTTGTTCTCAGGAGCCATCAAACCATGGTGATACCGGATGGTCACATTGCCAGGCAAACCGGAAGCCGATGGCGGGGCTTTGGTCAGTTCCCTGTTGATGTTGAAGGTCAGCTGCGGAAAAGATAAGTTAAACAGGGAATCGACCTTGGCACCCTGAGCTGCCCCGGGCTGGTTGAACGTTTTATCCCTGTCGTATGCAAATTGCGGAAAAGAATTGACCAAATTGAGAAAATCGCTGTAGGAATTACCCCCCTCATTCGTCTGAAGCCATTCATAGGCATTTTTCAGGGGCATAACAACACGGTCAATCACATGGATAAACCCATTCTCGGCAAAAATTTCATTTCCGGTTAATTTTGCCCCTGCAAAATACATGTCTGCCGAACCTTCAAACGGCCGCTGAAAATAAAACTCGTAATCCGCTGAATGTAATCCGTAAATGTCAAAATACTCCTTGTAAAAGATGGGGGCATACTTTCTGGAATCGGTTGCCACCCTCCTCCACCAGGAGGCATCCGTCGTATCGACAATCGTCAGCAGGTTTCTGTCCACTTTTAAACCATATTTCAGATTCTTACCCATCAGCAGGGTCTCCCTTTTGAAGCCCCGGGGTTTGTTGTTGTTAATATCCAGTGTGTCAATCCAGCCGTAGACATCCAGGTTGCGCATCTGGGCTTTACTCCAGGGATTCTGCACTATGTGAAACTTGACAATCTCTGACAATTCAGAAAGGGGAATATCTTCCACTTTTTTATAAGCGGGGTGTTGCTGAAAAAAGAGGGTAAACGCCTCATCAGAAGGGGCAAAAACCGTATAACTGCCCGAAACATCCAGGATGGTATCATACCCGGCCCGCGCAATGCACTGAGCAAAGATCGTCAGTTCCGGTTGCGCCTTTAACTGAGTGTAGACCTTGCCTGCCAGCCAGGCGGGCCTTTCATACTTGTCAATGTAATCGTCGTCCCGGCAACTGCCCACCAGTATCAAAAACAGAGACAGTATTACGACTGACTTGATTTCAGTTATCATAGCCTAAATTTTACTTTATGTCAAAATTACAATAAAAAAACCAATTGGGTATCCCGGTAGAAATACATACCAGCATTAACTTTCAAATGTATCAAGAAAAAGGGATTCTAAAAAATTTTACTCCCCCTGATATGAGACAATCTCCCCTTCCTGTGAAAATCGGGCAGAAAGGTCCGGATCGTCAATGGGCTATTTTTTAACGATTTTTCTGGCAATCGGAGAACTGCCCTGTGATGACAAAACCACTATGTAAATTCCATCCGGAAGATGCCCCGTCGGAATTTGCATGAGTCTCCCAGCAATCACATCCTCCCAGGTTTCCTGACATACAATTCTTCCTGTCAGATCGAAAACTTTGGCCTCCGTCCTTTCTCTGGCATTATCACGGCTTATCACAATGTTCAGCCAGTCTCCGACCGGATTCGGATAAAGCAGGATACGGCCCGGATCGTCAGCGTATTCCGGAGATGTGGTGGTTTTTTCCTGGATCTCCAGATTGTCAATAGCCCATCCCCATCCATGGGCATAGGGATCGGAATAGAGCCTGAACCGAATCAGGATCGTATCGCCGGCAACAAAATTTCCGTTTGCCGTAAGGCTGAATTCGCGGTGGATATAATGATCTTTTGTTCCCAGAGAAGTGGAGTTGTTTCCTGAGACTTTTTGATTATACAGTGTTTCCCAGGTCAGTGTTTCTCCGGAATCATATCCGTCAACCAGTGGAAGCCAGGTTTTGCCATAATCCTTGCTCCCCTCCACAATCACATAATCCCAGAACTTTTCGCTCCCGTATTCCGCACCCGTTTCTCCCGGTTCCACCAGGACAACCTCGTCAAACCTCATTTTCCCGCTGTCAGCCACCAGAATGGGATACCGTAACATGGCGTAAAAGTTAAACGAGGCATTGTCTCTGTCCGGACTGGGATAGGGATGGAGGCTATGGAGAGCAGGATTGTCAAACGCTTTTTCACCCGAGACATTGAAACCGTCGGTAATGAAATCGGAGTCCGGAACGGAAAAACCGGTAGCATAATAGTAGGTGGGAGGATTGATGCCCTCTATCCGGATCACATTCTGACCGGGATCGGGAAACACGGCTGTATTTCTATTTCCTGACCGGTCAGTCGCAACAAGGGTGTAGACAATGGAATCACCCCCTGCCAGATTCTTGTTGCTCAGATCAATCACATATCTGAACGTGTCTTGGTCCACCTCCTCCATGCGAAAAATCTGAGGTTCCAAACCGGGAAACACAACGACCAGCTTAACGCTATCCACCCCGAGATTATCGGTGACAAGTGCCTTGATTTCCACACTTTTCTCAAAAGAAAGGAGATTCTTTACCGGTTCGTGCCGGATAACCGGTTTCGTAAGGTCAGGGCCGATTTTTAAGGAATAATATCTGCCGGATAAGACCGGGGGAGAGGAAAACCTCCTGCCTGTGGAATCTGAAACAGTCAGGAAATAATCGATCTTTCCTGTTTTCATGTCAGGTCTTAGGGCCGTTTCATAGTGTTCTTCGGCCTGTTCCAACATGACCGAATCGCGATGGGAACTAAACCCGTCAAATGAATAGACCAGAAAAAAGGTTTTCTTTCTCAACCCAATTTCACTGTCAACTCGTGCTGAAAAGAGCAGGGGTTGGTTGATCTCTTCCACATCTTTCAGGGGTTGATGCCGGATGAACAGGTGTTTCCATCCCAGGTCGGCAAGAATTCCGGCAGTCATGGGGCCAGGGTAATGAATGGCTTCGCCCTTTCCTGCCGAGGAGGTCATCAATGCATTGATACTCCCGTAAGGATAATAGCTGTCGTTCAGGTGGTAAATACTGGAACCATTAGAAAACGATGCCGGGGCATACAAACTGGGGCGATTTTCATAAGTCCATGAATAGGCTACCGGGCTTCCGGAATACAATTGACTTGATGTCAGAGCCTTATACAATTCGCCGGAGGGATTTCTGTAATAAGCACCATCGGTAAGCCTGCGTGCCGGATAATCCTCTACAAAACGGTCATAGATGGCCGGATAATTATCACTGTTTCCATAGTACCCCGTTAAACTCGTGGTCCTGACCTGAAAAAAACCTATAAAACCAAGGCCGTGTACTATTTCATGCAGTACGGTGGATGCAAGGTCATATTTGTCTGAAGGGGTCTTTCCGTCGGTGCCCCGGTACCATGGAACTGTAGAGTTAAACCGGGCTATCATATCCGGATTTCCCGGACCTGTCATCTCCTTCTCCATCAGCTTCTCCATCAGTGCAACCGGATAATAGGTATCAGGAACAGGGGCTCCATCGAAGTTGATGTAATACCCGCTGGCACCACAATTACCCAGAGTCCGGGATGAAAGTGGCTGCCAGTTGGCTTCCATGTAAATCGGAACAGAAGAGTGGATCATCATCTCCCAGATTCCGGCGGCATATTCTACAGCCGCCTTCAGGCTATCCGGGAAATTAATGAAACTTATCACAATGTCAGCACTCTTTTTCCCCGCTTTCAACCTCATGGCCAGTTCTTCCGGGGGCATAACACAGGCATGTCCCGTCTCCTCCGAACCATAGCAAACCGTATGAACGACTTCCAGTTTTTCCTTCTGCCATTTCATCTGTGAAACAGCCTTAAACGGAATATTCTGAAAAACTATCAATAGAATGAGTATAACGGCCCTTGCCAAAAACGGCAAAGGTCTCCCGGTCTGTGACACCCGGACAAGACCATTGTTTCTTTTGTTTCGCTTATGCATTAAAATATATATGTCAGCCATTCAACAACATAAGGGGTGCTTTCAACTGAAAAAAAACCACGTTCCGGGCTTTACCCTTTCTGCAGCCGGGAACTTGCCCCGGATCGTACTGCATATGGAGGGCCGTCACGAAAACCGGGAGCATGGGTTTAACAAAAATTCAAAAATAACAAATTGCAGGACAGATACAAGGGGAGAAGCTCTATTCCGGATAAGGCCCCGGATTCCGGACAAGACACCTGTATATTAATACATCGGACTTACCAAATGTGCCAACGACTCTTTAAGATGAGATTTCCAGGGTCTTTTTTTCCATTCCGCCATAGTTACCTCCTGGCTGTTATGAAGATCAGTATTAAAATAGGCTTTTAACTGCCTTGTGAAAGGTTCGTCGTATATAAACGCATTCACTTCAAAATTGGTTTCAAGGCTTCTGAAATCCAGATTGGTAGTACCCAGGCTCGAAAAATTCCCGTCGACCATCATCATCTTACTGTGGATAAATCCTTTCTGGTAAAGGAAGATTCTCACACCGGCCTCCAGCAGTTCTTCCACGAACGAAAAGGAACACCATTTAGGGATGAGCGCATCGGAAAACGCAGGAATCAGAATTCGGACATCTACTCCTCCCAGGGCGGTGGTTTTCAGGGCGGTAAGAATGGAAGGGGTCGGCATCAGATAAGGGGTAACGATGAATACCTCTTTCCTGGCTCCCGAAATGGCTGCAAAAAAAGCCTGTGAAATGCTATCCCAGTCAGAATCAGGACCGCTGGCACTAATCTGAACAGCGGTGTTTTCTATTTCCGACATTGGTTTAAAATAAGCGGGGCCGGTCAGATTTTCCCTTTTCACAAAATACCAGTCTGCGGCAAAAACCACCTGGAGACAAGCCACCGCATCCCCTTTCAGCATCAGATGGGTATCCCGCCAGGGCCCGATTTTCTTCTGTCCTTTGACATACCGGTCGGCAAAGTTAATGCCGCCGGTAAAGCCTGTTTCCCCGTCGATGATGGCAATTTTCCGGTGATTCCGGTAGTTGACTTTTGAGGTAAGACGGGGGAATCTGACTTCCATAAAAGGTTGGACGTCTGCACCGGCCTTTTTCAGCTCTTTCAGGTACTTCCGGGAGAGCCCCCAACTGCCCACATCGTCGTAAATTACCCGGACCTCTATGCCCTGGAGACTCTTCCTGACCAGGATATCCTTTAACCGGTTCCCGGTTTCGTCTTCTTCAATAATGTAGTACTCAAGGTGGATATGATGGTGCGCTTGCTCCAGGGCAGCAAAAATCACCTTCAGGGTTTTATCCCCGTTGTTGAGGATCTGCAGGTTGTTGCCTGTGGTGAGCAAAGCATGCGAATTGTTCATAAGCAGCCTGACGATTTTCTCATTGTCCATAGCAGCCTGCGGAAGCTGAAGTTCATTTTTTTGCAGCTTCCTGAGTTGCCGGCTGGTGAGCGAACGATACCGGCCCAGCGATTTAAGCCCCCGCCGCGAAAACATCTTGGTTTTCCTGTATTCCTGGCCGAAAATCAGATAAATAATCAGACCGATAACCGGTAAAAGAACCAACGCCAGAACCCATGCTGCCGTTTTTTCGGGCGATCTCTTTTCCAGAACCACGATGAAGGCAATCGCCAGGGAGGTGATCAGAAATAGTAAAGAGAGAACTCCCCAGATACTCGGTTGTAAAAAACTCCAGTTACCCCACATATTGCTGATGGCAAACAGTAAAAATAGGAATATTCTCCGGATTCTCATACACGGGTTATCCGGCAATGACATTCGTAGGTAGGATAAGAAAACCGCCCCGCGTGAACGGGGCGGTGGAATTATGTGGTGTAAACTGCCAACCCGTAAACACAGCATGGCAATTTACGGATGAACGTCAACTTCCGTTGACGTTTAGTTTTCCCCGGGTTTCATTCCGGGAGGATTGCAACAGGATGGATACGCAAATTTCCCCGGGAAGATGCAAAATGTATTCCGCTTATGATCCGGGAAGAATCTTATTTGACTTCAGAACCATTTAATACCAGCGATTCAGGAGAGACCAGCACCAGTTTGCCGGAAGGGTCCTGTGCACAAAGGATCATCCCTTTCGATTCAATTCCTTTAAGCGATTTAGGCTCCAGATTGGCCAGGATGCAAACCTGGCGGCCGATGAGTGCTTCAGGTGTATAGTGTTCAGCGATACCAGACACAACCGTTCTTATGTCGACCCCGGTATCGATGGTTAATTTTAACAGTTTTTGGGTCTTGGCCACCTTTTCTGCTTCTACAATAGTTCCTGTGCGGATATCCATTAAACCGAACTGTTCCAGGGAAACGGGATTCTTTGCCGGCACCAGTCCGGTCCTGGCTGCCTCATTGGCTTTTTTCGCGCTGAGAAGCTTCTGTACCTGTCGTTCCACCCGGGCATCTTCTATCTTTTCAAAGAGCAGCGCAGACTGATTTAACCGGTGGCCGGCAGGTAAAAGCCGGGTGTTACCCAGGCTGTCCCATGGCAGCGCTTCCATATTGAGAAATCCACGTAGCGTATTCATGCTTACCGGAAGAAATGGTTCCAGGGCTATGGTCAGGTTGGCTGTTACCTGCAGACAAACATGCAATACGGTACTTACCCGCCCGGGATCAGTCCGTATAACTTTCCAGGGTTCCTCATCCGCAAGGTATTTATTACCCAACCGCGCAATATCCATAGCTCCTTTCAGGGCTTCCCGGAAACGGAAATTGTCCAGGCTCTTTTCTATCTCTGCACGCAAATCAGATAAGGAATCGAGGGTTTGGCGGTCTTTTTCCGTAAGCGTCCCGGCACCCGGGACCACTCCTCCCTGGTATTTTTCAGTCAGCACCAGCGCCCGGTTGACGAAATTCCCCAATATGGCAACCAACTCGCTGTTGTTGCGGGTCTGGAAATCCTTCCAGGTAAAGTCGTTATCCTTGGTTTCCGGCGCATTGGCTGTCAGCACATATTTCAGTACATCTTGCTTCCCGGGAAATTCATCCAGGTACTCGTGAAGCCATACCGCCCAGTTTCGGGATGTTGAAATTTTCTCTCCCTCCAGGTTGAGAAATTCGTTGGCAGGCACATTGTCGGGAAGGATAAAGCTTCCTTCCGCTTTTAACATAACCGGGAAGATGATGCAGTGAAATACGATATTGTCCTTACCGATGAAATGGATCATCCGGGTCTGTGGGTCTTTCCACCACTTTTCCCACTCCGGGGTATGTTCCCGGGTGGCTGAAATGTAGCCTATCGGAGCATCAAACCAAACATACAATACTTTGCCTTTGGCTTCTTCCAGGGGCACCGGCACCCCCCAGTCCAGGTCGCGGGTTACCGCCCGGGGTTGTAATCCACTGTCTAACCACGATTTACATTGGCCGTACACATTCGGCTTCCACTCCTGGTGCCCTTCCAGAATCCACTCTTTCAGCCAGGTTTCGTACTGGTCAAGGGGCAGGTACCAATGCCGGGTCTCTTTCAGAACAGGAGTGTTCCCGCTAAGCATGGACCGGGGATGGACCAGTTCGGCAGGACTCAGGGAGGTGCCACAGCTTTCGCATTGGTCGCCATAGGCCCGTTCATAACCACATTTCGGACAGGTACCCATGATGTACCGGTCGGCAAGGAACTGACCTGTTTCCTCATCAAAATATTGTGCAGACAGCTTTTCCACAAAATGGCCTTCTTCGTACAACTTACTGAAAAAGGCAGAGGCCGTCTCATAATGAACAGGTGCACTAGTCCGCGAATAGACATCAAAGGAAATTCCCAGCCGGGCAAAGGAATCCCGGATTTGTGCATGGTATTTGTCGACAATATGCTGTGGGGTGACCCCTTCGTTCCGTGCTTTCAACGTGATGGGAACCCCGTGTTCATCAGATCCACCGATAAATAAAACCTCTTCACCCTTCATCCTGAGATACCGGGCATAAATATCGGCCGGCACATAGACTCCTGCCAGGTGGCCGATGTGGACCGGTCCGTTGGCATAGGGCAGAGCTGAGGTAATCAGTGTACGCTTGTAGTCGGTCATTCGCAATCCTGTTGAAGGGGGCAAAGATAAGCGATTTTCACATCGACGGCATCATGAGATGGTGGCTATCTGTCAACAAAAGGCCGGCAACCCCCACCCTGAAAAAGAATTTTACTCCTGCGGTTGATATCGGGTGTTTCCGCGGTAGCTGGTCTCTGCCGGTTCATAATGAAAGAATTCTCCGGTAGTCCCGGTGACAATAAGTCCGGATTCACCATCTGGAGCCCACCCGATGGCAGAAGGACCGTTGTTGCCGGAGTTTCCCGGCTGGCCATCGGGTTTTCCGAATCCTCCGCGGCCTCCCGAGCCTCCATTGCCGCCGCTTCCGTGCATTCCCCCCGATCCGCCGGGACTTCTGGCAAGGATCACCTCACGGTAAGGCTCCGCATCTTCCGTATAATAAAGATAGATGGTCCCTCCATAACCCCCGGGGCCCCCGAAACCTCCGGGAGCGCCCCATCCGCCGTGCCCTCCGTTTTCACCGGGACCCTGCATGTCAATTTCTATCTTCACAATTTTTTCCACATCGCGGTAAACCGTCTCTTCCGTTTCCACATCGACCTCTACTTCCACCTCTTTTCCTTCCCCATCGATCTCTATTTTCTTCTCCTTTTTTATCACTTTCCGGATAAACGGTTCTTTGACAATTACTTTTTCCTCCCTGATCTCAGTCCATTTCTCACCATCCCTGCCCTGACCCCCATTGCCTCCGTCGCCGCCGTGCCCCCCGTAACCTCCGTCGCCGCCGCGCGATGTTACCGTTAAACTTCCCCCTTCCGGGTTGATCAGGTAGCGAAATTCCCGGCCTGTTGACGGAATACGGGCAAACACAAACAGCAGGGGACTTTGCAGTAACGAATCAAAATAAAGGTCTGACCAGACTTCTACCTCCGGACCGTCGTAGCCCCATTCACCATCCTGGCCAGGATACCCGTCCTGTCCATTTGCACCGGGACCGCCATCGTTTCCGTCCCATCCCGAACTCCCGCTCATTCCGGAGCTCCCCCAAAGCGAAAGGTCATAGTCATGAATATAATCCAGCAAGACCGAAAAGGTATCCCGTACGGCAGTGTTCCGTTTTGAAACAACCACCAGGCTGCTGCGGTGGTCCTGAATCCTGGAAAAATCGTGGTCTATGAGGAAGTGGCCTTCTTCCCAGATTCCTCCATCAGCCAGGAACCGGTACATTTCCGAACCCTTCCTGTCTTTCAGATCATAGGTCCGGGTTGCATGGTTGTTAAACGTGGCGTTCAGCATACCCCGGATCCTGCTTCCCGGATACCTTTCAAAGCCCGGTTCTGCCAGGAATTCTATTCTGGTCTCATAATGGAGGGGAAGGAGCATATCTTTCGCCAGTTCCGGATGACGACGGGGATAAACCCTGATCCGTATGTATTTCCCCTTTGATGGCATAAGCTGTTCATTGACAAGGATTCTTCCTGAATTATCCCGTCCTCCGGTTACTTCGGTATGGTATTTCCACCAGAAAATGGTGCCACCACACAACCCCACGGTAGATTTTATCTTACCCCCCGGATAATAGGCCTTTACTCCAATCCGGAAACTCTCTCCCGGCAATCTCAATTCTTCAGCACTGGTTACCAAACGGATGGAATCCGGTACGGGAAATAACCAGGAGGCTGCAACCTGTGGTATGGTCCCGGTCATAAGTGCCAGCAGGAAAACGGTCGTTATGGTAGCTTTTGAACCCATTTCCATTTTTTCTTCTAACGGCAAAACAAAAAGCATTCCATTTTACAATCCCTAAGGGCTGTTTTTTAATAATTAGTTACCCGGAGAGATAACTTTCTGTTAAATTGAAAATCCCTGCCGGTTTCAGCGTGCTGTATTTTCCCCTTTCAAAATTTTTTTGCCATGCCGGAAAAACCATTCCGTTTGCCGGATAAAGGCACTTTTTTAATTGATACCAAAATGCTAATTTTACCTTTCCCTCCCGGCGCAAGATAGCAGGGTACCCAAAGGGAAAATAGTCTGTCTGTCACCGTACAAGCCATTCCGTACCATGCAGGTCAGCTGAAAATACCTTAAAGAAAAATTTTCAAACTATTTACAGGATGAAATCACCACCAGGACTGATTCCGGGGTCAAAAATCAGTATACTTTCCCCTGCCGGAAAGATCGAAGAAAAATACCTCTTCCAGACGGTTAGCTGGCTGAAGGATCAGGGTTATAAAGTGGTAACCGGCCAACATAGTGCAGGACAATACTTTCAGTTCTCCGGCACAGACGAAGAGCGCAGGGCAGACCTGCAGGAGGCACTGGACGATCCCGGAACAGCTGCCATTTTCTGCTCCCGGGGAGGAAACGGAACCCTCAGGATCATCGACAAACTCGATTTCAGAAAATTCAGAAAACACCCTAAGTGGGTGGCAGGATACAGCGATATTACCGTTCTGCACAACCGGATTCACCACCTCGGATACTCATCACTGCATGGCGTAATGAGCAGGCACTTCCTGGATGAGAACGGAAACGCCACCGAAAGTCTCCTCAGACTGATGGACCTGCTCCGGGGAGAAAAACCTTGTTATGAATTCCCCGCTTCTCCTTTGAACCGGCCCGGAAGAGCCGCCGGCATCCTGACCGGCGGAAATCTGTCGATGCTCTACAGCCTGACCGGAACCCCTTACGATGTCGACACCACCGGAAAAATACTCTTCATCGAAGACATCGACGAGTACCTTTACCATATCGACCGGATGATGGTTAGCCTGCGGCTGGCGGGAAAACTGACCCATCTGGCCGCATTGCTGGTGGGTCAGTTCACCGGGGTAAAAGACAACCCGGAGCCTTATGGATTGACCCTGGAAGAAATCATCCTCCAGGCTGCCGAAGGTTTTGATTATCCGGTCTGTTTCGGATTTCCTGCCGGACATGAACTGCCTAACCTTCCTCTTATGTTGGGAGCGAACTACCAACTCAACACCAACGACGCTACCTGTACACTCATTATGTCGTGACCATTCGTTTTTTAACCCTGTCTGCCAGTAAGGATTATGCCATACCCGCGTTAATGAGAGGCTCTGACCGCTACGATTAACCACAGGGGAAACTATGTTCAGCGTAGCCAATCTCATCTGTTTCACGAAAGAAACCGTAATGATGAAAAACAATACCCTGCAAACAGGCAATGCCGCTGAAGAGATCGCCCGGAAATATCTCATCAGAAAAGGGTACCGGATCCTTGAAACAAACTGGCATTTCGGCCACCTTGAACTGGATATCATTGCCAGAGACGGTGAGGAACTGGTCATCGTTGAGGTGAAATCAAGAGTGGGAGAACCCTTTGAGCACCCCTCTGATGCTATTTCTGACAAAAAAATCAGAATGGTCATCGATGCAGCAGAAGGATGGATACAATTGAAGGAAGAAACCCGCAATACCCGTTTCGACCTGATAACCATAGTGTTTACCGGCCCTGGTACTTATGAACTGGAACATTTTGATAACGCTTTCAACCCCCGGGCATGAACCGTCAGAACCCAAACAGAGCTGTCCTTCTGCTGCTTCTTACCTTCCGCAATCATTTGGCGATTTCCCAACGACCGAAAATACGCTAAACCAATGAATATCGAAGAGATCCGCGATTACTGCCTGGCGAAACCAGGTGTGACTGAGAGTTTCCCCTTTGATGATACCACTCTGGTTTTCAAAGTTATGGGAAAAATATTCTGCCTGGCGAACCTTGACGGGGAGTTGGGATTGGCACTAAAGAACAGTCCTGAAAAAGTATTGGAAATGCGCGAACAGTATACCTGTGTTTTGCCTGCTTACCATATGAACAAAACACACTGGAATCTGGTTCTGGCTGAACCGTCGGTGTCCGGCTCCCTGCTGTTGACCTGGATTGACGAATCGTACGCCAGGGTGGTTGAAGGATTGACGGTAAAGCTGAAAAAGGAACTTATTTATATCCAGGAACGTGATGGAATATCATCTGACAGAAGAATACATTGAGCTTTTCCGGTTGCTGAAATTATTGCGCCTGGCCGCTTCCGGCGGACAGGCAAAAATGATGATCGACGAAGGAATGGTCGTCCGTAACGGGGAAGCCGAAGTGAAGAGACGGGCAAAAATCAGGAAAGACGAGGTCCTCGTCGTGAATGGTACGACCATATACATAAAATAAGCAAATAAATTGTGCGAAAAACGGATCCGGGTTCCGGAAATTTTGTTTTCAAAATCTGTGTCCCCGACTCGAATCCGTATGGCTCCGGAATATTCCGGTTTCTACGCTTTGCAGGCCCGAATGCCGGTTTATATTTCTGCACATGCCAGGGTGGCGATGCTCACTTTGGCTGCGCCGGCTTTCAGCAGGACAGCCACCGCAGCCTCCAGCGTGGATCCCGTGGTGATGACATCGTCAACCACCAAAACATGTTTGTCCTGGAACTCCTCACGACGGATCACCCGGAAGATTCCTTCCACATTTTGCCAACGTTCAAAACGGTTTCTCCGGGTCTGGGTCGGCGTAAACACCACACGCACCAGATTTCCCGATGAAACCGGTTTTGACAAAGCTGCCGCAACCCCTGATGCAATCCATGCACTCTGGTTATAACCCCTCTGCCGCTCTTTCCTGGCATGCAAAGGAACAGCTGCCACCACATCAACCTGACTGAAGTCCGAATCCTTTAAATCTTTTCCCATATAGCGGCCCATAAACTCCCCAATCTCTTTCAACCCTTTGTATTTCAGATAATGGACCAGCTTCTGATACCGGCTTCCTTTCCGGAAAAAAAGCCATGAGGTGGCTTGTTCAACAGGGACCCTGCCCCAGAAAAGGCTTGCAACCTTATTGTCAGGTGACTTGTGATAATGCGTCCGCGGCAGATCCTGGACACAATACAGACACAGATACCTCTCCTGGGCCAACAGCCTCCGCCCACAGGTAATACACAATTCCGGATAAAACAATCCGAGAAAATCGTCCACTATGCTGATCATCTGTTGTGGGTTTGCATAGTCCAATTTACAAATTCGGGGTGTCTGCAGCACTGAAATAAGTACTTAATTTATCCCTCAGAATCCTGCTTTTAATCTGTTTGAAAAAAGACCTTTCCCCTGCCGGTTTGCTTCAGGCAACCAGCAAATGCCTGTACTCTCACCCTGACATGCATTGAAAAAATATCCCCTTCTTTACGGATCGGGGTTTCGGGGAGATTTGTTACATTTGGAGATCTTAGTTCCGCCATACCAGCTAAGTTGAATGCGTTGTTGTTGTTATGCTGAATTTTTTTCGTACTTTTTTCAAATACAGGCTTTTACTTTTAACCTTGCTGGGGGTTTTTGCCGGGATGGCAGGTACATTTCTCTTCCGGAAGGGTGTTGAAGCCACCTCAACCGAACCCTTTTGTGAAGTGTGCCATGTACATCCCCATGTTTTCGGTTCCTGTAAGTCGTCGGTACATACCGTAACCCAAAGCGGGATAAGAGTAGGCTGCGTAGAATGTCACCTGCCTCCCCGGGGAGAGGGATATATGAAAGAAAAAATCAGGCTGGGTGTAAAAGATGCCTGGGGTTTTGTTTTTAAAGACAGTGCGGATTTTAATTGGGAAGCCCGCAGGACGGTGGAAATGGCAAAGCATTTCACATTCCAGGCGTCGTGTGTGAAATGTCACGTCAATCTGTTTCCTTTAACGCTGACCCCTGAAGGAAAGGATGCCCATCTATACTATACACAGAACGAGGATGAGCTCTTGTGCCTGAATTGCCACATCGATGCAGGGCATTACGATCCGGGGCGTGTGCACACAAAAAACACAGGGTTCGGAAGCGGCAATTCCGCAGCACCGGTATTATTTTCGAGCTCCGCCGTAGTCGATACGTTCCGTTCCTTTACGGAGACGATTCCTCATACGGCGGTATCGTTCCGGATGGCAGCCATTCCCGGCGGTACTTTTACCATGGGCAGTCCCGGCAACGAACCTTTCAGAAAGGAGGACGAGGGGCCTGTCAGGAAGGTCGCTGTCAGCCCCTTTTATATGGCCGAAACCGAGATCACGTGGGACGAATACCTGGCTTTTTATTCCGCCACGGCAAAAGAAGGACGCTCTTCCGACACCGAAGGAGTCCGGACCCTTGCCGATGTGGATGCAGTCACCGGACCGACGCCTCCTTATGGCCAGCCGGATCAGAACTGGGGTTTGGGCAGCCGGCCGGCGATAACCATGAGCTTTCACGCTGCTGAAACCTATTGCCGGTGGCTGTCGCAGGTTACCGGAAAACAATACAGGTTGCCCACCGAAGCAGAATGGGAATATGCTGCCCGCGGAGGTACCCAAACCCCCTATTTCTTCCCCGGAGACCCTAAAGCCTTCTCTGGAAAAGGTATACATCGCCTGATCAAAAGGAACAATCTTGAAATACTCAATAAATATGTCATCTACGAGGGGAACAGTCTGGCCAGGACCCAACCCCCGGATGCAGTGGAGGCAAACCCGTACGGGCTGAAAAACATGCTGGGAAATGCCGCGGAATATTGTTCCGATTGGTATGCACCCGATGCCTACCGCAATATAACCGATGGGGCGAAAGATCCCCGGGGTCCCCTTACGGGCGAAGAAAAGGTTGTCAGAGGAGGCACCTTCAGGAGTGATGCCGGGAGTATCCGCAGTGCTTCCCGCGACCATACCCAAACCGGTGCCTGGTTGAAAACCGATCCCCAGATACCCAAAAGTCTTTGGTGGCTCTCCGATTGCAACCATGTTTCGTTCAGGGTCGTTTGTAATTACGATGAATTTACCGGGAAAAAAGACTAACCAATTAATCTGAATACGATGGAAAAAAGTCATTTCACAAGAAGGAAATTTTTAACCGGCGCTGCGGTTTTGGGCGTTGCAGGTGCGGCCGGAATCAACCCGCTGACTTCCTGCAGTACTGAAGAAAGAAAACGTTCGGTTTCACTGGTTACAGGAGAACCGTTCCTTACCGTTGGAGACCTGAAAATTCCCCCCCTGCTGGATGGGGCTCCCGACGGACAACCCCTGAAAGCCGGGGTGATCGGATGCGGAGGAAGGGGCACTGGCGCCGCCATAAACTTTCTGAAGGCTGGCCCGAACCTTTCCATCACCGCCCTGGGGGATGTTTTCCAGGATCGCATCCTGGACTGTGCTGAAAAAATCAAAAAGGAGATGAATGTGGAAATTCCACCGGAAAACTGCTTTGTGGGTTTCGACAGCTTTCAAAAAGTACTTGAATCAGGTGTCGACGTGGTGATTCTCGCAACCCCTCCTGCTTTCAGACCTGCCCATTTTGAGGCAGCCGTCCGCGCACGGAAGCATGTATTCATGGAAAAACCGGTTGCCGTAGATCCTGTGGGAATACGCAGCGTTTTGGCGTCTGCGAAGATGGCCGATTCACTGGGACTGAAAATCGTTTGCGGCACCCAGCGGCGTCATCAGCGCGATTATATCGAAGTATTCCGGCAGGTAGCCACCGGGGCTATTGGCGACATCGTATCTGCCAATGTATACTGGAACCAAAGTAAACTATGGCACCGGAACCCTCAGGCCGGATGGTCCGAAATGGAATATATGATCCGCGACTGGGTCAACTGGTTATGGCTTTCCGGCGATCACATCGTGGAACAACACGTTCATAATATCGATGTCGTGAATTGGTTTACAGGAACCTATCCTTCTTCCGCCGTGGGCTTTGGTTCCCGGCAACGCAGACCCACCGGCGACCAGTACGATAATTTCTCTGTCGATTTTGTCTATCCCAACGGAATGCACATGCACAGTATGTGCCGCCAGATCGACGGATGCACCAACAACGTCAGTGAATTAATCCGGGGTACACGCGGTTATACCAACTGCCACAACGAGATCCGTGACCTGGCGGGAAAGGTGCTCTACAGTTATCCTTATCCCCTCGACGACAATGGTGAACCCCGGAAATCCGTCGCTGTAAATCCTTACGACCAGGAACATATAGACCTGGTGACCTGCATACGCAACGATATTCCCGTGAATGAAGCAGAAGCAACAGCCATGAGCTGTCTGGTAGCCATAATGGGACGGGTATCCGCCTATACCGGAAAAGAGGTGACTCTCGACGAAATGCTGAATTCAAGCATGAAACTGGGACCGGAAACCTTTACCCTGGGTGACGCAGGAATCGTAAAAAACGCTGTGATCGCGGTTCCGGGGGAAGCACCGAAACCATAATCCGGGGGTTCGCCTTACACGAGTGACGGCATATCGTTCCCGTAACCGGAACCGCTTCCCCGTGAAACAGAGGGGTGATCTTTTTCGGCACGGCGTACTTATTTTGCCCTGTTAAGGATGAAACGGTCGTAAAGCCAGAGGAAAAGGGAGGCCGTTACGGCAATACCCGAATAGAAATACCAAATACGGTCAGGATGGTAATGATCCCATAAAAAGGTGTTCAGTTCTGGGCCGGTCATTCCCATACGCGAAGCCGCTTCGAGCCATAAATCATTCTTCGAGAAGTTCTCGCCGACGGCGGGAAGGGGGATTCCCCGCCGGGAAATCTCCAGGCTTAAAAGGTAGTATTTGTCGGCCAGGATTTCAAATAAGTCGCCCGACAGCCATCCTGCCAGTTGGTGCCCGGCAGCCATTGGGAGGAAGGAAGTGCCCATGTAAAGGGCTTTCCGGTCATCAGGGGCAATTCTTCCGATATATTCCGTAAACTTGGGAGAACTGGCCATTTCCCCCAGCCCGAATACCAGGATACCCAGCAGAACCAACCAGCCACTTCTTGAAGAAAACATCAGGCATAACCCGCCTCCCAGAACCAGGATACCTCCCATCATGGCCGATAATGGTTTAAAGCGCATTACAAAGGCCGAAACCAGTAACTGGAACAGGATGATAAAAAAAGAATCCATGCTCGACAGGGTCACAGCAGAGAGGGTACCCTCCTCTGTACCGATAGACTCGGCCAGCCACGGAAAAATCGCGTGCAAGCTGCGGTAAATAACCCCGGTATCCACCCATTGATCCACAAATACAGGAAAAGAGTAGTACAACTGATTAAAGGCTGTCCAGAACAGAACCATGATCATCAGGAATACCACGTATTTCCAGTTTAACAACGTTTCCCGGATATTCACCAATGCTCCTGTAAGGGTTTCAGACAGTGTGGAACTGCTGTTTCCTGCCACGGGGTCACGGAAAAAGAACAACGTTACCAGGAAATTGATGCCCATAGCTGCCATAGACATAGCAAATACATAATCCCAGCTTTTATGCATCAGAACTCCTGTCAGAAAGGGACCGATGAACCCCCCGATATTGATCATCATATAAAAAATGCCAAATCCGATGGAAGAGGTCTCGGGGTTGGTTGTCCGGGAAATCATGGCTGAAATAACCGGCTTGAAAAAAGCCCCGCCGGTGCAGGTCCAGATAAAGGCAAAAAATACCCATCCGAAGGTATCAAAACGTTGAATCATGAAATATCCGGAAATATACAGGGCAAACGACAGGAATAACATCCTTTTATATCCCAGTTTGTCGGCCACAGCTCCCGTAAAAAGCGGCAACAGGTACAGCAGCATGGAGCCGGTTCCCATGATAATCCCCTTTTCGGCTTGCGAAAACCCTAACGCGCCGGTATCTTTCGAATTCACCAGATAAAGGGCAAAGGCCATGTAAAACCCATACCAGGCCCACCGTTCAAATAGTTCAATCAGATTCGAAACCCAAAATGTCCTCCTGAACCTATGGAAGAATGGAAAACGCACCACAGAAGTTGGTTTTGACTGTAAAAATCAGAAAAAAGATGACATTATCGCCAAAACCAGGTGTGATAAGACAGAAATACTCCGGCTTTTGAACGATGATGGGCTGTACCATTCTGGAAACAGGAAGAGGCTATTTAAAACGGGTGAGCATTGCCTTTTCGTTTTATTTTCAATAAACTTGTATCCGATTTGATAGAGGTGCCGCTTTCATGTAATACTGACTAAAATGCTGCTGGTTATTGATATAGGAAACACCAACATTGTTTTTGGGATCCATTCGGGGGATGAATGGGTTTCCAGCTGGAGGATCCAAACCGACGACAAGAAAACCGCCGACGAGTATGAGGTGATATTTCACACGCTGATTTCGAACGGGCAGGTTTCCCCGGAACGGATTACTTCGGTGGTACTGAGCAGCGTGGTGCCGACACTGGTTCAGCCTTTCATCGACATGCTGACCAGTTTTATCAGTTTGAAACCGGTCATCCTGGGACCGGAAATATACGACCGTTTACCCCTCGGCATTCTGAATCCGTATCAGATAGGATCTGATCTGGTAGCCAACTCACTGGCTGCCTATCAGAAGTTCGGGGAATATACGATGGTGATTGATTTTGGTACGGCCTTAACGTTCACCACCGTGGGGGAAAAAGGGAAAATCCTGGGGGTAGCCATAGCTCCCGGCATGAATACCGTAGTCGATGCCCTGGCCGGTAAAACGGCACAATTACCCCGCGTTCACCTGGTACCTCCCCCCTCGGTCCTGGGCCAAAACACCATGCATGCCATTCAGTCAGGAATTGTACTGGGTTATGCAGGTCTTGTGGAATCCATCATCCGTCGCACCGAAGGAGAGCTTCATCGGAAACTGTCGGTGGTGGCCACCGGTGGACTGAGTACGGTGATGGCTTCCCTGATACCGGCCATTCAATACCTTGAACCCATGCTGACCCTGCACGGATTGAAACGGGTGCACGATATCATCTCCGGCAGGCCTCTCCGGTAATGCCGGTATCGTGCAGCGGAATCGTATCTTCCAAACCCTGATGTTTCCAATTGCATTCTGCTTCCGCTGCCAGGATGGCAAAATGAAACAGCGGTCGACCCTGAGGTAATTCAGGTAAATACCTTTATCTTTGGGCTCTGAAATTTCATGTGAATGGCGGAAACAAATCAACCCCTGCTCAAAAGCATCGATTCTCCTGAAGCGCTAAAAAAACTTCCGCTTTCAGCATTGCAGCCACTGTGCGGAGAACTGCGGGAATTTATCATCGATTCAGTGAGCAACAATCCCGGGCATTTTGGTGCAAGCCTGGGAGTCGTTGAGTTGACGGTGGCTTTGCATTATGTGTTCAACACCCCCGTGGATCAACTTATCTGGGACGTAGGCCATCAGGCTTATGCCCACAAAATACTGACCGGCAGGAGGGATGTTTTCGACACCAACCGGAAACTGGGAGGCATCAGCGGTTTTCCGAAACCCTCGGAAAGCAAATACGACAGTTTCGGTGTAGGCCATTCTTCAACCTCCATCTCCGCAGCCCTGGGATTTTCAGTGGCCTCCAACCTTCAGTCCGACAACCGGAAAATTGTGGCCATCATCGGCGATGGTGCCCTGACGGGAGGGTTGGCCTTTGAGGGTCTGAACAATGCCGGATTTTTGAGATCCGACATCCTGGTGATCCTTAACGATAACCACATGGCCATTGATCCCTCGATCGGCGGTTTCAGCCAGCATCTTCTTAATATCGCCAAGTCGCAGACTTACAACCGGATGAAAGACGAAGTCTGGGAAGGGTTGGGAAGACTGAAATGGTTGGGGCCTTTTACCCGGCGGGCAGTCCAGAAAACAGAGGGCGCACTCAAAGCTCTGCTGCTGAACCAGAGCAACCTTTTTGAAGCGCTGAATTTTCGCTACTTCGGCCCTGTCGATGGCCATGATGTGGAATATCTGGTGAAGGTACTGACAGACCTGAAAGAAATCAAAGGCCCCAAGTTACTGCACTTGCTCACCAAGAAAGGAAAGGGGTTTCCTGAGGCTGAAATCAACCAGACCCGCTTCCATGCACCCGGAAAATTCAATAAGACCACCGGTGAAATCCTTTCTTCTCCCGCCGGAAAGGAAGCTGCCCCCACCTTCCAGAATGTCTTTGGCGAAACCATAGTTGAACTGGCCGAAAAAAATGAAAAAATTGTCGGGATAACACCAGCAATGCCGACAGGTTGTTCGCTCAACATTATGATGGAAAAGATGCCAAACCGGGCATTCGATGTAGGCATAGCGGAACAGCATGCCGTAACCTTTGCAGCGGGACTGGCAGCACGGGGAATGATCCCGTTTTGTAACATCTATTCCACCTTCATACAAAGGGCTTACGACCAGATTATTCACGATGTGGCCATACAAAACCTGCCGGTGGTCTTTTGTCTCGACCGTGGCGGCCTTGTCGGCGAAGATGGTGCCACACACCACGGAATCTACGACCTGGCCTTCATGAGAAGCATCCCAAACCTGATTGTTGCAGCCCCCATGGACGAACACGACCTGCGGAACCTGATGTATACGGCCCAGCACGATGCCTGCGGTCCCTTTTCGATCCGCTATCCGAAAGGGTACGGATCGAAACCGGATTGGAGAAATCAGTTTGAAGTAATCCTACCCGGCACAGGCAGGCAACTGGCCGAAGGCAACGACCTGGCCATCCTTACCATCGGAAAACCGGGTGTCTTTGTGCGCGAGGCCCTGGATAGCCTTCAGGCCGAAGGAATCTCCGCTGCCCATTACGACATGCGCTTTGTTAAACCCCTCGATGAAAAAATACTTCACGGGGTTTTCGGCCGTTATAATAAAATCATCACCGTGGAAGACGGTACCGTCAGGGGCGGATTCGGATCAGCAGTGCTGGAATTTCAGGCCAGCCACGGCTACCCGGCAAAAGTGGTCCTCCTGGGTGTTCCCGACAGAGTCGTGGAGCAGGGCACTCAGGAACAATTGTACGAATTATGCGGATTCGATGCCCGGGGCATCTGCCGGACAGCCCGGAAATTGATCCGGCCCTGATTCCCGCAGCCCTCTTTCCTGGTGTCAGAGATCTTTTGGTGAAATTAACAGACATTGGATATATACCTGCAAAAAAGACGATGGAAAATACTGCTCCTGATCGGAGCAGTCGTGATCGGCCTGGCATCCCTGATGTACACCAACTGGCTGACAGATAAACTGTCGGGCGAGGAAAGAAAAAAAGTGGAACTCTGGGCCGAAGCCACCAAACGACTGGCCGGGGAAAACCCTTTGTCGGAACTGGACATTTCACTCATTGAAAAAATCATCAACAACAATACCTCCATCCCTCTGATCCTTACCAACGAAAACGACTCCATCCTTATCTTTTCAAACATCACCATCAATCCCGGACGACAGAAGGAAACCCTTTCCCGGGAACTCAGGAAAATGAAACTCCAAAATCCTCCTATTGAGGTTTTTATTTCTGATAACTCCAAACAGTTTCTCTATTACCACGAATCTTTCCTGCTGAGAAACCTCCGAAGGTTCCCCATCGTCCAGTTACTCGTGATTTTCCTGTTTATCGGCGTAGCGTATTTGGCATTCAGTGCTTCAAGATCCGCTGAACAAAACCAGGTGTGGGTAGGAATGTCAAAGGAAACAGCCCACCAATTGGGTACTCCGATTTCTTCCCTGATGGCTTGGATTGAATTGCTCCGCCTGCAAAAAACCGATGAAACCGTGATCAGGGAATTCGAAAACGATGTGAAAAGACTGGAGAAAATTACCGAGCGGTTCTCCAAAATTGGCTCCCAGCCCGAATTACTCTATTCCGACCTTGACAAGGTGATCCGGGAATCGGTTGAATACCTCAAACGCCGGTCTTCCGGTAAAGTCAGGTACGAAATCCAAATCGACCAATCTCACCACTGGAATGTCCCGCTTAATGAAGCCTTGTTCTCCTGGGTCCTGGAAAACCTGTGCAAAAATTCGATTGACGCCATGAATGGAGAAGGTGCGATTTCGTTTTCTCTTTCAGAAAAAGAGGACATGGTAGCCCTCGACGTAAAAGACACGGGAAAGGGCCTCCATAAATCGCAGTTTAAAACCATTTTCCGCCCCGGCTACTCCACCAAAAAAAGAGGCTGGGGATTGGGGTTATCCCTGGCAAGGAGGATTGTGGAAAACTACCACAAAGGAAAAATCTTTATCAAAGAATCGGAAATCGGAAAAGGAACCACTTTCCGCATTCTCTTGAACAAAACCCCTCATAAAGATTAACCCGCTTCAGATCAACCATGCATTCTCTCCCGACAAGTTGAGACAGGCAAGGCAGAATTCCGAATAACAACTGATTCTTTGATCTTCAAGATGATCCCCCAAAAAAGAAGGAACTTTTCTCATCTAATGAAACGATTATGCACTTAAGATTCCCCGCATAAAACAGAGGGCTTGTCTATGTGACATTCATCACCGTTAATGCAAATTTGTTACATGGGTATTTCATATTGAAAAAAAATATAATTTTGCAACACTTTTTTGCCGTGGAGAAATTATCCATCTATAACATAGCATTCAAAGGATTAAAGGAAGGAGTCCACTCTTTTGAGTACCTGATCGGCAATCCGTTCTTTGAAAATTTTGAAAACAGTCTGATTGAACAGGCGGACATAAGGGCAGAAATCATACTGGAAAAAAGGAGTACCTTCATGTCGTTGGTACTTCGTTTCCGGGGGTTTGTAAAGCAGACCTGCGACCGCTGTCTGGAACTGTACGATCAGCCTGTTGAAGGCACCTCCAACGTGTGGATCAAATTTCAGGGCGGCATGACGGAAGAAAGTGACGACATTATCCTCCTGGATCCTGAAGATTACCAGTTCAATATCGCGCAAATCCTGTACGATTATATCTGTCTGAGCATTCCCCTGAAACATGTCCACCCCGAAAGAGCAGACGGTTCTTCCGGTTGCGATCCCGGGATGCTGAAAAAGCTGGAGGAATTATCCCATCCGGTCAGGGAACCCAGCGATCCCCGGTGGAACCAATTGAAAAGCCTGAAACAATAAAATTACACCGGACGCATTCCGGACTGAAACTATTTGTCTGATTATTAATTTATTAAATTACATACCATGGCACATCCAAAACATAAACACTCGAAAACAAGGAGAGATAAACGCAGAACCCACGATAAGGCGGAATTACCAACTCTTTCAACCTGCTCCAATTGCGGGGCAACCGTGAAATACCACACCATCTGCGGGGAGTGTGGATACTACCGGGGCAAGAAGGTTATTGAAAAAGAAATTGCCGTTTAATCCGGCTCCGAAAATCAGTGCCCTCTCTGATCTTTTTTCAGGAAAGAAGATGCTGCAGTCCTTTCTTTTGCTAAAGAAAAAGGATCCTTGCTGTTGAGGTATGTAAATTTCCCGGGAAACCCGTTTCCGGGAAATTTACTTTTTAAGTACTATTTATCCGGTGTATGAATAACTTTTTATACTTTCACGTTCAAATCAGAATGAATGTGTTTTGATTTATCGTAACTTATTAAAAATAAGATTATAAACAAGTTAATGTTGATTAGAATGAATCAGAAGAGCAGCCCGGAAACCCCTTCCCAAAATATTAACCTGATCAGCACCGGCACAAAAATCACCGGAGATATCTATGCTGAAGGCGATGTCCGGATCGATGGCTATTTGAAGGGAAACATCAAATCGAAAGGCCGGCTGGTTATAGGAAGCGCCGGAACTATTGAAGGTGAGATTCTGTGCGGTACCATAGAGGTATCAGGTAATTTTAAAGGCAAAATATCTGCAGCCGAGTTGCTCACCATGAAATCAACTGCTGTGGTGACCGGAGATATTATCGCCACACGGCTGGCAGTGGAGCCGGGATGCCTGTTTTCGGGTACCTGCCAGATGGGGCCTTCCCCCGAAAAAATACAGGTTGCTCCACCTAAACAGACCTGAGAAATCTTTTCCGGTATTAAACCACACCAGGATGCCGTTTTATCTTCTTCGCCTTAACCCGGTCACGGAATCTGTTTTTCGGAAGTTTGTTCTGCAGATCCTGCTTCTGGCAGCTGCAATGGCCGTCGCCGGAGCACTGGTCTGGGGTCTTGTGCTGCCCCGGCTATACTCTCCTGTAATGCCTTTTCTGCTATTGTTCTTCTTTCTGTTTACCATACTGACCTTCTACTGGCTTCTGCGTACCGACGATTTTAAACGATTTGCCCAGGCTGCCATGATAGTTACCTTTCTCCGGCTAATTGTCTATGCTGCCATCACCGTGTTGTGCCTCGCATTTTCCCGGGCCCATCCGGTGAGCCTGGTTATTTGGATAGGATTAGTATACATTGTTTTTTCGTTCTGGGAAACCCATACCCTTTCGAAAGTTGTTCGTCAGCTGAAAAAGCTTCAGAAATCAGAGGAAATCAAGACCCCTCCACCGGATGTTTCAGCCTGAACGCAGAAAAAGTATAAATTTGTTGGGTTAGGCATAAGTCCTGAAGTATGAATGCATCTCTTTTCCGGTTCTTCTTTATCCTGTTCCTGGCATCCATTTTTTCAACGGTGGTTCAGGCCCAGCACGATGAGGCCACCGGCGAACTGGCAGATACAACCCAATCGGCTGAATCGTTCGATGCAGGTAAATTTGTAGTGGAACATGTGACCGACTCACACGAATGGCATATCGTATCTTTCGGAAATACCCACATCACCCTTCCTTTGCCCGTAATTCTGTACAGTAAAACAAGCGGGTTTCATGCTTTCTTCTCCTCGGCCTTCCATCACGGACACCCCTTCCGGGGTTTTACCATCCCGGAAGAGGGAAAATTCAAAGGGAAAATTGTGGAAGTGGATGCCGGGGGTAACATAACCGGAAAACCCCTTGATTTCTCGATTACAAAGACTGTTGCCGGGGGACTGATTACCGCCGCACTGCTGATTCTCCTGATGGTAGCCGGAGCCAGAAAAGCCGCAAAAAACAAGGGAAAAGCCCCCTCCGGGCTCCTGAACCTTATCGAACCGGTGATCGTATTTGTCCGTGACGAAGTCGCCATCCCTGCCCTGGGAGAAAAAAAATTTGAACGCTTCCTCCCTTTCCTCTTGTCTCTGTTTTTCTTTATCCTTTTGGGAAACCTCTTCGGACTGATCCCTTTCTTCCCTTTCGGGTTCAACCTGACCGGCAATATTTCGGTAACGCTTGTCCTGGCAGTGTTTACCTTTCTGATGACAACCTTCAGCGGCAATAAGCACTACTGGAAAGAGATCATAAATCCGGATGTTCCCTGGTGGATGAAATACCCCATTCCCCTTATGCCGGTTGTTGAATTTGCCGGGCTATTCATTAAACCCGTTATCCTGATGGTCCGGTTGTTCGCTAACATGATGGCCGGCCATATGATCCTTACCGTCTTTGTAAGCCTGATTTTCATTTTCAGCAACCTGATGGGAAATGCAGCCGGATGGATTGTCAGTCCCGTTTCCGTGCTTTTTTCCGTATTTATACTCCTGCTCGATATCCTGGTCTCCTTTATACAGGCTTTTGTTTTTACCCTGTTATCTGCCCTGTATTTCGGAATGGCAACGGCTGAAACGCATTGAACCATGAGAAAAAACCCGGATTTAGCCATTTTACCAGGAGCGGTTTTTGTGTTTTTCCTGATGAGAAGATAATTACGAAGCATATTAACAACCAAAAATTATTATCATGATCTATCTGTTTGTTCTTTTGGCTGAAGTTGCCCTGGGGCCTTTGGCTGCTGCTTTTGGAGCAGCAATTTCAACTTTTGGTGCCGGGATGGGAATCGGCCGGATCGGCGCCAGCGCTATGGAAGCCATTGCGCGGCAACCCGAATCCAGCGGAGATATCCGCTCCACCATGATTGTGGCTGCTGCCCTGATCGAGGGTGTCGCCTTTTTTGCTGTTATTACCTGTATCCTTGTAATTTTCCTCGGATAATCGGTTGCCGGGAAAGAAAGCAGGCCCGGAACCCGTATAAAGAGCCGGCAAACCAGGCGCTCCCGAATGGTTCTTTCCGGACCTGTAAGAATGGCCGGAGTACGGCCGGGCCAGCTTCATCCTCCTGAAGTTCCGATTGTGTAACAACGTCCTGTCCGACAGAATGGGAAAACCAACGTTTCATTACAGAATGTAAAAAGGTAATCCAGTATGGAATTAATATCACCCAACCCGGGCACCATTTTCTGGCTGCTGATCATCTTCGGAATCGTAGTTGCCATTTTGCGCCGTTTTGCCTGGAACCCGATCCTCAATGCCTTGAAAGAAAGAGAACTTTCAATCAGCGATGCCTTAAATTCAGCAGAATTTGCCCGTAAACGGCTGAATGAACTCAAATCCGAACAGGACGCCTTGCGCGTGACGGCTTTGCAGGAAAAAGACCAGATCCTCAGGGATGCCCGGGAAATCAAAGATAAAATCTTAGCGGAAGCACGGGAAAAAGCGAACGAGGAAAGCAAAAACATCCTGATCCAGATGCGGGAACAGATGGAAAATGAAAAAATCGCAGCACTTAACAGTGTAAGACAACAAATTGCTGATTTTTCCGTGCAGATCGCTGAAAAAATTCTGAAAGAAAAACTGGAAAGCACTTCCCGTCAGGAACAACTCATTCAATCGCAACTGGAAGAATTTAAACTGAACTGACACGATGGACAAAAGTAAAATCAACGTCCGGTATGCCAGGGCTCTCTTCCTGACAGGGAAAGAGCAAAATCAAATAGAAATTCTGTACGATGATGTGGTCAGAATTTCCAACCTCTGCCGGCATTCTGTTGATTTTACCAAACTTCTTGACAATCCCGTCATTAATGTTTCAAAGAAAAAAATCATCCTCCGGGAACTGCTTCAGTCACATGTTTGCGATCTTACCCTGCGATTTGTTTTGCTGGTAACAGATCACCAGAGAGAAGGAGAAATCCCGGGGATTTGCCGGAATTTCATCAGCCTGGTAAAAACAGACCGGGGAATTGTCTCGGCAACAGTTACTGCCGCCCGCGATCTTTCTGAAGACATGCTGTCAAAAATACGCCTGGAACTGGAACAAGAAACGGGCAAAATCGTGGAGTTGACCGGTAAAACAGAACCCGCTCTGATCGGGGGTATGATCGTCCGGATCGAAGACCTTCAGTACGACGGAAGCATCGCCGCCCAGCTGAAGAAAATAAAAGCCGAAATCGGAGGTGGCAGTTAGGAAATATCTACCATTAACAACAACCATTTTCGGAATAAAGGAGAACGAATTAGCAGCCTGCATACCGGTTGCATAAACAGTATTAATGAACAAAAGTGAAAAATAAGCTATGGCTGAAATAAAACCGGCGGAGGTATCACTCATCATAAAGCAACAGCTGGAAAAATTACATATTGAAGCTGAAAGAGACGAGGTGGGCACCGTGTTGCAGGTAGGTGACGGGATAGCCAGAATTCACGGGCTTGCGCGTGTGGAGTCCAATGAAATGATTGAATTTGAGGGAGGCGTAAAAGGCATTGTGCTGAACCTCGAAGAAGACAATGTGGGGGCGGTATTGCTGGGCCCTACTGAAATGGTGAGAGAAAACTTCACTGTGAAAAGGCTTCGGAAAATGGCTTCCATCCGGGTGGGGGTACACATGGCCGGCAGGGTTATCAACACCCTGGGGGAACCGATCGACGGGAAAGGCCCCATCAAAGGAGAGCTGTTCGAAATGCCACTGGAACGAAGAGCCCCCGGGGTCATTTTCCGTCAACCGGTGAAACAACCCCTCCAGACCGGCATCAAAGCCATCGACGCCATGATCCCCATTGGCCGGGGGCAGCGGGAACTGATCATTGGCGACCGGCAAACCGGAAAGACAGCCATTGCCATCGATGCCATCATCAACCAAAGGGAAAACTGGGAAAACGGCAAACCGGTATATTGCATTTATGTGGCAGTAGGACAAAAGGGATCGACCGTTGCCAACATAGCTGCAACCCTCGAAAAATACGGGGCTATGAACTATACCGTTATCGTCATGGCAACCGCTTCAGAACCAGCAGCCCTCCAGTTTTATGCCCCTTTTGCAGGCACGGCCATCGGGGAATTTTTCAGGGACACCGGCCATGATGCGCTTATCATCTTTGATGACTTATCCAAACAGGCTGTCTCCTACCGTGAAGTTTCCCTGCTTCTCCGGCGGCCTCCGGGGCGCGAAGCTTATCCGGGAGATATTTTTTACCTGCACTCCCGGTTGCTCGAAAGAGCAGCAAAAATTATTGAGTCGGACGAAATCGCCGCCCAAATGAACGATCTCCCCGAATGCCTCAGAGGAAAAACCAAAGGCGGAGGATCCCTGACTGCCCTTCCGATAATCGAAACCCAGGCCGGTGACGTTTCGGCTTATATCCCGACCAATGTCATCTCCATTACCGACGGACAGATTTTCCTTGAATCCAGCCTTTTCAACGCCGGCGTACGCCCCGCTATCAACGTGGGAATCTCTGTATCCCGCGTGGGTGGAACCGCCCAGGTGAAAGCTATGAAAAAAATCGCCGGAACCCTGAAACTTGACCAGGCCCAGTTCCGCGAACTGGAAGCTTTTGCCAAATTCGGATCTGACCTGGACCCTGCCACCCTCCGCGTTCTGGACAAAGGACGGAAAAACGTCGAAATCCTTAAACAGGGACAATACAGACCGGTAAGACTGGACCACATGATTGCCATCATCTACTGCGGCACCCGGGAACTCCTGAAACAAGTCCCCATCGATAAAGTAAAAAGCTTTGAAGCCGAATTTATCGAATTACTCGAACTCAAATATAAGGAGGCCCTGAAGACGCTCATGGCAGGAAACCTCAACGGGGAGGTTGAAAGCATCCTGCAAAAGGCCGCAGCCGACGTGGCAGCCAAATATCAGCAGGGTTAACAGGGTAAACCCGGGACACCAGGCCCGTAATTCGTTCAAAATTCCGCTATGGCAGGATTAAAAGAAATAAGGACCCGGATCGGGTCGGTAAAAACCACCCGGCAGGTAACCAGTGCCATGAAGCTTGTTTCTGCTGCCAAACTCAAAAAGGCCCAGGATGCAGTGATCGGCCTCAGGCCGTATGCCCGCAAATACCTCGAGATCTTCGACACCGTCTGTACCAGGATCAAAAACCTGCCTCCTTCTGAATTCCTCTCTGCCAGGGAACCCGGTAAAATTCTCTTTGTCCTGGTTACCTCAAACCGGGGTTTGTGCGGCAGCTTTAATTCAGCCATCACCGCCAAAGCTGTTGGACTGGCTCTTTCTGATTATGATAAACAACTGGATAGTAACCAGTTGCAGTTTCTGGTCATTGGGAAACAAGGGCAAAGACGGCTGAAGAATTACAATATGCCGGTAGCCGGAAACAGGAACGACCTCATGGACAAGCTCTCCTTTTCCGCTGCCGACAGGGTTGTCGGGGAAATTATGGACGATTTCCGTAACGGGGTATTCGACAGAGTGGAACTCTTCTACAACAACTTCATCAATGCCACTCAGTTCGCCCCGGTCCACGAGCAGTTTCTGCCGTTGGTGCTGCCCGCTGTGAACAACCGGGATGAAAAGGGCGACTTGCTGCTGGAACCATACGGACAGGAAATGCTTCCGCAACTGATACCTGCCAGACTCAAAATACAATTTTATAAAGCCTTACTGGTTTCACTGACCGCGGAACACGGAGCCCGGATGACCGCCATGCACCAGGCTACCGACAACGCCAATGAACTTCTTGAAGAACTGGTCCTGCAGTATAACAAGGCACGGCAAGCAGCCATCACCGGAGAAATCCTCGAAATTACCGGAGGCGCTGAAGCCCAATCCCATTAACCCCTGAAGACCCCCGGGGAGATCCCCCTCTGCCTGAATGCCCCTATGGTTCTGCCTGCTGATACATGGCATCAGAAACAACGGCTGAGAGAATCGGGCAAACAAATACAGAATGTACTTCGGCGCTTGTTTGTTTTTAAAAAGTGATTACTTTTGCACCTACTGCGTGGATAAATTTGTGATTGATTGCAACCACTAAAAATGCTAAAACAATCGGGCTTCGCTTGATTTTCAATCAACCATCCTGTAGTAACCTATTGTTGAACCGTGCCGGACAACCGGCACACAAATATGATGTAGTATGAGCTATTTATTTACAAGCGAATCTGTTTCTGAGGGGCACCCGGACAAAATTGCAGACCAGATTTCGGATGCATTGCTGGACCAGTTTCTGGCTTTTGACCCTGATTCCAAAGTGGCACTTGAGACCCTGGTTACCACCGGGCAGGTAGTTATTGCAGGAGAAGTAACTTCAAATACCTATGTGGATATCCAGGAGATTACCCGCCAGGTGATAAAAAAAGCCGGATATACCAAAGCAGAATACCGTTTCGACGGGGATTCCTGTGGCGTTTTGGTAGCCATTCACGAACAAAGCGGGGACATTAACCGCGGAGTGGAGAGAGAAAACAAAGAAGACCAGGGCGCCGGAGACCAGGGAATGATGTTTGGTTATGCCTGCAGGGATACCGATAACTACATGCCTCTGCCCCTGGAACTTTCACACCTGATCCTGATGGAACTGGCTGCCATCAGAAAAGAAACCAATAGCCCCATGCCCTATCTCCGTCCGGATTCCAAATCGCAGGTTACCATTGAATACGCCGAAAACCACCAACCACTGAAAGTACATACCATCGTGGTGTCTACCCAGCACGATGAATTTGATGAAGACAAAGCCATGTTAACCCGGATACGCCAGGATGTAATCAATGTTCTGATTCCCCGGGTTATAGCTAAAGTACCTGAACGGGTCCGCTCCCTTTTCCAACCGGGTATTGAATATCATGTCAACCCGACTGGGAAATTTGTGATTGGCGGACCTCATGGAGATTCTGGCCTTACAGGACGCAAAATCATCGTGGATACCTACGGAGGAAAAGGAGCTCACGGGGGAGGTGCCTTTTCCGGAAAAGACCCTTCAAAGGTTGACCGTTCAGCTGCCTATGCAGCCAGACACATGGCTAAAAATTTGGTCGCCGCCGGCGTAGCCGACGAAATCCTCATCCAGCTGGCTTATGCTATTGGCATCGCCAAACCGGTTGGCGTTTATGTCAACACCTACGGCCGCCGGAATGTGGATCTCAGCGACAGCCAGATCGCCGACAAGGTAAAAGAACTTTTCGACCTCCGTCCCGCCCTGATAGAAGACCGGCTGAAACTGCGGAAACCCATTTACGCCGAAACAGCAACCTACGGACACATGGGAAGAATACCTGCTATGATTACAAAAAAATTCTCCCCCCCCTACCACAAGGATAAAATCATGACCGTCGAACTGTTTACCTGGGAAAAACTGGATTATGTAGACCGCATCAAAGAAGCATTCCACCTTCCCTGATGGCCCGCCGCTTTTAATTCCCGGTTTTCTCCCAAGGAACAGCAGGACGAATAATAAACAAAAACATGCCGGAACCCGGCATAAGGAGTCTGATGCTTGCAGACTCCTTTTTTATGCTTATTTTAGCCATATCATTGAATCAACTTTCTTTTTTATTCCGAATAATAATCTAATTAACTCTTCGCCGGTTATGATTAAATTTTTGACAATTGCTGTTTTACCGCTTGCTAAGGCCCTGATTCTGGAGGCCATTCTCAAAAGTGAAAAAATCACTTGTCTTCTGGAGAATATTGACCTTCCCGAGGGAACCACGATCCAGCCGGTACGGGTGCAAATCAGCGAGGATGACCTGGAAAAAGCGCTTCCCCTGATGGAGGGTTTTCTGGGAAAACCCACCCCTCCCGTTCCTTCAGGTAAACCGGAACGACAAATTCTTGTTCCCATTGATTTTTCAACCCACTCGATGAAGGCAGCCAGAGTTGCCTTTGAAATTGCCAGACAGTTGCAGGTCAAAATGGTTCTGTTTCATGCTTATCCCAACCCTATCGTCTATTCGGTACCCTTCAGCGATGTTTATGCGTTTGATTCAGGTCTGATGGTACATATGGAAAATGCGGAAAAACTGGCCCAGGATCATATGGAATCCTTTCTGAAAGAGCTGGTAAATCATTTTTCGAAAGAAGTGTGGAGCCAGGTGGAAACAGAGTACATCATCAAAGCCGGCGATGCCAGGGACGATATTTTGTTGTATGCCCAGACCAATCAGGTGTTGGTCATCGTAATGGGCACCCAGGGTAAAGCCGGAAACGACTTCGATATTATAGGAAGCGTTACCGCAGAGATTATCATATCGTCCAGGGTACCGGTTTTAGCCGTGCCGGCCGAAGTAGACGAAAATATTACAGCCAGATTCCATAAGGTTTTGTATGCTACCAATTTCGAAGAAAAAGATTTCGTGGCCATCGAAAAACTCATGAAAATCATCGAAACGTATCATGCCGAAATCCATATTGTTCACGTAGGCCGGAGCGAGGAGCCCAATTGGGACCGAGCCAAACTGGAAGGGATGAAAGAAATCCTGCAATCGAAATATCCCGGAAAGGTCTTTCAGTGCAGGCTGATTATCGGAGATGATTTACTGGGCGAAATAGAAACCTATATCCTGGATAACCAAATCGACGTTTTGTCGCTGACGACCCGCAAAAGAAATCTCTTTTCCCGGATCCTCAATCCGAGTATTGCCCGTAAAATGCTGTTTCACACTAAAATACCTTTACTGGTATTCCATACCTGACGGTACGTTCCGCCTCTCCGAAATCAGGAATTCCTCCGGTCTGAAAGGAAACACCGGGCTGTGTTTTCGATGGCTTCCTGAACGGATCTGTAGCTGAATCCGAACAGTCGTGTGATTTTTGATCCATCAAAAATGTTCACCCCGGTTGAATTAGCAACGGTTTCATGAGTAATCCGGGCAGGCTTTCCGGTTAGGAAAGACCCTATGGCCGATGCCCGCCAGGCAATACCAAGCATGACCCCGGAAGCATGGATGTCAGGGCGGGATTTCCCCAAGGCGTCGGCGATCCGGCAGAATAAATCGTAATAACTGAGGTTTTCAGCACTGATAAGATATTTCTGGTTTTTTGATTTTTCGAATCGGATATCGTCGGTAAGCCACATCATGGCAGCTACAACATCACGCACATCAACAAAACCGGTGATGCCCCGGGTGTAAAAACGGAACCCCCGGTAAATCACAGGGAAAAAACCTGTACTCCCGGCATTCCAGTTCCCTGGTCCGATAATGATGGAAGGATTTACAACCACAGCCTCCAGGCCTTCTTCAACTCCCCGCCAGATTTCAGCTTCCGAAAAAAATTTGCTTTCGGAATATCCTGTAATCTTGCCTGTTGGCACCCATTTGGTCTCTTCGGTTATAGGCTCCTGGTTTGCCGATTTACCAAGCGCTGAATTGGAACTGACGTGGCATATCCGCTTTACCCCACACGAAAGGGCAGCATTAACCAGATTACAGGTTCCCTCCACATTATTACGGATCATCGTCAGCCGCTTTTTTCTTTCAAAAGACACCACGGCAGCACAATGATACAGGGTATCCACCCCCTGCATGCCGCACTCCAGAGACCCATAATCCAGTATGTCTCCCTCCACCCATTCTATGCGCCCGAACAGGTCATCAAAATCGTCCCGGTACCACGAAAACACTTTTCTGACCAGCCCAACATCACTGGTGTTCCGCTTCAACGCGCGGACCTTTTTCCCCTGCCCGGCCAACTCAAGCAACAAATGGCTACCCACCAGCCCTGTACCTCCGGTAACAAATATCATAATTCCTGAAATTAACCGATTCAAAACCATTAACTGCAGAACGTTGAGGGCAATCACACCAAACACCCTTCTTCCGGGCCCCTGCAAACCCGTCGTTTGCCCCAAACAATCCTTGCTCCTTGTCTTAATATAACGGTACGACAAACGATGATTGATTCCGTTGCGAATCGCTGATTAACGCTTTACCATGGATATCCGGTTAAACGTTTGAGGATGTTTTACGGGCACCTTGAGATTTTTCACCAAACTTAAACGCCGAGAGGGAGCGAACAGGCACCCTGATTACCCCTACATTTTCAATAGAAGGTCTGCTGAACCGGAAGGAGAGAGAACTGTACTGAGCCATAAATTGGTGCATACATTGCTCCTTTTCGTTAAAATCCTCCACAATTTCAGCAATTCCCTCTACCATAACGGTTTGAGATATAACACGGTAGCTGCAACCAACCTCCTCGTCCTGCCAGGCCAGATCTTCACCCTTTGTCCACTGAATGCATACTCGGGGATTGCGCTGCAGGATTTCCCATTTTCTTCCGGAACGGGCCGAATGGAGTATGACCCTCTCTCCGTCGAAGGCAAAATTCATGGGGATGACATACGGTTGATCTTCCCAGCACATGGCAACATAACAGGTTTTACATGAACGGATTACCTGCTCAATCTCCTCCTTCTTTTCGATTTTAACGGTACGCATGTCTTTGTTTTGAATAAGTTTCCGAAAATACAACAATTTAGGGTCAGCACCGGCTCCCGCCGGGTTAACTTTTTCGGTTTATCCGTTCAAAATCGTATTTTTGACGATTATTTCTGAAACATGGAACAATTTACCACCCGCCAGAACAAAATATCCCGGCTGATACAAAAAGAACTGGCTGCAGCATTTCTCAGGGAAATGAAAACCGATTTTCCGGGATTGCTGATCAGCGTTACCGTGGTACGTATTACCAGCGACCTTTCCCTGGCCCGTTGCTACCTGAGCCTTTACCCCCGTGAGAAAGCAGAAGATACCCTGAAACAGATCAAACATAAAACCCGGACAATCCGGGGAATCCTGGGTAATAAAGTGGGAAAACAACTCCGGATCATCCCCGAACTGGAATTTTTTATCGACGACAGCCTGGATTATCTCGAAAAAATAGACCGTCTCCTGGAAAGCTAAGGCCACTTCGGAACTAAATACGAACCCTATTGAACCTGCCTCTGTTCATAGCCAAACGGTACCTGGTATCCAAAAAAAAACAACACATCATCAATTGGATATCAGGGATTGCTGCTGCCGGCATTTGTGTCGGCACCTTTGCCCTGGTGGTGGTTCTTTCTGTTTTTAACGGATTCGATGGTCTGATAAAATCCTATTTTGGCATACTGGATCCGGATTTGAAAATCACCTCGGCAGAAGGTAAATTTTTTGATCCTCAGTTATTTACAGACACAATTTTCCGTGACGTCCCGGGTATAGCAGGATATGCCAGGGTAATTGAAGAAAATGCCCTGCTGAGGTTCGAAAACCGGCAATTCATCGCAACCCTGAAGGGTGTTTCTCCCGAATTTGCCAAAATCACCGGAATTGACAGTCTGATGGTGCTGGGCTCCTTTAAACTGGAATCCCATGACCTTCCTTTTGCCGTTTTTGGTCAGGGCGTGGCATCGTTCCTGGGTATACTTCCTGATTTTTCTGACCCTGTTCACATTTATGTACCCCGAAAAGGATTGAATCCCTCCCTGGAACTGGAAAAATCGTTGAATTATGATTATATCCACCCTGCCGGCATATTTGCCTTACTCGAAGAAGTTGACGCTCAATTGGTATTCGTTCCCCTTACATTTGCCTCCTCTCTCTTCGAAACGGCCAATAAGGTGAGCGCGCTGGAAGTGAAAGTTTCTGAACACGCCAATGCCGGAAAAATTATGAAAAAACTTCAGGAACTTGCTGGTCCCAGGTTCCTGATCAAAAACAAATACCAGCAACACGATTCCCTTTACAAAACCATGCAATCAGAAAAATGGGCAACCTATCTGATTTTGGCTTTTATCCTGGTGATTGCCTCTTTTAACATCCTCGGGAGCCTGTCCCTGCTCATCCTGGATAAGAAGGAAGACATCAACATCCTGCGCAGTATGGGAGCCGATGCCCGTCTGATCCGCCGGATTTTTTTACTGGAAGGTTGGCTGATCTCGATTGTCGGCTCTCTTGCAGGATTAATGCTGGGAATCTTAGTCTGCTGGCTGCAAATCCATTTCGGGCTGATCTCCCTGCCGGGCGAAGGTTCTTTTGTGATATCCGCCTATCCTGTAAAAATCCAGATACCGGATTTGGCATTTATCCTTTTTGTCGTCCTTCTGATCGGTTTCCTTGCAGCCTGGTATCCAGTAACCCTGATATCGGGCAAAAAACTTCATATCCAACCAGGGATCAGGGAATAGTCTCTCGGGATCGACAGGTGGAAACCAACGGAAAGTACCTATCGTGATTTTTTTTATCGTATCTTTCGCAGCGGTTATCTGGTTGGTTACCAAACAACTTACTGGTTATGAAGATTCTGCCAGTTTTCCCGGATGTCATTGCCTGCGTCGGGATTAGGAAAGAAATACAACGCACAAACAACAAAATTCAAGCAGCGTGAAAGCATTGGTTAAAAGCAAACCTGAAAGAGGCCTCTGGATGGAGGACGTTCCCATCCCTGTTCCCGGACCCAATGATGTATTGATAAAAATCAGCAAATCAGCTATTTGCGGAACAGACCTTCACATTTACAAATGGGATGCCTGGGCACAGGAAGCGATCCATACTCCGGTCATCATAGGTCATGAGTATATGGGTACCGTTGTGGAAGTGGGTTCAGAAGTAGACAAGGTAAGAACCGGTGAAAGGGTTACTGTGGAAGGTCACATAGCCTGTGGTTATTGCAGGAACTGCCGGCGCGGAAGGCAACATATCTGCACCAACACCATAGGAATCGGCGTCAGCCGTGACGGTGGCTTTGCTGAATACCTCGCCGTTCCAGCCAAAAATGTCCTTCAGATCGATTCCCGCATTCCCGACGAAATTCTCGCAATCATGGATCCATTGGGCAATGCAACGCATACGGCCCTTTCTTTCCCTTTGCTGGGAGAAGATGTGCTGATTACCGGCATCGGGGGTCCCATCGGCGCAATGGCTGCTGCTATCTGTAAATTTGCAGGTGCCAGAAATGTGGTCGGAACGGACCTGAGTCCCTATCGCCGCGACCTGGCGCACAAAATGGGGGCGACACTCGTTATTGACCCTGCCCGGGAAAACCTCAAGGAACAAATGAAAACCCTGCATATGGTGGGCGGTTTTGACGTCGGACTCGAATGCTCCGGTTCACCCGTCGCCTTCAACGATATGGTCAACAATATGTATAACGGCGGCAAAATCAGTCTCCTCGGGCTACTGCCTTCTACAACCCAAATCAACTGGAGCAAATTGATTTTCAAAGGCCTTACCCTTAAAGGAATCTATGGCCGCGAAATGTACGAAACCTGGTACCAGATGGAAATGATGCTCCTGACCGGACTCGATATTTCCGGCATCATCACCCACCGTTTTCCTTCAACTGACTTCCAGAAAGCCTTTGATATTATGGAATCCGGAAACAGTGGAAAAATCATCCTGAACTGGGATTAAACAACCGATACCTGTTTGGGCCTTGAAAAAAGGATTGGTCATAAAATCTACCGGCAGCTGGTATACCGTCAAGGATGATACAGGAGAAATATATGTGTGCAAGATTAAGGGAAACCTGAGAATCAAAGAATTAGACACCACCAATCCTGTAGCCGTCGGTGACCGTGTGGTATTTGAATTCCTCGAAAAGGATAACTCCGGCCAAACTTTTAAGCTCGGATTGATCCACTCGGTGGAGGAAAGGAAAAACTACATCATCAGAAAATCCCAGAACCTCTCAAAACAAGCCCATGTCATTGCCTCCAATATCGGCCAGGCCATCCTTGTCGTCACCATCGACCGTCCGGTTACCACCACCACTTTTATCGACCGGTACCTGGCATCGGCTGAGGCTTACAGGATCCCGGTAGTGCTTGTCTTCAACAAAACCGACCTGTACAATAAGAAACAAAAATCCACACTGGAATCACTGGTTGGCCTGTATACCAGCATTGGCTACCATTGCCTGCTAACTTCTGTGACGCTCTCCGAAGGGATAGAGGATCTTCGAAAGGCAATGAATAACAAAATCAGCGTTATCAGCGGTCATAGCGGCGTGGGAAAATCAAGCCTCATTAATGCCCTTCAACCGGGTCTTCAACTGAAAACACAAAAGATTTCCGACTATCATGAGAAAGGCAAGCATACCACTACATTTACCGAACTCTTTGAACTGGACTTCGGGGGCTTTATCATCGATACACCCGGAATAAAGGCTTTTGGAATGCTGGAAATGGAACCCTGGGAAATCTCTCACTATTTCAGGGAAATTTTCCGAATCTCGTCCGGATGCCAGTATAACAACTGTTCTCATACCCATGAACCCGGGTGTGCCGTAAAAACAGCGGTCGAACAAGGCCAAATTGCCAGGTCGCGGTTTGTCAGTTATCTCGGACTGCTGGAGACGGACCAGAAATACCGGCCTGCATGGTAAACCCGGTTATCCCAAAATGAAAAAAATTACCGGAAATGCCGACCATAGCCTGAGAAAGATCCCGATCGGCCTTCCCTTCATGCACAGGATGAGGAGAGCCCTCTTCCTTGAAACATTATGTTATTCAGACCATATGTGTTTGTATATCTGTTTTTTACAAACATATAACTATATTGCCTGATCTCTGTTCTGGATTCCTGAGGGATGAAAATGGTCATAAACCAATTTTGCCCGGTATTCCCCGATATCTGCAGCCAGCTCTTTAAGCGGAAGACTCCTGATATGGGCAACCGACTTGAAGGTTCTCAATAGCCGGTTAGCCGTTGATTCGCCAATTCCGGTTATGGTAGTTAATTCTGATTGCAACATTCCGGATGAACGTTTCAGCCGATGGAACGTGATTCCAAAACGGTGGGCTTCATCCCTGAGGTGTTGAATGAGTTTCAGCGACTCCGACTTTTTATCCAGGAATAAAGGGATCTGATCGTCGGGAAAATAGATTTCTTCCAATCTTTTGGCAATACCGATAATAGTAATTTTCCCTCTTAAATCGAGCCTTTCAAGCGCTTTTGTGGCAGAAGAAAGCTGCCCTTTGCCCCCATCGATAACAATCAGCTGAGGCAGTTCGGCCTGTTCGGACAACAAACGGCTGTAACGCCGGGTAATAATTTCATCCATGGAGGCATAATCGTTGGCTCCCGTTACGCTTTTTATGTTGAAATGACGGTATTCCTTTTTGGCTGGTTTGCCGTCAAGGAAGACCACACAGGCAGCAACAGGATGGGATCCCTGAAGGTTACTGTTGTCGAAGCATTCAATTCGTACGGGTATCTCTTTCATTTGAAGATCCTTACGAAGAGTATCGAGAATACGGCTTCGTGAGTGGGTGTCCCCGGTGATCCTGGTTTCATTTTCCTTCTCTATCCGCAGATTTCTGGCATTCCGGTAAGACAATTCCAACAGCTTCAACTTATCACCTTTTTGGGGAACATGGAATTTTACATTCCTGAGCGTAAAATCGGGTTTAAACGGGACCAATATTTCCCGGGCGTTGCTGTAGATCTTCTGTCTGATTTCCACAATACCCATAACCAAAAGATCCTGGTCCGATTCGTCAAGCTGTTTCTTCAATTCCATACTATAGGTCTGGACAATGGCGCCCCTGATAATTTTCAGGTAGTTTACGATGGCTAGTTTTTCAACTGAGTCGATGGAGTAAACATCAACGTCGGTAATGGTATTGCTGACTACAGTAGATTTGCTGTTGTATTTTTCGAGGGCTGACATTTTTTCTTTGATGATCTGGGCCTCCTCATACCGGTATCCGGCAGCATATTGACGCATAACTTGTTTCAGCTGCCGAATCACCCCGCTGATATTTCCTTTCAGAATATCCCTGATTTCTGTAATCGCCTGGGTGTACTCGGCCTCGCTTACCATCTGCTCGCAGGGTCCGCTGCAATTGCCAATATGGTATTCCAGGCACAAACGGATAGAGCCTTTTGCTATGTTCTCTGCTGAGAGCCGGTATTTACAGGTTCTAAGCCGGTACAACTTTTGAAACAGCTCCAGCAGAGTGGTTACAGTCAGCCACGATGTAAACGGACCAAAATATTCAGATCCGTCGCGAACAACCTGCCTGGTTTTGAAGACCCGCGGAAACCGCTCCCTCTTTATGCATATCCATGGGTAGGTCTTATCGTCTTTCAGTCGTATGTTGTATCGTGGCTTGTATTTCTTGATCAGGTTGTTTTCCAGCAATAAGGCATCTTCTTCCGAATCAACCACCAGGTGCTGGATGGAAGCGATATTTCTTACCAGCAGGGCGGTTTTTCGGTTTTCAGGGGTTTTGGAAAAGTAGGAGGAGACCCGTTTCCTGAGGTTTTTGGCTTTCCCGATATAAATAATGGTTCCCGACAGGTCGAAATACTGGTATATACCAGGCTCTTCCGGCAATAAGGATACCACTGCCTTCAGACTGGCGGTATAGGGGCTGGTATAGAGTGGTGACACAGCCAAATCTATTGATAACGAACAAGGATGTGGGGCAGGTACTCCATGATTTTCACCTTGGAAGGGGTTTGGATAAAGGAGAGATCACAAATAAAGCTCAGATAGGTTTTTTTTACTCCCGATTTGGCAACGAGATCCAGAGCGGCGAGTGCCGTGCCTCCTGTGGCCAGCAGGTCGTCGTGAATCAAAACAATGTCTTCTTTCCCTAAGGCATCCTGGTGAATTTCAATGCAGTCCGTTCCATACTCCAGCTGATAGGAAACGGAATGGGTTTCGGCCGGCAGTTTTCCGGCCTTGCGGATGGGAACAAAACCCGCACCCAGAAGGTAGGCCAGGGCTCCCCCTACAATAAACCCTCTCGACTCGAGCGACACGATTTTGGTAATCCCTGCCTCTGCAAACCGGTTGCGGATGGCATCCACCACAAAGCGCAGGGCGTCCGGATCCCTCAGCAACGTGGTGATATCCTTGAAATTTATTCCCGCATGGGGAAAATCCGGAATTTCTCTTATGTGTCTTTTTAGATCCATGATGATATGATTTTGTTCCACGTGGAACAATTAGCGTCCCAGCAGAATCAGTAAAACATGAATGTCGGAGGGCGAAACGCCCGGTATTCTCGCTGCCTGCCCGATGGTTGCCGGATTTACGGCTGTAAGCTTCTGCCTTGCTTCCGTTGAAAGTGACAACAACCGATCATACTCAAATTTTCCCCGTATCTCCAGGTGTTCCAATCTTCCCATCTTGTCAGCCAAATTGCGTTCCCTTGAAATATAACCAGCATATTTTACCTGTATTTCCACCGATTCAAGAATCTCATGATAACGCCCTCCCAATGGCAGGCTCTCTACAAATCGTTGAAAGGGCTCTAATTGCCCCAGTAACTCAAATATTGTAAGCTGCGGCCTCAACAGCAAGTCGTGTAACCGAACCGTATTCTGAATGGGTGCGCTCTCCTTTAATTTTAATAAATCGTTGATATACTGCTGTTTAACGCCAAATTCTTTGAGGTACCCCAAAATCTTTTCCGAAAAAGAGTTCTTTTCATCCAGCAATTGCTTCCGCTCATAGGACGCAAGCCCCAGGTTATACGATTTTTCTGTCAACCGCTCATCTGCATTGTCTTGTCTTAACAAAATACGGAATTCCGCCCTGCTCGTAAACATCCTGTAGGGCTCATCAACCCCTTTGGTTACAAGATCGTCAATCAATACACCGATATACGCTTCGTCCCTGCCCAAAGTAAAATCCCTGCTACTGTCGTGAACCCGCAGATGAGCATTAATGCCTGCAATAATTCCCTGTGCAGCAGCTTCTTCGTATCCTGTCGTCCCATTGATCTGTCCCGCAAAATAAAGATTTCTGATTTTTTTGGTTTCAAGCGTGATATACAAACCCGTTGGATCAAAATAATCATATTCAATAGCATATCCTGGCCGGTAGATCTTAGCCTGACGCAAACCCGGAATTTGCCGTAAAGCGGAATATTGAACCTCCCAGGGTAACGAAGAGGAAAACCCGTTCAGGTAATACTCGCCCGTCTGTTCTCCTTCCGGTTCGAGAAATAACTGATGCTGATCCTTACCACTGAAAGTGACCAGCTTGGATTCTATGCTTGGACAATAACGCGGGCCTGTACTTTGTATGGTACCATTATACAACGGAGAATCTTTAAATCCGGATTCCAGAATTCTGTGTACATCCCTGTTGGTATAGGTAATCCAGCATGACTTCTGCTTCAGCAACGGTTTTATCTCCGGAAGATAGGAAAATTTGTAGGGCCCTTCGTCTCCCTTTTGTTCAACAAGTTCTTGAAAATTAATGGTTTTTCCATCAATCCTAACGGGAGTTCCGGTTTTAAGCCTTCCCGCTTTAAATCCTGCTTTTTGCAACTGTCTGGTGATGTGATAAGAAGCCTGCTCACCTGCCCTCCCCCCTTTGATTTGCTCCTTGCCTATGTGCATCAGACCATTCAGAAACGTTCCATTGGTAAGAATTACTGTTCTGGCCTTTATTTCGGCACCTGTCAGCGTTCTTACACCTTCCACCCTGCCCTTTTTCAGGATCAGTCCAACAACCGTATCCTGCCACAAATCAAGATTCCTGAGACTCTCCAGATAACGCCTCCATGTTTCTGAAAAACGCATCCGGTCATTCTGGCTCCTGGGGCTCCACATGGCAGGTCCTTTAGACCGGTTTAATAACCTGAATTGTATCGTCGTTTCATCAGTTACGATGCCTGTAAAGCCCCCCAAAGCATCAATTTCCCGTACAATCTGCCCTTTGGCTATTCCTCCAATGGCCGGATTACACGACATCTGTGCATATTTGGTCATGTCCATGGTAATCAACAGGGTCGTCGAACCCAGATTGGACGCAGCAGCAGCGGCTTCACATCCGGCATGCCCCCCTCCTACCACAATGACATCGTAACAACCAAACATTATTGCTCCCCGATTAACCGAAACCGGTCTATATAACGATCTTCTCCTGCCCGCATGAAAACCTGTTCTTCTTCACACCGATCATCGTATCCTGTCAGGTGCAGAATACCATGAACCATGACCCTGATCATCTCCTCCCTGAATGTTACTGAGTAGTTGGCAGCGTTCTCCCTTACTCTTTCCAGGCTGATGTACAATTCCCCGGAAATTACCCCCTCCACGGAGGTATCAAAGGTTACTATATCCGTAAAATAATCGTGATGGAGAAATTCTACGTTGATGGTATGCAAAAAAGCATCGCTGCAAAATATGATGTTGATATCGCCGCATTCAAACCCTTCTTCTTTAATGATATTCCGGATAAAACCAGATACCAGCTTCCGCCGGAATCTGATTTCATGAATGTCTTCAAAAAAGAAATAAATTTTACTCATAATTCTTTACCCAATACGGGGTTTCAACCATCCTCTTATTACCAACGTAAAAAGTTTCCGGTGTGGTTACCAATTCGATCCGGTTTCTGAAACTATTCCTGCCGGTCCTGAGTGATTCTTTCAACATAACTCCGGTACTTATCCTGGTAAAAATTGGTGAGATTCAAACTGTTGCGCTGTATGTTTTCAATGGTAATTTTCTTGTCCGGCGTTTTTTCAAACAATTTTGCAGGATTGCTGTAAAATTCCTCATCCGCCGTATTCGATTCCCTTTTGTTATCCAAATCCCTTTCTCTTTCTGATTTTTCCGCTTCCAGTAACCGGGTAAGAATTTCATGCTGCCGTTGAATCATCTGCTGGTTAATGTTCTTATTCATCAATTCCTTCCTGTTCCTTTCAAGTAGTTGATCAATTTGTTGCAGTTGTTTTCTGGCATCACTTCCAACGCTTCCGTTGTTCATCATTTCCCTGAGCATTTGCTGCATCATTTCATGCTCCATAAGGGATTGACTGAATTCACGGCCCATATTTTTTCCGCTTTTCATCTGATCAATCATCTTTTGCAACTGATTTCTCAGGTTGTCTGACTGGCTTTTTAGTTTTCCCATATTTCCCTTTTTGCCACTCTGGCAGTTTTCATCTCCCGGAGTTGCATTCGCCTGCTCCTCTTCCATGCTTCGCAGCGCTTCACTTAACAGTAGTGCCAGATTGTTGACGGAGGTTAAAGCCAATTGCTGGTGAGTGCCCGCCTGCGAGAAGAGGGCTTCGCCCATCAATTCTCCTGACCTGGACAAGCTCAATTCCAGGGCCATTAATTCGTTATTCACCACATTTCCAATTTGGGGTGCTCTGTTGGCCAAGGCATATAAACTATCTTTTACTACCTTACTCTGAACTTCAAGTTTTCTCTGATCCCTGGTCAATAGTCTTAAAACCGGATCATTGGGAGGTACCGAGGAGGTCTCCACCAGAATTCTTTCCTGTTCAAAAGACAGAAAAACCAAATTGGTTAATATCTGCTGAAGGGTTTCTATGTTCTCTGCATTTTCCTGCATCCTGTTAGCATCGAGCATTTGCTTCATCGCAAAAGCCAGACTTTTTAGCATATCTGAGGTTTCCTTCATGCTCTTCGAGGAGTTCCGGGAATTCTTCTTGTCCAATTCTATTCCCGTATTATCCATATTTTTAAGTATTTCTCCTGTCTCATCCTCAAAATCATCCAATACCATCGGCTTTTTGAGCTTTGCATTTGCTTCGTTTAATTTCTTCAAATCTTCCCTGATCAACTCCGTTTCCTTTTTGTCCTTGTCTGTGAGCTCCCGCTGTAATGCAAAATTCTTGTCGTTAAGAATGTCTTCAGCACTTTTCTCCTGTCGCTGTTGCACTTCCTCCACCCGTTCTATCAGATTCTCTAAATCCTGTTCAATTTTCATCTTTCGCAACATTTCAAGGTTTCTGTCAAGCTGTTTTGACAGGTCATCCATAGAAATATCCATCCTTTTATTCAGATCATTTAATTGGGAACTGTTGAATTTTTCTGCCAACTCTGCAAATTCTTCCAATAACTTCTTCAATTCATCAGTCATTACATCATCCATCAACTCCTTTATCAACTCCTGTTTTTTCATCAAATCAGAGTTTTCCTGCTGAAAAGTGTTCTGTACATTATTGTAATTTTGATTCATCTTTTCAATCTTATCAAGCATTCGCTCAATATCGTTCTTCTTTTCCACAATGTCGTTTACCATTTGCGATTTTTCCCAATCGGTAAGCTTGCTGTTAAGATTTTTTATCTGCAGATCCTTGATATCTGATTTCAAATTATTGGCCAGTTCCTGACTCTCCCTTATCATGTTCTCTATATCCTCAAACTTTTTACCAACCATTTCATTGATTTCCTGCCTGCCGGGAAAAACCATAGAAAAGCTCTCCGATGTGGATGTTTTGGGATTGTTTACCTTATCGTTATCTGTAACTGAAAAATAATAGTGGAGGGTCTTATCTGTAACGTTAAAATCTTTAAAATCAACAGAATAATAAAATTCCTGATCAGTAAGATAGGGTACTACAGGTATAGAAAATGCAGAATCCTCCTGATCAATGTTTACATGAAAATTCAGCCGGGTAAACCCATAATCATCCCGTATCTGCCCTTTGAAATAAAACCTTGTAAGTTTTACGGAATCTTGCACCTGAATCACTGATATTTCCGGAAAAAAATCCTCAATAACATCGATAGAAAAATTCATGATGTTTTCGAATTCGGTCTTTATATTTTTTACAAGTATCCCATAAGTTTGTCTGGAATAAAAAAACTCTGAAACCGAAAATTTCTCTCTTCCCGTTTTTTCAGCCATCAGGCTTTTCTGTTGATCAACGAACAATTTCAGCGAATCGGTATCGTAACATTCAAAATTCCAGCTTACCTTACTTCCGGCAGGAATTCTCATGTCCCCGATATTCTCTGAAAGTCGCTTTTCCAAAGCAGTATAGGCAGGGGGTTCAACGATTATGGTAAAACTATTCACCACAGGCACAGGAATTACCTGTAAGAGGTATACTGATGAATTGTACTTCAAATCAGTAAGATAAAATTCCACATCATTCAATACAGCAGAAAAATCAAACTCAAAAAATCCTTTTTCCTGTGGCTTCATCAAAAAATGATTTCCTCCGATATTGATGTATAAAATACTGGGTATTTCGTCTCCTTCACATCTGGCTTGGAGTTTGAAATCGCTACCTTTCCTTACATTAAGCTCTTTATTATTAATAATATATAGAAATGGAGCCGGTTTAATATATTCCTGATTATAGTGAATGATTCTGTTTCCAGGTTCCAGAATAAAAGATTTGTCAATGAAGTACAAAATAAGAACAGAGCCAAAACTCAGAACGAAGTATATAAAAAGCGTTTTCAGATTTTTCAGACTGATTGCATCAGAAAAATTGAAAAAATTCAGTTCCCTCACTTTCTGCGATACCGCAGCAGCCTGTATTGCTCCGGAATATTGCAGGTCGTTCATTTCATGCAATTCAATGGCATTAATGATTCTGTCTTTAACCTCCGGCATCATCGATTTAATGATCGCTGATACTTTTCTGTTATCTAATAAACCCAGTATTCCTGATAATTGCAGAGCCGGATATAGTATAAATCGCAGAGAAGCAAGACCTAAAAATCCGACAGAAGTAAGAAAACCAATCTTTCTCCATGCAGAGGGCATGAAAATTTTGTATTCCAAAAAATTCAAAACAAGATAAATAACTATAAATAAGATAGTAACGACAATCAACCCCCGTAAAAAATCTATCAATAAATACTTTCTCCTGAATTTTTCTAACTTTGTTTCCAGTATGTTGAAATCATTACTCATATTTTTATAATTTACAATAATCCAATTAGATACAAGTTGAATCTATTCAGATAATCTGTTCAAAAATACCTCAAAAAAATGAATTTCTTTAAGCTGATTATTTTGCTTTTTCCCTGTTTATTTTTATAGAAAAATTTTTTATTTGATGCATTAAAATAAACACACCATTTTCTATCAATTAATAAACCTCTTTTCTTACTCCACTATCATTCATAAACATTTATCAACCATCGTATAAAATTTGTTAAATTCTATTATAAACCATTGATTATATGATAATTATCTATTGAGTTTTGTAATAATTATGGTTATTAATTTGTTGATTGGTTGTGCGTAAAACTTGATTTATTTTTATTAACACTATTAACAGTGTAGTATCATACGCATAGTTTTATTTTATAAATAAAAAGATATATGCATATACTGTTAGTGGAAGACAATGTTCTTAATCAGAAAATTTTGTCTTTCCATCTTAAAAAGAACAATTACAGTCTGGATTTGTCTGGTTCAGGTGAGGATGCAGTGGAAAAGTATGCACAGGAATGGTTCGAAGTCATCCTGATGGATTTGATGTTACCGGGAATGACAGGATATGAGACTTCCATGCGGATCAGAATGATAGAGAAGGAAAAATACCAGAATAAGAAGACTTATATTATTGCTCTGACTGCCAACACATTGGATAATGAGATGGAACGATGTTTCCTGAGTGGGATGGATGGATATTTAACCAAACCTTTTGATATGGTAAAACTGGATCTTATCTTTGAAAGTTTACACATCGGTATGTAATAAAGTGGCGGGGATGGAAGATTTTTTTGACATCAGGAGTACAGGGTATTCTGAAAAGGATAAGGAGTTTGACAATCAGCTAAGGCCTGTGACCTTCAGTGAATTCAAAGGTCAAAATAAAGCAGTTGAAAATCTTAAAATTTTTGTCAAGGCAGCGAGATTAAGAGGAGAGTCGTTGGACCATGTCTTGCTGCATGGTCCACCCGGTCTTGGAAAAACAACCTTATCAAGCATCATTGCTCACGAAATGGGGGTAAATATGAAAGTAACCTCAGGACCTGTTCTTGACAAGCCCGGAGATCTTGCTGGAATCCTAACCAACCTTGAACCCCGGGATCTCCTTTTTATCGACGAAATTCACCGTTTATCGCCGGTTGTGGAAGAGTATCTCTATTCTGCCATGGAAGATTACAAAATTGATATACTCATTGATAAGGGTCCCGGTGCACGTTCTATCCAACTCGAATTAAATCCTTTTACCTTAGTGGGGGCCACTACCAGGTCAGGACTCCTTACAGCACCTTTAAGGGCCCGGTTCGGAATCAAATTTCATCTGGAATATTATGATGTGGATGTTCTTACATCCATTGCCAGGCGATCTGCTGCAATATTAAATGTTATTATTGAAGATTCTGCAGCCATTGAAATAGCTTCAAGAAGCCGGGGAACTCCCCGTATTGTCAATGCTCTGCTTCGAAGAGTCAGAGATTTTGCCCAGGTCAAAGGTTCAGGGAAAATTGACCTCGCTATTACCAGGTATGCCCTGGAAGCTCTGAATATTGATAAATACGGACTTGATGAAATGGATAACCGGATATTAATCACCATCATTGACAAATTCAAGGGAGGTCCGGTTGGCATATCCACCATTTCAACGGCTGTTGGAGAAGAAGCAGGAACAATTGAGGAAGTATACGAACCTTACCTGATCAAGGAAGGTTTTATGAAGCGCACACCCCGGGGAAGAGAAGTTACGGATTTGGCTTATAAACACTTAGGTAAAAACAGATTAGGTGATTACCCTACCCTGTTTTGATTTCCACTGTGCACATTGATCCCCGTAATAGTCCCGGGTATTTCAAAATTCCACCTGAATTTCGTACATCTTTGGCCACCGTTTGCCTGTGATCAGCAAATGGCCGGAAGACGGCAACAAAGCAATTCCGTTCAGTACGTCTATCCCGGCAGATTGATTGGCATCCATAATCCCCAATATTCCGCGCAGATCAAGGTAACCTATTATCGTTCCCTTTTGCGGATCAATGTGTACAATTCTATCGGTTGTCCATACATTGGCCCAAAGGGTGCCGTTGTCATATTCCAGTTCGTTTAAAAATTGGAATACTCTTTCATTATCTGCTACCTGGACTTTTTTTTGTACCGAAAAATCATCCGGACTCATCCACGTCAATGTTCCGGTACCATCGCTCATAATCAGACTCTTTCCATCATTGGTTAATCCCCATCCTTCTTCCGGAAGAAACCGGAAACTGTCCACTAATGCAAAATCCGAACGGTTATAAACAAATCCAATTCTGTTTTTATAGGTCAGCTGAAAAATTCTGTCGCCCATTACCGTTATGCCTTCACCAAAATATGCGTCATCCAGACCAACCCGGTTCAGAATTTTCCCGGCAGACAGGTCGAGCCTGTATAGAGCCGATTTACCGTGTTCGCCCGTTCCTTCATACAAGAACCCGTCACGGTATTCCAGCCCCTGGGTAAAAAAGTCTGGAGAATGATCATATTCCCTTATCAATTTGTAAGAATATTGTTTTGGCCTTATATCAGACAAAACAGTGAAATTCCTTAAACGGGAAGAAGAAATCCCATCGTTGTTTTCTGCAACGACCTTCAGGGTATTGATACCGGTTTCTTCCAGAGAGGCAATAACCATATGGAATTCGGCTTCAGTACCCGATGCCAGCAATGTATTGTTTAAATAGACATCTGTTTTTTTCAATGCCCCCCGCTTGGTTTTTGTCAAAACATGGACGGTTACCGACTGTCCCAACGAAAAATTCTTTTGTTCCGGTTCCAGGGTTATTAGAGAAACCGGTTTCCTTGAACTTTCCGTTTTACCGTGGCACGACACGACAACCGTTACCAGAAATAAAACATAAACCAGTGGCGATGACATTTTCACTCGTATATATTTATATTAATGTTCATATATTCAATCATATGTAGTTGAATGGTTCATTCAGCTTTTCATTTCCGTGTAACTCGCATGGGAAATAGATTCATCAACTTTTGTACCTGCGCACCGAAGTGCTTCGGCACACAAGTGTGGCTGGCTCGCCATGCTCGTTTCACTCGTATGTATTTACGTTTAAAAAACAATCCAAGTACAGGATAAAAATATATATAATTATTTGATTATTATAAACTTACATATAAGTTGTTTATAACAATATGTCCAATAATTAAAATTAGTCAATGACATTCAATTAGTCAGAATAATATTACCACGGCAATTTCCGACCATGAATCTCTATGACAAAAGCAAAATTAACTTTTTATCATCACCCTTACCCGGATTCTTCAGTGAAAAGATGAACCGGGCACGAATAATGTTCTTTGGCTTAATATCAGCGCTTTATGCAAAGTACAGTCTGTTTGTTTTGAGAAAGAGGAATAACCAACGGTTTCATTCTCCGGTTATCGATTGAATTCTATCTTTGCTGAAAAAACCGAAAGTGAACCCTTTTCGTAAAATAGTGGGTGATACTGCGATTTACGGGGTAAGCAGCATTGTCGGCCGCTTTTTGAACTGGTGGTTGGTTCCATATCATACCGGTATTTTCAACCCGGAGGAGTATGGAATTGTCAGCAATTTGTATTCTTATGTGGCTTTTGCCCTTATTATGCTGACCTATGGCCTGGAAACAGGTTTTTTCCGGTTTGCCAGCAAGAAGGAAGATGCCGACAGGGTCTATTCTACTTCCATGATCTCCCTTTTTTCAACCACTTTGCTCTTTCTGGTTGTGGTTGGTGTTTTTAAAAATGACATAGCCTCAGCCATTCAGTATGGAAACCATCCGGAATACCTGTGGTGGCTGGCTCTGACAGTCGCGATCGATGCTTTTACGGCCATTCCTTTTGCGCGGCTGCGGCTCCAAAACCGACCCGTGAAATTTGCTGCAATTAAAATGGTGAATATCGCCCTTAATATCGGGTTCAACCTCTTTTTTCTCTCAGTTTGTCCCTGGTTACAAAAAAACTATCCCGGCTTGCCGACAGAAATACTATACCATCCCGGCCTGGGGGTAGGATATGTGTTTGTAGCAAACCTCCTGGCTTCTGTCTCTACCCTTCTCTTATTAAGCCGTGAAATTCTTACTGTAAAACTGAAATTTGAAAAAAAACTTCTTTTTCAAATACTTTCTTACTCATTTCCCATCCTGGTTATCGGATTGGCTGGCATGATCAACCAGAATATCGACAAAATTCTGATTCCCTTTTTAATCCCGGAAGATCAAAATCCAATGTTCCAGCTGGGAATTTACGGCGCAAATTATAAACTCGCTGTCCTGATGAATATGTTTATTCAGGCTTTCCGGTATGCTTTCGAGCCGTTTTTCTTTTCCCGGGGTTCTTCCGGATCCAAAGAGGACCCCGGAATCTATGCCATCGTTATGAAGTATTTTATTATCTCAGGAATCATTATTTTCCTGGGAATGATCCTGTATCTGGATATTATAAAGTTTTTAATCGATAGTAAATATCATGAAGGCCTGAAAGTTGTCCCCCTAATTTTACTTGCCGAATTGTTTTTCGGTGTCTTTTTCAGTGCGTCTATCTGGTTTAAGCTAAAGGATAAGACCTGGTACGGAGCAGCCATTGCTCTGGTCGGGGCATTCATTACCCTGGTACTGAATATCCTCCTGATACCTGTATTCGGCTATATGGGCTCTGCCTTTGCAGTACTTTCCTGTTTCTTCGTTATGATGGTCATTAATTTCTTCTGGGGTCAGAAATACTATCCAATTCCTTACGACCTGAAAAGAATCGGATTCCATTTTCTGACAGGAACCCTGGTTTTCATTGCTTCCCTTTTTACTTCCGGGCTGGAACCTTCCCTGAAATATACCCTCAACACATTTTTGATCGGGGCTTTCCTTTTTCTGTTGTATAAAGCGGAGAAAAAAGAGCTTATAACAATATTTACCGAAGAAAAAGGATAAAAAAGTAAAATATATTAATTTTGCTTTATCTTTATTAAAAAGATATCGGATACTACCTGTGGTTTTAATGTAATCACTGCTGATCATGAAAAATTCCGTTGTTGCTTTGGCTTGCGATCATGCGGGTTTTGCACGAAAACAAGCTGTGATCCGATATTTTGACAAATCTGGAATTGCTTATGCCGACCTGGGTTGCTACTCGGACGAAAGTTGCGATTATCCCGACTATGCCCATTCCATTGCCGGGGCCATCAGTAAAGGGCAATACACCGTAGGCGTCACTTTTTGCGGAACAGGCCAGGGCATCAGTATCACTGCGAATAAGCACCAGGCTATCCGGTCGGCGGTTTGTTGGAATGAAGCGATTGCCAGGTTGGCAAGACAACACAACGATGCCAATATATGCGCCATTCCGGGCAGATTTGTCACCGACCAGGAAGCTATTGACATCGTCACGGTATTTTTGGAAACCTCATTCGAGGGAGGGCGCCATCAGCGGAGAGTGGATAAAATCCCGTTAAACACGATCTGTGACTGACAGAAATAAAATATTCATCAGGGATTCCGAAAGGGCATTTGACCTGAAAAATCGTGCCATTCCCGATACCAACAGGTCAATGTACATGGAAGTTTACAGGCAAGGGGCTAAAAGAGCTTCCCCTTTTCCCGGGGCCGGAGAATATGTTTTCGACATAAAAACCGATGCCTTGGTGCATCTTGCCGATTCCCTGGAGGATGATGAGAATAAAATTACTGCCAGGGGAAAATTTGCCACCAAATCCTTTAATCAAAACAGAATAACCATCAATCATTAGTAATATGTTGTCTAATACATGCAAATACGCCTTAAGGGCGCTTATCTATCTGGCTAAATATTACCAGAACGACCAGCGCATTGGGATCAAGAAAATTTCTGAAGATCTGAGAATCTCTTCTCCCTTTCTGGGAAAAATTCTGCAAAATCTGGTAAAACAAAAATTACTGGTGTCCACCAAAGGTCCCAACGGGGGGTTCAGCCTTTCCAAGCAACCGGAAGACATTTCCTTGTGGGATATTGTAATTAACGTAGACGGCGAAGAGTACTTCACCAATTGCCTGATCGGACTGAGGCCCTGCAAAACCCATGATCCCAGCAAACCATTATGTCCGGTGCATTTTAAATACGATGAACTCAGGCGGCAAACCGAAATTTTTTATCAGGAAACATCGTTGAAAAAAATTTCGGACGACATAGAAAAATTTGAAGACCTGGTAAAGCTGTGATTACGATTGTCTTCTCATAGGCTAACCATCCGGGGAGGCAATGCCGTACGATCCATAGATCCGAAAGGTGGCTGGTGTCTATATACATATTCCATTTTGCCGCAGTTTGTGTGGTTATTGCGATTTCTACAGAACCACCTCTGTTGCCCTGTTACCCGAATTCCTTAACGCGGTAAAAAAGGAGATAGACCAACGCTGTCTTTACCTGGAAGGAGAAAAGGTGGAAACCATATATTTCGGCGGAGGAACTCCTTCGTTCCTTTCTCCTGCAGAGGCAGAGCTTCTCCTGGCCGATATCGCCGGGACTTTTTCTTTGGGAAACGGGGAGGTTGAGATAACCCTGGAAGCCAATCCCGATGATTTGGAGGAAAACAACCTTCGTTTGCTGCGTGAAGCGGGATTTAACCGCATCAGCATCGGAATCCAGTCTTTTAACGACCGTTTACTTACGATGATGAACCGGCGGCACACTGCAGATCAGGCAGTCAGGTCGGTGGAAAATGCCTGTAAAGCCGGATTTCAAAATATTACTATTGACCTGATATACGGATTGCCGGGGTTGTCTGCGGCCCGGTGGGAGCAAACGCTTCTGCGTGCCGTGGCTCTTCCCGTGAAGCATATTTCAGCCTATCACCTGACTTTCCACGAAGACACCCCCTTTTACCGGAAACTCGGTTCGGGCGCGTTAACCGGGATTTCAGAGGCAGAGAGTCTGAAACAATTTGATATATTGCTGGATGTAACCTCAAACGCCGGTTTTGAACAGTATGAAATATCCAATTTTGCCCGCGAACAGGCTTATTCCAGGCACAATTGCGGTTATTGGCTCGGGGCGCCCTACCTGGGACTGGGACCGTCTGCTCACTCCTACAACAAGGTTTCCAGGCAATGGAACTGTGCAGACCTTCCCCGGTATGTGGATGCCATGGAAAAGGGAACCACCTGTTTCGACATGGAATTGCTTACCGGCAAGGATAAACTGAATGAGTATCTGATTACGCGGATACGGACAAAATGGGGAATTTCCCGTGACGATATTGAATTTCTGTCGGGCGGGAAAGCCTGGAATCAGATTTGTAAGGCATCTCAAACCTATCTGGAAAGCGGTCATTTGCTGATGAAGGAAGGGACCCTTTTTCTTACAAAAAGGGGAATCATGATTTCTGACCAGATCATGCTGGCCCTGATTGTTTAAGCAATAGCGCGCAACAGGGATCTTCCGTCAAAATACCTTTTCACCGGCAATCCAGGAGGAATGAATGGTAGCGTTCAGGATTTCTTCCGGGGAAGCGGTCAGCAGGTCGGTATCCAGGACCACAAAGTCGGCCCATTTTCCTGGTTCGAGACTTCCCTTTATATTTTCTTCAAACGATGCGCGGGCTGCCCATAGGGTCATGGAGCGGATAGCTTCCTCCCGGGTTAGTCTGTTTTCGGGTTGAAAACCCTCTTCCGGTTGTCCCCGGTGGTCTTTACGGAAAGTTGATGCGTAGAAGGTATACAACGGGAAGATCTCTTCGATGGGAAAATCGGTACCATTGGGAATCCATCCTGTTTGTTGCAACAGCAGACGATAGGCATAAGCAAAGGGTATTCGCCCTGGCCCAAGGCGCTCAACGGCCCATTCCATGTCGCTGGTAGCGTGTGTCGCCTGTACCGAAGGCACTACCGAATAACGGGCAAAAAGGCTGAAGTCGTCCGGGTGAATCACCTGGGCGTGCTCAATCCTCCAGCGTTTGTCGTTCTCACCACCCAGAAATCCGGCATACATCTGCAGCATCAACCGGTTGGCGCTGTCTCCGATGCAGTGGGTCGAAACCTGGAAGTCGTTTTGAAGAGCCCAGGTGCAGATTTCATTGTAAAACTCCTGGGAGGCCACCTGTAATCCCCTGTTGCCGGGGTCGTCGGTGTAGGGCTCCAGCAAAAGGGCTCCCCGGGAACCCAAAGCCCCGTCGGCATAGATCTTTACGGTTTTTACCCTTAACCGCTCTTTTTCGATGCTTCCCTTTACGGCAAAATAATCCCGGATTTCCTTATCCGGGTTGATCATGGCATTGATCCGGATTTTCAGCCGGCCTTGTTGTTGCAAGCTGTCCATTAACTGAATCACATCCAGCGGAATACCACAATCCGTAACTGAAGTAAGTCCTGCTTTCAGGCAGTTTTCCTGGGCTGCCAGCAACGCTTTGATCCGGAGGTCCCTGTCGGGTGAAGGCAGCAACGATGAGACCAGGTCCATGGCATTGTCAATAAGAATTCCCGTGGGCTCCCCCTCTTTCAACAAGACTTCTCCGCCCGGAATTCTTGTGTCTGCCGTAACTCCGGCGAGTGTCAGGGCTTGGGAGTTGCACCATCCGGCATGTCCGTCAACCCGGATCAGATAGACAGCCACATCCGGGAAAAGCCGGTCCAGCTCTGCCTTGCCGGGAAACTGCTTCTCCGGCCAGTCGTTTTGGTCCCAACCCCTGCCCACCAGCCAGGTTCCTCCCTGCTGGCGGTAATGCTCCTGAAGAATGTCATAAACCTCTTGCTGGCTGCGGCTTCCTGCCAGGTCGGCATACCGCAGAAGCTTCATTCCGTACCCGTAAAAATGCGCATGGGCATCTATAAATCCCGGATAAACATATTTTCCCTGCAGATCAACCAGGTTTCCGGTTTTAAAGCGGGACAAGATTTCACCGGTGGTTCCGGTTGCCGCAATTTTCCCTTCTACCACAGCAAAGCTTCCGGTTTTGGTAAAAAGTGAGTCAACGGTGTACACCGTGGCGTTGCACACAATAAGACTGGCTTCCGGCCTTGAACAACCTGCAATTACCATCGTTAATAGTATGATTACGGAAAAATGACGTTTAACTGGCATAATACAATACGTTATCTTTTTGAACCAGGAAGTTATGCATCGCACCATCAATAAATTATATCAGCAGGTTGATGAGTTGTATAGCCAGGATAAGCAACACCATGGCAACCGGGTAGACGGTTGCATAGGCAATAGAGTGGGCATTGCTATCGGTCATAGAGTCAGCTGCCGCCAGTCCGGGGGTGCTGGTCATGCCTCCCGTGATGGCGCCGAACAAGGTAAGCAGGTTCATTTTGTAAAGGTATTTGCCAAGGTACAGCGACAGGAACATAGGCACCAGGGTAATGATGGCGCCCAGTCCGAACAGTTTATAGCCATATTGCCGGAATATGTCAGCAATCTGGGCGCCGGCACCTGTACCCACCGAAGCCAGAAACAGAACAAGTCCCAACTGGCGCAACAGGTTGTTGGCTGCACCGGTCATCGACCATAATAAAGGCCCCGTTTTCCCTATGCGGCTTAAAACCAACGCCACAATCAGCACTCCTCCGGTAAGTCCCAGGCTGAAGTCAAAACCGGGAAAGCTCAGGTGTATCACCCCGACGAGGATGCCCAGGATGATTCCGATGGCTACGGGCAGCAGATCGGTATCCGACAGGCGTTTGTCGTCATCCCCAAAAATGCGCGTCACGTGGGCCATATTGGTTTTACTGGCAGCGATCATCAGTTTGTCGCCCATCTGGATCCGGGAGCTGGGAGTGGGCGATATGTCAATCCCGGACCGCCGGATCCGGGTAATGGTCGCCCCGTAGGTTGACAGGAGGTTAATCTGTCCGAGGGTTTTATTGACAATTTGCTTGTTGGTAACCAGCACTGCCCGCACATCGTAATGAGGATCCAACGGAATCTCCCGGTCTGTTTCCGGCCCGATGAGCAGCTTTACCCGTTCCAGGGATTCCGGAGAGCCTACTGCCTTAATGATATCCCCCTCCTGAAGAAGGGTCGCAGGTTCGGGCGTAAAGGCTGTTTCTGCTCTCATGACCCGTGAAACCACCGCTTCGGTCATATGCCTGATATTTAATTCAGCGATGCTTTTTCCAATGACATTCGGATTCTCCACCCTGAAATTTCTCTTTTCCAGCTCCGGGTGCTCTTTAACTACCAGTTCATTGAATTCCTCTTCTGCCTCCAGAACCGTTTGACGCATCAGTCGGGGCATCAACCGTACAAACAAAATAACCCCGATCACTCCGAATGGGTAAGCGACCCCATACCCAATGGAGGCCAGAGGCGATCCGGTATAGTCGATGGCAGCTGCCAATCCGGGCGTACTGGTCAGGGCACCTGTCAGCAAACCAATGGCAATATTTTTATCAATCCCGGAAACGGCTACCAGCAGGATGGTGAGAAGGGCTGCCGTCAAAATAAGGAGCGTTGTGAAAAAAGCCAATTTCCGGCCTTCTTTCCTGAACGATTCAAAAAATCCGGGACCCGCCTGTACCCCAATGGTGAAAATAAACAGCACCAAACCAAAGTTTTGAAAGTCCTTGGGGATGACATAACCATAATGTCCGAATAACAAGGCCACAAAAATGATTGCTGAAACATCAAGCGACAACCCCCTGATTTTTACCCTGCCTAACAGGTAGCCCAATGCAATGATGGCAAAGAGAGCAAAATAACTGCCGGAAAAAATTTCCATCGCGATTTTTCTGCAAAGTTAGGCAATTAGAAAATGGGCACCATCCGAAACAGGGTGGGGGAGCAAGTTTTTTCGCAGACAGAACCCGGCAATTCAAACCGGTTTCGGACACTCCAACAGAAACCCCAGATTCTCTTCCGGGTGGTATTCTGCCGGTTCCTTTCCTTTGATAAATACTCTTAAGGGTTTGTCTCCGATGAGTTTCAGGTGGTGTCCTTCCCGGAGCAATATTGATCCTTCCCTCAAGCCGGCCACATAAATTCCGGGATTTATTTCAATGAATTCCAGTATCCGTTGTTCCCGGGTTTCACCGGCATGACCTTCCGGGTTGGCATCCAGGTAGTGCGGGTTTATCTGGAAGGGAACCAGGTTCATGGTGTCAAATCCTTCGGGATCCACAACAGGCATATCGTTGGTGGTGCGCAGGGTAGGGCAGGCTACATTGGAGCCGGCACTCCACCCGATATACGGAATGCCCCCCATCACCCGTTCCCGGATGGCGTTGACCAGGTGGTGCCGGTGAAGCTGACAAACCAGCTGCCAGGTATTCCCTCCTCCAACCACAATGGCTTCGGCTTCGTGCACAGCGGTAACCGGATCCTCAAAATGATGAATGCTTACAACATCATGGCCGATTTCCCGGAAACGCTCCCTGACCTTTTCTTCGTAGGCATCGTACGAAAAAGTGACTGCTGCATACGGCAGAAACAAAGCCTTAACCGGCCTGATTCCCAGGAACCCGGCGATAACATTTTTAGGATAATCCAGATAGGGTTCCCCCGGCATCGTTGAATTACTGATCAGCAATAATCTCATCATGGTACGAATTTGCATTAATAAAGCAAATGTAGGTTTTAAATGCCAAAGATGGTTCACCTGACCGGAAGTTTGGGTATGCAAGACCACCGGCAGCACACATCGGACTGCCGGCGGTCTTCGGTTCACGGGCCTGAATTCCGGTAAGCGCATCCCCGCAGGTTCTGTCGAAGGGCAAGTGAACAAGACATCAGGGAATCCTCTGCAGAACCGGATTCTCCATCGGGTCACCGCCGCGGAGTTTCAATTCCGGGAAGCTTCCATCAGTTCATGTTAAGGGTCAAACCCACAGTCAGTGGCCTAATGTCGGGGCCTTTGTCCGTTTTAAAGAGGGAAGTCATGCCCCAGTTTGCAAAAAGGGAGATGTCGCCCATGCCGATACGGCCTGTCAGATCGTATTTCAACGGATTGATGTTGAAATTGCGGCGATCTTTCTCCTTGGCATCCTGATATTTCACCTTGGTATGCGAACCAATGTTCAGTCCACCGATCACCCCGGCCCCCAGGGTAAGGGGGGTACGGTTCCGCTTCAGTGGTGTGGCCACCTGCAGGATCATGGGAACTGTAAGATAGGAGACCGACAGTTTTGATTTTTTGGGCTCCCCGGGAAGGTCAACAGGTATAATCATTCCTGATGTTTCATCTTTGGCGATTCCCATATCAGGCTCAAACCGGTAATCCATAAAACTGAATCCCATGCCGGTGACCAGTGCCACTGTTTTATGCTTGTTGCTGAAGGCAAATTCGGCAAAGTTCAGGTTGAAGGAGATGGATTTCGGCGTGTCGATATCAAAAAAACCCTGATCGGCACTTGCATACATAGCGTAATTTTCCATATGCAGCAAGTTGGCGCCGAATTCCACTCCGGCCCACGATCCCGGAAATTTCTTCTCTTCAGGGTCTTCCTGCTGATCGCGCGATTCCCGGGAAGTCTTGATGGAAGTGCCTTCATCCCCCTCAACCACTTTGATGGTCCGCCTGCCTATCCTGATCTTCACAGTATCGCCGGTATTGTTGGTAACCACTTCGATGCCCCCTTCATCCCCCACGCGTACACGGGTTCCCACACTGTCTTCGATGACCGTGACCACATCCTTGTCCATCACTTTTACCCGCGTGGCGACGCTGTCCTCTATCACCCTGGCCACCTCTTTATCGTTGACCCTGACACGGGTGGTATCCTGGGCAGAAGCGAAGTACAGGGCAAGAATAGATGCAAAAAGTAAAACAATTTTCTTCATGGTTTTCTGATATTTGAATGTTGCCCGTATGACGGACTCACTTCATGAAAAGTTACAATGGGAAAATCAGAATATCAGAAGGTCAGATTATCAAGATCGTCTCAGCAGTCCGAAATTCTTATCTTCCAATCCTCTAATCTTTTTTCACGGGAATAGACAGGCCAAGGAGCCGGGTGTCGAGGTTATAAGCGATGATCTCCCCTTCTTTGTTGGTGTCGACCCTGAATTTTTTGTTCGAAACCGTGGCTGCCACCCTGAGGCCGAAGCGGGTCAGTTTGCTGATACTGAGGTTGTCCACGCGTTTTCTGAGGTCATCAAGTCCTGTTTTTTCCATAAGGACTTCATTCAGCGGACGGTAACCTGTTTTAGTGTCAGCCAGAAGTGGTTCTTTCGCTGGCTGGGGTGAAGTCGTTGCCGGGGCAACCAAAGCCAGGATCACCGGTGCGTTAGCAGCTTCCAGGGCCACCTCTTTCAACGGAATGGATGCAGGTATCGCTTCCCTTTCCCGGATGATTTCTGTTGTGGATGATGCCATTTGTGTTCCGGTGGAAGCGGGGAGGAGGGAGGTGCGGTAACTCCGTGAAGTGATGGACGTCCCAGACCTGTTATCAGCCATAAGGCGATTTTCCGGGCTTTTCCGGGTTGAATTTCCGGGCAATCCCGATGATGCCTGACCTGACTCCGCCCTATTCCCGGGAATTTCTATTTTTCCGGGTTCCTTTGTTGATTCTGGCGTTTCAGACCGGGTTTCTGCTACTTCGGTGCCGGGGTCCGGAACGACCTTAAAAATTTCATAAGCGGAATAGGTCAGTGCGGCCACCAGCAAAACAGCGGCTACCCGCATCGTCCAGGTCATCATTAACCTGATGGCCGGTTGATGGTAAAGGGCAGCTTTCCGGGGGAATACGATCCGCTGGTCAGGAGCCAGCCTGGTCAGCCTGAAAAGATCCGCATCTTTTTGTTTTCCGGGGTGCCTTTGCAGATATTCCTCAAAACGAAGAGCCTCAGCAGGCTCCAGGTCCCCTTCCATCCATGCAACAGCCACCTGGTCGAAATATTCTTCCTGATCAAGGGGTTCCCGGTAAAGCGTTTCTTTGTGGGGAAAACTGAACCCCACTGTTTCAAGGTATACCGGGTCGTACTCCTGAAGTTCCTCCTGCAGGTCTGGGTTCTGCCGAAGAAATTCCCGAAATTCACCAACCCGGTTCCCGTTCAGGTTCCCGTCGAGGAAATCCAAAAACCAGGCTTCGTAATTATCTCGGTTGATATTCATTTCGTTACACTAATACATCCAACCTTCGGATGTAATTTTTCAGAAAGACTCTTGCACGGTATATATATACTTTTACCTGCGATTCATTAAGTCCTGTCATGTTCCCGATTTCTTCGTACGTGTAGCTTTCGTAATCTCGCAAAATCAGTACCAGCCGCTGGATATCAGGCAAACGGTCTGCGGCCTCATCAATAATTTCACGTACATCGGAGTAATAACCGGATGCCGAAGCTTCCGGAGCAGTCAATGAGTCGGTATACCGGATTCTCTTTTCTTTCCGGAGCCTGTCAATCAGGCTGTGATAGGCGGTGGTAAAAAGGTAAGCCTTCACTTTGTCGCCATTCACCCGGTTCACATTGTTCCACAGTTTTTCATAGCAGTCCTGGACAATATCCTGGGCAAAATGGACATCTTTCACGCTTTTCACGACAAAGCGGAGCAGACGGTCGGCATAGGCATCGACCGACAGGTTATATTCCCGAATGGTCATGGGCCCTGAACATCGATTGTTGCCTATACGACGGGATTGCACGGAAAATGTTACACCCGTGAAGCCGGAATTTCCTTCCGGACCACAATTGACATCCGCCAGGCAAGAAATATGGGCAGGCAGTTTGAAGTTTGAAAAGGTAACTCTATTTTTGCGCCGTCTGTAAAGAACTTCGAATTCAGTTATATTGACCTTGATGAGTGAGAAAAAGACTCAAAAAACAGTTGTCAGCGGGATCCGGCCAACAGGAAATCTTCATCTGGGCAACTATTTCGGGGCGGTGCGCAGTTTTGTGAAAATGCAGCACGATTACAACTGCTACTTTTTCATTGCGGATCTTCATTCCCTGACCACCCATCCGACTCCAGAGAACCTTCAGTCCGGTGTCAAACAGGTACTGGCGGAATACCTGGCCTGCGGCATAGACCCGGAGGTCGCCACCATTTTCATTCAGAGCGATGTTCCGGAAGTGGTGGAGTTGTATACCTTGCTGAATATGAATGCCTACCTGGGGGAGCTGGAACGCACCACGTCGTTCAAGGAAAAAGCCCGCCAGAATCCCGACAATATCAATGCAGGGCTGCTGACCTACCCGGTTCTGATGGCTTCCGACATCATCATCCACAAAGCCAATTTTGTTCCGGTCGGCAAAGACCAGGAACAAAATTTGGAAATGGCGCGCAAATTTGCCACCCGGTTCAACCACATGTACGGGCATCGTTTGTTCCCGTTGCCACATCCCTTTACTTTTGACGGAAAGGATATGATCAAAGTCCCCGGACTGGATGGTTCCGGAAAAATGGGAAAATCGGAGGGAAATGGCATCTACCTGTATGAAGAACCGGATGAAATCCGTAAGAAGGTAATGCGGGCGGTAACCGACAGCGGTCCGGTTATCATAAACCAGGCAAAACCGGAACCCATTCAGAACCTCTTTACCCTGATGGGAATCGTTTCAAAATCAGAAACGGTGGGTTATTACGAGGAACAATACAACAATTGCCGGATTCGGTATGGGGATATGAAAAAGCAACTGGCCGAAGATATCATTGCTTTTACAACGCCCATCCGGGAAAGGATCATTGAAATCAGGACGAATGACCGTTACCTGGCTCAGGTAGCCCGTTCGGGAGCGGAGAAAGCGCGCGCCTCTGCTGTCAGAACCCTGGCTGAAGTGAAAGCCCTGGTCGGGTTGAAAAAACTATACTGATCTCCGCACCCGGCTAAAAACCGGATTACCGGCATGAAGGGACCTAAGGGTTAACCCCGTCAGGGATTACCTTTCCCTGCTTCTGCAGCGTATCCAACAGACAACCGGATTCCCTGAAAGTGCAGTCGTACTTTAGGGTCATTCGATGACCCTGACGGTCATACGGATATCTTCCAGCGGACGGTTTGCCTGGTCGGTTTTGACGGCTGCAATTTTATCGATTACCTCCAGTCCTTCGATGACTTCTCCAAAAACCGTATATCCCCCGTCCAAATGAGGAGAGCCCCCGATGGTGGTATACAGTTGCCTTTGCTGTTCGGTAAACCGGGTTTTGGGTGCCAGCTCAAACAGACTGTCGGCCACTGCCTGCAGTTGGGCTACCCGCACGTTGAACCCTTCCTGGTTGTTGTCCTGCCGGTACTTGTTAAGTTCATCCTGATAGGGTGTGATCACGCTCCGCAGTATGTTTTGCTGAAGGGAAAGATTGGTTCTTTGTTCCAGGGTATCCAGTTCCCCGGGGCGCCAGATTTTTCCGTGGACAATATAAAACTGAGATCCGCTGGAGGCCTTCTGGGGATTAGCCTGGTCGCCCAGACGGGCTGCCGCCAGAGCTCCCTTTTTATGGTATAACGCGGGCACGAACTCTGCCGGTATGGTGTATCCCGGTCCCCCGTTTCCCAACCGATCTCCTGGCTTGGCCTCTTTAGACGCCGGGTCCCCTCCCTGTATCATAAAATGATGAATTACCCGGTGGAAAAGGACCCCGTTGTAAAACCCCTCCCGCGCAAGCTTCAGAAAATTATCCCTGTGAAGCGGCGTTTCATCATACAAGGCAAGACGGATCTTCCCGTAATCGGTGGTTATCTCCACAACCGGCCGCTGCTGTGCTCCCGCACAACCCGACAGTAACAATATGGCTAATACGGTTAATCTGAAATATCTGCTCATCCTATTCCTGTTTGAGGGCAAAAATACAAACTAATTGTTTCCACCAGCCGGATTTTTTTTGCCATTCACTTTTTCTACATTTGTCAAAGAGTGGAAATACCGGCCCCTCTCTTTGTAGACCCGTAATCCGGAAATACTATGCAAACCATACTTGTAGACCAGGAAATCGTCCTCAGAAAAATCAGGACAAAAGATGCGGAAGAGGTATTTGAAACCATCTGCCAGAACCGGCAGTTTTTAAGACAGTGGCTTCCCTTTGTGGATCAGACGCAAACAAAAGCGGATACTGAAAACTACATCCGGATGTTGCTGGAAGAAAAAGACCAACCCCGGAACGAGGTGTTTACCATCTGGTACTTTCATGAATTTGCCGGATTGGCGGGATTCAAAGATATCGACCCCATCAATCATAAGACTGAAATCGGGTACTGGCTGGCAGAAAATATGCAGGGCCGGGGTATTATGACCCGTACCGTCCGGAAAATGACCGGATACGGTTTTCAGGCGATGAATATGAATAGAATACAAATTAAGGTGGCCATCGGGAACACCCGGAGTTCTGCTATTCCTAAAAGACTTGGGTATGGTTTTGAGGGTGTGGAACGCAGCGGGGAGTTCCATACCGACCGGTATTTCGACCTGGAGGTTTACAGCATGCTGAAGAATGAATGGGATTGATCGCCAATAAACGGTTAATTCACGGCTGAGGCCGCTAAACCCTTGCCATAAGCCATCCCCGGAAGCTCCCCGGACAAAAATCAGGTGTCGCACCGTTTGATAAATAAAAAATATTTACTTTTGACCCGATTATTCATTTGTTCTATTTACACTGCTGGTGCGGCACACGGATGGATTACCTGCTAACGAAAAGGCAAATGACTTGTTATCATGATAGTGTAAGCCTCATCCGGACTCCGGCACCCGTTGTTCCAGCCATAGCGGTGGCAGTCTGCACCACAAACGGGTAGTCTCAGAAAATCAGGTTGTTTGTCTTAAGCAGGAGAAATTGCTGAAACTGTTGTAAAATGGAAAACAAAACCGATCGAAGGAATCTTTACAGGGTGCTGAGAAAAACGGGTGTCAGAAAAGAAGACATTTCGCTGGAAGCCAGTTTCCAGGAAGACCTTCATTTTGACATTACCGACTGGAAGATTTTTACTTTTTACCTGGAGAAGATCTTTCAGGTGAATATCGAAGATGAGCGGTTAAAAAACCTTCACTGTGTAAACGACACGCTGAGCCTGGTACAGCAAAGGGTCAAGGGTTGAAGGGAAAGAAGTTTTCCACCGGGTTATGCCTTTTAAATGGTATCCCCCCATTCGTGATGGGGGACAGGAAATCCGGCAAGGGTTAGAATTCGTTGAATGACGGTGCCGAGGGCATCCTCCAGTGTTGGTGGATTAAAGTAAAAAGAGGGGGAGGCCGGGCAGATAATTCCGCCGGAGAGGGTAATGGTTCTCATATTTTCAAGATGCACCAGGTTCAGGGGAGCCTCCCGGGGAACCAGTATGAGACGCCGGCGTTCCTTCATCATGACGTCGGCCGCACGGGAAATCAGATCAGAACTGATTCCGGATGCGATCCTTCCCAGGCTCCCCATCGAACAGGGACAAATAATCAAAGTATCGAAAGAGGAGGAGCCGGAAGCAAAAGGGGCATTGAAGTCATCGTTTCTGTAAATTCTGAACGGCACTTCAGCACAAAAAGAATCACCAATTTCGTTTTCCCAGATTACCAGGGCATTGGCAGAAAAAACAACGGCCACCTCTTCCAGGTGTTCCTTTAACCGGGCCAGTTCCGTGAACAGAAGCCTGGCATAAAGGGCCCCGCTGGCTCCTGTAACTGCTGCTATGATTTTTCTTTTCACTCGTATATATTTGTGTTAATATTCTGATATTCAATTATATATGTCTGAATGGTTCATTCAGCGTTTCATTTCCGTGTAACTCGCATGGGAGATTATTTACATCTCCTTTTGGTTATTCTGGTCAGTCATCTAAAAAAGGGTTTATCTCTTGGGCCATTTATTCCGGTTGGTTTCGCCAGAGGCAGAATGGGCAGTTTCTATTTAAGAAATCATCAGAGCCGGGGCACTGACTGAGGACCAGGAGGCTCCGGGGAGGCAAGCCGGTCATCCTGATAAATCTGAAGGCTGAAGTTTTGTGTTCATAAGCCGGCGCCATCATTTAACGGTCCAGCCGGTAATAAAGGGCCATGGAAATGACGTTGTTGAACTGGTTCTGCCGCCAGTACCAGAGGTCATTATCCGGTTTGCCCCGAATGGGTACAACCGAATAGGCCAACCGTACATCCAGTTTGATTTTTTCCAGCAGGTCGAACTGAAAGCCCAGAAAAGGTTCCAGATCCACGCTGTTGAATTCTCTCCGGTCCTGCAGCGGGAACAATCCGTTTTCATTGTATTCGGCAGCCTTCATCAGATATCCGAAGGTTATACCCCCGACGACGGAAACATAATCATTGGTCCGGAACCCGGCGTATACCGGAAGATCTACATAGCCCAGCCGCATGATGTACTTCTCGGGAACCGGGTTTTTGGGATCGATTTTACTTCGGGCGCCTTTCTGGCTGTATTTCAATTCCATGCCGGCAATGATGGCAGGGGCAAGATTGGTTTGGACCCAGGCACCCGCTAAAATCCCGGGTTTGTGGTACCCTTTATAGGTATCCCCCTCGACCTGCGATCCGTTAAACCCGGCAAGCATTCCCCCCTGGAACCTCTGTGCGGTGGCCATGGCAACCCAGATCAGCAGAACTGCCGAAAAGATGATTTTTTGTCTCATGCCTCTTTTTATTTGTAGAATTAATTTGCGTGTTTCAAACCCAATCGTTCAACAACTCTTTTAAAATTGGGATTCCTTCAGTAGCCTTTTCCCTGATATGGGTTACGTTTTGGTTTCCAACGGCGGGATCGCCCGGATCAATTACGAAAACCGGAATCCCCGGCTTTGCATAATCCACCAGGCCTGCTGCCGGGTATACTGCCATGGAGGTGCCGATGATTACCAGAATATCGGCGCCTGAAACCAGAGTGGCTGCCGGTTTTATGTTGGGTACCTGCTCGCAGAACCAGACAATGTGAGGTCGCAGCTGGCTTCCCTTTTCACACAGGTCACCCATGTTCAGCTCCGGTTGGCTGAGCGTGTACACCAGGCTGGGATCAACGGTGCTTCTGGCTTTGCGCAATTCCCCGTGCAGGTGTAGTACATTGCTGCTGCCGGCCTGTTCGTGCAGGTCGTCCACATTCTGGGTGATGACCTGAACCTCGAATTGCGCCTCAAGTTCCGCGATTCCCCGATGGGCGGCATTGGGCCGGGCCTTCCACATTTGCCTTCGCCGCTCATTATAAAACCGCAGTACCAACTCCGGATTGTGCTTCCAGGCTTCCGGACTGGCCACTTTGGTAACATCAACCTGCTCCCACAGCCCCCTCATATCCCGGAAAGTCTGTAGCCCGCTCTCATGGCTTATGCCTGCTCCTGATAAAACCACCAGCCTCCTTTTCATCCCGGTTCCTTTGCGATTTAAAGATAAGCGATTTTCATACCCGGACAAGGGGTATTCCTGAAAACCGGGCCGGAAAATCCTTGAGGACTCTCTTTCCTCCTTCGAAAAAGCTAACTTTGCCACCGTGATCGATCACTTTACCATAGAAAGAATCCTGGATGCCACCTCTGTTGTCGAGGTGATTTCCGAGTTTGTCAACCTGAAACGCAGGGGGGTTAACTACCTGGGAAACTGCCCTTTTCATAATGAAAAGACCCCTTCCTTCACGGTGTCGCCATCCAAGGGTATTTTCAAATGTTTCGGCTGCGGTAAGGGGGGCAATGTGGTCAACTTCATCATGGAACATGAAGGGTTGACCTATCCGGAAGCCCTGAAATTCCTGGCAAGGAAATACCAGGTGGAAATTGTTGAACGGGAAGAGACTACCGAGGAAAAGCAACAGAAAGACGACCGGGAGAGCATGCTGATCGTGACCAGTTTTGCCAGGAACTATTTTACCCGTTACCTGTGGAATGAACCCGAAGGCCGGACAGTAGGGTTAAGCTATTTCCGGGAGAGGGGATTGCGTGATGACATCATCAGGAAATTTGAACTGGGCTTCTGTCCGGATGGAAAAACCGTCTTTACCGATGCCGCCCTGAAAGAGGGGTACCGGCTTGATTTCCTCGATAAAACAGGACTGACCATCCGGAGAGACGATTGGTTACGAGACCGTTTTGCCGGCCGGGTGATGTTCCCGGTTCATAACATTGCCGGCCGGGTGATTGCTTTTGGCGGCCGCATCCTGAAACAGGAACCGGACACGGCGAAATACCTCAATTCACCGGAGTCGGAAATATACCATAAGAGCAAAATCGTATACGGGATTTTCCAGGCTAAGCGTGAAATTGCCCGTGCCGATAAGTGCTATTTGGTCGAAGGGTATACCGATGTCCTGTCCATGCATCAGGCCGGAATTGAAAATGTGGTGGCTTCATCGGGAACGGCCCTTACGGCAGATCAGATCAGGCTCATCCGGCGGTTCACACCCAACATCACGATTCTTTACGATGGCGACGAAGCCGGTATCAAAGCCTCTTTGCGGGGAATAGACCTGGTTCTCGAAGAGGGGATGAACGTAAAAGTCCTGTTACTGCCTGAGGGTGAAGATCCCGACTCTTTTGCCCGAAAGCACAGTTCTTCAGAGTTGTTGTCCTTTATCGGTGAATCCGAAACCGATTTCATCCGCTTTAAAACCCGCTTACTGCTCAAATCTGCCAAGAACGATCCCATTGCCCGCTCCAGACTGATTACCGAAGTGATCCGGTCGGTCGCAGTGATTCCCGACCCCGTCACCCGTTCTGTCTATATCCGCGAAACAGCCATTTTGCTTGATGTCGGGGAAGCCCTGTTGTATAGTGAAGTGCGTAAAATCCTGCGGTCCAGAACCGGAACTGCTGCTTCAGCACTTCCTGCCACCACCTTCCGGTCAGCCAGACAGGCCACAGAACCGGAAGAAGAGGACGAAGAATTGACTACGGAAGAAAGAGAATTGCTGAAGTACCTTCTGAAATACTGCAAACAACCGCTATTTGAGCAGGACTCTGAACATCCCGACAACCCGGATATCGTTTCGGTGAGCGATTTTATCATCAGCCAGCTGACCAATGAAGACCTGGTGTCGCAAAAGCCCCTGTTCAGACTTATTTGGGAGGAGACCACCCGGAGGATTAAGGACAAAGATTTTCAGCCTGAACGCTTCTTCATTTACCATCCCGATAAGTCGGTGAGCCAGTTGGCCAGTGACCTGCTGTCGGAGAAATGGGTGGAGAGCCGGCGTTGGAACAAAGCCGGCGGGTACACCGAGAAAGAGAGCGAAATTCTTGATTGGCTGATACCCAGAATTGTAAATGAATATAAACTCAGCAAAATAAAAAAAATGCACCTTGAACTGGAAAAGGAGATTGAGTTCCTGCATGCCTCAAACGATGAAATCAGGCTTTTTGAGCTGCTGACAAAAATCCAGAATCTGAAAAAAGTTGAAAAATTTCTCTCAGATAACCTTGGGAACAGGGCAATCATTTGAAATCTAAGACTTTTGACAACACGGCAATTCCGGGAAATGAACAGCGAAATATTAATAACTTGTTGATAACTAATTCGGTTTTGACCGTTCCTGTCATTTGCTGGTGTTTTTATAAACTTTACATTTATAAAATACGGATAAACCAACAAGTTGTATATTCTAACTAATTGAAAAACAGACCTTGAGTCACCTTATGCATTTTTATTGTATCGGTCGGGCTCTGCGGAATCCGAAAAACCGGTGAGTTTTCAGACTTTGAAAACGTTAAAATACTTTAAATATCAAAAATCAAAAGCTATTTTTGCAGCACAAATTAAAAGTAAGATTGTATGAGCAGACATGTAAGAAAACTTTCAGTAACGATGCTGGTGTTATTGATGACGGTAGCAGCGGCATTTTCACAGGTTACTACTTCAGGGATAAGCGGAAGGGTTGTTTCGGATAACAACGAATCCCTTCCGGGAGCTGCGGTTGTAGCTGTTCATGTTCCTTCGGGAACCCAGTACGGCACCATCACCAACAACGAAGGCCGGTACACCTTGCAGGGGATGCGTCCCGGCGGTCCTTACAAGGTTGACATATCCTTTGTGGGGTATTCAACCGGTAAATTTTCCGATATCACCTTGTTGCTGGGCGAATCGTTCATTTTGAATGTAAACCTGAAAGAGAGCGCAGTTGACGTCGGCGAAGTTTTGGTCGTCGGGGCGAAGCCTTCGGCATTCGGTACCGATAAAACCGGAGCTGCCACCAACATCAGCAATGAAACGTTGACTACCCTGCCCTCGATTTCCAGGAGCATCAATGATTTTACGAGGCTGTCACCCCTGGCTGGCGGGAGCAACAGTTTTGCTGGCCGGGATGGTCGTTATAACAACATTAACATTGATGGTGCCAATTTCAACAACAACTTCGGATTAAGCAGCACCAACATGCCCGGGGGTGACGCTCAGCCCATTTCACTCGATGCCATCGAGGAAGTGCAGGTCAACATTGCCCCGTTTG
>CAZYUA010000021.1:0-69529 GCA_964650525.1 uncultured Prolixibacteraceae bacterium
CAATTAAATGTTGATTATCAACAAATTAAAAAGGCTGCCCTTTTGAGACAGCCTCCTCAAAGCCATGAAAACAAGTAAACAATGTTCAGAAAACAAAAACCTATATCGTTAAAATATCTTTTTCTTTTGCTGCTACTAAAATATCGATTTTTTTTACATAATCACCGGTAAATTTTTGGACAATATCTTCGGCTTCCCCTTCCATATCTTCAGCCAAACCGTGTTTCAGCAGTTTTTTAAGATTCTCGTTGCTATCCTTTCTGGCTGCCCGGATACTGATTTTAGCGTTTTCTCCCTCCTTATAAGCTTGTTTCACAAGGGATTTCCTTCTCTCTTCGGTCAGGGGGGGAATGTTGATCCGGATCACCTCTCCGTTGTTGTCGGGATTGAAGCCCAGGTTGGCTGCCATGATGGCTTTTTCGATCACAGGGATCATTTTTTTCTCCCAGGGCTGTATGGCGATGGTGCGCGGGTCGGGAGTGCTGATGTTGGAAACCTGGGTTAAAGGGACCTGGCTTCCATAGTATTCAACCGTTACGGCATCAACCATGGCAGGATTGGATTTGCCGGCACGGATATGGAGCAGTTCTTTTTCGAGATGGGCAAGGGTGCTATCCATCTTTTCCTTACAGACATCCAGAATAAATTGGGCTTCCTCGTGCGTAATCATGGTCAAATTCCACTTAATAAAGACAAAAATAAAAAAAAGTTTACAAAAGTAATAAGCCGGGGATGGAAACAATCAAGGGGTAACAAGGGTGCCTGTTTTTTCGCCGTTGATTACTTTCAGGAGGGTTCCTTTGACATCCATGTTAAAGACGATGACGGGCAAATTGTTATCGCGGCAGAGGGTAGCAGCGGTCAGGTCCATGACTTTCAAGCCTTTGCGATAGATTTCATCAAAGGTAACAGAATCGTACAGGAGAGCTCCGGGCTCTTTTTCCGGGTCGGCCGTAAAGACGCCATCCACGCGGGTACCTTTGAGCATGGCATCGGCTCCAATTTCGACCGCGCGCAGGGCAGCCGCAGTATCGGTAGTGAAGAAAGGGTTTCCGGTACCTCCAGCGATGATAATGGCAAATCCCTCATCCAAAGCCTCAACAGCCTTATCGCGCGAATAGAATTCACCTACCGGTTCCATACGGATGGAGGTAAACACCCGGGCTCTGACACCGGCCGATAAAAGAGCGGACTGAAGAGCCAGACTATTGATCACGGTGGCGAGCATGCCCATATGGTCTCCCTTTATCCGGTCTATACCCTGCTGGCTACCGCTTACGCCCCTGAAGATATTACCTCCCCCTATTACGATGCCAACCTGGACTCCCTTTTGGATCACCGCGGCAATTTCCCCGGCATAATCTTCCAGTCTGGCCGGATCGATGCCATGGGCCAGAGACCCCATCAGGGACTCCCCGCTAAGTTTCAATAATATGCGTGAAAATCGGGTCATGTGACATGCAAATTTGTACCAAAGATAAGATCATTTCCTGCAACAAAAAAGAGGCCATCTATTTTAGACAGCCTCCGGTATATTTGTTCTGACCTGCTGGTCAGGATTCGAGCGCATATCGTTCGAAACCACTCACGGTCAGTGATTTATCGTACGAAGCCAGGTATTCCTTCACGGTAATTTTCCCCTCTTTGATAAATGCCTGTTCCAGGAGTGTGGATTCCTGAAACCATTTTTGAAGGGCTCCCTGGGCAATTTTGTCGAGCATGGCTTCAGGTTTTCCTTCGAGTCTGAACTTTTCGCGTGCTATTTCAAGCTCTTTTTCAATGGTATCCTGAGGCACAGATTCGCGGTTAACGGCAACCGGATTCATGGCGGCAACCTGCATGGCAATATCCTTTCCCAGCTGGTGTTCCACTTCCTGTTTATTGAAACCCACCAGGGAGGCCAGTCTGTTTCCAGGATGGACATAGGGGACGACATGAGCCGCATGAATGATACTGTAAAAGGAGAGTTCCAGTTTTTCTCCGATAACGCCGATCTGTTCGATCACCTGGGCGCCAATGGTGCGGCCGTCCAGAACGATTTCCTTCAGTTCTTCGAGGCTGGCCGGATGGTTGTCCAGGGCGGCATCGAGGATCTGGGCCGTAAAGGCAATGAATTTTTCATTCTCGGCAACAAAATCGGTTTCACAATTCAAAACGACGATAGCGCCTGATTTATGGTCACCCGTGACCTTTGCCAGGACCACGCCTTCGGTGGCCAGACGGTCGGCCCTTTTGCTGGCGACCAGTTTGCCTCTCTCCCGGATAATTTCAACCGCCCGGTCGAAATCACCATCTGATTCGGCCAGTGCATTTTTGCAGTCCATCATGCCTGCCCCTGTTACTTTACGCAGTTTTACTATATCTGCAGTGGTAAATGACATACGTAGATTTTTAAAATTGATTGACTCCCTATTACAGGATGGTTATTTTTCTTCTTCTTCGTGAAGATCCTCCTCTGTATCCAAATCCTCATCTTCCTCCTCTTCTTCACCCGGGAATTCCTCCTCATCGGGGATGTCCAGTTCGTCGGGTATTTCGAATTCCACCGGGATTTCTACGTCGGCCTCCTCGTTGAGGATCTCCATTTTCTTTACCGTTTTGCGGGTACGCCGGGTTCTCCTGGGCATTTCGTCCTCTTCGCTTTCAACCTGATCGAAATCTTCCTTATCCCGCTCATTTCTTCTTTCCTGAAGACCTTCGCGGATCGCATCCACCATAACGCCCGTGATAAGCTGAATGGATTGGGAAGCATCATCGTTGGCCGGAATGACAAAATCGATACCGTTGGGGTCAGAATTGGTATCAACGATTCCAAATACCGGTATTCCCAGCCGCTGTGCTTCGCGAACAGCGATTTTCTCCTTCATCACGTCTATGATGAAAAGGGCAGAGGGCAGGCGGGTCAGATCTTCGATGCTCCCGAGCACTTTTTCAAGTTTGACACGCTGCCGTGTAATCTGCAGCTTTTCGCGTTTGGAAAGTTTATCCCAACTGGACTCTTTGGTCATCTTGTCTATGGAGACCATCTTCTTTACAGCTTTCCGGATGGTCGGGAAATTGGTAAGCATACCACCTGGCCACCGTTCGGTTACATAGGGCATCTTTACCGAGGAAACCAGTTCGGAAACAATATCCTTAGCCTGCTTTTTGGTGGCCACAAACAGCACTTTTCTGCCCGACCGGGCGATCTGTTTGATAGCTGAAGCGGCTTCATCAATCTTTACGACGGTTTTTTGAAGATCAATAATGTGAATCCCGTTTTTTTCCATAAAAATATATGGCTGCATGTTGGGGTTCCATTTGCGTTTTAGATGGCCGAAGTGTGCTCCGGCATCCAGTAATTGCTGAAAGTCTGTTCTTGGCATCTGTTTACTTTTTTTATTTAATCCTGCGTAAAAGCAACCATTGAGTAGTTCTGCGCAAAGCAAAAGTCTCAACAGTTTTAGATCCGTAATACACTATTATCGTTTAGAGAACTGGAATCGTTTCCTGGCTTTGGGTCTTCCCGGCTTTTTGCGTTCCACTTCGCGGGGATCCCTGGTAACAAAACCGGCTTGTTTCAGCTTAGGACGGCTTTCCGGATCCATTTCAATGAGGGCCCGGGTAATCGCCAGACGCACAGCCTCTGCCTGTCCAGAAAAGCCTCCTCCGTCGAGGTTGACCTTGATATCGTAATTCCCTTCAACGCCCATAAGAGCAAGCGGCTGTTTCACAACATATTGCAGTATCTCGGTCGAAAAGTACTCTTTCATTTCACGGCCATTGATGACGATTTTCCCGGTACCGGGGCTGAAATACGCCCTGGCAATGGCTGATTTCCGGCGACCGACAGTATTTACTGATTCCATAGAGATTATTTAATGGTATTTAAATCAATTGCGACGGGTTTCTGGGCTTTATAGGGATGTTCCGGCCCGATCACCACTTTCAGGTTGTGGAAAAGGCTTCTTCCCAGCCGGTTCTTGGGTAACATGCCTTTTACAGCCATTTCCACCAGCCGTTCGGGATATTTGACCAGTACATCTTTAGGGGTTTGCCGGTACTGGCCTCCCGGGTAACCTGAATGCCTGACATACTCTTTATCCTGCATCTTGTTGCCCGTTAGGCTAACCTTTTCCGCATTCACTACAATTACATTGTCGCCACAGTCCACATGGGGAGTGTAATTGGGTTTATGCTTCCCCCGGATGATCCGGGCTATTACGCTGGCCAACCTTCCGAGAATCTGGCCCTCGGCATCAATCACTACCCACTTCTTGTCAACAGTAGCCTTGTTTGCCGAAATTGTCTTGTAACTTAACGTATCCACTTGTCTCTGTTTAAATATCTTTCTGTTTCCCTTACCATTCCCCGTTGTTAGCCTAAACAGCCATCAACAGAAGATGATTTATCGTATAATAAAGAATATCAGTAAATTATATAAATAATCCAATCTTTCTTTATCGGACTGCAAAAGTATTTTCTTTTTTCAGAATTGCAAAGAATAAGCCCTAAAAAAATCAATTCAACAAGGAATCCTGCCTCTCAGATAAGGTACCGGTTCGTTTGCCAACGCAGATCACGCAAAAACATGCCCCTCTCACTGGCAGAATGTTTGATTTTCCTTATTTTTGCCAAACATCCAGGCTCCTGAAAAATGACGAAGAGTAAACCCAAGAAGCTGAAAAAAAGAATTCTCACCTCCTATGTAACTTCCACTGTCAGCATTACTCTGGTGCTGTTTCTCCTGGGACTTCTGGTGCTCATTCTGCTCAATGCGGGGCGAGTCACCGATTACGTCCGCGAAAAAATCGGATTCACTCTGGTTCTGCAGGATGAGCTGAAGGAGACAGAAATTATGCATTTTCAAACCCTTCTCGACAGTTTACCCTCTGTCAAATCGCTCCATTACATCGATAAGGAAACCGCTGCCAGGGAACTCCGGGAGGAACTGGGGGAGGATTTTACCGGGTTTTTAGGATACAACCCCTTGCTCTCTTCCATTGAAGTAAAGTTCCATGCGCCTTATACACAGCACGACAGCCTGGTGGTTCTGGAAAAAATGTTGCGGAAGTATCCACAGGTCAAAGAGGTGTTTTTCCAGCGCAACCTGGTTTCGGTAATCAATCAAAATGTCAGAAAAATCAGCATTTTTCTGCTGATATTCAGCGCTTTGATGGTTTTCATCTTTACTGTTCTCATCAACAATACGATCCGGATTTCGGTTTATTCCCAGCGGTTTGTCATCAACAACATGCTCTTGGTGGGTGCCACACGTTCTTTTATCCGGCGGCCTTTTATCCGTAAGAGTATTTTGTTCGGCATTTATGGCGCCCTCCTGTCAGGATTATTCCTGGCCATTCTGATGGTCACCTATAAAAAAGAGATCAGCGGAGCAATCGACAGAACCGACCTTGTCATCCTCGGGATTGTCTTCCTGGCGGTATTGGGCATGGGGATCCTTTTATCATGGGCCTCCACCCACCTTGCAGTGAACCGGTATCTGAAGATGCGATTCGATGACCTGTTTTACTGATATCCGAAGATGCTTTTCATGTTCCTAATTTATTCCCAATCTCCCGTTCAACGGTTTTTATCCCTATCTTTGAGGGCTAATTTCAACTAAAGATGGAAAAAAAGGAATCAAAAATAAAAGATAATCCCGGTTTTGCCTTAGGGCCTGAGAATTACAAACTCATGGCGATAGGCTTTATTATCATCATTTTGGGTTTTATCCTTATGGTGGGCGGAGGCAGTGACGATCCGAACGTTTTCAATGAAGATATTTTCAGTTTCAGGAGGATTACCCTTTCTCCTCTGATTCTTTTAGCGGGTTTCGTATTTGAGATTTATGCCATCATGAAAAAACCCGGGTAGAATCGCTCACAATTTCTTATATGTCTGTATTTCAGGCTCTTTTATTGGGGATGCTTCAAGGATTGACGGAATTCCTGCCGGTTAGTTCGAGTGGTCATCTTGAGGCAGGCAATCATTTCCTTCATATTGCGGGTACCGGGAACCTTACTTTTGCCCTGACTGTGCATACGGCAACCGTTCTGAGTACCCTGATGGTTTTCAGGAAGGATATCAAAGAGCTGATCGGGACCGGAGTAACCCTGCCCCTGAATAACGATTCTTACTATTTGCTGAAGCTTTTGTTATCTGCCCTGCCGGTGGCTGTCGTGGGTTTGTTTTTCATCGATAAAGTGGAATCGCTGTTCACCGGAAACCTGCAGCTGGTTGGGGGAGCGCTCTTAGCGACAGCTGCCTTACTGTCTCTTGCCTCCATCTGCAGGGGAAAACAGAAAAAAAAGATCGGATGGACCGACAGCATGCTCATGGGGTTGGCACAGGCAATAGCAGTGATTCCAGGGTTATCCCGCAGCGGAATTACCATTTCCACCGGCCTTATGTTGGGTAACGACCGGAAAGAAACCGCCCGGTTTTCGTTTCTGATGGTTTTATTGCCCATCCTGGGTGCTGCCACCCTTGATGTTCTGGGCGGGCACCTTACCCGGGAACCGGGACCGGGAGTCATTGCTCTGATAACCGGATTTGCCGCTGCATTTATCTCCGGGTGGTTTGCCTGCCGATGGATGATTTCTATTGTGTCGAAGGGAAAGCTTATCTATTTTGCTATTTATTGCCTGGTTTTAGGGTTGTTTATCCTCTTTTTTGCCTGAGCACCCGGAAATTGACATTAAAAGTTTTATTTGCTTATCATGCCAGACCGATCGTACGATTTTATCGAAGGGGAAGTGTTGTTGTTTGACAAACCCTATGGGTGGACCTCCTTTGATCTGGTGGGAAAAGTCCGGAACTTTCTGACCCGTGAGCTCGGGATAAAAAAGCTGAAAGTTGGCCATGCCGGCACCTTGGATCCTCTGGCTACCGGTTTGATGATTCTGTGCACAGGAAAGGCAACGCGGCAGATAGACCAATTCCAGGCCCAGGAGAAGGAGTACCTGGCCACCCTGAAACTGGGGGCCACAACTCCCTCATTTGACAAGGAGACACCTGAAAATGAAATTTTCGCCTGTGAACATATTACCAAACCGTTTCTTGAGGAAGTTATAAAGAAATTCCTTGGCCATCAGGAGCAAATTCCTTCCTCCTTTTCGGCTATCAAGATTCGGGGCAAACGAGCTTATCAGAAAGCACGCCAGGGCATCGACCCCGGATTGAGCCCCAAGCCTGTATTCATCAGGGAAATCGAGTTGCTGTCGTTCGATTTGCCGGTTGCCTGCATCCGGGTTGTTTGCAGCAAAGGGACCTATATCAGGGCACTGGCGAGGGATTTAGGTACCAGCCTGGGTTCGGGAGCTTACTTAACCTCCCTGCGGCGTACCCGCAACGGGATGTACACCCTGGACCAGGCGTTCACCTTCGAGACCTTCCGTGACCATGTCGGTAAACGGGGAACAGGGCTTGAAGAAATTATTATTGAAACCCGGGAACAGATCTGAACGTATGACACGAGCATGAACCATCAAAAAAACATCCGTGCTGGCGTTCGGGCCTTAATGAAAAAAAACTGGAAGGACACGAGGACAGGGTCGTTCATGTGTTGGCTTTCAAAAACTGTAACATCTGACCCAACATTGGTCTTTACACGATATCCATAATAAAAAAGGGGGAAATATGGCCGAAATGAAATTATCCAAATTCAGGTACCGGCTGCCGGATGAGCAGATTGCCCTTCACCCATCTGAGAACAGGGATGAATCGAAACTTATGGTACTTGACCGGAAGAAAGGGACTATCGAACACTATCAGTTCAGGGATATCCTTAAATACTTTGATGATAAGGATGTACTGGTATTTAACGACACCAAAGTTTTCCCTGCCCGCTTATACGGAAATAAGGAAAAAACAGGCGCCGAAATCGAGGTGTTTCTGCTTCGTGAGCTGAACCGTGAGCAAAGGTTATGGGATGTGCTGGTTGATCCCGCCCGGAAAATCAGAATCGGCAACAAACTCTATTTTGGTGAAAACGACATGCTGGTGGCGGAAGTGATCGACAACACCACCTCACGGGGGAGAACCCTGCGGTTTCTTTTTGACGGGAATTACGATGAATTTAAAAAGACGCTGTACAGCCTTGGTGAGACTCCTCTTCCCAAATTCATCAACCGCCCGGTACAGCCGGAAGATAAAGAAAGATACCAGACCATATTTGCCAAGAATGAAGGAGCGGTTGCCGCCCCAACTGCCGGGCTTCATTTCAGCCGCGAACTGATGAAGCGGATGGAGATCAAAGGGGTTCGTTTTACTTATGTCACCCTCCATGTCGGGCTTGGGAATTTCCGGAATGTAGATGTGGAAGATCTGACCAAACACAAGATGGACTCCGAGCAGATATGGATCTCTGAAGAAGCATGCATCGTCATCAACCAGGCTAAAACAGAACACCAGAATGTGTGTGCCGTAGGCACCACAGTGATGCGGACTCTTGAAAGTTCGGTTACCACCGACGGATTTCTGAAGCCTTTTGAAGGATGGACGAACAAATTCATCTTTCCCCCTTACGATTTCAGCGTGGCCAACCGCATGATCACCAATTTTCACCTCCCGTTATCGACCCTGCTGATGATGGTTTCCGCCTTTGCAGGATACGATTTCCTCATGGACGCTTATCAGGTGGCCATCAGCAACAACTACCGGTTCGGAACGTATGGCGATGCCATGCTGATACTATGATCATCCACCGTTCCATCTTCCGGCAAATAATAGCAGCTACATGAAGTCTGTATGCCCGATTTGCGGGGACACACGTTTCCGCGATCTATTTTTCTGCACCGACCACTTTCTGACGGGTGAAAGTTTCCCCATACTTCAATGCACGGGTTGCCATTTCCGGATTACCGGAATAACACCGGCTGAGAAAGATGCCGACCGGTATTACCAATCGGAAGCGTATGTTTCCCATTCGGATATCCGAAAGGGACTGGTAAACCGGGCTTACCATCTGGCCAGGAAATGGATGCTCCGGTATAAGTTAAAGATTGTAATCCGGGGGTCGGGTTGCAAGACAGGGTCTATCCTTGATGTGGGTGCGGGTACCGGTTATTTTCTCCGGACGATGGAGGACCATGGCTGGCAGGTGACAGGAACAGAAAAAAGCAGCCATGCACGGGACTTTGCCGCCGACCATCTGCAGTTGAAGGTATTCCCATCAGAAGATTTCCATACCTTGCCCCATCGATCGTTCGATGTGATCACCCTGTGGCACGTGATGGAGCACCTGTATGGTTTAGATGCTTACTGGACAGGATTGGCCCGGTTGCTGAAACCTTCAGGCCACCTGATCATAGCCTTGCCAAACCCTGAATCAGCGGATGCCCGCCATTACCGGGAAAACTGGGCGGCCTGGGATGTTCCCCGCCATCTTTGGCATTTTACCCCGGGAGATGTGAAAAAGATGGCTGAGAAATACGGATTTTCCCTGATTAAGATGCGGCGGCTGCCTTTGGACGCCTTCTATATTTCCATCTTAAGTGAAAAATACCGTGCATCAAGGTTCCCGGTTCTGAAGGGATTTTTCTTCGGGAAACTCTCCTTTTTGAAAAGCCTTGTTAACAGGCGGCATTGCAGTTCCCTGGTGTATATATTGAAATTCCGGTCTGATGTACCCTCCTGACTTGCTTTGATTAACAACAAACCCGGTCCTGAAGGCCGGGTTTGTTGTTAAAAAACCATCAGTTACGCGGTGGCTTTGACGAGGGCCTTTTTGGTACGTTTCCCCAATTCGTAGACAAGGGGCGTTGCCACAAAGATCGAAGAATAGGTACCGATACCGATGCCAAACAACAAAGCAAAGATAAATCCCCTGATACTGGCTCCGCCAAACAGGAAGATGGCTATAAGAACCACCAGAGTCGACAGGGAAGTACTGAAGGTACGGCGCAGGGTGCTGTTCATGGCGTGGTTCATGTTATCCGCGTTTTCGCGCTTGGGATAGAGATGCATATACTCCCTGATCCGGTCGAAAACGATCACCGTATCATTGATGGAATACCCTATAACCGTAAGGATGGCGGCAATAAAAGACTGGTCTATTTCGAGCGAAAAGGGAAGAACACCATGGAAAAGGGAGAATGCCCCCAGGGTGATAATGGTATCATGGGCCAGGGAAATAACTCCGCCCAAACCGAACTGCCAGGTATTGAAGCGTACAAAGATATAAAGGAAGATCGCCAGCAGGGCAAAGAAGATCGCAATGGCCGCATCCCTTTTGATGTCATCGGAGATGGTGGGACCTACTTTCTGGGAACTCATCCTATGCTTATCGACAAAATCCTGGTACGTTACGTCTTGGAAGAATCCTCCCTGGTTGAGTCCTTTGAAGAGGAGTTCCTCCACTTCATTGTCTGCATTCTCACTCATATCGTCGACCTTATACTTGGTGGTGATCCGTACCTGGTTACCGGATCCGAAGGTCTTTACTTCGGGTGGGGACACAAAAACCGAAGTCAGGGCATCTCTGACGTCAGCCACCTTTACATCCTGATTAAAACGTACCGTATAGGTACGACCTCCCTGGAAATCGATGCCGAGGTTGAAGCCCCTTACGGCAAAGGAAATCAGGGAAATCAGGATCAACCCCCCGGAAAAATAGTACGCGATTTTCCGGTTACCCAGGAAGTCGAAGCGGGTATTGCGGAGCCAGGTACTGGTAGTCTTGGAAGTGAAGGTGATTTTCTGGTTTCTTTTGAGTTGCCATTCAAACAGGATCCGGGTGATGAAGATGGCTGTAAAGAGGGACGTGAGGATACCGATGATGAGGGTGGTGGCAAAGCCTTTGATAGGTCCTGAACCAAAAATGTAAAGGACGATTCCGGTCAGCAGGGTGGTCACCTGGCCGTCGATAATGGCTGAATAGGCATTTTTATAACCGTCGGAAATGGCCAGTTTGAGTCCTTTTCCGGCCCAGATTTCTTCCTGGACCCTTTCATAAATCAGCACGTTGGCGTCGACGGCCATACCCATGGTGAGCACGATGCCCGCGATGCCGGGCAGGGTAAGAACCGCGCCCAGGGAAGCCAGCACACCGATAAGGAAGAAAACGTTGAAGATAAGGGCGATATTGGCTGCAAACCCGGCTTTTCGGCTGTAAAAGAAAAGCATGTAAGCCAGCACCAGCAGGAAGGCAATTCCAAAGGATGCGAAACCGGAGTTGATGGCTTCCTTTCCGAGAGAGGGGCCGACGATGTCCTCCTGCATAATACGGGCAGGGGCAGGCATTTTTCCTGATTTCAGGATATTGGCAAGGTCGGTGGCTTCTTCGACGCTTTCCAGCCCGGTGATACTCGATCGTCCGCCGGTGATTTCATTCTGCACGGTGGGGTACGAACGGATGTAATCATCCAGAACGATGGCGATAGATTTGCCGATGTTCTCCTTTGTCATTCGGGCCCAGACTTTGGCACCCTCGCTGTTCATGGCCATGGCCACTTCGGGACGACCGCCAAACTGATCGTAATCCTGGCGTGCGTCGGTGATCACATCACCTGTGAGAGGGGCTTTGCCATCGCGGGTAGTAGCCTTCAGAGCTATCAAACGGAAGTAATTTCCGGCTTCGTCGACCGGGTTCGCTGTCCAGCGGAAAAACATGTTCCTGGGGAAAATGGTGCTGACTTGCTCTTTAGCAAAGAAGGCGTTGACCTCAGAAGTATCCTTGGCGTGGGCTGTTCCGATAATCGGTCCCGGGAACAGGTTGCCGGTCTGGTCTGTACTGGGTGTCAGAATGGCAAACAGGGGATAGTCCCTGCGGAAATTTTCCAGATCGGCGGGGGATGCTTCGCCCGACAGGGAAGAGGTATCGCTTTTCATTTCTTCGAGGAGAGAACCGGCAGCTGCTGAGTCTGCCGGAGCTGCTTCCCCGCCGGCCGGGGCAGAGGCAAGCGCCAGAGAATCCTGGTCAGCTCTTTCCGAAGCCAGTGAATCTGCAACCGGCACGGAAGCCGACATATCTTTGAGCTTTTGGTTGGCCTGCAGCAGATAGGGATAAACTTCCTGGTTCTCATAGGTTTCCCAAAACTCAAGTTGTGCCGTACCCTGTAATAATTTGCGTACCCTCTCCGGATTGTCGATCCCGGGAAGTTCCACCAGGATTCGTCCACGGGTCTGTAATTGCTGGATGTTGGGCTGGGCTACCCCGAACCGGTCTATCCTGGTACGCAACACATTGAAGGAATTATCAATCGCGGCATCGGTCTCTTCCCGTATCACCTTCAGGACATCCTCGTTGGAAGAGTCAAATTTGACCCGTTCCTTGAGTTCCAGGGTGGTAAAGATGGCTGCTAACCTGGCATTGGGATCGACTTCGGCAAAAGCCTCCCCAAACAGGGTTACAAAATCCTGTGTGCTGTTTTTCTGTCTTTCCGTAGCCCTGGCCAATGCTGCATTGAAAGTGGAATCGGTACTGTAGTTGGTCATCGCCCGGATCACATCCACCACCGAAACCTCCAGGGTCACATTCATCCCCCCTTTCAGGTCAAGACCCAGGTTCATTTCCAGTTCCTTTACATCCTTATAGGTGAATTTCTTCAACCCAAGGAAATTGTAGACCTCCACCCCCGAAATGGAATCCAGGTAGTTGTATTCACGGGTAGTGTTTCCCTGAGCATATTCTTTTGCCTGTTTTTCAATTTGTCTGGATTTCCAGGTAAAGGTCAGCTGGTAAAGGCAGACGGCAGACAGCAGAATAGCAAATGTCAATATGGCTCCTTTGTTTTGCATGTTGAATAATAATAAAATAATGGTTTAATGAGAAATCGATGTCATGCAGGAATGAACCGTAATTAATTCATTCCTGGCCGCAACCGGGGTTGCTGCAGATCAGGCAAGACCCGGCAGGTCTGTTTCGCCTGCCGTAAAACTGAATATAATATAACTGACACTCCGCATGGTGGGAGAGGTGCGGGGAGAGGTGAAGATTTCTGCCCCGGAAATACAGAATGCCCGCCTGCTCAGCTGTTGCACGATGAGCTGGTTGATTCTCTCCCGGCACTGTTTATCATGGGAAACCCTTTGTCCGGGAATTTTTAAACTGGAAAGGGATTGCTGAGTGCAAAAAAAGGTGTATCCGGGGTTATTTCCCGGGGTGGCCGGGACTTCGGTGCCTGCATCCGACGACAGGGTTTCCTGGTGGAAATGGTCAAACAACCAGGCCGCAACGAGAACAGCGCAAAACAGGCTGACCCGGTACAATCCTTTTTTTGGTATTTTCTTTAACAGTTTCAACATGTTACCATTTGGCGGCGCAAATATAGTTAATCCGGATAAACCGGCAAAGCCGGCAGGGAAAAAGTTGCCAGCCTGCCACGATAAAGCGGGGGCCATTTACCCAAATCCCTGCACCCGGGCATGAAAACTCACGATTTTTTTTTGGCCTGGGGGGACAAGCATAAGGAAAGCCTGGAATAATCGATGACAGCCTTGTATTCCAATAAGAAATCACTCCCTATCAAGCCGCAGATTTCGCGGTTCGCAGCATGGTAAATCAAATGGTTGATCTGGGACAGGTCTATCAGGGCAACGGTAAAGGGGTTGATCGTGAGTTTACCCAGGCAAAAGGGGTGGAGGATACCCAGGGAAATCGTAAACATCCCTGTACCGATGCCTGCAGAACGGACTACCGGATGGATTTCAGGATCTAAGGGGTCGTACCGGGAAGTCAGGGACAGGTCGAAGACTGTTTTGGAGGCTCCGGTATCAAGAATCCAGAGTCCGATGCCGCCATTCGGAAAAGTGCAGGGGACAGCCAGGTGGAGGCTTTCAGGTTCGAGGGTAATCAGTTCCAGGGGTATGCTGTACTTCATCGATCACAGGATATTCATTCCGTCTAGAATATCCATGATCTTACGGACAGCATGCGCAGAGTTGTGCAGCAATTCGGTTTCGTCGTCATTCAGTGCTACCTCAATGACCTGTTCAATGCCGTTTCTCCCTAATTTTACCGGTACGCCCACAAACATTTCGTTAAGGCCATATTCACCTTCGAGTTTAATGCAGCAGGGGAAAATTCTTTTCTGGTCGAGGACGATGGCTTCAACCATTTGGGCTGCAGCTGATCCCGGAGCGTACCAGGCCGAAGTGCCCATCAGGTTCACCAGTTCTCCTCCACCGTTGACTGTTCGTTTGATTATGGCATTCAGTTGTTCAGCGCCAAGAAGTTCTGTAACAGGAATTCCGGCAACAGTGGTATAGCGGGGCAGTGGCACCATGGTATCTCCGTGGCCGCCCAGCAGCAATGCCTGGATGTCTCGGGGAGAAACGTCAAGGGCTTCGGCCAGGAAGGCACGGTAACGGGCAGTATCCAGGATCCCTGCCATCCCCATCACCCTGGTCCTGGGTAATTTCGCAGTGACGTACGATGCATACGTCATCACATCCAGAGGATTGGACACGATGATAATTTTCGCTTCGGGACTGTGCAAAACAACATTCTGGGTAACATTCCTGACGATGCCCGCATTGATGGAGATCAGGTCGTCGCGGCTCATACCAGGTTTTCGGGGCACCCCCGAGGTTATCACCACCACCTCAGATCCGGCACTCTTTGCATAATCATTGGTCGATCCCGTCAACCGTGTGTCGTAATAGTTGACCGGCGCAGTTTGCCACAAATCAAGCGATTTTCCTTCTGAAATCCCCTCTTTTATGTCTAAGAGAACCACCTCCTGAACAATATTCTTCTGGGCAACAACCTGAGCACAGGTCGCACCTACGTTACCGGCACCTACGACTGTTACTTTCATCGATCCATGTATTATTGGGCTCAAACAATTTTACTGAAAATTGTCTGAAACGGATACAAATATAGAAAGGATTTTGTTCAGGAAGCAAAATTAACAGGTACAGGTACCGTCTTTAGGGACTTTCTGTTCAGAAATTTAACTTCTCCTTGAGGTTTTTATAACCCGATTTGCTGACTTTCAGTTTCGTCTTATCGTGTAGTATGGCAATATACGATTCCTTTTCATACTGTTGTAACTGGGCAATCTGGTCGACCCGCACAATGTAGGAACGGTGGATCCGCGCAAACTGATGGGGATCGAGCGAGGACTCAAAATATTGCATGGTTTTCTGCTTGGTAAACCTGCCCTCGTGGGTATAAATCAGCACATAATCATCGAGCGATTCGATATACCGTATGTGATCGGACGGTATGATATGGATTTTATGCCGGTCCTTGACCACCACGCGGTCCAGAAACTCCTCCCTGGGAAAATTGTTGATTTTCTCCACGATATCTTCCTGGCTCGACTGTTTCAACAGATGTTCCCTGACTTTTTCGACTGCTCCTTTTAAGCGGTCGACACTAAAGGGTTTCAGTAAATAATCGGCAGCATTGTATTCGAAAGCCTTCAGGGCATATTGATCGTAGGCGGTTGTAAAAATTATGGAAGGATGGTGATCAACCAATTCCAGCATCTCAAATCCTGTGATCTTGGGCATCTGGATATCCAGGAACACAAGGTCGGGTTTCTGTTCATTGATGGCTTTCACTCCTTCAAACCCGTTTTCACATTCACCCAGAATTTCGATATTTTCGAGGGTTTCCAGGTATGACCGGAGCAGGGAGCGGGCTAATTCCTCATCTTCGATAATCAGAGTCCGGATTTTAGGGTTGGCTGTCATGGTTTGTTTGTGGTAATGTTAAGGTAATGGTAAACACTTTCTTGGTGTCGGTAATCTTCAGCAATCCGGGGTTTCCGTAAATGATGCTTAGCCGCTCCCGGATGTTGCGGAGGCCGATCCCTTCTCCCTTTTTACTTACAACCTCAGGATCGTAGGGGTTGCTGATCTTAATGACCAGGGATTCCCCGTTGCAGGTAGCCTCTGTTACAATCTCCACTGGTTCAGTGGCTTCGTAAACCCCATATTTGATGGCGTTTTCGTATATGGGCTGAAGGATCATATTGGGCAGCTCCGAGTGGAAACAACGTTCATCGACATGAAAGACGGTCAGGAGTTTTTTTCCAAAACGAACCTTTTCAATGGCGAGGTAGAGTTTGTTATTTTCCAGTTCAGTACCGAAGGTAACTTTCTCATTCTGTCCGTGTTTCAGGGAATAACGCATCAGGTTAGAGAGGTTGATCACCATTTCCCGGGCCCGTGCCGGATCTGACATGGTCAGGGAAGAGATACCGTTCAGACTGTTAAACAGGAAGTGAGGGTTAATCTGCGATTTAAGGGCATGTAACTCCGCCTCACGGACCAGTGCCTTCAGTTCACTTTCCCTTTTGACTTTTTCCCTGAAGTTTTGATAATACACAATGGCCATGAAGAGAAATACGTAAAACACATAAAAGAGATAACCGGAAAGAAAGCGGGCAGGATACCCGATGGCAAGGTATTCGTTGAGCGAAGGGGTTATCAGGTTGATAATGGCGGAGGAAAGGTAAGTCCATAGAAATATGAGAATGGTTGCTGAGATCAGATGGAAGATAACCAGCCTCCACCAGGGATTGCTCTCCGGTGTATTGTATTTGACCACATACCAGATATTAACAGCCAAAATGGCAAACAGCAGGTATTGAACCAAAGAATTGGTGAATGCCTGGTCAAGGGGCATGTCGTAATAGTTCCACTGGATCAGGGCATTGGAGACAGAAATCAGGAGCCAGAAAAAGCCATAACCCAACATGAGCCTGGGGTTGCTCAGGAGCGGATGTTTCATAATGCCGGCTTAAAAATTTTTGATTTCCACGCCCCCAAAAGCCGTGAATCCCCTAATTATCAGCGTTTTACTCAAATTTTGCGGATCAGTAACAACCGGACCCCTCTTATCGGTAAACGCACCAAAGATGGTGGTGACCTCGTTTTTTACCGTCCAGTCGGGGGGCACTTTAAAGCCGGTACCTCCGAAAACACTGACAGAATCGACCACAGCCCCGTTTTCCGAAAGGTGTGCTGTGCGGAGGTCGTATTCCGATCCGCCGAAAATCGAGGTGGATCTTCCTCCGACCAGGCTTTGCGAGTTTATCTGGATGTCCCTGCCGCCAAAGATGACGAAGTCATCGAAGTAATTGATATTTTTCGGCCCCCCACCAGGAAGGTCTTTTGGGGGACGGGTATAGCGAAACAGCAAGATTACCCCAAGCACGATCAGGAGAACCGGCCAGGTGAGGCGACGGAATTCCCAGGGGACAGCGAACAGATGGGGCATCATAAAAAACGAGCCGATCAGAATCATCACCCAACCGGAGGTTTGATTTCCATTTATCAGGGTAATAATCCCAATGAGAATTAAAAGGGATTGCCAGGAGATCACCATCTCCCCCAGGGAATCGGGTAAAATGTGGAGCCGTTCCAGGACCCACAGGCTGCCGAACACGATCAGCACCATCCCGAACAAAAAACGGCGGTTGTTATTTGGTTCTGTTTCCATGGCTCTATCGGTTCAATTTTTGTTTAAATGTAGCAGAAAAAACGTTTCATTCTCCCATTTGTTTTGGTAAGTGGGCTCCTCATGCCGGTAAAACTGCCAAATGCCCGATCAAACCCGCTTTATGATCAAGGCGGCACCGGCAATGATCAGAATCAGGGGAGCGATCACGGATAGGGAAAAACCGGGTATATGGAAGATTCTCGGCAACAAAAAGATTCCTCCCAGGACGATCAGGATCCACCCTCCTGAGCGTTTCCCGGCCAGGAGAATCAGTCCGACCAGAACCAGAATCATCGGCCAGGAAAAGATGACTCTTCCGAGACGGCTGAAAATCAACTGCAATGGATGAAAAAGGTTTTCCATATGCAGGTGTACTCCCAGTATCTTCAGGAGCCATAGTAAACCAAAAAAGATCAGAAGCACGGCTAAAAGCAGCTTTGACCGGTCTTCTGTGGTATTTTTACTTTCCATGATGCCAGATGATTAAGAGGTAGCAAAAATAATGACCGGAAGTACTTCTGACCCGGACGTTTCGGTCAAACAGGGTGAATTGCCGGTAAATGGCAGGATTCGGAGGCATGCAGTCGCATGAGGGTCTCTTTCCGGGACAGATCAGAGCTAACTGTTACTGCGACTGACAGGTGGCCCTCCCGGGATGCGGAAATTCGAGGAACCATGATTAGTCTTTGGCTTTTCCCCTGGCCCATGCATCTTTCAGGGGGACTGTCCGGTTGAAAACCATTTTTCCGGAAGCCGAGTCAGGATCCACGTTGAAATATCCGACCCTTTCAAACTGAAAATGCGAAAAGACAGGAGCATCCAGTAGAGAGGGTTCTGCAAAACAGGAAGGAAGGACCACGAGAGAATCAGGATTCAGAAATTCCTTAAAGTCGTGGTCTTTGGTGCCGGCAGGATCTTCAACAGTAAAAAGCCGGTCGTACAGGCGGACTTCGGTTTCGATAGCATGCCGGACCGACACCCAGTGGAGGGTTGCTTTGACCTTACGCCCGTCGGGGGAGTCGCCGCCCCGGGAGGCCGGGTCGTAGGTGCACAGGAGGGTGGTGGCTTTTCCCCGGCTGTCTTTCAGAACCTCGCGGCAAGTGATAAAGTAGGCATACCGAAGGCGCACTTCGGTGCCAGGCGAAAGCCGGAAGAATTTCGGAGGAGGGTTTTCCAGAAAATCATCCCGTTCGATATAGATCTCGCGTGAGAAAGGGACCTTGCGGGTCCCGGCCGCCGGATCTTCAGGGTTGTTGACGGCTTCCATTTCTTCGGTGAGTTCTTCTGGATAATTCGTTATCACCACTTTGAGAGGATCCAGGACGGCCATCCGGCGGTGGGAGGATTTGTTCAGATCTTCGCGCACACTGTGCTCAAGCAGGGAGACATCGCTCATACTTTCAACTTTGGTAACCCCGACCCTTTCAGCAAAATTGCGGATGGATGCAGGAGTGTATCCCCTTCTTCGCAGCCCAGACAGGGTAGGCATGCGGGGATCATCCCAGCCTTTTACATGATGATCTTTAACCAGCTCAAGCAATTTTCTCTTGCTCATGATGGTATAGGAAAGGTTCAACCGGGCAAATTCAATCTGCCGGGGTCTGTATTCTCCTTCCTTCAGATGATCGATAAACCAGTCGTACAGGGGCCGGTGGACCTCAAATTCGAGGGTACAGACCGAATGGGTGATTCCTTCCCAGTAATCGCATTGTCCGTGAGCGAAATCGTACATGGGGTAAATAACCCACCGTTCACCCGTACGGTGATGGGGCGTTTTCAAAATGCGGTATAAAATCGGGTCGCGGAGGTGCATATTGGGAGAAGCCATGTCGATTTTTGCCCGGAGCACCCGGGAGCCTTCATCAAAAAAGCCTTTCCCCATTCCCTCAAAAAGCCTGAGATTTTCTTCCACGCTCCTGTTTCTGTAAGGGCTTTCCATCCCGGGACGGGTTGGCGAACCTTTTTGTGTACTGATGGTCTCCGCATCCTGGTCATCCACATAAGCTTTTCCTTCACAAATCAGCTTCAGGGCAAACTCATACAGTTTTTCGAAATAGTCGGAAGCATAATACAACCGGTTTCCCCAGTCAAATCCCAGCCACCGTACGTCCTCCATGATGGAATCCACATACTCCACCTCCTCCTTTTCCGGGTTGGTATCATCGAAGCGCAGATTCGTGATTCCTCCGTATTTTTCTGCTGTACCAAAATTCAGACAGATCGATTTAGCGTGCCCGATATGGAGGTAGCCATTGGGTTCCGGAGGGAAGCGGGTATGTATCCTGCCCTGGTTTTTCCCCTCAGCGAGATCCTTTTCGATCAGTTGATGAATAAAGTTAATCCTGGGGGAAGCATCTTTCCCATCTTTGTTACTGTCGCTCATCCCTGCCATAATTAAACGTGTTTTTCGCACGAAGGCTGCAAAGTTATAAAATGCGTGAAATACCCATGCAAATATCTTGCACTAACCGCGAGGATTAACCTCATGAGAAACGAAGTTCGGCGTAGCCACTGACATCTGTTTCGCGGAATGAACCCTGCCAGCGTAATCAAATAGCGGATGAAACTGCACCCACCAATCCAGGTATAAGAACATGTGGTCCTCCGGAAGGGAAAATAAAAAAAAAAGTTACCTTTGTCACCTTGCCGGAAGCCACGGGAAGCTTTAGTAGCAGATGCAACGGAACAAGGTTCCTTGGCCGAGTGGTTAGGTAGCGGTCTGCAAAACCGCCTACGGCGGTTCGATTCCGCCAGGAACCTCAACCCCGAAAAACTGCAGCGTTTCATCAGGAGGCGTTGCGGTTTTTTTATTAACAGGATGGCATCCTTCAGATTCCTCCTTGCGATGGACACCCTGACCTTGTCTACTGGTTGGCAGCGATAAACCCCAAGAACGGACTTACACCGTCAAGGTACACGGTCTGCACGGCACACTTGAAAAAGGCTGTCCGGCAACAAGCCGGACAGCCTTCAGTTTTCAATTGACCAAATAGTTGTGGTTTAATAAACTACCCCGCCGCAAGCAGCGGGGTATCCTGATGGATTACTTAGTTTATTTTGCGCCGCAGAGCGGCGGGGAATTAATCCCATAGAAATTAACCGGCCCGGACTATTAATAACCCGGGTTTTGGTAAGCCGCTTTGGCAGCAGCATCCAGTGAGTTGCCCTTCTCATCGGTCAACAGATCCAGGAAAGTCTGTGTCCATGGTTTAAACGCATGATACTTCTGGATCTGTCCTTTGCCTTTACCCTGAGCACCAACGGTGCCAGCATTGACAGAATCGTCAACAGGGAATGGGAAAGCGGCAGTTCCGGAAGAGGAGGCGGGTGCGCCCATCATATCCCTGTCACGGACCCTTTCAAACCAGATACCGGCATTGTGGAGGTCTTCGACTGTGAGCAGTTCGAATATAAGTTCGCGGGCTCTTTCATTGTAAACGAAATGGATGAACCGTTGCTGCTCTGTAGAGGCTTCGGCTGGGTAGTTTTCGAGGAGGGACCGGGGCGATCCGGACTGCCATTCGGTTCCATCGATCATAATCTTGGGATAGGTATCGGCCGAAGCCTTATAGGGTGCCGTCTTATCGGCAGCAGGAACATCAAGCCGGCCGGTAAGGACTCCCGGCTCGTATTTCATCAGGATTTCCGATCTTGATTCGCCTGCGTGGTAGGCAGCCCTTTTCCGCAACACGTTGAGGTCGGCAATGGCGGATCCGAAGTTATTTTTGCGTCCATAGGCTTCAGCTCTGATAAGGTAGGTTTCGGCCAGGCGCATCAGGGGCACATCGATGGCACCCGGATTATTGGGAAGGGTACCCGTACCACGGTTTACATCGAGCCATTTGCGGGGACTGAGATACCACTGAGCCACCCCTGTTCCCCGGTCCAGTCCGAAGGGTTCTCCCGCATCACCGCTGCGGCGGTAGTAAACCTTCCGGTTCTGCTGCTTGTAATTGGTGATAACAGACGGGTTCGCCGGATCGACAGCCCCGGGCTTGAAACCGGTGACATTCGTACCATCCTTGATGACATACCCTGCGTTACCGGGACTTCCGACCATCCAACGTGCCATCATGATGAAGGGCTGGCTAACCACCCAGAGCGAATCCAGCGGCTCGTCCTTGGAATTCTCAATATAAACCAGGGCGGTTTTCTTGTAGAGGATTTTGATTTTGCCGCTTACAGCAGCAGGATCGGAGGAGTTCTTGACGATGTTGTTGTAATAATAGGCTGTCACGGGGTCCCAGGTCTTGCCTCCGGTCACCTCCAGGGTTGTGGCATTATAAGAGGTGTTGTTGGCAAAGTAATCAGTCAGGAACGTTTTGTAAAAACGGGAGTCGTTGGCTTTATCGGAATACATGTCGCATCCCCAGTCGGTGGGACCGGCTGTTGCATAAGGTCTTCCATAGTCCATAAGGTTGCGGGTGACACCGCACTTGAGGGTGGTGTAGTTGCTGTTGTAAAGGTGGACAAGGGTGTTTCCGTACCGGTCGTTGTAGGTCTGGGTAGGCTCATACTGGGCTGAGAGGAGAATCTCTTTGCAGTTATCGCGGTCGTAATTGCCTGCCACATTCTTCCAGAGCTCCCCGAAATCGGTCTGCAGTCCGCCGTAGGCAGCATTGTTTCCCTTTTTCAGATCGATGACCAGGGTGGAGAAATAAATGGCCGAATCGAGGTCAGTGGAAACGTTACCCTTGTAAAGCATTTTCAAGTGAGTTTCGCTGCTGTTGGCCCATCCTGCTGCCTGGGCCCTGTGGAGGTACAGTTTGGCCAGGAAGTGGGCGGCGGCAGGTTTGGAAATCCGACCCAGGTCGTTGGCACTTATATTATCAGGCAGCAGGGGGATGGCGGTCCTCAGGTCGCTGATAATCTGCTTGTATATAGCTTCCAGCGAAGCCTTGGGAAAGGCGAAATTTTCAGGCATCCCCGAATAGCTTTTCAGGATCAGCGGCACATCCCCCAGTGTATTGGTAACCAAATAATAAGCATAGCTCCTGAGAAATAGGATTTCGCCCTTCCGGGAAGCCAGTGTGGTCTTGTCAGCATCACTCAGATTCTCATAATTTTCCAGGAACACATTGCACCGGCTGATGGTCGGGAATGCCCCCTCGGTACGCGATCCACCCTGCGCTCCGATGAGCATGTTGACCTGAGCGGAATAACTCTGACCGGAAGTAGCAGCTGCCCATCCACTGGGGGAATAGCTTCCCATGTTGATGCGATCGGCATTCGACCAGTAAAAAGCTTCCACATCACTGCCCACGCCACAGATATAATGTCCCTGGTTGTAATCAGGCTTGAAACGAAGGATCTGATAGGTCCCTTTAACCAAAATGTCTAACCCTTCGGTGGTTTTGTAAAAGTCCTGGGTCAGGGTGGTCACAGCTTTCTCTTCCAGAAAATCTTCATTGCACGATCCGAAAGCGATTATCATTGCGATAAAAAGAATACTTTTTTTCATTTTTTTAATGTTTTACGTTGTAATGGAGATCAGAATCCTACCCGGATACCAAACACAGTGCTTTTGATAATCATGGTATTGTTATTGGTACCGCCTGAGAGGTCACCTACAGAATTGGTGGATATCCAGCCGTTGGTATCGTCGGGGTTGATTCCGGCCTTAACCACTTCTCCACCGAAAAGGAACGGATTCAGCATCTGGGTGTATACCTGGAAGTTCCGGATTCTTATCTTGTCCAGAAGGAGAGAGGGCAGGTTGTATGCCAGGGAGATGTTTCTTACAGCCACAAAAGAGCCGTCGTTGATCCAACTGGCCCGGTTGACTGCATCGACCGATACTTTGGGAGCGGTGGTGGGCTGGGGATATGGGGCGCTGGTATTTTCGGGCGACCAGAATTCGGAGGGATCGGCACTGCGCACATAGCCTACAAAACTTCCACCGGTGATGCCGCCGGGAATCAGGGATGAGAGATAGGACTGCCCGATCCGTGCATACATAAAGAAAGCCAGCTCAAAGTTCTTGTAGCTGAATGTATTGGTCATCCCTGCCACCCATTTGGGACGGATGGTCCCCCGGATCACCAGATCGCTGGCATTCAGCGTATAGTCAGGAGTACCCTGTTCCACCGGCTTGTACTGTCCGGGAGCAAAATTCACCCCTTTGGCAGCCCATTTGGCAATTTCAGCCAGATCGTCGGGGGTATTCTGCCACAATCCATCTACCTCGTAATTGCGGAAAACCTGCAATGGCTGGCCAATGAACCATCCAGAGCCTACCATATCCTCCTTTCCGTTGACCAGTTCGACAATCTCCTCTTTATTGGTCGACCAGTTCAGGTCGGTACTCCACCGGAAGCCTCTGCGATCGATATTGACGCTTGAGAGGGAAATTTCAATCCCCTGGTTTTTCATCTTGCCGATGTTGTACCAGATGCTCGAATAGCCCATGACCGGCGGCAGATCTCTGGTCATCAGAATGTCGCTGGTATTCGATTGGTACAGATCAACCGATCCTGTAATTCTGCTTTTTAGAATTCCGAAGTCAATGCCGGCATTCCATTGCGCGGTTTTTTCCCAGCCGAGTTCGGGGTTGCCCATCATCATCGGGATGTACCCTATGGCCGGTGCCGTCCCGAAAACATAATTGTACCGGGTAAGTGGGCCCATGGTGGTATACGATCCGACGCCGCTGTTGCCGGTGACTCCCCACCCCAGGCGGAGCTTCAGTTCGCTGATGGCTTTTATCTCCTTAAGAAAAGACTCTTCCTGCATTTTCCAGGCCAGGGCAAAGGAAGGGAAGAAATCCCATTTGTTGCCGGGCGCCAGCACCGAGGAACCATCCCACCTTCCTGTCAGGGTCAGCAGGTAACGATTGAGGAGGCTGTAATTAAAGCGTGCCATATAGGACTGAAGGGAGCTTTCGTTGAAGCCGGTTCCATATCCATCGGGTTTTCCGTTGAGGTTGGCGCCCAGGTTGTACCATTTACTCGAATTATACAGAATTTTGGAGGCAGAAAGATTCGAAGTTTCACTGGCATAATATTGTGCCGATTGCAGCAGAGTAGCCCCCAGGGTGTGGACACCGAAACTCTTGTCGAAGAATAAAAGATTTTCAATCATGTATTGCCAGGATTCCCCGGATTCGTAAGATGCCGTGGAGGTGGGAGGATTGGCCTTGCGCAAAAGCGTAGACTGGGATCCCTGGAAGGCGGCATTACGGTAATTTCTCAGACCAGTTCCGAAGTTGAGCCGGTACCTGGCCCAGGAAGTGAACCGGATCTCCGAAAAAAGGTTCGCATTTAAGTTATTGGCCTGATTCTGGTCTTCGGCATGTTCAATATCGATCAGAGGGTTCCATACGGGAATGGTCGTGTTGTTCCCGGGAAATTCAATCAGTTTTCCTTCCTTGTCATAAGGTTGGGCCATCAGGTACTGACCGAGGGCATTGCCATAAGCATCCTTGGGATAGGTGGCAGTTCCTGTGCGGTTGCTGGCCCCATATTCCTGAATCGACCGGGAAGCGCTGAGGGAGGCTCCTGCATTCAGCCATTTGAAAGGGGTGATATCCCCATTCATACGGAAGGTATACCTTTTATACGACTGGTTTTCCTGGGTTCCGTTGTTGTCGAGGTAACCCACCGACAGGTACATCCTGGAAACCGGTGTACCAGCTGTCAGAGAAAGCAAGTGGTTTTGCGTCAGACTAGGTTTGGTTAGCAGACCGATCCAGTCGGTGGTGGGGATATTCGCCGGGTTGAAAACCGGAACCTGATCGGGCCATCCCTTGGCTTTTTCTTCCGCCGTGGCAGCTCTGGTTTTCACGGAGCCATAGGTTCCCGGGTCATTCCACTCATAACCCTCCCGGATGGCAGCAATCGACATTGGATCGTTGTTCCCGAACATCTGGATGTCGGCAGACGGATCGGGATAGACAAGAGCATTAGCCCCTGACTTGTAAGTTCCCCCGTTGATGTGTGCCAGACGGAAACGGTCGATGGCCTCTCCTGCCGATGCCCAATCGGTTAAAGACCGGACATTGTCGATAGAAAAAGTGGCGTCGTAATTCACCGACGTTGTTCCCTTTTTTCCCGACTTGGTGGTGACCAGTACGACCCCGTTGGCGCCCCTCGATCCATATATGGCTGTGGCCGAAGCATCCTTTAAGATCTCAACGCTGGCAATATCGTTGGGGTTGATGTCATTGATGGTCCCCATCAGGATGATGCCGTCAACCACAAAAAGCGGAGAGTTGGAACCATTGATGGATCGGGTACCCCGGATATTAATGGAGGCAGTTTCCCCCGGCCTGACATTAGAAACAATATCCACACCGGCAGCCTTCCCTTGCATGGCCTGAAGCGCATTCTGCACCGGCCGCTCCTTGATGGCTTTCTCAGTGACACTGGTTAATGCACCCGTTACATCACTCTTTCTGACTGTGCCATATCCTACTACGACCACTTCATCCAGACCAATGGTTTCTTCTTCCAGCACCACATTGAAAACGGTCTGTGTGCCAATCGGAATCTCCCGGGATCTCATCCCGACAAACGAAACCATCAAAGCACCCGCTCCATCGGGAATCTCAAATGAAAAATTCCCGTTTATGTCGGTGGTTATTCCGGTAGTGGTTCCTTTTACCAAAACAGATACCCCGGGAAGGGGCAACCCACTGTTATCAGTAACCGTTCCCCTGATGCTCCTTTGCTGCCGGGAAGAGGCTTCCGGATTTGGACTCAAGCCCGGATCAAGGGCCGGCCCCGCATAAAGTCCACCCCCGGAAAGAAAGGTCATCCATACAACCAATAAAAACAGCAATAGGCTGCTCTTACTAGATTTACCATTACCATTCCCAGAAAAGGGAACGCATAATTTCAGCTTTTTTTTCATAGGTGTTTAATTTGTTAATATTGGATGAATAATACTTTCGGTGATTGCAAACCATCCCTTCCCGGAACATTTCCGGTAATGGTTTGTCGTTGAAGGTCCCCTGACAAACGCAACACTAATGAAGGAAATAAATGCAATAAGATCATAGGATCAGCAGGTTTAGCTTACTTTTCCAAAAAATTCCCTTTCGATAAGGTCCACCATCAATCATCCTGTCCTGCTGTTTAAGTCCATTAAAAATAGTAAAAAATACTCTTTTGCGTATAGAAATAATTATCACATCAAAAAAAAATAAAACCAAGGCAGGCATGATGGCCAAGATTTCCAAACAGGAAGATAAATAATTCATTATCAATGGTTCAGTGATGCAACCCCGCACCACCTATTTCCGGAGAAATTGCGCAAATGAGAGGCAGGGAAACCTATTGTGATCATATGATCATTATAGCAAATTTGGATTGCTTTGGGATATCTGATTATTGTGTGCCTGTCCCCCTCAAACCACACCGTGAACATTTGCGTTGGTGAGACCAGAAACGCATAAATAGCTGAAAACCAGCCGGGAGGAGGAAAGGCCAATCCCGGCATCACCTCGTCTGCCCTGGTATTCAATCCCTGTGCCCGGTACGGCAACTTTACCTGGACGCGCTGCTCAACGGTGATGAATTATGGCAGAATCCGGGATACCTTCATGGATTCTGACCGGTACGGTAATGGCTGCCCTGACCACTGCCCATGCTTATACGTACTTGTTTTCCCTCTACCGGAAAAGCAAGTACGTATTTTCTAATAAACAGGAGAAACCTCGCTGTTTCCTGACTGTTACTCCACCTGCGACAAAATCACAGTATAATTCTTACCGTATTTTTTGGCGCATTTCGGACAGGTGGTATACCACTGGTACATTTTCTTCACCGAAAGACCTTTTCTCTGAGCTGTCTGTTCGTAATCGGCACACCATTTCCCGGTATCTTTAAAGGACCCTTCGTATACCCTGGAATAGTATTTCCCGCTCAGAGTGATATTTTCCATGCCCGGCACCTCTTTATCAACTGCCAGCAAGAGGTCCATCCTCCACTTTGACAAGTGGTCAGAAAGACCCATGTTATCAAGGAACTGAGCCCCGGCGGCCCGCACTTTGGCATCTGCCTTTCTCATGACCGGTCCGAAATTGAGGGGCATGAAGAAAATGGTGCAAACCCTGTCTTTTACAAATCTTTTGTCTTTCCATTCAAAAACCTTATCGTCCCACGGAACCGGATCAAAAGGAGGACAACATTCGGCTTCTTCTTTTGGTTTCATCGCATTCATCTTTTATCCTATTTTGATGGTTGGTACATTTCGTGAAAAACCGGATCATCCCTGTGGCTAATCATCGGGTTTGGATCTGCCTCAATCGGGAGGGGTAATTCATGTTAATCCTTTGTTTGGTTTCCGATCGATATGTTTCTGTGCCGGTTCCGCACATGTAAGACTCATTGTGGTGGAAAAGCACCCTGCTATGATGATTTGCCCGCGATCTGAAATGCCCCCGAAACCGGAAAATCGTGATCAGCCTTTAATCACATAAGCCAGTCTAAGATAGCATTTTTCGGGATTCATCCAACACGTAAAGATTTTTCAGCATCCAGATGTTACACGAAAAGTGGCCGGAATTTCCCAGAGGACCCGGGAGGTACCGGAAGCCGGTCTTTTCGTACATACCTACCGCTTTTGCCAATTCAGGGAAGGTTTCCAGATAGAGTTGCCGGAAGCCCAGTTCAAGGGCCGATTCAAAGCACAGTTCCATCAGGCGGCGGCCGGTTCCCTGACCCCGGAACGGGGCCGCCAGATAGAATTTCACCAGTTCGGCACAGCCGGCGGGGAGTCCCGGAGTAGGATAGATGCCACAGCCACCGGCAATCACTCCCTCTGCTTCCGCAATCCAGTACATCGACCCGGGATGGCTGAACAGCCCGTACAGGTTATCGGTAGTGGGATCGGTATATACTGTCCCCGGCCTGTCGACACCAAACTCCCGGAAAACAGTACGGATCAGCGATGCAATCTCCGCATTGTCGCCTGGCTCTATTTTCCTGAAACGTAAGGTTGGCATGCCGCCGAATTCGTTTGAATTGCCATTAGATTTCCAACCAAAAAACGTGTTGTCAAAAAAGTTCTGCCATGATTTCACCCCAACCTTTCCCGGTTAAAATACAAATGGGATAAACCTTTTTGTATGTTTCCTGTATTCCTGGTATGCTTCACCAAAATAGGCTGTTGACTCCCTTTCGTCCATCTCTGCGGTGATGAAAAGGAACAGGGAGGTCAGGACGGCAATTCCGGTTCCATCGGGCGGGTGTTTCAGATAGACTCCCCATGTCAGAAAGAACAGGGAACTGTAAAGGGGATGCCGTATATAGCTATAGATTCCGGAAACCACCAGCCGTGTGGTTTTTTCGAACGCCAGCAGGTTACTGCCTTCACGTTCCCCGGATGATTTTCCCTTTAACTTCAACACTATAGCACCGGCCAGAACAAGATAAAGAGAAACAAAGAGGAACAGCCACGAAGCCAGTTGCCTGAAACAAAAGACATTGTCAAACCAAAACCGGTAATTACAGATAAGCAGCCACAAAATGCCCTCCCACGCCAGGAATCGGTAAAATCCGTGGCTTCCCGGTTTTAACAGGGATTTCCATGAGATCATCAAAAGCGGGACGGTCAGTATTCCGAAAAGGATGAATGGATTCATACGGCAAACAAAATTACGAAAAATCATCCATCTGTGAGGAAAGAAACGGCAGGAAGCGCTGAACCCGGGAAGATTATTCCGGGGTAAAGTGGCAACAGCAAAAAGGCACTCCGGGATATGGAATGATTAAATGAATTTTTCTCTTTTCTGAAGGTTGAAGAGGCCGTAAAGGAGAAAAACCACCATCCCGATACCCAGGAAGATCCGGTTTTTAGTAACAATGCCATCCCAAATAATCGCGTTGAAATTCTGGGGAAGTTCCAGGGGATTGAGGAAAATATTCCATTGGGATCGTTCGAGCGAATCGGCCATTATCAGCAAAGCCACACCGATAAGGATCATGATCACGGCGGTGCCGTTACCGTTGCGGATAATTGTAGAGAACATAAAGGCGGCGGCTCCCAGAAAGCCAACCGGGAACATCAGCTGGACGGCCATTTCAAAAGGGGAAACCGGATATAGCAGGAAGGAGGAAATGTATCCGTAAAGGATGAGGATGGCAAACACCTGAATAAAAATCATCATCAGACGGACGAGCCATACTTTGTACCGATAATTGGGAATTCCGAAAAGAATTTCGAGGATGCGGGAATCTTCATCGTTCTGGATTCCGAAAACGGAAGGATAAAAAACCAGGAGTACGCCCGGGAAGAGAAGCAGGTAATAAATATCGCCTTCTCCGGTTGATTGGTTATCGATGACCTGCGTGATGGCAAAAAAGATGTAAAAAGCAAATGAGGCGAGCAGGAACCAGACAAACCGGCCGGCAAAAATGATTTTCAGGTTGTAACGGATGATCCGCCACAGGTTGATAAAAAAGTTCTGACGAAATAGCGGCATGGGTACAATTTTTCAGTTCACTCAGGCAATATCGCGTAACAGGCACAGGTAGGCATCTTCGAGATGCGGTTTCACGTTTACGGCGCCGGGAGCCGGTTTTTCTTTGGCAACGGCACGCACTTTGATATTTTCCCCTTCGCGCAGGTGGTTGGTGATCATCTGTTTGTTGGCGAACTGTTCAAATTCGCCCGTGGTAAGGGTAAACTGCCAGACAAAACCTTCGCCCAGGTTAACCATGTCGGTCGGTGTGCCCGCGTATTTAAGCCGGCCTTTGTTGATAACAGCCACCTGGTTGCAGGAACTGGAGATGTCTTCAATGATGTGGGTTGAGAAGATCACGATTCTTTCGCGGCTTAATTCCACCAGCAGGTTCCTGAACCGGATGCGTTCCCGCGGATCGAGTCCGGCAGTCGGTTCATCCACCACCAGGATACGGGGCAGGTTCAGCAGAATATGGGCGATGCCAATCCGTTGTTTCATTCCACCGGAATAGGATCCTATGGTTTCACTTCGGCGGTCAAACATGTGAACAGCCTTCAATACATATTCCAGCCGGTCTTCACGCACTTTCACATCGGAGATTCCCTTCAGGATAGCCTGGTAATCGAGGAATTCCCAGGCGGTCATATTTTCGTAGGTCCCAAACTCCTGGGGAAGGTACCCGATCAACCCCTGAACCTCTTCGCGGTATTGCTGTGTGTCGAGTCCGTTGATATAGATTTTCCCGTAACTCTGCTCCAGGATGCCGCAAATAATACGCATCATGGTTGATTTTCCCGCCCCGTTCGGGCCGAGAAGTCCAAACATACCGGTGTTGATTTCCAGGGACACTCCATTAAGAGCTTTAAAGGGTTTTTTCCGTTTTCCTATGACAGGGATCTCCCTGACCAGGCGGAAGTACTGCCTCCGCAGGTTTCCAAACCTTCCTGTTATCCGGTCGATGTTGACACTTTTGTTGTGCACATATTCGGAAGAAGCATAAATTGCCAAAAGGACATAGGCAAAGCCGGCGACAAAAACAACCAATCCCGTATTGTCCCATTTCCTGAAAAATATAAAAATAAAGACCAGGGGCACAACCCACATCATCGCCAGCGAAATGTAGTGGCTCAGTTTTCTATACCTTTCCTTACCGGTTTTTTGGAATTGGTTTTCCAGCACGGCTTTTGCCGGTTTCCAAAGGAGGAAAACGAAAAAGAAAAGGGCGACCGACAGCACCATCATCCAGAAGTTGTTCTTCATATAGATGAAGGTAAACCACACCAGCGATCCAAAGAGTGGTATCTGCCAGATCAGGTCATAAAAATCGCGTGCCTGGGTATAGGTACGGGTAAGTCCGGCTCTTTCTCTGATTTTGAGACCTGATTTCCATTCCCGCACAAAACGGGTATCTCTTTCGTAGATCTTAACCAGCTTATGGATCTGTATACTGATAGCCTCTTCGTCACCGATCCAATGGGTTTTGGCCATCCTGAGGCTGGTCTGGATAAACCAGGTTACTCCCGGGATCAGGAGAATTACCAGCAGGAAAGTAAGCAATTGCCAGATAAAGGAATCGACTCTAAAATAGATGTAAAGGAGAGCCAGGATGAACAGGGACAGGTGGAGGATTTTGATTTTCCAGTTGAGGCTCCGCATCCAGCGGATGGCATTTTCCAATCCGGTATAAAGGGTGGGAATGAAAACCAGGGTCAGGATGGTGCTCAGGCTCAGTCCGCCGATGACGGTAATAGCAAACGGTGCGCCGATGGCTCCGACATATTCAGCCTGGCCAAGGGCAAGGGGCAACATGGCTACAATGGTGGTGATAGAGGTAATGAGAATGGGTCTGACCCTCGAAAGGCCTGCTTCCATGAGAGCGCGCGACTTACGGTAGCCTCTCTTTCTCAAAATATTCGTGTAATCGATCAAAATGATCCCGTTGTTAACCACAACCCCAAGCAAAATGATGAATCCCATCAGTGTATTGGCATTCAAAATACTGTTCCCGGTAATGATCAGCGCTACAAAAGAGCCGATGGCAGCCAGGGGTATCGAAAACATAAGCACAAAGGGAATTGACAGGGATTCAAAAACCGAAGCCAGAATCATCAGGATCAGAACAAAGGCCGCAGCAATCAGGAAATAAAACTCCCGGTACTGGTCTTCTTCGTGGATAACCTGCACAGCCACCCCTGCAGGCAGGTTGTAAGCTCCGACAATTTCGTCGATTTCCATCCGGTAAGCTGTCAGGAGATCTTTCGACTGTTCAGCCTCTGCATCAAAACGGTAGGTGACCTCGATCTGCTTTTCCTGGTTTACCCGGGTAATGTTGGCCTTACCGCTCGCATAGATGACATCGGCCAAATCCTGGAGATCGTACACAGCTCCCTGATTATTCCTGATTTGTAACGACTTAAGATCGTCTATGGTTTTATCGGCCTCTTCCTTTTCTTCTGCACCCTTTTCTTTCAGGATGATATCGTACTCTTCGGTTCCCTGTTTAAACACAGCGCCGGAACTGAATTCACGGCTGAAGGAGCTCAGTTCGCCTGAAATATTGCTCAGGGTGACCCCATACTCGGTCATCAGCAACTGGTTGAACAACAGGTGAACTTCAGGTCTGTTAGACCCTACACTGACATTGACATTTCTGATCGATTCGAGGTTTTCGATAAAATAGCGAAGGTCTTCAGCAACACCCCGCATGACTGTAAAATCTTCCCCTTTGATGACAATCCGCTCCTGGTTGGTGCCGATCCCCATGAAACGACCGAAATTACCGGCTCCGGCCATCCCCCCGCCGCCACCCCTGAAACTCTGACTGGAGGTAGGCTGCGTAAGGGTGATCTCCGCATTGGTCCGGATGGCTTTCACCCTCCCTTCCACATCCGATTTGATTTCCGCAACTTTCCGCTTGGCAATTTTTTCAAAATCCTCCTTCAGGGTAATGGTGACAATGGCTTCCTCCTCCTGTATCTTGGAAGAATAGTCTTTGATTTCGCCGACATCCGGAAGACGGTTTTCCAGTTCCCTGACCACCACATCGGTCGATTCGAGCGTCGAACCGGTAGGCATGGTTACATACACGGAAAAACTGTCTTCTTCGACCTCACGGAGATTGTTGACACTTACAGCCAATACCACGAAGATGGAGATAAAAAACAGTGCCAGCGCTCCCACCAACGTTCCCGCCGGATTACGCATTGCCGACTTTAGGATGACAATATAAACCTGGATAATCCGGTTGTTGGTAGTAACTTTTTCGTAAAAAATATTATGCGAAGATTTTCCTTCCAGGAGAACATGGGCAGCCATCGGTATCAGCATCAGGGCTACAGCAGCTGAGATGACTAAGGTACTGACGATCGAGATCCCGATATGGTTTCCCAGGATCCTGACCATATAGTCCGAAGAAAATATGAACGGGGTAAATACGGTAATGGTTGTAAGGGTGGCCGCGACAATGGAGCGCCATACTTCGGTAGTTCCCTGGATGACCGACTGATTGGGGGAATAATGTTTTCCTGAGAGCCGGTAGATATTTTCCAGAACGACCACACTGTTATCCAGCAGCATGCCGACAGCCAGGGCCATTCCCACGAGGGTCAGACTGTTGATGGAAATGCCGAAGGCATAAAACAGGTTAAAGGCTGAAAATACCGACACGGGGATGGCCAGGGCGATAATACCGACGATTCTTATGTTTTTCAGGAATATCCAGAGTACAAAAATGGCCAGAAGGCCCCCTACCAGGGCCAGGGAAATGATCTGGTCGATATTCTCCTCCATGGTCTCTGCGAGGTTTGACTGAATGACCAGTTCTACCTCTTTGGCAGCCAGTTCGCGGTTGAGCCGGATGATAATTTCGCGGGTGCGGTCCGACAAATCGATCAGGTTTGCCTGCGAATCGCTCACGAGTAATATGGAAATAGCATCAAGGCCATTGACTCTGCTTAGGGTCTCTTCCTCTTTAACCCCGAAGTAAACCTCGGCCACGTCTTTCAGGTATATGGGGCCTTCAGCGAGGATGATATTTTCAATATCCCTGACATTTTTATACTCGGCCGAAACGTGCACGAACCAGCGTTTCTGTGATTCGTGGAGATACCCGGCAAAGGTCCGGTCCTGGGCATTCGACCCCAGGGCGCTCTGTATCTGGAAGGGAGTAATACCATATGCTTCACAGGCTGCTTTGTCGATGGTGATCTCGATCGATTTCTCCTGCCCGCCATACACATTGACAGAGGCTATGCCGTCGATGTTCTCAAGGTCGTTAACCACCTGTGCGTCGACGATATTCCTGATCCGGTCGGTACCCCCGGTTCCGCGTACCTGCAACTCCATGAACTGGTTGGTAAGCTGCTGCATATCGACCCTTGCGAGCATGACAGTAAATCCTTCGGGCAGGGTTTCCCTGACCTGGTCGATTTTTTCCTGGAGCTTAAGGTAGAGGTATTTGAAGTTAACGTTCTTATCGAAGCTTACCTGGATGGTTGCCTGCCGGCTGTTTAACGAGGATTCTATCTCCTCCACGCCTTCCAGGGTGCCGATGGCTCCTTCAACGGGAATAACAGCCTGATTTTCCATGTAATTGGGATCCACCTCCTGCCGGGAGGAAATCTGAACGTATAACATGGGAAGCTCAGCATCGGGCATCAGCTCAACAGGAAGTTGTTTGTAAGAGATGTACCCCAGGAGGGTCAAACCCACAAACACCATGCTGATGAAAACCTTTCTGTTGATGATAAACCTCATCGGATAATCTGTTTTAGGTATATTCCGGTGCAGCCTGCCTCGGGGCAGGGCGGGTAAAAATCATTGTGTGGCATGGGTTTCCCCAGAAGTTCTATGGTGAAGCCGGTCAAGTATTTCGAATACACAGGGGATAACCACCAGGGTAAGGATCGTGGAGGTGATCAATCCACCAATGACCGCCAGGGCCATAGGTGAACGGAGCTGGGTACTTTCACCGAAACCGATGGTCAGGGGAATCAGAGCCAGGATGGTGGTCAGAGTGGTCATCAGTATAGGCCGCAATCGTTGTTGCCCGGCCATAACAATGGCGCTTCTCCTGTCCATTCCCTCCTGCATAAGCTGATTTATCCGGTCTATCAGGATAATGGAACTGTTCACGGCGATACCGGCCAGCATAATAATCCCGATTACGGCCATAATGTTCAGGGTTCGCCCCAGGAGGAAAAATGTCAGGATACTCCCGACCACTGCAAAGGGAATGGTCAGCAAAACCGTAAAGGGGTGTATCAAAGACTCAAACATGGAGGCAAGCACCATGTATACCAGCACGATCGAAAGTATAAGGGCAAAACCAAGGTTTTTCATGGATTCCTGCCTTTTTTCCTCATCTCCGGTCACCTGAATGGAATAATCGGGCTGCAGGGTGATGCCGGTAGTAGCCTCCCTGATTTGGCCTGCCACGTGTTCCAGGGCGGTCCCTGGTTCCATCTGGGCTGTAATTTTACCGATCCGGTTCTGGTTACGGCGGAAGATCTCCCGGGGAGAGACTCCCTGTCTGATTTCCGCAACTTCACTGAGCCGGAATACTTGGGTACCCGACCGGATCGTCATGTTCTCGATGTCTGACAACCTGGTTTCCGGCAATTTTATGGTGATGTCGCGCATCTCCCCACCCTGCTCCAATTGTCCGGCATTTTTGCCCTCCAACTGGTCTTGCAACTGCGTAATCACCGAACTGATGGTCAGATCGTAAATGCCTGCCTTGATACGGTCTATCACCACCTCCACCTCGGGAGCTCCCGCTTCCAGGGAGGTCAGGATGTTGAAAAGCCCGGGTATGGAAGCCATTTTCTCCTTTACTTCCAGCGAGATTCTTTCGATTTCATCCATCTCTTCCCCTTTGATCTCAACCACCACCGGTGCCTCGTCGGTACCCAGGATAGATTTCAGGGCGCTTTCTTCCTTCGAAAAAGTGATCTCCAGATCGGGGTTTCCTGCGGTAATCCGGTCCATGTCCTCAATCACCTGGTTAGCAGTCCGTTGTGCTCCTTCTTTGAGAATGACAGTAATCTGAGCGGTATTCTCACCTTCAAAAACCGATGAGGCATCTCCGGTCAGGCCGGTAGTGGGTCCGGAATGGGAGTATATTTTATCCAGGTCATCACCGAGATAATCGGTCAAAACCGACTCGAGGTTGAGTACCGTAGATTCGGTTCTTTCCAGGCGGGTACCTTCGGCCAGTTTGAGGTTCATATTCAGTTCCCTGGTTTCTGTCTGGGGCATGAATTCCGTACCGATATGGGGAAGCAGCAGAAAGGCTGCCCCTGTCAGAAACAGGGCCACCAGGATTACCAGCCATTTGAAATGGAGGATTTTCTCCAGAAACCGTCCGTAGCCTTTCATTTGTACAGAGCGATGGGAGATGGGGGCCGGTTTGTTGAGGTACAACCGGTGATAAAGCATCGGGATCAGCAGGATGGCAGCAAACAGGGAGGTAAGCAGCGAAAAGGCGACGGTCCAGGCCTGGTCTTTGAAGAGTTCACCAGAAGCACCGTGAAGGTATACAATAGGAAGAAAGACGACAATGGTTGTCAGAGTAGCTGCCAAGATGGCGCCGCCCACCTGGGCAGTACCGTTGACGGCCGCATCCCTGACACTGGCTCCCCCTTCGTGTTGCCTGAAGATGTTTTCAATAACCACAATGGCATTATCTACCAGCATACCGGCACCCAAAGCCAACCCTCCCATGGTCATAATGTTGACCGTCATATTGTTGAAATACATCAGGCTGAAAGTGGCAATGATCGAAAAAGGAATGGCCAGGCTGACAATCAGCGTGGTCCCGATCCGGCGCAGAAAGAGGAACAATACAAAGACAGCCAGGATAATGCCGTAAAAGGCCGACTTTTCAACATCCGTTATGGATTCCCGGATAAAGGAACCCTGGTTGCTGACTGTGGTTATCTGATACCCCGGCAGGGATTTACCGATCTTCACGAGCGCCTCGTTGATCTGGGCAACCGCCTTGACCGTATTGAAACGGGTCTCCTTATAAATCGACAGGCCGATACATCGCTGGCCGTTCAGGTGCACAATATTGACCGGTTCCTTATTGGCATAAGAGACGACAGCCACATCTTTCAGGAAGACGGGAGTCATGGCTCCACTGGTAGTGGTACCCGATGAAGGAACCACGGTTTTATACCCGATGATCAGGTTTTCGAAATCTTCTCTGTCGTTTAGCAGGCTGATACCTTTGACAATATACTGCAGCCCCATTTCAGAGATCCTCCCGCCGGAGACGCTGCGGTTGAAATTCTGGATCCTCTGGCTTAATTCATCGAGGGTGACATTTTGGGCTTCCAACCGGTACAGGTCTGTTTCAATAACGATTTCATTCTCCTCCTGACCCGACAGTTCCACTTCGGCTACCCCCTCGAGCCGCACCAGCTCGTTACGGACATAATTTTCGGCCACCTTCCGGATCTCGTTCATGTCGGTGATCTCATTGTGATTCATGGCCACCAGCATTACCGGAGCTGTATTGGGATCGTGCTGGGTGATTCTCAGCTCGTCGATATCCTGGTTCTGGGCATACGAATTGAGGGCTTTCTGCAAATCCAGAAAGGCTTCATCCATATCTTTCTTCCAGGTATATTCCACCGTTATCTGGGAGGTCCCCACACGGGTTACAGAGGTCACCTGAGTCACATCAGACTGCCGGATGGCTAAAGCTTCGATGTTTTCCACAAACTGCTTTTCCATCTCTTCAGGGGGTCGCTCTCCCGAGGTAATTTCAATGAAGATTCTGGGAGATCTCAGATCCGGGAACAAATCCACTCCCAGCTTGTCGAACGAAATGTATCCCAGCAGAAAGACCGCCAGAACAATCATCAAGATGGTGACCGGATTGTTAACAGAGAAGAGCGCTAGCTTTTTCATTTAATTACTTTTACTTTCGAGTCGTTGCGAAGGGTCTCATACCCTTTTACTACCAGACGTTCATTTACTTTCAAGCCCGACAGCACTTCGGCAAAATCCTGGTTCTCGATACCCAGATTGATCCGTCTTTCGCGTGCGGTGCTTTGTTCAACCACATAGACCACCTTTCCGCGGTTATTGGAAAGGATGATGCTTTTGGGAATGACAATGGCGCTATCCTTGCGGGCAACGATGATGTCGGCTTTTACGAACATCCCCGGTCTTAATCTCAATCCTGCATTGTCTATGAGCAGTTTTCCCTTGAACGTCCGGGTTTCGGTGCTTACCGCCGGAGAGAGTTCCGCGACCACAGCTTTAAGCGTATCTTCAGCCAGCGTGTAATTGGTAATCAGCGCTTCCTGACCTGTAAAGATGTCTCCGATATTTTTCTCCGGTAAATTGATTTCAAGGTACATTTTTTCATAGCTCATCAGAGTAACCATCGGCTGGCCCGAAGTGACCCTGGTTCCCTGCGTATAATAGGGCAGATCGACGATGGTCCCGGCAAAAGGAGCGGTAACGCTCATTTTGGAGAGTTTCACCTGTGCATTTTCAAAATCATAGCGTGCATTGGTTGCCGACACCTCGGCATTTCGTAGTTCCCTCAGGGTTACGCCTCCTTTTTCGTAAAGCGATTTTTGTTTTTCATATTCCTGGCTGGCAATTTCCAAATTCAGCTTTTTGGCATCCAGGGCAATCCCGTTGACATACTCCGGGTCTTCGAAACGGACCAGAACCTGTCCGGGCCGCACTTTATCGCCCAGTTTGAAGGGCCTTCCGGCAGATGGATTGGTTGCCAGCCGGTAGGTACCGGTCATTTCAGAATTGAGGGTCACCTCCTGAACAGCCTTGGCGGTACCGGTAGTGTTGACATACATCTCGATCGGTTTCTTCCGGAGATCCTCAACAGTAACGGGAATGGCCAGGTCGGTGGTTTCGGTCTCCTGACGGCCTCCACAGCCGGCCAGTGCAAGGAATGCTGCAAACAGCATTGCATGGGATATCGTCTTCATGTTCTTTATATTTTCTCGTTGGTACATATTTCTGCGTGTTTATTTTTTAGTCTGATATAATTCGGCAGGTACGACAGGTTGGTTTTTTTCAAAATCGAACAGGCTCTGTACCTTCAGGTTAAGCAATTGGATTTTATAATTGAGCAGTGCCTGGGCATAGGCTATCTTCTGGGAAGAGAGCTGGTTTTGGTAGAGATTGAGGTCCATCCCTGTCAGGTCTCCGTTTTCGTATCTTTCCAGGTTGATTTCGTAGGTCAGCTGCGCATTCCGTTCGCTTTGACGGGCAATTTCGATCTGGTTTACCTGGTTCTCCAGGTTCCGGTATACCTGCCGGATGTCGATGATGATTTGTTTGCGTTGTTCATCCAGGTTCAGCTCCTGGCTCTTAATGGAGGCCTCCTGGGCTCTGATTCTGGCTTTTTTCTCACCCCAGTCGAATATCGGGATGGAAAAGGAGAGCTGAACCTGCGGGTTCTTGGTCGGCTGGTCGAACATCAATCCCAGTTTTTCGTTGTCGCCGATAAAGCCATAGGCCAGGTTCATGGTTCCGTTGAATTCGTTCAGCGCTTTGGTACGGATCATTTCGAACTGGCTGCTTTCGACCTCTATTTCCCGTTGGCGGAGTTCCATACGGCTTTTGAGTCCGTTTTCAATGGCTTTTTCAAGGTCCACGGGTACGGGTTGTGCTTCCACATCGGCCATCACCAGAATGTCCTCGAATAAATCAATTCCGAGGTACATTTTTAATTCATCCTTGGCATTTTCGAAGGAGACCTGGCTGTTTTGCAAACCGGAGGTGGACTGCGACAGGTTCAGTTCAGCCTGGTACAATTCCTCTCTGGCAGCCAGACCGGCGTCTACCTTATTTTTTATGATTTCATAGCTTTTACGCGTATTTTCAAGTTCTTCGCGGGCAATGGAAAGGTCCATCTGGGCCATGTATACATTGTAGAAAAACTGGGTGACATTTTTTTCTAGATTCAGCCGCTGCATGGCATAACTGAGATTGGCATTTTCGTAACTTAATTCCAGTTCTTTGAGTTGCAGCTTCAGCCTGTTATAGGTAAAAAGGGGCTGGTTGAGGTTCAGGTACAGGTTATTGGAAAATCGTTTGCTGGTTGTCGGGTCCTGACCCGTAAATTCTGCTGTGCTGCGCTGCCATCCAAACCGGTTAATCAGGGAGATGGTGCCGTCGGTGACCAGGATGGGTTGTTCAACCCTGAAGGTTGCATTGGTAGCAAAGGACTCGTTGGTATACCATTCTGAAAACCGGGTGTCGAAACGGCGGGTATTCGTATAATCAACGGGATTGACGCTGAGGCTGAACTTCGATTTCATAGCCGCCCGCTGGGCTTCCAGGTTGTTCTGGTACCGCTCCAGGTTCAGCAGGGATTGCTGGATGGAGGGACTGTTGGTCTCGGCAATAGCCAGAGCTTTGTCGAGGGTCAGGGTTTGCTGCGCAAAAGCGGCAAAGGAAACTGTAAGCAACGCGGCACACATCAAGGCTGCCCGGCCGGCCCTAAATTTTGTTACGTATTTCATACACATTTAGAATTTCAAATGTAAACAACCCAAACGTTAAAGTTTCACGATCTTGATCGCATCGGCGATCACCGTTCTTCGTGCAGATTTGTCGGTTAAGACCACCTTGGCGTTTCCGGGGGAAAAATAAAAGGATCCCAGGTTGTTCCAACCATCCTCGGCTGTATCCACCTGGAGGGTTTGTTCGGTTTCGCCGTCATCATGGGTAATATAAAAATGGTATTCTCCCTTGTCGTCGCCTCCGCCCCTGCCTGGCCCGAAACCACGCATACGCCCCACGAAGGGACTTATATAGGCCAATACCTCATAGTTACCCGGGTCTTTTACCGGCAGGGTCCAGGTAACCTGCTGGTCGCCTGTCCCGGATTTGATGTAATACGCCGATCTGACATAGTCACCATAAAATACCGAGTTGGTGGTATTGGTCCAGTTCAGGGGCGGCCGCCAGGCATTCATTCCCGAATATTTCAGGGTGGAGGCCTCCTCCTTGACGATCAGCCGGTACAACAGCGATTTTTTATCAGAAGAGGAAAAACTGAATCCCGGGTCTTCGTTGTCGACCACCCATTCGTTGGGCTGAAGCATCGAGACGGGAACATCGGAGACCTGTTCCCCTTCGAAGGGTACAGCCTTGAGGTCTTCTTCGACTTTCCGGAAGAACTGTTCCAGGGTCTGTGGTATATTCTTCGAGGTCATTGTGTTAATGGTCAATCCTCTGGGTTCACTGTCGAAGAGATAACTAACCTTTTTGGTTTCCCCGGCTTTCAGGTATACAATCTTGTTGATATTGTCGTCAGGGCTTCCGAAACCGCGCATCATCATCCTCGACCGGCCTCCCCCAAATCCCCCCAGCCGGAATGTCAGCCTCATAACGCCATCTACTTCGGAAGTGTTGCTCACGCTGAACGATACCATGGTCCTGATCTGGTCGTCGGCTTTGGTGTTCACGGCCACAATGGGAGATAGCAGAAACCCCGGGAGCTTTTGGTCCTTAAACCAGTTATCCATATAAGGGGTAAGGGTCAGCTGGAAGTTCCGGTTCAGGGCATTATCCAGACTGTCGAATGGAAGTACCCTGAAACGGGTTTCGGTTAGTATCTTGCGCAGGAATTCAGTGAATTCAGCCTCTCCTGCTTTGGACTGGATCATGGTGAAGAGCACATCTCCCTTTAATTTCATCAGGTTGTCAATGAGGTACCGCTGCTCCTTATCCTTCAGTAATTCTTCGAAGGAACGGTCCTGCAGAGCAATATTGGCCATTTCATCCTCACTCAACCCCGTCATATTACGCATCCACCCGGATACCATATTACTCGACTGGCTTTTAAGATATGCTTCGAGGATGAGGTTAGACACTGGCCACTGGTCCGAACGGAGATGGTTGCTGAAATAATAAAACAGGGGAAAGATAAACTGGGGATTGCCCGATTCGATGGCCTGGGTGACCTGTCCGGCAGTACGGCGGATAACCGGACGGCCCCCCTCACGGGTGAAATTACCCAGAATGTTCAATAAGGCACTGATCTGGTACTCTTTATCGGAGAGGCTTCGCCCCTCCCGTTCGTTTCTTTTCTTATCCCTTTTGATCTGGCTTTTCACATCGATGTCGTTGAGCAGGTACCCTTTCTCCTGTAAGAAAACCTGTTCCGGCTGGACGGTTTCCTGCTGGGTTGTCCAGGTGCGCTCAAAAGGTTTAAACTGGGCGGGAACCTCCACGATGGAAAACCTGCTGAAAGGATACTGGAGGTTGTAGGTACGCTGGAAATCACGGAACCGCTCATCGATCAGCGCCGGGATGGTATCGGCGATCTCCGGCATGGCTTTGCTGAAAAAGTCGTGCCCCTCGATATGCCAGATCCCGAATTCCACTCCGGCGGTGGTCATTGTTTTCATGACATAATTCCCGATGACCAGCGATATCTGAGGCAGAGGGTGTTCATTCCGGAACTGAAATTTCCCGGGACTTTCAACGCTGATCTGACCCTGAGAAACAGCCTGAAGCATGGTGTCGGTCTCTACCCGGAGTCTGAAATCAGTAAAGAACAACCGGTTCCAGCCGAAATTACCTGTACTGTAAGTAGCCCCGGTTTCAGGATACCAGTTGGCCTCCCGGGTAAGTAAAACATAACCGGGGGTAACAAAAGCATGCCGTTTATCCACATTGATCAGGAAATCCCCGAATTTCTCCTGCCGGGTTTTTTCGTCGATATCAAGATAGCAGAAAGCTTCGTCGATGGTCCCGGAATAGCTGATATCCAGGCGGACTGAATCGCCTTTGGCAAGAGGTGTCTCCAAAGACAGAAAGGCTAACTGCAGCTTACGGGTGTAGGGAATATCCCGTCCGCCGGCTTTCAGCGAGGATATTTCCAGACCGGGATTCAGACTGAAAACCAGCGTGTCTATCGGGTCTGCGTTGTGATTAACCGCCAGCAGGGAGGAGTTCACCCCGATCGAAGACCCCTGGTGGTGAAGGGCAAGATCGTGCGTTAAGACATCGGCAACGGGATACCCGGCATAGTGATTATTCAGTTCCACAGCCTCTGCTTTCAGGCGTTCATCGCCGACAAAGCGGTTAATATGGTTAAAGGCCAGATACACACCCACACCGATAAAAAGAACGCTTAAAACAATAGATAACCAGGTCATGGATTCGGACTGGGGTAGCCGCTTCAGCAGGAAGATCGTCAGAAAGATAAAACCGGCTCCCAGGCAAAAATAGATACCCCGGTGGCCAAGAATTACCCCCAGGTTACCAAACCCTGCGATTTCCGATTGAAGCATGGGTATGTTGAAAGCCATATAGTCGAAGACATAATAATAGGCTCCCTGGATCAGAAAGAGCGTAATGCCGATGTACCCCAGGATGATGACAAAGGTGACAGCCTGGTTGCGGATCAGGCTCATCAGCAAAAAGGAGAGCCCCATGATGTACACCAGGGTAGGTATGCTTATGAGAACCAGGTATATAAGATAGGAATTCCACGGAACATGGGTATTGGAGGCCGTTAAGTTAAACACGAGAGCCATCAGTAAAATGGCAATATTCAGGATCATGAATACCTGCATGTTGCCGAGTGTCTTACCGATGACGTACTCCCCGTTGGTCATGGAACGCATATAGATTACCTCAGTGGTATCCAGCTTTTTGTCTCTTTTTAAAAAGTCGGAAGCCAGAAAAACAGCAATGATCGCCTGGGCAACATTCAGGATTAAGAGGTTGAAATAGGGTATGGCGGCAGGAATAGCCCTGAAAATCCACATCGACTGTCCGGCATCGGAAACAAGACCCAGGTCCATGAAAAACAGCACTACCAGCGACAGGATGCTGAAAATTCTGAAAAACCAGCTGCGAAACAGGGTTTTTCGCTCATACTTGGCTATGGAGTTGATATTGTGAAGAGAAATCATAGGGTAGTCTTTTTTATAACAATTTAATCAGCAATCCACTGGTTCAACTTTTTCTCCATGAAATAGACATAGGCATGCTCGAGGTTAGGCTCGATGGGTTTTCCATAATAGCCATTTATCTGGTCTGCAACAACCTGCACCTCCCAACCGTTATCGGAGGGGATGGTAGTAATTACCGGAAATTTTTCGTTGATCTCCAAATATTCTTTTTCGGTTGCCTGGATCAGCCAAACATGGCCTTCGGCTTCCCTGACAAGTTCTTCAGGAGAGCCATTAAACACCAGATTTCCCTTGTTCAGGAGTGCCACATTTTCGCAGGTGCTCGATATATCGCCGACAATATGGGTGGAAAGAATGATGATGACATCACGGGTGCTGATGTTCGAAAGAAGGTTCCTGAACCGGATCCGTTCTTCAGGGTCCAGGCCTGTGGTCGGTTCATCCACTATGATGATCTTCGGATCGTTGATCAGAGCCTGAGCAATGCCCAGCCTCCGCTTCATACCCCCGGAGAGCCTGTTGGCACTGCGGTCGCGGGCCTCGAAAAGCCCCACCTCTTCGAGCATGCGATCTACAGCATCCTGGCGCTTTACCTTGTTTTTCATACCTGCTAACCTGGCCGTGTAATCCAGAAACTCCCAGGTTTTCAACTTGGCAAAAAACCGGAAATCCTGGGGCAGATAGCCCAGCATTGCCCTGATTTCCCGCCGGTTTTTCATCAGGTCCAGGTGATCGTTAATGGTCACCCTGCCATTGGATGGCTTCATCAGGGTCACTAATATCCGCATCAGGGTTGATTTACCAGCTCCGTTGGGACCCAGTAACCCAAACATGCCGTTGGCAATCTCCAGGTTAATATCCTTTAATGCCCAGTTACCATTCCGGTAAACCTTATTTAACTCTTCAATTGAAATTTTCACCTTATAAGCTGGTTTTACAAAGATGTACTTTCGACAATATTCCGGGATAAAAGTTTAATCAGACCCGATAATTTGTGTATGCATCACCCCGGAAATTACAATCCGGTAACCCTGCCGGAGAGGGAATCTCCCCTTTTCTGGAGAGGAAACCGGTTGAACAGGCCAGAAGGTCTTCCTTGTTTTCCGGTCTCCTTTGGGCACTTTCTCTCTTCCCTCCTCATTCCGGCAGCCGGCGATGCGAAAGTACCTCTACAGGGTCGAAGTTGTGGTACAATATGTTATATAACATATCCCCCATGTCTTGCGACGGGTGAAAATCCCGCATTATTTCGGGTAATTTGTAAGATTTGGTACGTTGCGGATGGAAATTAAGATACTCCATTTGTTGGAAGGAGCCCAACAAGCTGTCGGATTGACAGTTATCATCGATGTGTTCAGAGCATTCTCAACAGCCTGTTATGCAACAGCGTTGGGAGCCGGACCCTTGTATCCTGCCGGTACCCTTGAAGAAGCGTTTTGGTTGAAGCAGCAGCTTCCTGGGGCTCTTCTGATGGGCGAAAGGAATGAACGGAAGCCGGACGGTTTTGATTTGGGTAATTCGCCCTATCAGTTGTTGAAAACCGATATGTCGGGGAAAGCCATCATTCATACCACCAGCTCCGGCACCCGGGGCATTGCCGGTGCCTCCCGGGCAGACGAAATTCTGACAGGCAGTTTTGTCAATGCGGGGGCTATCGTTCGCTATATCCAAAAATCAACTCCCGAGAATGTTTCCCTGGTATGCATGGGGTATGCCTGTCAATACCCCACCGATGAAGACACCCTTTGTGCCGAGTATATCCGGAATGAGCTTTTGGGGAAAACCAGCGATCTGACAGCCATGAAAAACCAGATCCGCCAGGGATCGGGCGCCCGTTTTTTTGAAGAAACCTCCCGTGAATGGGCACCGGCAGAGGATTTCGATCTGTGTCTCCGGCACAGCCAGTTTGATTTTATCCTGAAAGTGGGAAAAAAGGGTCCCTATACCTATCTTCGCAAGATCAATAGTTGACATGAAGTACAATTTCGATGAAATCGTCAACAGGCGCGGTACAGATTGCATAAAATACGATGCCCTGCCCCGTTATTTTGGCGACGGCAACTTGCTTCCCCTTTGGGTTGCGGATATGGATTTCAGGACACCCTCCTTTATTATGGAAGCCATCCGCCGCCGGATGGAACACGAATTACTGGGTTACACCTTCCGGGGAGAAGGTTTTTACGAAGCCATTGTGGAATGGGTCAGGAGGCACCATCACTGGAACATACGGAAAGAGTGGATTGTATACACCCCGGGAGTGGTTTCTGCGCTGACCCTGGCGGTATTGGCCTTTACACAACCAGGGGAAAAAGTTGTGGTGCAGCCGCCCGTGTATTTCCCGTTTTTCGAGTCGGTATCGGGAGCCCACCGGATAGTAACCGAAAATCCACTCAGGCTGGAAAAGGGCCGGTACACCTTTGACCTGGAAAACCTGGAACAGGTTGCCGATGAACAGACACGCATGCTGTTGTTATGCAGTCCGCACAACCCCGGGGGCATGGTCTGGAAAAAGGAGGAACTGGAGGCTCTCCGGAGCTTCTGCATCCGGAAAAATATTCTGGTGGTATCCGATGAGATTCATGCGGACCTGCTGTTCCCCGGGAATTCCCACATTCCGTGGGGAAAACTGTCTGGTGATACCACCCATTCCGGCATTGTCTGCATGGCACCCAGCAAAACATTCAATATCGCGGGTTTATCCACCTCTTATGCGATTATTCCAGACCTTGAGAGGAAAACCAAGTTCGAAAAACTGTTACAGACTCTGCATATCCATACAGGCAACATTCCGGGAACCGTTGCACTCGAGGCTGCCTACCTCTATGGAGACGAATGGCTAAGCCAGATGATGGAGTACATAGAAGGCAACCATCGCTATCTCCAGAATTTTATAGCCCGGAATCTGCCCCGTGTTAAAGTGATGAAACCCGAAGCAACTTTCCTGGTATGGCTCGATTTCAGGGATTACGGAATGAATGATGAGCAGCTTAGCAGTTTTCTCACCGGAAAATCCGGAGTTGCTCTCAACAACGGTGCCCGGTTCGGAACCGGGGGTGAAGGGTTCCAGCGCATCAACATCGGTTGCCCCAGGGCAGTTCTCCGGGAAGCCCTTGACAGGATAGCCAGCTCTTTTACTCAGCTGGATTTTTAGCTGCTCAACGACCCATGAAAAGAACATGGCGAACTGTCACAACAAAAGGAGATGGTAATAATCTCCCATGCGAGTTACACGGAAATGAAAAGCTGAATGAATCATTCAGCTACATATAATTGAATGTCTGAACATTAACTTAAATATATACGAGTGAAAATTCTCACGCTAACCGGTATTCAGGCTCTTCTCCTTCTTTCCATATGGGGATGCAAAATTGTGGAAGAAAAAGGAGTAAGGACAAAGCTGCCGGATTCCATCCAACTCAAGCCGGGAAATCCTGAAATATTTTCCGGCATCATGCCCTGCAAGGAGTGTGGGGGTATTAAAACGGTGCTAAGCCTGAACGAAGACCACACGTTCAGTCTCCGCCAGAAACACGAAGGAGCCAGTGCTCCCGTTTTTGAATCAGCAGGAATTTATCGTCAAAATTTGCATACAGGCATCATCCGGATTGAAACAGTTTACGGGGTCAGCTTTCCTTCAAGAATCAGGCAGGGAAAAGACAAGCTTCTGGTAGGTCCGGGAAACAGAAACCGGAAGGCAACTAGCGCTGCTAAGCCCGCTGAACTGAATGCCGTTGTTCCCGGAATTAAAGGAAAACTGTGGATTTTTACCGGATTGGCGGGAGATTCAGCAGCCCTTGCAAGGGGTAGCGCCCGAGTGCCTTCACTGAAACTTGAAACAGGTGAAAACAGGTTTTCCGGATTTGGCGGGTGCAACCGTATCTTTGGGAATTTCCAGTTGCAGGAGGGAAACCGGATTACCTTTCACCAGATTGCCTCCACCAAAATGGCATGCCGGGATGAGAACCGGGAGGCTGCCTTTCTCGAACTTCTCGGTATAGTACGCTCCTTTCAGATCGTGAGTGATACCCTGGAACTGAGGGATGCCGGGGGACAGAAGCTGGGGCTGTTCCAGGTTGATTATCTGGAAACCCTCCGGGGCGATTAAAAATGGGCTTTTACCCAGGCCGCGGCTTTTTTCATATCCTGGAATTCCATACAGTGAAAGTGATTCCTGGGGCATTTGCTGAAACCCAGCTTGGAGCAGGGACGGCATTTCAGTCCCTTAACCTCCATTATTTCGGAAGAAGGATGGGGCATATAGGGAACCATACCAAACTCCGGAATGGTATTTCCCCAGAAAGAAAGAATTTTTTTCCCAAAGGCCGCTGCTATATGCATCATGCCTGTGTCGTTGGTGAGAACCACCCTTGCCTTCCGGATCAGGTCTGCAGACTGATTTACAGAGGTCTTTCCCACCAGGTTGAGTACATGGCTCCCGGCCAACCGCTCAATTTCAACGCTCATAGGCACTTCCCACTTTCCACCAATCAGTACTATTGGAATCCCGATGCTTTGGCACAGTTCCACCACTTTGCCTGCCGGCAGCCGCTTGGTTGGATAGGTGCCACTTATTATAAAGGCGGCATACCCTTCGCGGTATACCGGTGGCAAGGCTGAAATATCATATGCCTGGCTCTCCGGAATGAAATAATCCAGTCCCCCTCCATCGGCAACAACATGAAAACCGGAAACCGTTTCGAAATACCGGTCGACAATATGTACATCCGGAAGCCTGTTGATATTACAATGGACCAGCAGCCATTTTTTTACATTCAGCTTATTGAACGAAAAGGCAGGTGCTTTCACGATCCTTTTTATCAGCATACTGCGGAGATTATGGTGCAGATCAATCACATAGTCGAATTTTTCTTTCCGCAATTCTTCGGCCAGTTTGCTGAAGTGGTCGTCCAGATAATGTACCTTGTCGATATAGGGATTACCCTCCAGCAGTTCCCGGAAGATAAATTTGGTGACAAAATGGACCTCTGCATCGCCGATTTGGGTTTTAAGACTGCGGATAAGGGGAGTTGTCAGCACAATGTCTCCGATGGAACTAAATCTGATAATCAAGAATTTCCCCATCATATATGGCAATTACCCGTCAGTAAGGATCAATTAATCATTACGGTTATTCCGGCCCCGCCATGAGTGCTTCAACCAGTACCACGACATGGTTATTTTTATTTTCCACCAGTCCTCCCCGTATCCGGAACGATTTTTCTGTTCCGCCCGCCTCAATGAATCGAAGAATGCCTTCCGTCAGTGTCGAAATGATGGGGGCATGGTTTTTCAGGATCTCGAAAGAGCTGACGGTTCCGGGGAGTTGTACCAGGGTAACTTCCCCGGCATACACGGTCTTTTCGGGAGACAGGATTTCCAGCTTCATGGGTTTACATTACTTTGAAAATGCATTTCATTGAGAAAAATACAGGGTTTGCCCGTACGATTCATTATCGAGGTAAGGTCCAAACCCAGACAGAAGCCTTTTCATACCGGAAGATGGAATTAGTAAAGGACTCATTGTTCTTTCAGGAGTTGTTCCCCCTTGGCAATCGCCTGGTCGATGGTGCCGACCAGGTTGAAGGCAGCTTCAGGATACTGGTCGACGTCCCCGTCGAGAATCATGGTAAAGCCCCGGATAATATCTTCCATTTTCACCATTTCTCCCGGCAATCCGGTAAATTGCTCTGCCACGAAAAAGGGTTGGGAGAGGAATCGTTGGACTCTGCGAGCGCGGTGGACTACCAGTTTATCTTCCTCCGACAGTTCTTCCATGCCGAGGATGGCAATGATATCCTGTAGTTCCTTATACCGCTGCAAAATCTGAATGACCCTCTGGGCACACTGGTAATGCTCCGGTCCGACAATATCGGCGGTGAGAATTCTCGATGTCGAATCGAGGGGGTCGATAGCAGGGTAGATGCCCAGTTCGGTGATTTTCCTGCTCAGGACAGTGGTTGCATCCAGGTGAGCAAAGGTAGTGGCCGGTGCGGGGTCGGTGAGGTCGTCGGCCGGGACATAGACAGCCTGTACCGAGGTAATGGATCCGGTTTTTGTGGAGGTGATCCTTTCCTGCATGTTACCCATTTCTGTGGCCAGGGTAGGCTGGTAACCCACGGCTGAGGGCATCCGGCCCAGAAGTGCCGACACTTCAGAACCTGCCTGGGTGAACCGGAATACGTTGTCGATAAAAAAGAGGATATCTCTTCCTCCCGTACCGTGGCCGTCGCGAAGGCTTTCAGCGATGGTCAGTCCGGAAAGGGCTACCCTGGCACGGGCTCCGGGAGGTTCATTCATCTGACCAAACACCAACGCCAGCTTGGACTCTTTTACAGCTTCCATGTCGACCTCCGAAAGGTCCCAGCTTCCCTCCAGCATCGACTTCTTAAAGGCCGGGCCATAATTGACAATGTCGGCTTCTATCATTTCCCGCAACAAGTCGTTTCCTTCACGGGTGCGTTCGCCCACTCCGGCAAAAACCGACAAACCACTATGGCCCAAAGCTATATTATTGATAAGCTCCTGGATAAGCACTGTCTTCCCAACTCCGGCACCTCCAAAGAGACCAATTTTTCCACCTTTGGCATAGGGTTCGATAAGATCTATCACCTTGATGCCGGTGTAGAGGATTTCCGATTCGGTAGTCAGGTTTTCGTATTTTGGCGGGTTGTTGTGGATTTCCAAACCATCTTTCGGCAAGACTCCCAGTCCATCCACAGGATCACCGGTCACATTCAGCAACCTTCCCAGGGCAGCCTCCCCAAGGGGCATCCGGATCGGGCTTCCGGTTGAAACCACTTCCATACCCCGGCGGATGCCATCGGTGGCATCCATAGCAATGCAGCGCACAGCACTCTCACCGATATGCCGCTGGCACTCCAAAACCAGCACACCCTCGGGACGCATCACTTCCAGGGCATCGAAAATGTTGGGTAGCTGGCTGCCTTCCTCTTCAAAACTGACATCCACCACAGGTCCGATCACCTGTATCACTTTTCCGGAATTCTTGTTCATGGTCTGATCATTAACCTTCAACATCCTGTTTACGAGGAAACAAATTTAACATTGTTTCATCAATAATCTATTCTTCTCCTTTTCGGGAAAAACAGCAACCACCAATGGGTATTCCCATCCTGACGGACTATTTTTCCCGGTTAAGAATCGATGAAAACTGACTGGTTAGCAACATCCTGCGATCCGCAGGAACATCCAGATCCCTGATAATGGCCATGGCTCTGGAATGATAATCCCTGATGGCTGTCTCGGTTTTTTCCTTTACCTTCAGTTGTAACAGGATATTTCTTACAGCAGAGATTTTCTCCTCCCTGTTAAAATTAACAGAAACAAGCCAATTCATCAATTCGCTCCTGTACGTATGATCGCTGGCATGGAGGGCTTCAACGAGAAGGAATGTTTTTTTGTTTGTAACGATATCTCCTCCGATTTTTTTGCCGAAAGCGGTTTCATCGCCAAAACTGTCGAGGAGGTCATCCTGCAGCTGAAAAGCCATGCCCAGGTTCATTCCGGCTTCATACAGAAGGCTGGCATCCCGGCTTAAAGCACCTCCTGCCAGGGCACCGGTTTTGAGTGCACAGCCCAGCAGAACAGCCGTTTTGAGCCGGATCATGGTAAGGTACTCACCGGGTGTAACATCGAAGCGGGTTTCAAAGTCCATATCCATCTGCTGTCCTTCGCATACTTCGATGGCGGTAGCTGAAAACAGCGAGATGATCTCAGGTTGCCTTTCCGTAGGGCATCGCAGAAGAAACTGGTATGCCAGGAAGGCCATCACATCGCCCGACAAGATGGCGCTGTTTTCATTGAACTTCACATGTACGGCGGGTTGGTTTCTGCGAATTTCAGCCTTGTCCATGATATCGTCATGAAGGAGTGTGAAATTGTGGAATATTTCCACCGCCAGGGCAGCGGGGAGTACCGTTTCAGGTTTATCGCCGAATAACCGGTAGCCCAGGACGACCATCAGGGGCCGCAACCGTTTGCCGCCTGCCCGGAGAGCATATACCACCGGCTTGTAAAGGTTTGCCGGAGTTGCGTTTTCCCATTCGGCAGATTGCACCCGGATAGCCTCTTCGATGATTTCCTGCAACTTTCTGATTTCTTCCATCATCAGTAATTATGCATCCTGTGAATTGTTCTCATCGAGCATTTTTACCTCCTCGTCGCCGTTGTCGATGGGCAGGAGCGGGGTTTCAAAACTTTCGGTGGTAGTCAGCCGCTCCATACCGGTTAGCAGCGATGGGAGCAGGATGAGGTTTGAAGTCACGGCAATCAGGAGGGTCAGCGAGACCAGTACACCCATGGCCTGGGTTCCTCCAAAGCCGGAAAGGCTGAAAACCCCAAAACCAAAGAAGAGCACTGCAGCGGTGTAGGTCATGCCCACCCCGGTTTCCTTCAGGGCCAGGATGACCGACCTCCGGATATCCCATCGGGTGACTTTCAGTTCAAACCGGTACTTTGCAAGAAACTGGATGGTACTGTCGACTGAAATACCAAATGCCACACTGAAGACCAGCATGGTCGAAGCCTTAATGGGTATTCCCGTGAAGCCCATTACACCCGCTGTCAGAACCAGGGGCAAAAGGTTCGGAATCAAGGAAATGACAACCATGCGGCTTGACGAAAACATCAGGGTCATGAAAAAGGATATCAACACGATGGCCAGGGCAACACTTGAAAACAGATTTCTCAGAAGGTACTGAGTTCCCCTGAAGTTGGTTATGCTTGAACCTGTGGCTGTAATGTTGTACTGCTCCGGGTTGAAAATGGAATCCACATCGGATTTCAGCCGGTCATTAAGTGCTGCCATCTGACGGGTCCCGATGTCTTTGGTGCGGTAACTGACCCGGGTAACCTGCCGGGTGCTGTCCCAGAAGGAATACAGCAGGTTCTCCTGGGTCTTTCCCCCTGACGCATAGGCTAGAATGAAGTTTTTCTCGTAGTTGTCGGGTAACGAATAAAAGGCGGAATCGCCGCTGTAAAAAGCCTGCCTGGCAAATTTCAGCACATTGAGCAAAGAGAGGGGAGCAGATAAGTCGGGGTAATCCTGAAGTTTCTGCTCCAGCCGGTCGATCTTCTGAAAAGTGGAAAGCTGCATGGCCCCGTTTGGCTTTTTCGTGTCGACAATAATCTCCAGGGGCATCAATCCGTGAAAATGATGTTCGAAAAACTTCAGGTCTTTGTAAATGGGATCTCTGGCCGGGATGTCGTCGACCATGTAGCCGGAGCTTCTGATCTTTGTCGCTCCGGCAAAGCCGGCCACAACCAGCAATACCGAAACCAGGTAGACGACCTTTCGTTTATGCTTGGTTATCAGGATCAACCGGTCGATGATCCTGGTCATAAAGCGGCTTTCAAAGTATTTCAGATGCTTGGGAGCAGGAGGGTCTACAAAGGAATAGAAGACAGGTATCAACACGAGCGTCAGGGCAAACAGACATAGGATATTCAGAGAGGTGATAATGCCAAATTCTACCAGCATTTTACTCTGGGTGATGATATTGGTGCCGAAACCGGCGGCAGCTGTCAGGTTGGTCATAAAGGTAGCCGACCCGATCCGGATGATCGACCGTTGCAAGGCTTTGATTTTATTCCCATACTGAGCATACTCATAGTTATACTTGTTCAGCATGTATATGCTGTTCTCAATCCCGATGATGATCAGGATCGCGGGCATCATGCCGGTCAATACGGTGATCTTGAAATTAAACAGCGACAGCATCCCCATTGCCCAGACAACCTGCAGCAGCACAATGAAAATGGGAATAACAACCGCCTTGAACGACCGGAAAAAAATATAGAGAAACACAACGCAAAGGGCAATGGCCAGAAGGCTGAACAGATAAATTTCCCGCTTTATCTTAAGCGAAGTCATCACCCGGATGTAAGGAAGACCCGAATAATGAAGTGTCAGTTGATTCGTTTTTTCAAACTGGTTTCCAATCCTCTTGATCGATCTGACCATCGCCTCACGCTCCCGGCTATGCATCTTGTCCTTGTTGACCGTAATCACCAGGAGGTAGGTATGGGTGGAATCATTATAAAGAAAGTTCCTGTAAAAGGGCAGGCTGTGAAACAGGCTGGCCAGGGAATCCATCTGTGCCTGCCCGGAAATGACAGCCGGGAAAACCGGCTGGATGAGAAATTTCTTGCCAATAGTATCCCGTGTCAGATTGTAGGAGTTCGATACCGAAAGAAGATTTTCAACACCTTCCACATTTTTCAGGTCGTTGCACAAAAAGCGCCATTTTCTGAATTGGTCGATAGTAAAGAACGAACTGTCCTGCAAGGCGATCATAATCAGGTTACCCTCTTCACCGAAGGTATTCACGAAATTCCTGTAATCAGCATAGGCCTGATCCTTCTGCGGTAACATGGAAGCATACTCATACGACATTTCAACCTGGCGTGCATGGTACCCGAAAAACAGGGTAAGCCCCAGTATTACAGCAAGAATAACGGATTTATTTCTAAGAATGACCCCGGAAACCTTTACCCACATACCTGTGCTAACAATAAAGGGCGAAAATACGATAATTCTTTTTTGTGACACCGGGAAAATATCATACCCTTCTGCAGACCGGATTGTTTTCAAAACATCTTACCGATACCCGGGCTGCTATTTCGCTGGCTTTGACCGGTATTACCTCATCAAAGGATTTTGTTTCAGCATCGGGAGTGGCAGGGATTCAGCAAGCCCTGCGAACCTTGACAGTAGACAAATAAGGACCCTGATGATTGAATTACTTGTTGGGGTAAGGTATTAAAGCCCATTGATTGAGCAGGGGATACAAAGTGCCGGTTTTTTTGTAGTTTTACCTTTCTGTAAGACAATGCAAATAAAATTGGGACAGGAAAACCAAACAATATGTATAGTGTTATGTCCGTTTTGCAGCGTTTATATTAACATATACTATGATAATTCTCAATACGTTTGGCTTAATAGTTCCCTATACCGGCTGATGTCGACCCGGTTTTTACCACACCAATTCAGGGCCTGACAGCAAAGAGGATGAATCGGAACTACAAACCATTCAGAACCAGAATTAAACCTCCACAGTGAATGGATAAAAGAAATAAATATACCGTAGAAGAAAGGCAAAAGGGAGCGGATTTAATTGGAGGATTAATACTGATAATCCTCACAATTCTTAGTATTGGGGGGATAAAACAATATTTCAAAACTCCTGAAAATCATGCTTTTATTTTTTCATTATCAATACTATGGCTGTTTCATGCCGTTATTCATTTATTGGCATTTCAAAAATTCAGAGCGAAGAATCCTTATAGAATTAAATTTGCACATTGGGAAAAGGAAGGAAATATCTATCGATATTTTGGAATTAAAATATTTCGGAAATTAATTCTATTCAGCCCATTTGTACTAATGTCGTTAGGAATTAGAGTTTGGTCGGGCCGAGATGATTTTGAAAGAGTACTACGTGAGTTAAACATGGCTGAAGGCTCTCACAAGGTAGCATTACTGTTTACTGTTATGATAGTATTCATTTTATTTTCCACTGACCGGAGAAAAGAGGGTTACTACCTTTTGATGGAAATTATTGCATTTCATGTTTATCCGATTATGTTACAAAGATGGAACCGGGGACGTATAAAAAGATTAATTAAGAAAAATGAAAATAATTAATACCGTATGGAAATGCAAAAAGAGATAGGGGGGGTAATTGTAAGACAGTCATAAACTACCTTTCAACAACGACGATATGATAGATGAAACGAGCATGGCGAACTTTCACAACAAAAGGAGATGAAAAAAATCTTCCATGCGAGTTCCATACTGAGCAGTTTGTCCATGAAAAGATCGGATATTTGTATCGCAATGATTTATACACTATTAAGACCATTATTTCTGTATAAAGGGGGGAGTGGATTTGCCTTTTTTTGCGTTCCTAAAGGGAAATAAGGGAAAAGTTTCAGTAATGTTTCAGTATTAAGCCAGAAAAGCCTCGGTATGTATTTCTATTTCAATACATTACCGAAGCTTTCGTGTAGCCCCACCGGGAATCGAACCTGGATTTACGGTTTAGGAAACCGCCGTTCTATCCGTTGAACTATGAGGCCGGATTATGAAGTGCAAAAATAGGAAATTATGCTTCCTAAGCCACCTGCTCCTGAAAATAATTCAGGGGTTTCAGCAAAACCGGAATGCGCCCTTCTCTGTTGTCCGGACAGCTGCCTGCTTGGCATTAAGGCTCAGGCCTGACTTTACGGAATTTCCCTGCCCCGTTGGAACTAAGGTTTCCGGCTGCAATACGATTGTATCATATGGTTCAACCTTTAAAGGATTTTCGGAAAACTTTTAAGGAAATTAGACGTACAATCAACAATTTCATTCCCATTTTGTTATTGATGAACTACCCGCTGCAAGCAGCGGGGTATCCTGATGGATTACTTATTTTACGCCGCAGAGTGGCGGGGAATGAATCCCATAGAGATTAAAAACAAAAAAATGGACAGAAGGATATTTCTTGGGAGTGGGTTGACAGCAGCAGCGGCCATGGCCGTGGGCAAAACCATGGCATCGGTGGCAATGGATGAAACCCGGGTCAGGCCACCCGCTGACAACCTGCCTTTTAATCCGGTTACGTTCGGGGCGATGCCTACCCGTTCGTTTGGACAAACCGGTTACAAAACCGGAATTCTCAGCCTTGGGGGGCAAGCCACTCTCGAGATTGCGGGACGTGAAGAGGAATCGGAAAAAATTATTCACAGGGCAATTGATTTGGGTATCAATTATATAGATACGGCTGCTGCTTATGGCCGCGGTGTCAGCCAGTTTAATATCGGCAGGGTAATGAAAACCCGCCGCAATGAAGTCTTTTTAGCCACCAAAACCCATGACCGCACTTACGACGGATCGATGCGGCTGTTGGAGGAGAGCCTTAAAAACCTGCAGACCGACCATCTCAACCTTTGGCAATTGCACAATGTGCAAAACCAGGCCCAGGTTGATCAGATCTTTGGGCCGGATGGCGCCATCAAAGCCCTGGAAAAGGCCAAATCGGAGGGAATCGTCAGGAATTTGGGGATTACAGGGCATTTTGAGCCACTGGTACTGCTGGAAGCCATACGCCGTTACCCTTTCGATGCCATTCTGATGGCCCTGAATGCCGCCGATGTCCATTACCTGAGCTTTATCAATTATCTGCTTCCGGAAGCTCAGAAGCAGGGAATGGCGATCATCGGCATGAAGGTGACCACCCGGAGCCGGATGCTTTCCACCTGGACGCCCCCACCCCTTGAAGAACAAACCGATGCACGGCTGAGAACATCCAAACCGGGGACCGTTACCATCAAAGAAGCGCTGACCTACAATATGAGCCAACCGGTCAGTACCACCATCATTGGAGTTGACAACATCGCCCAGCTCGAGGAAAATGTGAATATCGCCTCGCAATTCTCGCCTCTGAGCAGGGAACAACTGGCGGAGATAGAAATAAAAACCCTGCCGATTGTCAGGCAGGGTCTCTATTTCAGACGCTGGGATATCGGGGCTTAATGCCTTGATCCCTGATTCCCCTGATACCTGAAGCTCCTACTTTCTGGTCCCGGTAGTGCGGTTTAAGATAGCATTGAAGTAGGCCATATCCTCGATCAGCACCGGCGTGTACTCCACCTTTCTGAATTTCAGATGAAAGACAAAAGCTCTCAGGTGGGTTTCCGAACGCGGTCTTCTGGTTTTCCGGTAAAGCATCAACGGCTGCATGGATCTTCTCTGAAAGCTGGGCTCTCTCCATATCCTCCGGAGGCAATTCCACCCCTGCATCCATTTCGCCGGACGCCCCACCGCCGGTAAATAATTTTTCCATGGGCAGAATCCATCTCCCGCGCTTCATCTTCCGCACATGGTTCAGCGACTTGTTGACGGCTATCCGGTAGATCCAGGTAGAAAGCCTGGAATCTCCCCTGAAATGACCTATTGAACGGAAAACCTCCACAAAAACATCCTGGGCAATGTCTTCAGCATCTTCACGGTTATGGAGAATCCCCATGCACAAGGCAATAGTGCTTTTATGAAAACGGCCGACCACATCCCTGAAGTGCTTTTCATCACCCGAATGTAATCCCTGAATAATCTCCTCTTCCGTCACGCTGAGAATTTTACCTTTAAGGTAACGATATGACACCATAAACCCAAAAATCTTTCGGAAAAATTTTCACCCTTCAGACAGACAGATCCTCAAAATTACCAATGGGTTAAAAAGCTGATGACAATCAGATTCCTGAACCTTTAATTGGTTAATTTTGGAACTTTATTTTCAATTGAAAAGATATGGGAAAAACCAACGACAAACTTTTCGCTGAATTTCCGGGAGTGACCACCCCCCAATGGGAGGAAAAGGTTACTGCCGACCTTAAGGGGAAAGACTACGAAAAGGTCCTGGTTTGGCGCACCAACGAAGGATTTTCCGTCAAACCTTACTATCGTGCCGAAAACCTGAAGGGGTTGGAATACCTATCCTCTTCACCCGGGGAGTACCCCTTTGTCAGAGGAAATGAAACGGTTAACCACTGGCTGATCCGCCAGGATATCCTGGTTAACGGCTTTGCTGAAGCCAACAGAAAAGCCCTGGAGATCCTCGGTAAGGGAGTGAATTCACTGGGATTTATTTTTGATTGTTCCGCCAGGCCTACGGCAGAGGATCTGCGGATTCTTTTGAAAGATATTTGCCTGGCAGCTGCCGAAGTCAACTTTGTATGTTCCTGCCGCAATTGCGATGTAACCGGACCATTCACGGAACTTGTTGCTGCAGGCCCCTGGAACAAAGATACCCTTGTGGCCTCGGTGAACCACGATCCGCTCACCAGTCTGATGCTGAAAGGCACGTTTGAGGAAGGCAACCAGGCCGCAGCAATGGACCGTTTGAAAGCTTCGGTGGCAAAAGGTGCGGTTCTGCCGAAATTGCGCACCATCGGGGTTAACGGCAAGTTTTTCGGCAACAGCGGCTCTTCCATTGTCCAGGAGCTCGCGTTTTCCCTGAGTATGGGAGCAGAATATATCTCCCACCTGACAGAAGAAGGGATGAACCCCGGATTGGTCGCTTCAACCATCAAATTCAACTTCAGTGTCAGTAATAACTATTTCCTTGAAATAGCCAAACTTCGCGCCGGCAGATTGCTGTGGGCCAGGATTGTCCAGGCTTTCGGAGCTGCCGATAAAGAGGCTATGAAAATGATGGTTCATTGCGAAACGGGCAGTTACAACAAAACGGTCTACGATCCTTATGTGAATCTGCTTCGCACCCAGACAGAAGCCATGTCGGCCGCCCTGGGAGGAGCCCATTCGATAACGGTGCTGCCTTTCGATGCTATGTTCCGCGATCCTTCCGTTTTTTCGGAAAGAATTACCCGTAACCAGCAGATCCTGTTAAAGGAAGAATCGAATATTGACAAGGTTACCGATGCCGGGGGCGGTTCGTACTATATTGAAATACTGACTGATTCGATTGCAGAAGAGGCATGGAAACTTTTTCTGATGACGGAGGAAAAGGGAGGTTTCCTTACAGCATTGAAGGAGGGGTTTATCCAGAAACAGGTAAGGGAAATGGCTGCCATACGCGATCAGAACAGGGCCCTTCGCCGCGAAAACCTGCTTGGCATCAACCAGTTTCCCAATTTCTCTGAAACCATACAGGAAGATCTCGATGCTAAAGTGTTCCGGTCCACGGACCTGACTGCCACAGATGCAGAGGTCGAAACGCTGAAACCTTACCGGGCCGGTCAGACATTTGAAACGTTGCGCTACCGTACCGACCGGTGGTCGGCTTCGCATAAGCGTCCGGATGCTTTCATGCTGACAATTGGGAACCTGGCCATGCGCAAGGCCCGGTCGCAGTTCAGCTGTAACTTTTTTGCCATGGCCGGGTTCGGGGTAATCGATAACAACGGATTTGACACCGTTGAAGAGGGTCTTACCGCAGCCCGTGAAGCAGGTGCTGAAATCGTGGTAGTATGCAGTTCAGACGAGGAGTATGCTGATGTGGTACCCGCGTTGCTCCCCCTGGTGAAAAATGAGATCCTGGTGGTTGCCGGAAATCCCGCTTGTCGTGCCGACCTCGAAGCCCTGGGAGTGACCCACTTCATCCACATGAGATCAAATCTTCTACAGGAATTAACTGTATTTCAACAAAAAACATTAAAAGACTAAAAGATTTCAGATAAGAAAATTATAGACTTTGAAGATTGGAGCAGGAAAATGAAAGCTCACAATTATAAAGAATTGAAGATTTGGCTGAGGTCGAGGGATTTGGTTAAATCAGTTTATAAGCTGACAGTTCAATTCCCCAAGGAAGAGTTTTATGGAATTATTTCCCAGGCCAGAAGAGCGGCAGTTTCTGTACCAGCAAATGTTGCTGAAGGAGCATGGAGAGGTACTGACAAAGATTTTCACCATTTCCTGGATATAGCAAGAGGATCACTTTCCGAGCTTGAAACACTTATGATCTTATCTAATGACCTTGAATTTATAACCACTGACAAACTCAAATCAATTCTTGATGATATCCCGGAAATTATCAGAATGGTCATTTCCTTTCAGGAAACCTTATCTCACCACTCACAACCATCTCAGTCTAATATCTAATGTCTGATATATTTTCATCTAATATCTTATAGTCTATAATATAATGTCTTATATCTTTTAGTCTAAAATCTTTTAGTCTTATTTAAGATGAAATACCCATGTATTATCTATGCAACAACCGGCATGATTAAGCCACATGGGTATTACATGTGTTTCCAGTCTTTTTCCATATGAACGTAATAATTTAAACTCATGAAACCAGATTTTACATCTATCAATATCAGGGAATCTGCTTCCGGCATTCAGGCAGTGGCTGCTGAAAGCACCTGGATGACTCCGGAACTGATTCCGGTAAGGCCGGTCTATACCAAACAAGACCTGGAAGAAATGGAGCATCTGGATTATGCAGCAGGCTTGCCGCCCTACCTGCGGGGTCCCTACTCGACGATGTATGTGATGCAGCCCTGGACGATCAGGCAATATGCGGGTTTTTCCACAGCCGAAGAGTCGAATGCTTTTTACCGCCGCAACCTGGCTGCCGGGCAAAAGGGATTATCCGTGGCTTTTGATCTGGCCACCCACCGTGGATACGATTCTGATCACCCGCGGGTTGTGGGTGATGTGGGAAAAGCGGGAGTAGCCATCGATTCAATCCTTGACATGAAGTTACTCTTCGACCAGATTCCGCTGGATAAGATGTCGGTGTCGATGACTATGAACGGGGCTGTGTTGCCGGTAATGGCCTTTTACATTGTCACAGCCCTGGAACAGGGAGCGTCCCTGGAACAGCTGTCGGGCACGATCCAGAACGATATTCTGAAAGAGTTCATGGTCAGGAATACCTATATTTATCCTCCTGAATTCTCGATGAGGATCATTGCCGACATCTTCAGGTTCACATCGGAACAGATGCCCCGTTTCAATTCGATCTCCATTTCCGGTTATCACATGCAGGAAGCGGGCGCCACTGCCGATATTGAGATGGCCTATACGTTGGCCGACGGGCTGGAATACATCCGTACCGGGGTGAAAGCGGGGCTTGACATCGATGCGTTTGCTCCGCGGTTATCCTTTTTCTGGGCTGTGGGGATGAACCACTTTATGGAGATTGCCAAGATGCGGGCAGCCAGGATGATCTGGGCCAAACTGGTGAAACAGTTCAACCCGAAAAATCCGAAATCCCTGATTTTGCGTACCCATTCGCAAACTTCGGGATGGTCGCTCACAGAACAGGATCCTTTCAACAATGTGGGTCGCACCGTCATTGAAGCGTTAGCCGCAGCTCTGGGGCACACTCAGAGCCTCCATACCAATGCCCTGGATGAAGCCATTGCTCTGCCGACGGATTTTTCGGCCCGCATTGCCCGCAATACCCAACTTTACCTGCAGCAGGAAACAGAAATCTGCCGGAGCGTCGATCCCTGGGCAGGCTCCTATTATGTAGAATCGCTTACCCATGAGATTGCCCTTAAAGCCTGGACATTGATCGAAGAGGTGGAGAAACTGGGCGGCATGGCCAAGGCAATAGAAACCGGGATTCCCAAAATGCGGATTGAAGAGGCGGCAGCCCGTACCCAGGGAAAAATCGACAGCGGTACCCAGACCATCGTGGGGGTCAACAAATACCGCCTGGAGAAAGAGGATCCCATCGACATCCTGGAGATCGACAACAGCGCGGTTCGCCTTTCCCAGATTGAAAGGCTAAGTAAGCTGCGCGCCGGGCGTGATGAGGCTTCGGTACAGGCTTCGCTCGAAGCGCTCACCCATTGTGCTGCCACCGGGGAGGGCAACCTTCTGGAACTGGCCATCGACGCAGCTAAAAAGCGGGCTTCGCTAGGCGAGATCTCCGATGCCTGCGAAAAAGTCGCTGGCCGTTATAAAGCAATCATCAGAACCATAGAAGGCGTGTATAAATCAGAAGCATCTCACAAATCAGAATTTGCGGAAGCCCTTGAGTTGTCGCGCAGATTTGCCGAACTGGAAGGTCGCCAACCCCGGATCATGATCGCCAAGATGGGCCAGGACGGCCACGACCGGGGCGCAAAGGTGGTGGCCACCGGCTATGCCGATCTCGGCTTCGACGTAGACATGGGTCCCCTGTTTCAGACTCCCGCAGAAGCAGCCCGGCAGGCAGCGGAAAATGATGTCCACGTACTCGGGGTCTCTTCTCTGGCAGCCGGACATAAAACCCTGGTTCCGGCAGTCATCGAGGAGCTGAAGAAACTGGGCCGCGACGACATCATGGTGATTGTAGGTGGCGTAATTCCTGCCCAGGACTACCAGTACCTCTATGAGGCCGGCGCAGTGGCTATCTTTGGACCTGGCACCAGCGTCGCCGCTGCCGGCAAAAAAATCCTCGAAATCCTGCTGGCTGCACATGGCTAAAACTTTTAAACAATCGGGACTAAAGTTGTTGGCCTGTTCCTGGACAAAGGTTGCCTAAGGGAAAAGTTTCCTTCCATTTTTGTTTTAAGCCCTTTGTTTTGAAGGCAAAAAGGGTACTTTTGAAGACATTCAACCGGTTGGCAATTACCCGCACAAAAAACCGGCTTCCAATTAATTGTAAACATACTCATTTCACTATGGCGGCAACAACACTGGCCCAACTATACGAAAAACCCTTTCTGGCCAATTGGGAAAACCTTGCTTTTTCAGACTTCGACGGAGGAGATTTCACGTACGGAAAAGCAGCGGAAATCATCAAGTCCCTGCAACTTTTTTATCAGGTTTCCGGCATTAAAAAGGGGGATAAAATTGCCGTTCTCGGCAGGAATTCAGCCCGCTGGGGCGCCACTTTTTTATCGGTCCTGACCTCCGGAGCCATCGTGGTTCCTATTCTTCCCGACTTCAACAAGACAGATACCAACCACATTTTAAACCATTCTGAATCCAGGATCCTGTTTGTACAGCGTTCGCTCCACGAAAAAGTGGACCTTACAAAAGCAACAATGGTTCAAACAGTGATCATCCTGGACGATTTCTCCCTCCATTATTCAAAGGATCTTGACGGTCAATTCAAACTGGAAGATTCTTTCGGCTATTATCAAAAGAACCCCGGGGCAGCCAGAGATCTGAATTTTCATGAATGGGGGAAAGACGATTGCTGCATTATTTCCTACACCTCCGGTACATCGGGTTTTACCAAAGGAGTCATGATCCCGGAACGGAGTCTGGTTTCCAACCTGCTGTATGCCCAGGTGAACATGCCCTTGAAACCGGAACACAAGATTGTCTCCTTCCTGCCTATGGCACATGTGTACGGCCTTCTTTTCGAATTTCTGTTTCCGGTGACCCTGGGATGCCATATTTCTTTTTTGGCCAAAATGCCATCGCCGCAGGTGATTACACAGGCTTTCGGCAAGGTGAAACCTCACCTGATCCTTTCCGTACCCCTGATTATTGAAAAAATCTACAAGAAAAGGATTCTTCCCACCCTGGAAAAACCCGTGATGAAAGTTGCACTGGCCATTCCGGGCATTTCGGGCCTTATCTTGAAAAAGGTCAGGGAGAAACTGGTTGATACTTTCGGAGGGCGGTTCTTTGAAATTGTTATTGGCGGAGCACCACTGAGCGCAGATGTGGAAAAATTCTTCAAAAAGATAAAATTTCCGATCACCATCGGGTATGGTATGACCGAATGCGGACCGTTGATCAGCTATGCCGCATGGGATAAGACCATGCCTACCTCGGCAGGCAAACTGGTAGACCGCATGGAAATGCGGATTGAATCGGAAGATCCCTTCCACGTGGTGGGAGAGATCCAGGTGAAAGGTGAAAACGTTATGCTGGGCTATTACAAAAATGAGCAGGCAACCCGCGAAGCTTTCACCGAAGACGGATGGCTGCGCACCGGAGACCTGGGCATCACCGATGAAAATCAATTCATTTATATCCGGGGACGCTCCAAAAACATGATTCTTGGACCCTCCGGCCAAAACATCTATCCCGAAGAGATCGAAGCCAAACTCACCAACCTGCATTATGTGGCCGAATGTGTGGTCGTCGACAGGAACCACAAGCTGGTGGCCCTGGTATTTCCCGACTTTGAAGCGATGAAAGCCGACAACATCGAAGAATCCCAGCTTTCACAAATCATGGAAGACAATTTGAAAAAACTGAACCACGAACTTCCCAAGTATGAGAATGTGACTGAAATCAAGCTGGTGAAGGAGGAATTTGAGAAAACCCCGAAAAAGAATATCAAACGGTTTAAGTACATGTAGGAAGACTATTCAGCGTACTTCAGCGGAATATCAGCATCAGCAGCACAGAAAAAGTTGACCGGCACCCTGGCGTGAAAATGCTTATGCCCCGGGTAGGAGGGTGCTCATTGAAGGGGGAGGTTCCGTTGTGCCCCAGTTTTTGTTGGGCTCTTTTCCCATTGTGAAAACCAGACGACCTCCTTCGAGCAGTTTACTCCGGTCAATCCAGCAATGATCCAACTGTTTACCGTTCAGGGTGACAGATTGAATATAACAATGATCCGGACCGTTATTCCGGGTTTCGATAATCAGTTTTTTGTGACCGGGCAGGGAAATGGTCGCTTTTTTAAACAGGGGGCTTCCGAACTGGAAGACAGGGTTGGCGGAAGTATGGCCCTGAACGTCGAACAACCCCAGGGCAGCCATCACATACCAGGCGCCGAGCTGCCCCTGGTCTTCGTCCTGCCCGTAGCCATACCCATGTAGGGGCTCATCCCCGTAAAACTCACTGCAAATGGTACGGGTCCAGAACTGGGTTAACCACGGTTTTCCCGAGTAGTTAAAAAGCCAGCTCTGATGGAGGCAGGGTTGATTTCCGTGGTTGTAGAGTTTCTCCAGTCCGGAGAAGGAGTTGATCTCTTTCCCCCCGCCGAACAGGGTTTTGCGGCTTTCGGCAAAGGTTTTTTCCAGCCGTTCGTTAAAGAGGTCACGGCCTACAGCCTGGATTAAGGCTGCCATATCATGTGGAACATACCACGAGTACTGGACGGCATTTCCTTCCTGAAATCCCCGCCAGGCCTGCATGGGATCAAAATTTTCGATAAAGGTTCCGTCTTCGTATCTGGGCCGGATATATTTTGTTTGCTGATCGAACAAGAGTTTCCAGCCTTCCGCCTGCTTCATCAGCTGTTGGAACTCTTTCGCCTTGCCCAACGACCGGGCCATCTGGGCAACGGCATACGAGCTGAAGCAGTATTCAAGGGTATGGGATGCGCCGAAGTTAAAGATCCAGCCGTTGGAGAGCACGGTATCGCGTGCAGGCACATAACCATGACTGATCATGAATCGCAGGTCATATTTCCCCGAACCGAAAGGGCGGTCTGCATAGGCAGTTTCATTTCTGTATGCAGCTTCCCAGGCCTGGTCGACATCATCGAAGGGTAATCCGCAATGGTAGGCCGATGCCAGCATCAGGCCAAAATAGTTGGTCTGGACTCCGTTGGTGTGAATACCGGCGGCCAGACCATCGTGCAGCCATCCTGTTTCCTCATAAAAGGTGAGGTTGGCATGGAGATACTCCCTGAAGTGTTCCGGGTATGCCAGCATCCAGAGCTGGCTCAGATTCCAGAATCCCCCCCACATGCCGTCGGTATTGAAAAAGGAATGCGTTGGCCCGCCCGACCTGTCCGGGGGAAGCTGACCGATGCACCCGTCGTTGCGGGGATAAGCCCCGTTGACATCACTGGCAATGCCCCTGCCCAGAAGGGCATGGTACAAACCGGTATAAAATTTCCGTAGATTTACCGTGTCGTTGTCGGCAACGACAATTCGGGAAAACAGGTCATTCCATGCCTTACGGGCATTCTGCCGTGCTTTGTCGAAGGGTATTCCATCGCTCTCCTTCTCAAGGTTCAGTTTGGCGTTTTCCATCGAGGTAAAGGAGACCCCGACCTGCATGTCAATGACTTCACCCTCCGCAGTGGAAAAGGTGAGGAAAAGGCCATTCCGGACCCCACGGGTTTCGTAAACGTTTTCTGTGACCAACGAATCGGTGTAGACTCCGCAGGAAACGGGCATTTTACTGAGTCTGGCATGGAAAAAAAGCTTTACCCGCTTTCCTTCATCGCAAAATTTAACATATTCCGGGTAGGTGACCACATACCCATGGACCTCCCGGTCTCCTGCCATGGCAGCATAGGCTTCGGTGACGTCGCTGCTTTCTCCCTGTTTGTGGCCAACATCAAACAGGATCCGCGCCTGGTCTGTGGCAGGAAAGGTGTACCGATGGTACCCCACCCGGGTGGTTGCCGTCAATTCCGCCTTCACCCCGTAATCTTTCAGAAAGACACTGTAATAGCCTGGTTCAGCAATTTCCGTTTCCTTGTCAAACCGGGAACGGTATCCGGAATCAGGCTCCTCAAGCGTACCGGGGACAGGTTTAACCGGCCCCACAACAGGCATGTTAACTACCCCCCCCACCTGGAATTCGTGGAAGTTGCCGAAACCTTCGATGGAAGTATGCCGGTCATCATAGCCGCAGGGAAGCCAGCTCCCGTAACTGTTCCACGCGTTGGTGTGCGGCGACAGCTTGGCCATGCCAAACGGAACCGCAGCCGGGGTATAGAAAAACCAGCGCCCGTGAACCGAACCGATCTGAGGATCAGCAAACCGGACCAGATCCGGGACCGGCTTCTGGCACAAACAGAGCAGCCAAATACAGGCTGCCGTCAACCATAATTTTTTCATTGTTGGTTCCTTCCGTCCCGACGGATATATTGAAAAAATATTATTGGCTCCGATAGCTCACTCGTAAAACCTTTTCATTCACCTGGAACAGCCTAACTCCGGAGAAACAGGGCTAACGCTGGCGGCAGTGACAATAAACTGCTGAGGGCGTCTGCCTGCCATGAGACGATCACGAGGATAATTTATATCCCGAAATTCCCTTGACTTTGCAGCTTTCAGCCAGAGAAGCATAATCGTCGGTGATTAGCAGCAACTTATCCCCGGTCAGAAGTTGGGTATTCCCACTGGGGACGAAATAGAGGTTTTTGCGTTTCACCAGCACAACCAGGGTTTTTTCAGGCAAGGCCACGTCAATCAGGCGGGTTCCGTTTTCCAGTGTTTTATCGCTGACGGTAACTTCAACTCTTATTGATTTGATTTCCTCCGATTCGAAATTGAAATCCTCTGTTTTACTGGGTTTGAATTTTTTCGAAAGACCCAGCCAGGATGCAACCTGCGACAGGGATGTTCCCTGTACAACAAGGGATACCAGCGTGGAAAAAAATACGATATTAAAAATGAACCGGGCGTTGGGCACACCCGCATTGAGGGTAAAGATGGCAAAAATGATGGGTACGGCCCCCCGGAGTCCTACCCAGGAAATATAGATTTTTGCTTTGGCGCTGATGGTTTTAAAGGGCCAAAGGGAAAGAAACACAGCCGCCGGCCTCGAAATCACAATCAGGGCAAGACTGATGAGAATACCGGGAACCAGCAAGGGAATCAACTCACGGGGATTCACCAGCAAGCCCAAAGTAAGGAACAGCAATAACTGGCTGAGCCATGCCAACCCGTCGAAAAAACTTATGGATGATTTCTTGTGGATAAACCGGGAATTTCCAATGATCAACGCTCCCGTATAAATAGCCAGAAATCCGTTCCCGTGTAAAAAATGGGTTAAGGAGTAGATGAAAATGGATGCCGTAAATACCAGGATAGGGTACAGACTGTCGTACCCAATCTCAATTTTGTTGATAACAAAAACCGTCAGTTTTCCAATGAGAATACCGGCAGCAGCACCAATAACCAGCTGCCAGGCGATTTTTCCGAGAACCAGCCAATAATTGGGCTGTTGCCCCAGTTGGATGAGTTCGATCATGGTGATGGTAAGCAGAAAAGCCATCGGGTCGTTGCTGCCACTTTCCAATTCCAGGAGAGGTTTCAGATTTTGCCTGAGGTTAATTTTCCGGGTTCTCAGAATGGCAAATACCGAGGCGGAATCGGTAGAGGCCATGGTGGATGCCAGCAACAGCGAAGTCAGGAGACCAATTCCTGCACCTTTCATGGTCATACCGCAAATCCACCAGGTAATCAGCCCGGTAATCAGGGCTGTCAGGAAAACGCCTGCCGTGGCAAGCACTATACCGGGAGTTAAAACAGGCCTAATATCTTCGAAACGGGTATCCAGTCCCCCCGAAAATAAAATCATGCAAAGGGCAAGGGTGCCAACAACCTGTGCAGCTTCATAATTCTCAAAGTCGATACCCAATCCGTCACTGCCGCTGATCATCCCTACTACCAGGAATAGCAACAATACGGGCACGCCGAATTTAAAACCGGCTTTGCTGGCAACTATACTCACAAAAAAAAGGAAAGAGAGTATCAACAATATCAACTCCAGGGTTAATCCCACCATTCAAGGTTGTATCAGTTCGTCATCCGGGCTTCTCTTTTTCACACTTTGTAATTTTACACAAATAATCTTGATTTTTGAATTCCCCCAAAGGAAAAAGCAACATCGAAGGATGAAACCCGGCGTTTATCTCAGTCCGGACCGGTATTATTGCCGCGGAAAAAAAAAACGAAAGTACCGCATGACCGCGGGAAAGGATAAAATCCGTAACAGTGGTGGTCCTGGCTTATGGCGGGAATGCCGGGTTCCCCTGAAAACGAAAATATTTTATAATTTCAGCAGGAAGCCATAATAAAAACTCAGATAATTTCCCTAATCTTACCTGCTTATCACTATGAATGTATGCATAATCTGATCCGGATGACAGAGAAATTTCTGGGGTGGGTGATTCTGGTTCCTGTATATTTTTACAAGGTTGTCATTTCGCCCTTCACTCCGGCGACCTGCCGGCATATACCCACCTGTTCAACCTATGCTGTGGAAGCGGTAAAGGAACATGGTCCTTTTAGAGGTTTCTGGCTTGCCACAAAAAGAATTATCCGCTGTCATCCGTGGGGTACCAGCGGGTACGATCCTGTACCTCCCAAAAGCTGCAAGCCGGAAAAACCGGCAAAAGAATAGGAAAAGGAAAAGACCGGCAGACGTTACGGGTTCCAAAAAGGACAGGAATAAAGATCCCTGCCGCCCCTGAATTATCCATTTAAAAGAAGTGGGTGTCAAATTCTTCCTGCAACGGCAATAAGATCCTGCACCACGGCGGTGAACTCCTTCTGCTTCAACAGTTCCTCCAGATTCAGGTGCATCCGGTACCGCCAATAGTGGTTGGGATTTGCAGGCTGATTAATCCTTTCGGCATGAGGATCGGGATATCTCCTGACTTGTGACGTTTTTGGCAATATTGAAAAATTGGTTTTTTAAGTTCCACA
>CAZYUA010000022.1:0-69507 GCA_964650525.1 uncultured Prolixibacteraceae bacterium
TTCCCAGTGGGGTCACCACAAAGAAAATGCCGCCAGGAGATCCTGGCGGCATTTTCTTTGCCAAATCAGCCTTTATGCCGGCTATCTGGTAATCTGCAATTTTCCCGTATGGGTTTTTTCCGATGTCCTGAGCTGGTAAACGTAAATACCCTCATTCAGATCACTGGTTTGAAGTTCCATCTCGTGCAGGCCATTGGAGAAGTTCTGTATTTTACTCATCTTCACCATTTGACCGGAAGCATTGAAAAGGGCAATGCTGGCAAAACCACTGCCAGCCAGTGAGAACCGGAATTTCACAAACTCCCTGGCCGGATTGGGAAATACGGAGATTTCCTGATTCTTTTCTATCTTCACAGCACCAACTCCCGTAGGTGCCACCTTGATACGGTAGAGGTTCACGCCACTGCTGGGTGAATACAGATAAATGGTGGTGGCTCCCCCGGTGTAATCATATTCTCCCTTGGAGATACTGGGCCCCAGAGCCGGGAACTGTGCGATCAGATTATCTTTCGTTCCGGCAGCAATGTTCAGCACCCGGTCGGTACCACTGCTTGAAGACATGCCGATTACGGTAATCTTGGAAGGACCTGCAACCTGGAAGGCCAGCACCCGGGCGACCGGTTTGCCTTCAGTGTCAAACCCACCTGATCCACCCAGTTTCAACCGTGAGGTATAGTTTACTTCCTCAAGGGTTTTGTTGTTTCCTTCCACTATCACAGTAGCCTCAGAGGTGGCATAAATGGTCAATCCATCCACGGTAGTGGGAGCAGCAATGGTTCCCAGGGCATTGAAGGCAGCATCGCTGATGTTCCAGTCTTTGGCTTCTCCCCCTCCGCCACCTTCCAGGACCAGTTTATAGCAGGCAAGGCCGTTGTAAGGCGACATGAAATACATCAGGACCTGATCTGGCTGTACATCCACCGCCATGGGTGAAGCGTACGAACTGTTGGTATTGCCTCCCAACCCCAGCTCAGGAAAAATGGCTATCGAGTCGGCGGCTTCGGCACCTGCTGCAGGAATATGGAATAACTCAAACTGAGCTTTCTTGGCATAGGCTGGTGCTGCATGATTGGTCGCCGGTGCCAGGATAAAATCCTTGCCTTTAAACGAGAAGAACGCCACCCCCGAAATACCCGGCTGCACCGGTTTGAATTTCCCTGTAAACGTCGACAGAAGTTCTCCCTGCATATTGTACAGCGATGGGTAAACCGAATGGCCATCCGCCCAGAAAAGATCATTCGTAAGGGGGTGGATCCTGGGGGAAATCCCCAATTTGGGTAAGGCTGTCCCGACAGGTGCAGGATACACACTCTTCAGTTCAATAATCTGGGGCTCCGGATTAACAACCCCGGCTTGAACATTCCAGCGAAATACACGGGGAACCGTTGAAATGGGAGCCGTAGCATTGGCATCTGCAGCAATCAGATAACCATCTTCTTCGGCGGAGATATCACCAAAGCAGGTAAAACCGTCTCCCAGTCTGAAGATCGGTTGCTGAATCCCGTCGATGGAATCCTTGGAATTCCAGGATACCAGAACTTTGGTTTCCCAGCCCCCACCCGACTTTTCAGACATCATGTACACCTTGAAAGGTTGAAGTAGGGATTTTGTATTGGTAGAGAGATTACCAAAAAGGATTTTCCCGGTTGGGGTGATCGTAAGGTCGTTCACCGCATACGTTCCCCCTTTGACGATCGCTGTATCAACAGGGATGGTACTCAAAGGATTGCCCGTTGCGGCATCCAGCACCTGAATTACCGGAGGAGTCACTTTTCTTGACATAATATACAACTTCCCGTCGTACAATGCCATTCCCCGCTCTGTCACGTTACCCATCCAACTGGGCACGGTTCCCGGAACAATGGGAACTCCTCCCTCCCACACAGCAGTGCTGCTCACGGAGTGCTCCCATACCGGGGTCACCACAGGGGTCTGGCTCTGCACCAGCATCCCTGCCCATAATAAAATCAGTAAAAAGGTAAATTTTCTCATGCTCTTACATTTTGGTTAAACAATATAAATAATTCTTACTCTGTAATCTATCCCGACGATCGTACCTGGTTAATCTATAGCTGACACCCGGAAAGGGAACACCATTTGTTCCAACCCGCAATTTACAAAATTTCAACCATAGTGAATCTTAAATATTCCAAAAATGTATTCTGATCGTAACGGCAGCTCATTTATTGTTTCACAAACAGGGCGCGTTCGATATTCTGTTCCATACGAATTCCCAATATGTACGTACCGGCACCCACTCCTGCCAGAGGGATCACTCCCCGGCCCTGGGCAAACACCGCTTTTCCCGACCGGATGATTTTGCCCTGAACCGTCACAATCTCGTAGAGCCAGGAGCCCTCTTTACCCGGCAAAGTGACCGAAAGGAAATCCCCGGCAGGGTTGGGAAAAAGCAGGAGGGAATTCAGCTTTTCTGACAACCTCAGGTCCGATCGGGTGATGGAGTGCTCACTGACGATCAGGTTGTCAAGGTAGATCACTCCGCTGCCGGAGAAGGGAGTTCCTGCCGACTCCACAAAGAAACCGTCAAAGGTAAAGCCTGTGGTCTGGCCGGGCAAACTCAGCTGAACCTCCCGGAATTGCCAACCGGCAAAATCGATGGTTGTAAAGGGAACGCGGATTTTTTGCCCGTTCTGGTCAAAGAGCAGAGACAACCGGTTGTGAGAAAGATCACCCCAGAGGTATATCCCGGCATATTGCCCGTCACGGACCATGAAGAGTGGTTCGGGGGGCCTGACCATCACAGAGGCTTCGGGGTTATTGAAACTATACAGCAGCCGCCAGCAGTAACCGCCAAAAAGTTTAGCTCCGCTGTACCGGAGAATCCGGTTAGCCGTTCCCGGAATGATATTCAGGCTTCGCAAAGTATCAACCCCCCAGGTTGTGGCGGAGGCTTCAAAGTCAAAAGCAACTGGTAAAGCAGACTGGAATACTGGCCTTACCTTAAAACGGATCTCCTTGTCTTCCATAAGTTTTAACCCCTCCTCGTCGCGCAAATCTGCTTTCACTTTCAGGATGTAGGAGGAATCGGGGATCAGACCGGTCAGTAAAAAAGCATAAGAACCCACAGGGCCGGAGAAAGTGTTCAATTCCACGCCGGTGCGGTTTACGGGATTACCCCGGAGGTCGGTGATCTCAATGCGCGATGCCAGGGCATCGTTCACCAGTCTTCCGTCAAGGTGAAGCCGCACCTGCGTAGTGGGATAAACAGTCTCCATCCCGTTGCGGGGATAAGAATCAACCAGCATCAGCCGGTTCCGGGCAGCCGTGGTGAAGGAAAAAACAAAATCCTCCTCCATGGGCAGGTTCCCGATGTGGCGGGCGGTTTTTCGCAGGGTAACCGTGTAAAGTGTGGATACATCAAAGGGAGAGGAGTGAACGAACCGGGCTGTCCGGCCCTGGTTATCATAAACAAAAGTGCCTTCAGCAGCAGGCTCCAGCAGGAAAGCTTCCCGGAAGGTTGCCGTATCAATTTCGAAATTAAAATGGAAGACAACATCAGAGGAGGCAGCTACCACGCCTCCTGTTCCCGGTTTGGGGCCGTAGTCTTCCACTTTCAGGGGATCACTGCGGTCCTGGTCGAGCCGGCACAAGTAGTAAGTAACCCTGGCTGAGTCCACACGAAGGGTGTCAACCACCTGCTTTACATATTTATCCGCCTCGAAGGTCAGGCTGTAAAGACCCCTTTCCAAGTTATCAAACAGGTAGAATCCATTGTTCAGCGGGTCTGTGGTATAATGCCGGTCTCCCGGCTGAAGGGTCACCCGGGCCCCGTTAACGGGAAGCCACTGTTCTTTCGAGTTGGCCGGAACCGGATAGGCCGAAACCTTCCGGTAGCTGTCCTTCACAGTACCTGCGATTTTCCCCTGAGTACCCGGAGAACCCCCGTAAAACTGGCAAAAAGCCCTGAAAAAATGCCAGGCTTCCAGCTGTTTGTACTCCCGGTTCAGAAGCCGGTAAGTCTCGGGGGTGTAGTCGTGGAACGATCCTTCCGAAATCAGCCCGGGTACGGTGAGCGGACGCAGAACACCATAGCCGTTCCAGCTTTCAGGTGCAAACGATTTGTCGCCCCTGACATTGCGGCTTTGTGAGGTCCAATGGGAAGTCTGGTTCGAAAAGAGGTTATCCCAGAACAGGTTTGCCAGCTGAAGGCTCTGCGGTAACAGGGGATTGCCGTCCCAGCCATGGTACAGCATCAGCACATAGTTGGTAGCTGAGTTGAACGCATTGCTGTGTATGGAAATCATAAAATCCGACTGATTGGCATTGGCCTCTTCGGCAATGGCGGAGAGGGGACGGTCATCCACCGTGCGGTTCTGTACCCTTGACATTATCACCGCGGCACCTTCAGCCTGCAGAAGCGTTCGCAGGTGCAATCCCTTGACAAGGTTGCTTTTGGATTCCCAGAACCCAGCCGTATCACCCAGAACATAAGGCGGGACCGGCACATTCCGGTCGTCGCTGTCGAATCCGCCATGACCGGGATTCACATAAATTTTTACACCACTCAGCGACTGGCCTTCCGACTGTAAGGACAACACCACCAGCACCAGTGGAATTACCCTGGAAAGCTTATGAAAAAATCTACCTTCTGACATGATATTGCAACAGATAAACTTCCCCTTCGGGTGAATGAAACACGATTTTTTCAGGAACTGCCGATACCGAAGGATACAAGGCAACGATACCCTCAGGTGTGAGGATGGTTTTCTTTCCGGTTTCCGTATCCACCATGACCAGCTTCGAGGAGGTGATCCGGTGGCCATCATCGGTGGTCATCATTCCTGCAAAATGGCGGTTCCCGGCCCACACCGGAGCTTCAATCTTCCCGAATTCCGCCAAAATCATCCCCTCCGGGTTGCAGATGAAGGTTCCCCGCCCCATGGCAAAGGCCAGGATTCGCGTTTGGTCGGGTGAAACCGAAGGCCAGATATAACTATCTCCCTCATAAGGGGTGAGAACCTGACCCGTGCCATTCCGGTAGACTACCAGCTTTTGCTCTTCGATAGCAGCCATCACAGCGGATTGAGGATCTGCAGAGCCAGGTCCGGCTTCAGCACTTTTCAGCTGGTTGTCTGCCTTGTACAAAACCTTGTTCCCGGCAACCATAGGTACCGACAGCGACCTCACCGGTTTTTCCAGTTGTACCGTTTCACCGCTCTCCATCCGGTAAGCCATCAGTTTCGAATGCCTGAGATTTTTGATATACTCGTTCTCGACATAGAGAAGTGTTTTTCCGTCTCCCGACAGGACAGGCGAATAACCGGCCCCCTCTCCTTCCGAAATCTGCTTCATCTGGCTGGTTTCCGAATCATACAATAACAGGCCTTTATAATTTTCAGCCGTTAACAGGATTTTCCTGCCTGTATCATCCAACCGGGGATGGTAATAGGCTCCGGCCTCCGGAAGGGTCAGCTTTTCGACCGACAGGACCTCTACCTGCGCACAACCGGTCAAAGCCCCCAGGGAAAAGTAAATAATCAAAACATACCTGATCGTTCTCATGGAGCTTGGTTTTATGGAAGATAAATAAGGTTCTGGAACATCATACAGAGTTAAAATTGTAATCTGCACATTACAAAATCACTTTTACTGATCTTACGCCGGATTCACTCTCCAGGATCAACAGGTAGATTCCACCCGGCAAACCGTTGGTGTTAAACACCTGGCGATAGGTTCCCGGGTCCAGGATCTCCTGTCCACCTACCGGCAAGCGCCTGCCGGTCATATCGCTGAGAAGAAGGCGCACATGGGTTTTTACCGGCAGGCTGAACCGGATATCCAGCTTGTCTCCTGCCGGTACAGGGTGACAGAGTAGAGAAAGAGAGAGCTTTTCTGACAGGACGATGGCGGTATTCAGCAGGGCAAAGGAGACCACCGGAGACCAGTCGGTATAGGAACCTGAGCCATAGTTAGCCCGGGCTTTTACATACCAGGTTCCCGGAGTGAGGTTATCCAGAACCAGGGTGCTGTCGGGAGCATCCACCGAATACTGGTACCGGTTGTTCCAGGGGAAGGAAGCTGAATTGGAGAGCTGGTAAGTAATGCTCTTTGCGAGGGGTTCCCCCCCGACAGTAATGGATATGGAAGGTCCGTTAAGGGTCTCCCCGCCTGCCGGGGCAAGGATCACCGGAATACCCGGCGGGCTTTTTACAGTGCTGAAACGAATCACATCCGACCAAAGGGAGGAAAGGGTATCGCTGACAGCCATCATCCGCAAATAATAGGTGGAATAGGAAAAAATTACGCCCCGGGGAAGTGTTACCTCAGTTCCGGTGATGCCCTTCAGATCCAGGACGGTTCCGCTAAACGCATTGTCGGGAGCGATCTGGAGGCGGAAGGTATATCCTTCGCCAAAGGGGGCCCATCGGATAACCGGTGAAAGGAGCACACCGGAAGCCTCAGGCAGCGGATATAGGATGGCAGGTTTGGGCCAGGGCAGTTGCTTAAGCCTTCTGGTTTCCGAGACGGCATCAGCCACACCGGGCATCCGGGTAAGTACCCTCCAGTAGTAGACCGAATCTTCATTGAGCCCTATGACTGAGGCCTGAAATACCGTGTCGCTCCATTCCCTCCGGTAGCGAAGTCTGGTGAAAAGCGGATCTCCTGCCACTTCGAGGATATAAGAATCTGCCCCTGCCACCAGGCCCCAGATAAATTCAAATTCAGGGTACACTGCTTGCCCCTGCCGGGGTTGAAGCAAAAATGCAGCCTTGTTGACAGGGATACCGGCTCCGAGGATCACCGGAGGAAATTCATTGCCATTGCGGTCCAGTATGGAAACGGCAAATTGGTAAGGTTCCGTTGGGCTCTGAAATTTGGAAATATCAAAGTAAGGGGCATAGGTCATACCCCTCAAATAGCGTCCTGAGCTGAAGAGACCGGTCTGGCCTGCCTGGTCACCAGGAACAGCGTACACGGCAAACCGGACATTTTCTGCCGGGGAATCCCAGACCAGGCGGGATCCCTCAACCCGCAGGTTAACAGGTAGTCCCGGGTTCTCATATCCGTTCCAGGATTTTACCGGTGGAAGGGCTTTGGTTGGATATGCGTAAGAAAGGAGGTAGTTAATGAAACCCTGGATGAAGAACATGGTAGAGCGGAAAAAGACACTTCCGGGAGCATCGTTCCGGTCAGCTTCACGGTTTCTGTTAATCTGGAGACCTATTTCTGCCGGGTCAAATCCTGCTGTTGAGGCAGGAGAGAGAGCCTGGAGTCGGACAAAATACTCCATCAGGGAGAGTCCTTCCAGATCGACGGGAGCCCATCCCGCAGAGAGGGCTTTGAGGCCAGCAGGCCGGGGATAGGACGACGGATCCAGTCCGGACAGGGTTTGGCTAACATAGAGATGACGGCCAAAGGTGGCTGCCACATCCGACCACCAGGGGGAAAGGATATCGTAATCCTGTCCGGTGCTGGTGGTAGTCCAGTAGATCTGGGGGGAGATATAATCCACGGTCCCCTCCCGCAGCCACGCCACGGGATCACAATAGATCGACTTGTAGGCATCCATACCGGAGATGCCTGCAGGAAGGGTAAGACCCTCTGCGGCAGCTACGGAGGCATCCACCGTCCAGATGCCGAAGGGTGAAACCCCGAAGGTCACCCAGGGTTTGACCGACTGAAGGGTATGATATACATCGGCAACCATCCGGTTCACATTGTCCCGTCTCCAGTCGGAGAGGTCCATGCCTGCCGGTTTCCACCGGGACTGGGAATAGGCATCCATGGAGGTGGGCGTGCCCCCGTATGCATAAAAGTAATCGTCGAAGACGATGCCGTCGACATCGTACCGGGTGACGATCTCCTGCACAATATCGGCGATCCTTTTTCGTACGCCGGGATTCCCGGGATCGAGGATGGCCCCGCCACCGGAATAAGAAAGGACCCATTCCGGGTTTGTTTGGTTATAGTCGCCCGGCTGGCCGGCATATTTCCCCGCTACCGATTCAAACCGGTAAGGATTAAGCCAGGCATGAAGCTCAAGGCCCCGTTTGTGAGCCTCTTCCACGGCAACCTGCAAAGGGTCATAGCCGGGATCTGCCCCGCGGGCAGAAACCAGGTGGGCGGACCAGGGTTCATAGCTGGAACGATAAAACGCATCGCACTCAGGGCGTACCTGGAAAAATACCGCATTCATCCCTGCCACCCGCATAGAATCCAAAATCCTCACAAGCTGCTGTTTCTGAAGTAATACGGTTCCGGCATCTCCTCCCGCCGGGACTTTCACCCCGGGCCAGTCTAACCCCCAGACCGTTGTCAGCCATGAGGCTCTTAATTCCCTTTTCGGAGCCTCGGCACGCGACATCCCCCCTTGAAACAACAACAAAACCAATAAGAACCAGTAAAAGTAAATCTTCATAACTCGTCATTCATTGATAAGGCAGATGCTCCTGCCATCAGTTGGATCACCGAACCAGGGCAATCTTCCCTTTCCCGGCAATTCCTCCGCCTGATAGTTCATAGATATAGAGGCCCGGCGGAAGCCCCTGCAGGGATATAAACACAGAATCGGAATTTCCTGGCAGGTGAAGATCTTTTGTTACCACCCTTTGTCCCGTCTGGTCATACAAGCAGAAGGTTACCAGGCCTGCCTCATTACCGGTTGAGCGAAGGAATACACCTTCTCTGGCCGGATTGGGCCAGACCAAAAATCTGTCGTTCAGGTGCATAAGCTGAATCCTGTTGTTCACGTCACGAGCGGGATAAACAGCATATAGTCCCTTTAGCCAGAACGTTCCGTTGTATTTAGTTCCATTTACATAAGAGGGATCCCGTTCCACAATCAAACGGATACTGCTAAAAGTGAGCGGGTAATCCTCCTGTTTGATATCGGCCACCCGGATGGCTGCCTGATGCTTCAACAGGTCGGAACTGTAAAAGGCAGGTACCTGGCATAAACCATTTGGATGGTCCAGGAGATAGTAAAAAGAGGATTTATAGCCGCTGCCTGCTGCCTCCATCATGATGGAGTCGGGCAATCCAAAGACATCCAGGTTTTTGCTCAACGTGATGGAGGCTGTCCGGTTGGAATAGGTGAACGAATACTCCACCTTCGTCAGTTCTTTCTGGATGTCTGAATGGAACTGGCGTGACAGGGTAACCTTATCGATATAACTCAGGGTGCTGCTCCAGGAACTGAGATCGGAAAAGTCATCGAGCAGGAGATAACCTTCCCCGATTTCGACGTGAACCCAGCAAGTATCTGTTTTCCCGTCGTTGGTGGCAACCACCACGGGGGTTGTACCCCCGGCCAATCCATGGAAAAGACCGGCACCGGAAACAGCACCCACCGTTTCATCGAGCGGGGTAAACTTCACTATATCATTATCCAACAGATAGGTATTACCATCAAGATCGGAACCAAATACCTTAAAAACATAATCGCGACGATTGTCAGTAACCAGGGATTTCACCGAAAATTTGATGCCGCCGGCCGGTTTCACCACGACAGATACTGAATCGGTCGTACCGTTCCAGGTACCGGTGATCCACCCTGAACCTCCTGTTCCGGAAGCAGTGAAAAGCCCGGAATGATCTATTTTCCCAATATCCCCTGACACGGCATAGAGGATATTTTTAGCCGCAAGATAGTTGACAACCTCTCCGGCGGCATCGTAGGTACTGCCCAGCACCTGGAATTTTTTCCCATAGGGAATGGTAAGGTGGTTTACATTGAGCTGCATGGATTTTTCGGAACCCGGAAGGGCGGTAGAGATCACCAAAAGGGCGTTACCTACTGCTCTTTCCGATCCATCGGAAGGGGAATTCCTGATTTTATTCCGCACCACCATCACGGAGGATCCGCCACCGTCGAGATTCAGGGCATCGGAGGCTCCGGAAGCGCGCATGATGTCGGCCAGTTGCTTGGTGCTGACGCCTTTGGACTGGTCAGTACGGCCATCGACCACCAGCAGGATGACCCTGGACCGGTCGGAGGAAAATCCGACCGCGGTCCTGGGGTGCAGTTCTGGCCAGTTGGTCTCCAATACGACATGATTTTTAAGGATCAGCCGGTCCCCGCCAACCATCTCCATCAGCTTTGGAGAGAGTGAAGGAAAATTCTTCTGCCCGATTTGAATGTCCAACTCCAAAGAGTCACCCGGATGAAGACCCTCCAGAAAGGTGGCAGCTTTGCCATGGCCAGATAAAATTACCTGGTCTTGTGGTATCAGACTGGACCCGGTTCCCTTGATGACTTTGAGGACTTCCATCTTCATCGTCTTGTTGGTACCCCAGGAACCCTCCCGCAACGAGAGCACTACCTCGGTACCCCACTGGTTTGTACGCGTCATGGTGCCAAACCAGGAATTGAACAGGATCAGGTCGTCGGTGTTACGGGTACCGTTAACATCGGCAATCCGGTATTCCTGCGTTCCATATCTGGCATACCCGGTAAACGTCATCACATCAATAAACGGGGAATTGGCGTCGTCGAATGCAACTACCGGGCGGCTGTTATGAGGCACCTTGGCGACCTGCCCTGCAAGGATCTGCCCGTTTACCGGTGTTCCTGTGTTGGGAGAAACCGTATTGTAGAAATCGCCATTGATGGCAGCAAAAGCCAGATGTCCGGCCCGGGAGTTGCGCAGAGCCATGGCGGTAGGCCTCTCTGTACCAATGAGGCTGTCCCGGCCCAGACAGGTTTCAAAACGAATATGCGGATTCTGTGCATCAATATCCAAAACATTGATTAACAAAGGAAGATCCGGCAAACGATAGTACGTATGAAGCGTTCCCAATCCCACATCATGGGTATGGATCAGGGTGTCTGTCCTGTACTTTACTCCCTGAATAAGCAGGCTGTCCTGGGCTCCGGCAGGAACTGCCGTAACCAGTATCGCTCCGATAGCCCGGATAACCGTCCACCCCGATAAAGAGCGCAAAAAGCACATCATTTTTACAATCATTTTGAAGGGCTGGTTCTGGGTGCAGCCTGGTTATTTGTCAGATAATACTGAACCAGGGACTGGCTGGTTTTGATCTCCGGAATGACCCTTTCAACCACTCCCTGATTATTTCTTTGTTATCGTTCTGCAGGGTCAACGGCAATACCATAAGCTTCAACACCGGTGATAAAATATTCCACCACCGGGGTTTCAGCGGTAAGGCTGATCCGTTTGATCCCCGGGCGATGAAGGGGATTAGCCTGGTAGTAAGCTTCCGGATCGGTACCTGCCGGAGGCTGGGGACCCCGGTAAGCCCAATAGAGATAGTTCCCGTCGATGGCCATCCCCGTAACATGCAAAGCTTCGCTGTCGCCGCCTTCCCCGTCAAAAGGACTCCTGTCGATGATCTTAATACCGGTGCCATCGAGGTTGCTACGGATAATCATTTTATACCGCATATCCGACAGATACAGTTTTTTGTTGGCATCGTCGATGACAAAGGCTCGCACGCCAAAACTCGAATGGATGGCTCCGGCAGCAGGCGCAAGATCTCCATCCACCTTAGCCCGGCCCAGGTTGTCGCTCTCAGCAAACCTGAAAATCCCGGAACCGGTGGAATTCTTGGCCCACCAGTAGAGACCGTCATATTTGGCGATCGTTCCGTTGATATTTCCCCAGGCAATGCCTTCACCATAATAGCCGAGCCAGTTGTTGCGGATCCAATAGGGAAATTCTGTAAGGGAGAATTTTTTGTTTCGCGTATTGATGGAGGTTTTAAAAATCCCTTCTCTGCGGTCGCCCCAGTAAATCATCTGTTGCTGCTCATCAATAAATCCGTAATAGAAATCCAGAAACGTGTCACCACCGAAATTTTCCACCACGCTTTCCCTGCGGCTGCCATCGTGCGAGACAACGAAGATCTCCCCGTCACCGGCAGTAAGGTAGGCCGGCTCAGGCACATACGTAAAACGGGTTCCCGCATCGAAAACATAAAGCCAATCACCGCTGAACTGGAGGGTCAGGGGGTGCTTTCCGGACCGGTACCCCATATCGAAAGGATTGTTCAGCTTCGGGTCCAGCCCGTAGATAATTTTTTTAGCCATGATGTTGCCCCCCTTCACCGCGTAATAAAGGGTTTTTGCCGGCTTGTCGTAATTGACCCTGACATTTACATTGACCGGTGTAAGGTCCTTGCCACCGATATTCACCGTCAGAGAGACGATCTGACTGCCAATACTGCCGAAGACCACTGCCGGGGAGGTCAGTGTACTGTGGCCCTTGCTGTCGACTCCTTCTCCCACTGTTCCCGACGGAAAGCTCCAATGGAAGACCACCGGCTTTTGTTCGGGATTTTCGAGTAAAACGTTGAAGGCAACCTGCGATTGGTTGTAAACAACCACCGGATCGGAAGATACGAAGGTCACCACCGGAACGATATCACTGATCATCAGCTTCTTCTTGGCCTCAAAAAGGCCGTCAGCCTTCAGGATTACCGTATATGTACCGGGCTCCAGGTATTTATGCACCGGGTCTTTATCAGACGAAGTGGTTCCGTCGCCGAAATTCCATTCCCAGGCAGAGCCCTTTACCGACAAATTGGAAAAAGTGATCTCTTCTCCTACCACATAGTGAAGCGATACGGCAGAATAACTGAAATCCACCTCTTTAGAGGGGAACACTTCAGGCACCAATTCCTGTTCGCAATTCCAGAAACCCATGCCGGCCGCAACCACCAGCCCTATATTGAATAGCTTCAGTATTTTCATAGCTGTAGTCATTGAATCAATTAAAAAACAGTAATCACCCTTACATCTGAAAAGTTCGCCTCCCTGGTCCCGTTCACCACCCTGAAACGCGCATTCAGCTGGTAACCCCGGTGAAATTCAACCGAATAATATTGCCGGTTTTTGTTGTATATCAACTTGTTAAAGGGAAGTTTACGGAGTGTGGACATAACAATGGCCGATGAATCGGCTTTCAGTTTGAGGATTTCAACCTCCTCCACCATCAAGGTATCAAACCATTTGTCCAGGGTTTCCTCGGTTACCAGGAGACCATCGGTCACAAGCAGGGTTTTAAAGTCTCCATAGGCCAGCTGAGGGAACAAAGCCTGGAGGAACCGGTCCCTAATGGCAGAAGGGATCAGTTTATCGAACTGCTCCTGGTTAAACGTGTACGGGTTTTTATATTCCAGAGATGAAAGGGTATAGCTGACAGGAAAGGTACTGTTCAACACAAATGCTTTTTTATCGGAAATATAATTGTTCTCTGAATGGGTATAGGAGACGATTTCCTGGAATTCCCTGACCACCTCCGCCGAATCGAGCGAATAAGTAAATCCGGTACCCGGGTAAGTCAGGGAGTACGACAGGTTTCTGACAATGTCGTACCAAACCCCGAGATATTCAAAGGTCTTATCGGTCGACCAGTATTCGGCCGAAAAAGCGACTTCGTTGCCTGCGGTGACGTTAGCCAGCGGAACATCCCAGTAGACATTGGCGGTGATGTTACCCGGCCGGGAAATATCTCCGATGGGATCGTTAATTTCGCAGGACGTTACAATGGCCCACAAGGGTGCCAGGATTAATGCACACTTCCAGATGAAATGTTTTCTTATCATGGTAGCTGTTTTGATCGATGTTTTCATAGTTTTCTCCTTTCCGGTTTAATTTTGCGGGCCCCAGATCATGGGTTTCTTCAGCCATTCCGGGTTTCTGAAAGCACCCAACCGCTCCAGTTCGGTCTTGTTGTATTTCTCTTCGGTTTCCGGATCATAATTCAGCCGCTGAATCCATTGGTTTTCTGTTGACCAGTAAGCTGTATAAAGATTGTGGGGTCTCCGCAGTCCGGGATAGACAACCGTATTGGCATAGGTCCTTCCGTTCTGGTCGTTGCTGTAGCCGTATCTCCTGAGGTCATTCCACTGTTCTGGCTGGAGGTACATAGCCTTGTATTTTTCCCGCATGATGTGGCTGATGGTGATATTGGACGAACCTGGCACCAGGTCAGGATTGTTAAGGTATTCGTCGATCAGGTTTTGCGGAACGCCCATCCGGAGCATGTGGGAAGTAATCCCAAGGCGCAGGTGGTCTGCTGCTTTTGATTTGTCCTGTGCCCAGAAATAACCTTCGGCAGCCATGAAGTGGAGTTCCTCACGTGTTATGAAAGTGATGGCAGAGGTGTCGGTGGTCAGCACGGAGCTGTAAAGGTCGGGATACCATTCGATTTTGTGGGTGGGCGGCATACCTGAGTTACTCTCCAGATAGCGGTATATCACTTCTCCCTTTTCATCGGCTCTCTCCTGCATGAGGTAGGGCAGCCTCGGGTCGGAAGCGATATGGGTTGCAGGATTGTACCCCAGCATGTTTTCCACCAGAAAGGTGGTAGGGATGGCTGCAAGAAGATCGTTTGACCGGCTCTCCCAGGAGTTTACGGGTTTATTGTTCTTTCCCCACATGCAGTTCTTCTCCACGCTGGAACCTCCGTCGAATTTGTAGCGAGGGTCGGTCCAGCCGGCCAGTGCCAGTTCTGCTGCAGCAGCCACTGCAGCGCCGCTTCCCGGGTTCAGGTTAGGCAGGTCACGGAGCAGAATCCGGGCTTTTACAGCCAGCAACACCTGCTTCCATTTCATCATGTCTCCGCCGAAGACGCGGTCCACATCCTTTCCCATGGGGCGATTGGAAGCCTGGGTTACCTCCGGACTGTCGAACAGGACGATCAGCTCATCCGCTTCGGCTTTCATCCATTGGTAGATGCTCTCCTGGGTGTCGTATTTGGGCGACGATGACAGGTAGGCTTCTGTCAGGGGCATATCGCCGAAAACGTCGGTGGTTAACTGCATCGACTGTAGCCGCAACAAACGGGTCAGGGCCACATAATTCATGGAGTTTTCCTCCTGAGCGAAAAACAGCAATTCCTTGGCATTGGTGCCTACATCGTAAAAGTGTCTTCTCCACTGCGGATGCCGGTTCATACCCAGAAACTCCCACCCGCTGCGATAGGCATGGGCACCGGTCTGGCCCCGGCCAGCCGTCGTCAGGCACTGGGCCAGGTAGGTGCCGTATTCACTGTGGTCGTAATTCTGTAAGGCAGTGTAGAAAATGACAACAGGCATAATCTCATTGACAGGAACCTTGTCCACACCATCGGGGTCTCGGTTGTCGCCCAGAAAATCATCACAACCTGTAAAACCCGTCAGGAGTGCCAGGGCTGTCAGCATCATTCGTCTGAATTTCATGTTACATCAGGATTAAAAGGTTGCACTAATGTTAAACAGATAACTGCGGGTATTCGGAATTCCGAGATAATCGATCCCGAAAGTGCCCGTACCGCCTGAAGATCCGGTATAATTCACCACCGGATCGGAGCCGGAATAATTGGTGAGGAGCAGAAGATTCCTGCCGGTTAGGGAAAGGGTTAACCCTTTGATGCCGGCCTTTTCTGCCAGTTTACCGGCCCGCCAGGCCAGTGTCACGTAACCGATGCGTGCCAGGGAGCCGTCTTCCACAAAATTGGATCCCACGGGGGCATAATAGTTCAGATAAAAACTCTGATCGAAGACCACTGGTACTGTATTATCGACAAAGGAACCGCCGGGCTGTTCTACCACTCCGTCAACCAATATCAGGCGGTTGCGGTATTTTTCAAGCATCTTCGCCTGGCCCCCCGACAGCAGGCTTCGCAGGGTGCCGTTCACCACGTCTCCCCCTTTACGGAAATTGGCCATGACCGACAGGCTCCAGGGGCCTATTTCCCAGCGGTTCAGCCAACCGACGGTAAAATCGGGTTCCCGGTTGCCGATGAGTAGCGAACTGGAGGCATTGATCTTTGGCCTTCCCTGCTCATCGACGATGATTCTGCCCTCCTCATTGCGCAGGTAGTCCTTTCCTGACAGAGCCATGGTGGACCCGTGGAGGTACGCGGTCGGTCGGATATCACTCACCTGCCCGGCATAATGGTACACCTCAACCAGCTGGTCGGGGAGGTCAACAACTCTTCCCCTGCTGCGCCCGAAGTTGGTAATCATATTCCACCGGAACGCTTGGCGCTTTATCAGTGACTGGTCCCACGAAATTTCAAATCCCTCGTTGCGAATGTCCCCTTCATTCCGGGTTTGGAGAATATTTCCCGAAGCGGGCGATACCCGCACGTCGACGATCTGGTTGGTTACGGAAGTGGCAAACCATGCCACATCAAGGCGGGTTTTATCGCCAAAAAGGCGCATGTCGGCACCCACCTCCCAGGAGGTGGTCATTTCGGGTTTTAAGTGAGGATTGCTGCTCCGCGTGGGATCCACACCATATCCTTCGTCGGGATGAGGCATCGCCTTATACCAGTTATTCAACCGGTAAAGAGGAGCATCTTTTCCCACCCTGGCCCAGTTGGCCCTTAGTTTTGCGAATCCTATATAGTTTTCCGGCAACTTGAAAAGCTCCGTGATGATCAGGCCTGTGCTGAATGACGGATAAAAATAGGAACGGTTTTCTACGGGGAGCGTGGAAGAATGATCGTTACGTCCGGTCACCCCGAACTGGGCAATGCCCCGGTAGTCCAGCTTTACCTCGCCGTAAAAGCCGTACATGTTCTTCTGCGTCCTGCCCATGGTGATATCCTCCCTCCGGATATCGGCCAGGTTGGTGATGCTGTAAAATTCGGGTACAATAAACTGACGACCGCCCATGCCGGTAGAACGTCCGTTTATTCTTTTCATATCCAAGCCCGCCAGGAACTGCATCTCAAAGTCGGAGGTAAGGTCCAGGTTGTAGGTGGCCAGAAGCCCTCCGTTGATCACTGAACTTTTGCCGTCGGAATAGAAAAAGGAACCCAGGTAGTCCAGGTCTTCTGAAGTAGGCGTTGTGCCGGGTTCCAGACTCCAGCGGGGCGTTACGATACTTTTGCTCTCCGAGTTGGTGAGGTCGTAGCTGATTCTGCCGGTAAGATCCAGGTTTTTTATGATGTTCCATGTTACCGATCCCTGCATCAGGGTGCGGATCGATTCATATTTGCCCTCGTCCTCATAGCGCGACCATAGAGGGCTGATAGGTGAATTGTACCTGTTGTTCGTGTTAAGATATAACCAGCGGATCGTGCCGTCGGGATTTTTATAATTCATAATGTCGTCATCGATGGGCCATTGGTAAGCAGAACTAATCCCGCCTCCTCCCCGGGAGTTGCGTGATACCAGGTCGGCCATAAAATCGATGGAGACTTTTGAAGAGACTTCATACCTTGCCTTGAACAGAACGCCCCACCGCTGAAGGTAATCTTCAGGGATGATCCCCTCATGGTGGACATAATTTCCTGAAGTATAGGAGGTGAATCTATCAGAACCGCCGGAAACAGAAAGATCGTATTTCTGGTATAAGCCAGTTTTCAGGTAATTCCCGGGATTGTCGTAAAGAATGGTTCCTTCGGGAACGAGGGGTCCCCACCCTCCCATCGATTGTTCGCGGTACACACCATAAGAGCCCCGCAGGTACATTTGCTGAATCTCAGGTACCCGGTAGGCCTCATCGACCTGAAGGGAACCACTGGCCTCGACACGGATTTCCCCCTTTGTCCCCGATTTGGTAGTGATGATGATAGCGCCGTTAGAGGCTTCCTGTCCGTACAAGGCAGCCGCGGCAGCCCCTTTCAGAACAGTCACATTCTCAATGTCGTTCGGGTTGATTTCCGAGGCCTTGGTGGCTCCGCCCGAAATGTGCATGCCGTTCAGAATGAAAATAGGTTCATTGTTCTGTGCCGGATTGATAGAAGAGATCCCCCGGATCAGGATCTGTGAGGAGGCTGTCGGGGAACCCCCGGTTCCCGATACTTCCACCCCTGCAATCCTGCCCTGCAAGGCATCTACGAAGTTGGTCTGGCGCCCGGTGTTCAGGTCTTCGGCATTGACCGACTGAACCGCAAAATTTAACCGCCGCTTTTCTGATTTGATACCCATGGCTGTCACCACCACCTCATCAATCCCCAGCACATCCTCTTCCAGGATAACCGGGATAAGGGTCTTCCCGGCAACAGGGATTTCCTGGTTTTTGTAACCCACAAACGAAAACACCAGCGTGGCATCCGGGGGAACTTCCAGCGTCCAGGTTCCATCCGCTCCTGAAACAGTGCCGCGGATGGTCCCCTTTTCCAGAACATTCACCCCGGGCAGGGTGATCCCCTCTTTATCACGGATGTCGCCCCGTACCCGAATTGCGTTATCCTGGTATTCAAAGCCGTACCCAGAGGCACTGAGGCTTCCTGCCGGATCACCGGCTATGGCCTCCGGGATTCCGGCCATCAGCAAACAGACTACCGGCAATGCCGGTGCAATGAATTTCAATAAGGGGATCCTCCCCTTCCGTTTTCCCAACCGTTGGTTCATGGTAAAAGCATTTTATCCGACCCTTCCAGGTCTCATATTATGTTTGACATTTTGCAAAGCACTGATAACAAATATCAAAGCCAAAACTTATGGCCTCTCAAGCAATCTTTAAAATTAGTCAAAAAACAAACATGTTCCAAATTTGAGTTTTCGATCCGGGAAAAAATGGCGTATCGGGCCAATCTGTAAAGCTTAAATTCTGATTACCAGAGTGTTGCTGAAATTAGCCCTGTGAGAATTTTGCCAGGGCTGACCGGCCGGCCAGAATCAGCGGTATCCCAGGCAAGCGACTTTACCATTGGAAGAAGTAACCAGAATTTTTCCATTCCCAAGAGGAAGAATGTGGTTGATGAGGGCTTGCGAGAAGCTGTATTTCCAGGCAACCTGGCGGCGTTCCTTATCAATGGCACAGATGATGCCGCTGGTGGTGGGAACAAAAATAAGGTTTCCTTTTTCAGAGATGGGTGAAGGAGCAATTTCAACTCCCAGTCCAGCCTGGCAATCCCAGGCGGGTTTCCGGCAGCGGGGCCGGGTATGGAAGGCAGAGACATTTCCTTCGGTCATATTCTTGATATACACCAATTTACCATCTCCGGAGATTCCGATGGATTCACGGCAGGTGGGAGTGTCAGAGTCCCACACCTCAGCACCGGTTCGCGCGTCGAGAGCTGTCAGATGGCGGTCGGGGGCAGCAATAAACACTTTTCCTTTTGCGGCTACCGGCCATACCGCAGCTGGTGACAGCATCCGGTTACTGTATTTTTCCCTTTTCCACTTGAGCCTGCCCGTATGACCATCCAGGGCGTAAAAAGCATTGCCCCAGGAGCCGAAATAGAGGTTTCCCCTGTAAAAGAGAGGCCGGGTCTCCACAAAGTTCCTGATACTGTCATATTCCCACCGGGTCTCTCCGGTTTGAAGGTCCAAAGCCCTGAAAATACCTTCTGAAGATCCCAGGAATATTTTACCCTTCCGGGCAACCGGTGAGGCCACGATGGGCTTCCCGGTTTCTACGGTCCAGAGAGGGAGTCCGGTATGCAGATCCAGGCAATAGATTTTCCCGTCGGTCGAAGGACCAATGACCTTTTTCCCCCGGATGGCAGGGGTTGAATAGATTTTCCCTCCCGTCCTGAACTTCCAGAGAAGGGAACCATCCCGGAAATTCCGGGCGACGATATGACCGGACGAGGTTGCGTAAACACAGATATTCTCCGAGCAGGCAATGCCGGCACCGATATCGGTGGGTTCGCTGATTTCCCAGATAACCCTGACCTGTTCAGGATTTCCCTCCTTACCTATCGGGGGCTTATGCCCAGTGGTCTCCGGGCACCATCTTCTTTGGCGGGATACAGGAATGGCGCACCAGCCGGGAAGTGCCGGTTGGCCGGGGACGATTTCCCGGTAGTAAAGGGTATCGCCGGAAACAAAACCTGTATTGTACCCGCCAGCAGTGTGGGAAGCTCTCAGATTTGAGCGCCCCATAATCCCCGGAATGCCCTCAAAATCAAATTGTTTGTTGCTGTGCCCATGCCCCAGGAGGACTACCTGGGTGTTCACCCTTTTAAGCAGGTCCCTGACGTCCTGGCTATTCGCCAGCGATTCATCGAGAGGATAATGGTTGATAAAGACCACCGGCTGTTCCCGGTCGGATAGTTCTGAAAACAACGAATCCAGGAAAACCAGTTGTTCGCGTGGAACCTGCCCGGGGGCCATCCGCATAGTGGGCCCGCTGGCTGTGCCAACAAACAGGATCCCATGATGTTCGAAGGCGAAGGTCTCCCGTCCAAAAATCCTTATGAAATCGTTGCCTCCGCTTTCAGACCATTTAGAGTCGTGATTGCCGGGGACCACATACCAGGGTTTGTTTAAACGGCTGAGAAGCCTTTTTGCTTCCAGCAATTCGGCTTCTGATCCGAATTCTGTCACATCACCTGTAATAACGACAAAATCGACCTCAGTCCGGGAATTGATATCGTCGACCGTGCGCTGCAGATCTTCAGCTCCGGTAACTCCCCCCACGTGAGTGTCGCTGACATGGGCAAAACAAAATCCGGGTATCTGGCCTTTCCCCTTCAACGGGAATCCCCATGCCAGCAAGAGCAGGAAACAGGCAGTCAGGAACCTGCCGTATGAAATGATCCAGGTCATGACATCCAAACATATAAATTTGTCGCTTGGGAGATTACCTTCTACCCCATAAAGATACAGACAGGTGCTCCCGGAACCTGCACATTCATGCAAATCCCCCATCTGGCGGGCAGCCAGGCAAGATAAGCCTGCAACGGATTTCCGAACAGTAGCTCCCGGCTTCCGCAGATATACGGGTAATCAAAGAGAACCGTATCAGAAGTCTAAGCTGTAAACAACATCAAATACCAAAAGCCCGATCAGACCTCGCCGGGTCTTTTAAAATAGTCGGATTCCCCGACCGGGACCAGTTCCCCGGAAAACCGCCTGGTCTCTCCTTTGGTGGGAGTGATGATCACATCCGCATAATTTCCCCCTTTTTTCAAAAACACCTCAATGCGGGCTGTAATGAACGTACCCCTGGCCTGCATCTCCACCCTCAGGTTGCCCTTTTTGTCCACCACCTTATCGTAACTGGCAATGGTCAGTTTGTTGGTATAGGTGTTACCTGCCACAATAGGACCCTGCAGGAAAACAAAATCCTGCTCTTGCGAAAGGAAAACCGTCACATCGGTGTTGGTGGCGATATTTCCATCAGCCAATTCATAGGTATCAACCACAACGACAAATCCCTTGGAATCAATGGCAGCTGTCGCTTTCTCAAACTGTATTCTGGCCAAAGAGTCTTTTTCGGTTTTTTTATTTTGACCGGAAGAGGCCAAAAATGCAGCCATGGTTACCAATAACAAAAAAAACTTTTTCACTCGCATTTATTTTAGTTAAAATATACTTATCCATGTTGAGCCAATAATGCCCGATTCCGGGAAGCCCTGGCATCAGGCATCGCAGGAAACCACCATTTTATCCGGAGAATTCCTTTATCACCTGCTTTGGCAACTCATTTGCTAGACCTCTCCGTATCAATAACCGGTGACAAGATGCAAATAGTTTGCCAAAAATGTTTGCCTGCCCTGATTACAGGGTTTCACAGCTCATGAGTGGCTCCGTCAGGTACCTCTTTCACACAGAAAAAAAACCAGGTCACCAATTACCGGTTGGTAGATCCATCCCACGATCCGGAGTCATCCGGTCATTTTCTGCAGAGATGGCCGACGCAGGAAAGGGACAATTCATGACCGGCAGATGAAACACTGCCGGTCATGAATAAGAAAACAACCTTAGTTCAGGTTAAAGGTGCTCAGCCGGATGATCTGTCCGGCATAGTTGGCTCCTTCCTTGCCATTCAGGTGGAACACGTAATTCCTTCCTTTGGTGAGGGATAACCCGGTAGCGGCATAGTCGGTCAGGGCCCCCGTCGAAGAGGGGAAATACTTGACCCTGTTCCCGTCTTCGCTGAAAAGGACAAAAACCATGCTTTGTTCGGTGCCGCTAAGGTTGGTGTTCATCAGTTTATAGGGGATGAGTCCCGATGCTTCCTTAAAGTTGCACTGGGCAACGTCGTAAAAGACATAGGGGCTGGCGGCTGTTCCTGCTCCCCGTCTGCCTTTCAGGAAAAGTTTCCCGTAAGGGGTGACACCGTCTGCCTTGTAAAGAAGGTTGACAAACTGGATATGGGCCAGGGTATCCTTCCAGGGGTCGGCAAGTGGAAGAACATCGGCATCCTGGACTACCAGGGGAGGCTGTGCCAGATCGAAAATGAATACGGAGTGCTTTTTCCCGGCATTCACTGTACAGGTGTTGCTGTACTGGGGCACATCCTTGGTAGCCCCCTTAAAGGCATCGATTTTCAAAGTTCCCTGGCTCACCATGAAATACTTGGCCGCACTGTTGGGGTAGATACTTCCCAGAACGGTGGAAACCTCTGAAACCAGGTTGTCATTCAGTTTAAGCCTGGTAAGGCTGTGAGCCGATCCGGATAAGGGCAGGTCGTACACAATTCTTACCTGTGCGCTGGTGGTCAGATCAACCTCTTCCGTATCGTAGGTGAGAACATGCGTTTCGCAGGAAACAAGCACCATACATACGGCAACCATCAATATTCCTATTTTTTTCATAGTCATTCTGATTTAAACATTAATTACCCGGAATACAGAACCAAACCATGGAAGTGGGATAATTTTCGGCGTCTCCCGGTATCGGAGTAAGTTTTTGCAAAGACTGCAGGTTCCACATATATTCGGAATTGTAGCGGGGACGGAGCCTGTAGCAGGGCGATCCCTGGTTGGCATTGGCAAATTTGGTCCGCCGGTTGAGAACGTCTGCCGGAGGAAGGTAGAATCCCTTATAAACCCTCGAGGGATCAGAGTCCGGTTTGTGAAATACCAGATCGGAAGACCAGGAGGGACCCTTTTCAGGTATACCGCCGGTACCGGTGACCAGGTCGTAATGGTACCTGCGCAAGTCATTCCAGGTGTCAAGGCTCCACGGAAACAGGGCCACATATTTCTGCATCATAATATGCGACAGGGTGAAATCGGCCAGCGGCAAATTATTCACAAATTTGCTGTTGAGATACTCATTGGAAAGGGTGGTAAACCGGGCAGCAGAGATTTTATCTCCGATGACAGAGGTCTGTTTGTTGGCGCTGCTTTTTACAGCTGTCCCGGGAACAATCAGCCGTTTTACAAAATCCATGTGACCCGCCACGCCTTTTTTGAATGCATCCAGGGCTTCGGCCTTTTTGTTCTGCAGATAGAGGGCCTCTGCTTTGATGAGCTGGACCTCTGCATAACTGGAGAGAGGCCAGGGGGCATCATCGCGGTAGAGCCATCTGCCCGTACCTGACGTTGCCACAGTAGGGGCCGCTGTCGTACCCCACAGGGTGGTTCCCACCGACTGGGTCAGACGGGTTCCTGTAAAGGTAAAGGTTCCCTTTTTAATGTCGTTCTGGCTCGCCGGCATCGTATCCCGGGTTCCCAGCAGCAGGACGGTTCTCGGATCGAAGGTCGCCGTATCGGTTACCATCTGGTACGGGCTCAGACCTTCAATAGCTCCCGAGGCATTGTAATTGGGAATGGTCCCCGTCAATACCTGGACGATATAATCCGATTGTCCGAATACATTGGTCAGGTTACCCCTGAAGACTCCGAAGAAATTGGAAGTGGTGGAAACGCCAGTGGCAGAAAAGGTTAAAAACGGATCATCGGCGGCACTGGCAAACGACTGGTTGGCACAAATGACGGCTGAATCGAGGTAAGCTGCATTTTTCTTAGCCATGGCAATATAGTTCCTTGCCAGCACGGCATAAGCAAATTTCTTCCATTTGGCGGCTTCTCCCTTATAGACCAGATCGGCGGTGCTGATATTGGCCGGATAGACGGTTTTATCCTCTTTCTCAAATTCTGCAATAGCCTGTCGGGCCCAGGAACGAACCTTGGCAAAGGCATACTCCTGGTTGTTGTAGTTGTGGGTCAGCAACCCGGGCACAAAGGCATCATCGACGGGGAGGTCCCCATGCAGGGAGGCCAGGATATGCCAGGAGTAAGCCTTGATCGTCAGACCTATACCAGCCAGAGTGTACTGTTCCAGATCCCGGCCATCGTTGATGATGAATTCCAGGTTCATACCCTGCAGCCAGTAGACCATTCTCCACGCTTCCCCGGCCCCGTCGCTACCTGCAATATAGCTATGGTTAACCCCGAAATTGGACACATAGGTCGATGTTCCGGTCAGGTATCCGGAGAGAGGGGCAACCGCCCTCAGGTCGTAGGCAATTCCTTCGTAGGCGGAAAGAACCGGTCCCAGCCGTAAAATGGGTTCCACCCAGTCGGGTGCATCCACGTTTTTGTTGACATCCAGCCAGTCCTGACAGGAATTGAAACCCAGGGCCAGAAGGAGCAATCCTGATATTACTATTTTTTTCATCGTACAATCGGTTAAAAGGTTACATTCACACCAAATGACATTCCCCGGGGAGGGGCAATGGCAAACATATCAAACCCTACACCCCCGGTTCCTCCCAGAGCTGAAGAGTTGGAATTCCCTACCACATCGATGCCGGAATAGTTGGTCATGACATACAGGTCTGATCCGGATGCGAAGATGGAAAAGGCTGAAACGATTCCTTTGGACCTTTCTGCAAGCCATTTCTTATCGAGGCTGTAGGACAACCGAACTTCAGCAAACCGGAGATAATGGATGTCTTTCTCGATCCAGTTTGCGTCGATTCCGGAATATCCGGTAGCCAGGTCGCCCATTTTCACGGCAATGGAATTCACAGTAGGATTGTCGGTATCCTGGTAAGGATCTTTCAGCACCCCTTTAAACACAACCGGCCCAGATTCCCTCATGGTGACCGACTCCAGGCTGTAACCCTGCTGCATCATGTACCGCTTGGTACCATTGACGACGGTGGCGCCGATCCGGCCATCCAACAATGCCGAAAGAGACAGGTTCTTATATTTCAGACTGGTATTGAAACCGAAAAGAAGCTTGGGTTCACGGTTGCCTAATACCGACCAAACCGATGAATTGGCCAGTGGAAGGCCTGTGGATGGATCGATCAACACCTCTCCATTGGCATTTCGCTGGAAATCATTTCCGCTGATGGAAGTGATGGGATGCCCTACCTTAATCCCATTCCTGATATTCCCGGAGACCCAGGTCAGCGAATTGTAATACTCCGACAAGTTTTCGGGGAGATACAGCACCTCACTCCAGTTTTTGGTCAGGTTAAGACCCAGATTCCATAGCCAGTTGCGGTTTTTCACGATGTCGCCGGCAATGCGCATTTCCACTCCTTCGGTCTTGAACGAGCCAACATTCATGTTGTTGAGTACAAACCCTGTGGCATAACTCATCCGGAAACCGGTGATGATCTGATCGACCGATTTGGTATGATAATAAGCCATATCCAGATCCAGCCTGTTTCTGAACAGACGGGATTCCAGGCCTACCTCCCAGGCTGTGTTCATTTCAGGCCGCAATTTGAGGTTAGGTCCGGTAAATCCGTAGCGGTATCCTCCGTAAGAGGTGGAAGCAGCTTCCAGGGCCGGGAAAATGGAGAGCGGAGGGGCATCTTTCCCCACCCGGGTGATGGAACCTCTCAGCTTGATATAGCTGAAGGTTTCGGAATGGGTTTTTATGAATGGCAGTTCAGATACAATGAAACTCAGGTCGGCTGCCGGGTAAAAATAGTGGTTGTTTTCCAGGGGAAGCGTTGACGACCAGTCGTTTCGGCCACGGATGGTCAGAAAGGCCATGTTGTTGAAAGAAAACTCAAACGATCCGGAGATGGCTTGTAGCCGGCGCATAATGGTTTTTTGCGTATTCAGCAAAGTGGCAAGGTCGCAATTGTTAATCGACTGGAAATCAGGCACCATAAATTTCTCCCCTTTAACAGAGAGGGTCTTGGATCCCTGCTCAATCTGGTGGTATCCAACCTGTGCGGATGCATTGAATTTCCCGAATTCCCGTTTGTAGGAAGCCAGCAGGTTAACAGTCGGGTTGGACTCGTTCACCCTGGCCTGGTCGTAGGAGCCGGTTCCGGTGGCAGTGGATGACCATTGGGGATGCCTTACAAGGATGTAAGTAGCTGAGCTCACGTCCCATCCCACCTGCGCCCGCAGGAGCATATCTTTAAAGGGTGTGATGTTCACCACCGTGTTGGCAATGAAGCGCTGGCTTTCATCAAAATTCCTGTTTTTGTAAAGATCAAAATAGGGGTTTAAAATATCCACATCCCGGTAGTTATCAGGATATCTGATTTTCCCCTCATCATCGAGGTAGCGGGTCATATCATCGGTTAATGGCCAGACCATAGCCCGGTTCAGAACACCGCCCGATCCTTTCGACACTTTGGTATTGGTGGTGTTGGCATACTGGAGGGTGGCTTCCACGTTCATCCAGCGCGACAACTTGGCGGTTCCTCCCACAGTAATGTTATTCCGGGCATAATCTGAAGTCGGTACAATCCCGGTCTGGTCCAGGGTGCTGGCTGCTGCCCGGAAAGTCATGGCATCATTCCCGGCTTCAAACGAAATATTATGCCGCTGGCTTACTCCCGTCTGGAAGAGGTTTTCCAGGTTGTTGTAGAGTTTGGTACCTGCCGGATATTTACTTCCGTACCGGGTGGTGTAATAGTAGCTGGTAGTTCCGTACTGGCCATTATCGTAAATGGTCTGCATTTCAGGGTAGCGATAGGCCTGGTCAAAACGGAAGAAGTTGCTGTAAGAGACGATGCCTTTTCCGGCTTTTCCCTTTTTGGTGGTGATGATGATGGCCCCGTTGGAGGCATCGCTTCCGTAAAGGGCAGCCGCTGCAGCCCCTTTCAGTACCGTGATGCTTTCAATGTCTTCAGAATTGATATCGGACCCCCGGTTGGAAAAGTCCAGGTTACGGTCGTACACGGTCGGGGAAAGTCCTGACTTCATGGCGAGCCCCCCATCGGGATTAAAGGTGCTGTTGCTCATCGGAATACCGTCGATCACGTACAGAGGCTGGTTGTTACCCGAAATGGAGGTAGCTCCCCGGATCAGCACAGAACTGGAGGATCCCGGAGTGCCCCCTGAATTGGTGATTTGGACACCCGAAACCCTGCCCTGCAGGGAGTTGATGAAATTCTCACGGCCCGACTCAGCGATTTCAGAGCCCCTGACCGACTGGGTAGCAGCCCCCACAGCACGGGCGGCACGCTTCAATCCGAATTCCGCCGTCACCACAGCTTCCTCCAGCAAATACTCCGTGAAATCCAGCTGAACATTAACAGTCGTGGAATTCCCCACAATCTTCTCGAATGGCCGGTACCCCACAGAAGAATATACCAACGTCTGCCTGGGTGAAACAGTGACGGAATAGCTGCCGGATCCGTCTGTTATGGTCCCCTGGGTGGTTCCTTTGATGACAATGGTGACTCCCGGTAGAGGCTCACCTGTTCTGCCATCAGTCACCACACCCCTCACAACCGATGTCTGCGCCAGAGTAACCCCAGGGAAGAGGAACCCGAGCAGCATCAGCAACAATAAACAGTTTGTTCTCATCAGATTCGTTTTTTGTTTTAGTGATTCATAGATAACTGATATATAGTGGTTTTAAAATGTCCTGATGTCATTTCAAATTTAAAGAAAACCAAATTAAATATCGTGTACTAATAAAAAATAATAAAAAGACGTGCCTTGCAGGAGAAACTGTCGTTGGGGAATACCCGTTTTCCCCTTCTATTCCATCAGCGTAATACCAATACCAGGCTGGTCCGGGAGGACTATTTTCCCTTCCCGTACAAGAAGTCCAGTGTATATATCATTAGATATTAAGAGGTTACCATCCAGATCTGCCCAGTCGACCAGGGGTGAAAGTTGGGCTGCCGCAGTAACCGCGCAGGAGGTCTCGGTCATGCAGCCGATCATTACCTTCATGTCCAGGGCCCTTGCAAGGGTAATCATCTTAAGGGCAGGACGCAATCCCCCGCACTTCATCAGCTTGATGTTGATTCCGGAGTACACCTCCCGGAGCGGCAGGATATCCTCCGGGACCTGGACAGCCTCATCCCCGATGATGGGCAGCGGGCTGCGGGCTGTCAGCCAGGCTAAATCTTCCTTCCGCGCTTTATCCATTGGTTGCTCCACAAACATCACCCCCTTTTCAGCCAGCCAGTGACATAAATCAAGAGCCATTTGTTTGTCTTTCCACCCCTGATTAACATCCACGCACAGGGGAACATCCGTAGCTGCCCGGATGGTTTCAATCATCTCCCGGTCGTTATCCCTGCCCAGCTTTACTTTCAGTATTCTGAACGCAGCAGCCTCCCGGACTTTTTCCCTGACTACCTCCGGCGTATCGATGCCGATGGTGAAACTGGTAAGAGGTGTTTTCTCACGATTGAGACCCCATAACCGGTACCAGGGCTCCCCTATCCATTTCCCGACCAGGTCGTGAAGGGCAATGTCGAACGAGGCCTTGGCAGCATGATTACCAGGGGCCACATGATCAACATACTCCAGGATATCCTCCATCAGGAAAGGATTTTTGAAAGTGCGGAGATCGATGCCGGACAAAAAACCAATGACAGATTTCTGGTTTTCTTCAAGATAGGGAGGAAGGCTGGCTTCACCATATCCGGTAATGCCGTTCCATTCCAGTTCCGTCAGTACCACCGGGGTGGTAGTCCTGGAACTCGCCGCCAGGGTGAACGCATGCTTAAGCTGAAGTTCAAAAGGTCTGAACCGCAACGTCAGTGGCCCGGCAACCCGTATATTTTCCTTGTTACCCATAGTGCTGCATCCGGGCAAGGCTCCGGCCAGGGTCACCGACCCTGCTGCCAACCCTGCCGATTTCAGAAATAACCTGCGATTAACCATGGTTGCCCATCAATGATTCCGATTAAGGACGGGGGTTTTAACCTATTCCCACCCTCTGTTTTTTTTCAATACCAGGGATGTTTGTCCACCGGTAAAAAACCGGACTGCGGATGGTTCCCAAGCATTCTTTTTACCCCTACAAAGGTGGAATGCAGGTATTCGCTGTAGTCAGGCCGGTTTGGATCCATACTGTTTATTCCGACTTTTCCGGAAGCATGGATGATCTGGCTGTTCCCCAGGCATATTCCGACATGAACGATCCGCAGCGGTTCTTTTCGTCCGAAAAAAAGAAGATCCCCCTCTTCACAGCCGGTGAGGAGGCTGTCGGTTTCCACGGGCATCCCATGTGTATACTGCTGGGAAGCATCCCTTTCGAGGATGATGCCCTGCAGGAAATAGACAGTTTTGACAAATCCGCTGCAGTCAAAAGCCCTGGATGAAGTTCCCCCCCACATATAGGGAATCCCCAGGAACCTGACAGCGGTGGCAACCAGATTTTCCCCGCTTAATTCAACCGTATCTTCCCATGATTCAAACGGGAGCCAACCTTCGCGGGCGGTAATCCCCGTATGGCCATCGGGCAGTTCTACCAGGAAATGAGCAGCGGTTTGCCCGTTTTTTTGGACGATGCATCCCGCAACAAGGTCGCTCAAAATGGCATTCCCCGGACCTTCCTCTGTGACGATCCCGTAATTACGGGTAAAAATCAACCTCTCGCAACTGTTCCAGTCCTTCAGCTCTTCCTTGTCCAGCAGCCGGATGGAGGAACTGGTCACCCATGAAAGGTACTGATCGGGAGTCTGGATGTAATACCAGTTTTTTTCTCTTTTCAGGATTTTCACCGGGGTACCCAATACCGCCTGGGAGACCATTTCAGAAGCATACGAGGGTTGTTTCCGGAGATTGGCTACGCTGACGGTCACCAGTGCCAGGTTTTTCTTTAACACCGCGGTGTCGGGTAATACCACCAGGCTGTCGACAGGGGAGTAACCGGCATCAGCAGTAATCCGGAGCAACTGGTCCCTGACATTCGGGTCAAGGAGCTCTCCCCTGAGCAAAACCGATTTTCCCCTCTTTTTTTCCAAGGTCACCCGAAAAACGCCCGTCCGGCTATCGGGTACTGCCTCCTGCCCAATGGCTTCGGCCTCTGCCTGCAATTTCCGGATCCTGCCTGAATGGCATCCTGCCTGGAGGAAAAGGGAAATTACTGCAAAAAGCAACCCATACCGCATAAACTGATTTTAATACTTAGGTTTGGTCAATCAAATGTATCAGCAATTCCTGACCCTTCACCGACCCCTGATGATGTTTAACAACATATTCCGGAACCTTTTCGCCTGTTTGCACACCGGATAAGAAGCAAGGAGGGTATTCATCCCGGGGGCTCCTCCGGCCTGTTAAAAGGGACTTTTCAGGGTACCGGTTTTCAATATTCCACCTCCATTTGATAAGTCCACTTATCAAAATAAAGGTTACCGTTTTTCCATTCCACCTCTCCCCTCTGGAAGTCGTACGGTTCGCTTCTCAGGTATTTTTTTGGGGGCATCAAAGGACCGGCAATGGCGTTGTTCACAATCAGCCGGTAAGGATCCATACCGGAAAGGTAGAAGTATTGAACCCGGCTGTCATCTGAGAGAAGGGTACCAAACGACATATCTACGGGTACCCAGCCGGTTTCTTCCAACCAGATTTCACACCAGTCGTGGAGGTTTACCTCGCCGGGATGCATCATCCAGCCGCTTTGCCATCGGGCAGGGATCCCGTTGTACCGGGCCAGGGTCATGAACAATAAGGTTTTCATGCCGCAGTCGCCCCGGCGGTTGGTCAGGACGTATTCCGGAATGTTGGGGATAATCCCGTATTCAAGGGCACCGGCCCACGGAATATGGGTGTCTATCCAATCAAAAAGAGTCCGGGCAATCCTGACCGGACGGGTTTCCTGACCGGTCAGTGAGTCAGACAATTGCCTTATTGGCGTCGTAAAAACGATATGAGGAGTCTCCTCAACGGTGTACCGCAGCAGGGAGGTATCCTTACTAACCAAAGTGCCTTCCTGGATATGGGTCAAATCAAAGTACTGTGCCAAACCGGTAAAGCTGAAGGAAGCTTCGAAGATAGCCGGTACTCCTGCCACAGCGGTCTGTTCAAGGTAGAGGGTCCGGTGAGGGGAAGCAGCGGGCGACAGAACCGGGCTGCCGGGAGAAGCAGACAGGAGAGTCACCTCCTTTTGGCGTGGATGGTCTTCACGGGGAAATGGAAGCCAGCACCGGATCGTCTCCCCGGCAGGGACAGCATCCGCTTTAACCGTCAGGGTATAACGGATCTTCATCCGTACAGGCTCCACAGGCTCACTTCCATCAGCAGAGGCGGTAATAACCTGTTCGGCCATGGCTGATTTGAAGAGATCAAAAGGCCGCGGGAGATAACCGGGTGACCCCTTTCCTTTTCCTTCGCGGTGATCGATCATTCGCTTCAGATTGGGAACAGCCCTCCTGAAATACCGTTTTTCCCCGTCTATGACCCTTCCTTCCAGCCAGTTTGACAGCTCCCAGCGCTGCAAGTCTTCCGGTGTGTATTCCCCGATACTCTCCGAAAGCTGCTGCTCCACTTCCTTTCCGGTCAAACAGAAATCGTACTTTATACGAATTGTCATATCTTTCAAGGAATCAGCTTTTTGATTGAGCAGCACATCGCCTGGGAAGGCTTGTTTCAAAGAATCGGCCCTTTGGCAAACCCTGGAAAAATTTCCCGACTCCATATCCCTGCAGATTTCCTTCAGAACTTGCGATGGGTCCGGGGCTTTATTGCAGCAGCAAACTGCCACCGGAAAAAAAAGGATGATTATCAGCTTCTTCATACACCTGCTTGATTAATTGCCGTTAACAGTATAAATTTACCGTTTTCTTCAGACAAATCTCTATAGTTCGTACGACAATGAAAAAAATACGCTGTTTTCACACTCTGGTTTTATGTTTAGCCCTGCTGGCAGGAACCCGGGATGCCAATTCGCAAGTTAAAACCGGGATTGAAGTGATGCAAGACCGTCAGTTCAGCGTTCTGAAAGGGAAGAGAGTCGGCTTGATCACCAATCCGACGGGAATTAACCGACAGTTACAGTCGACGATTGACATCCTGGCCCGGTCGGGTCAATGCCAGCTCGTTGCACTTTATGGTCCGGAACACGGGGTGAGGGGAGAATACGGTGCAGGCGACCAGGTGGAGAATTATGCGGATCCCCGCACCGGACTGCCTGTTTACAGCATCTATGGCAAAACAAGGAAGCCCACACCTGAGATGCTGAAAGGGGTGGATGTTCTGGTTTACGATATTCAGGATATCGGTTCACGCTCTTACACGTACATCAGCACCCTTGGTCTGGCCATGGAAGCAGCCGCTGAAAACAACCTTGAACTGGTGGTCCTCGACCGTCCAAACCCTCTGGGGGGGCAAAAAATGGAGGGACTGCTGACGCAACCGGGATTTATTTCGTTTGTCAGCCAGTTCCCAATACCTTACCTTCACGGGCTGACCGTGGGGGAGCTGGCATTGTATCTGAACGGCGAAAGGTTGCTGGCCGGCGGGCGGCAGTGCCGGTTAACCGTGGTGCCCATGAAGGGATGGAAAAGAAAAATGACCTTTGACCAGACCGGACTTCCGTGGGTGCCCACTTCTCCTCATATTCCGCATGCGTATTCCCCTATGTTTTACCCTGCTTCAGGAATCCTGGGAGAGTTGTATACCATGAGCATCGGGGTCGGTTTTACGCTTCCCTTCCAGCTGTTTGCCGCTGAATGGGTGGATGCTGACCAGCTGGCCCGGAACCTGAATAACCTGATGCTTCCGGGGGTCCGATTCCTGCCCGTTCATTTCACCCCCTACTACAGCGTCTCCAAAGGCATCCTGATCCACGGTGTTCAACTGCACATCACCGATTACAACAAGGCCAACCTGACCCTTATACAGTTTACTGTTATGCAGGAGTGTCATAAACTCCGGCCCGACAAGAATGTGTTTGAATTGTGCGATCCTTCAAGGCTGTCCATGTTCGATAAAGTATGCGGATCAGACACGATACGCAAAGTCTTTTCCGTGTCATTTTCTGTTGATTCCATCAGGGACCTGTGGATGAACGAAGTGCCATTTTTCAGGGAAAAAGCCCGGAAATACTTCCTTTACCGATAAGAAAATCCCGGATTACTGCCGGTATGTCACGATTTCTTGACTGTTGATCCGTCAATGCCGGCATGCAGGATGGCAAAAAGGAGCCGGTTTTGGCAAATCAGGCCCGGGTGTTATCTTTGTCCCTGGATCGATACCCATTTTCATGAAGAAGTACGTGATTTTCCTCTTCCTCCTTGCTATGGTTCCGGCATCGCAGGCCGCCACCTGGTATGTTTCGACCGATGGTTCCGACACCAACGCAGGAAGCAGCCCCGGAACACCGTATCTCACCATAGCCAAAGCGTTAACCCGGGTGGCGGCAGGAGATACCATTCTGGTGCGGGGTGGCACCTACTTTCACACAGCCACGCTCTCCATAAGCCAGAAGGGTTCGGAAAACAAAAAATACTACCTGCTGGCCCGGGAGGGAGAAAAAGTCGTGCTGGATTTTTCCAAAACCGGCTCCGGAAAGCGGGGCATCAGTCTGACGGGGAATCATTGGGTCATCCGTGGACTTACCATCACGCTGGCGAATGATAACGGAATGAACCTTTCCGGAGGTGCCGCCTTTAACCTGATTGAAAACTGCACATTTTCTGATAACAAGGACAGCGGCCTTCAGTTGGGAGGGGGTGCCCACGATAACAGAATCATCAATTGCGATTCCTTTTACAATGCCGATCCCACTGATTATGCGGATGCCGATGGGTTTGCCCCGAAAATGGATGTGGGCACGAACAATTATTTTTACGGCTGCAGGGCCTGGGGCAACGTGGATGATGGCTGGGACGGATACCTGAGGGGTGGCGATAATGCTTCCACCATTCTGGAGAATTGCTGGACCTGGGGTAACGGGTACCTGAAAAACGGATCGAACCCGGGTTCACAAGCCAACGGCAACGGATTTAAAATGGGAGGAAGCGATGACAAAAACCTCCGGCACCACTTCATCGTAAAAAACTGCCTTGCCTTCGACAACAAATCCAAAGGCTTCGACCAGAATAACAACAAGGGATCGATGACCCTCTACAACGGTACAGGGTTCCGTAACAAAGGGAACGATTTCAGTATTCCCTCTGCTCTGGCGGCAGGCCAAACCGCCACGGTGAAAAACTGCCTGCTGGCTCAGGGAAAAATCGGTCTTGGTGCTTTTGTCATTCAGGAAGCTAACAGCTGGAACAGTCCTGTGACTGTGACAGCGGGAGATTTTCTCAGCCTCGACACCACGGGCGTCTCCGGTCCCCGGAAAGACGACGGCAGCCTCCCGGACCTTCTTTTTGCACGTCTGGCCAATGGCAGCGACCTCATCAATGCGGGCATTGATGTGGGTTTGCCCTTCAAGGGAGCCAGGCCGGACCTCGGTTGTTTCGAGACTGATGAAACAAGCAGTATTTTCCTGCCCTCAGAAAACAGGGACCCTTTTGATCTGAAAATCCTGCAGGGAGGAGAGTCGCGAATCTATGCCAGCTTCAACCCGGGTGATGAGACCCGCTTCACCTATGAAGTACGGAGCCTGAACGGAGCGCTGGTCTGGACTTCGCAGGAGACCGTGGCCAGCCGCGCCCGGAATTATGTGGCCATAGGGGAAGGCAACCTGCAGTCCGGCATCTACCTGTTCCGCATTTCAGCAAGAGGTAAAACCCAATCACAGAAAGTCATATTACCCTGATCATCGCCAGGTAGTTTTCTACCGGAATGTATGCGGGAATACTGTTTCCGGAACCGAGTGCATAACTTTTCAGGCCGGTCATGGACAGAAGCTCCCCCGCTCTCGCTGCTATCTTTTCCGGAGTCATAACAGCCAGGAAATCCATATCGATGCCCCCGAGAATGGCAACCCTGTTGCCCCAACGGCGATAGACCTCCTCCACCGGCAGAATGATATCTTCAAAGGAGTGTTTGCCATCGTAACCCAGCTCATCGATAATTGCATCCATCAGGTCATACACATTCCCGCACGAATGAAGAATTGCCGGTTTGCCGGCCCGATGGGCCGCCTGTACCATTTTCCGGTGCCACGGAAAAATGTATTTTCTCATGTTGCCGGGGTCGAACACGGTTTGGGTCTTAAATCCCCAATCGTCGTTTATCAGCAAAGCACCCACCGCTTCTTTGGAAGCACACCGTTCATAAAACCGGAGTAACCTCTCCCCTACTGCATTGAAAATTGCTCCTGCGAGGTGTTCATCCTCCAAAATCATTATACACATCCGTTCAAATCCAACCAGGTCGGTCACATTTTCCAGGAGGCCTCCCGGCCCGGGGGTGATGAATTTCATTCCGGCAGGCAGGCAGGAACCGAAGGTGTCGAAAACAGAAAAATCTCCCTCATCGGGGTCCGGCCAGGCATACGACCGGAAGCTCTCCCATCCGGTGATGACGGCACCTTCATTTTGTGAGACGGAAGCTTTCTGACCTCTGGATGCCTTTTCAAATTTCAGGGAGGGGTAAAACCGGGCCGGGAGGGTTACGTGGTCATAGCCTGCATGGAAAAAGGCCTGGATGGTCATCCTGATCAACTCATCCCGGTTTGGAGGCATGTACCCGGGTTTTCCCGCCAACAGGGCATTGAGTCGATCGTTGGTGAAGTACTCGAAAAGGACCGGTCTGTCAGGAGTCTGGCGGCTCAGAACCTTCAGCAGCTGATTGAAATCGGCGGGATATTTTCGTTCTATGAGTTTCATACATTCGAAATCTTTCAGATCACAGCCTGCACAAAAGCGGTATCTTCCGACCTGACGAGCAGGTATTCAGGTCATAAACCCCTGGAATCCGGACGTCTTACATGTCAAAAGGAGTGACATACCGGAGAACCGGGCGAGCCAGGTCTTTGCTTTCATAACCGGTGAAAACTATACCCGGCTTCAATGAGTTTATCCATTACGTCTTCCAGCTGGTTGTACAATTTATCGGTGCGGTCGGGATGGGTTCCCGGATGGACCAGGAGGATCGCTCCGTTCAGACCGGAGGAAGATGACTTTTCAAAGCGGAACAGGCCGGTTTTAATTTCCTCTGAAGTTTTATAGTTGGGCATGTCCGGGGTGGTATAATCGGCCTGCGTGCCGGTTCCGGGCGTGAAATTCACCACCTGCCTGCCCACTTGTACAGCCCACTGGCAAATGAGAGAGTTATACCACTCAAATGGCGGCAAAAAATAACCTGCTAAGGCAGGGTTTCCTCCAGCCCTGCGGATTTCCGCCAGGTTTCGCAGCAGATCTTTCCGGAATTGCCTGCGGGTTACCAACAGTGAATCACGCTTTTCCCAGGCATTGTAAAGGAGATGGCGGTCGGAATGGGCACCCAGGTAGTGTCCCTCCCTGATAATCCGTTGCGTGACTTCACGGAAGTCCGGATTTCTAAGAAAATTACCGGTAAGGAAAAACGATGCGTTTACTTTTTTCCGCCATAGAAGGTCGAGTACCGGTCCGACACCCTCCCCGTAGGTGTCGGCCGAAAAGACCAGGTAAACCTGTTTCCGGGTGGTATCCATGCGGATGATGGCGCCATACTTGTCGGTCACGGCATGTGCCGGAATCCCGGGATAACTTTCTGACACCGGGGACCCGGATTCTGGCGATGGTTCCATCCCGGCAAGAGCGATACCAGCCAGGATCCACAGAGCCGGTGCGATGACAATTCGAAGTACCCGACAGATCATTCTGCTTCAAAAAAATGGAGTATATCGGCAACCAGATTATTCAGACTTTCTTTCGGTACAACTGTTTCCAGGGGGAATCCCAGCACCAGGGTCCGGTAATCTCCGCGATAGGCAACCCCGCCAGAAACGTTGTTTTCAGAATAGCGGAAGCAGGTGAAGGCATTCTCACCGACAGGTTCAATTCCGTCGGGAGCCTCCACGGTATAAACATCAGGATGGGTTCCCGTGTTGAAGTATCCGGTGAGGTCAAACCAGGGTTTTGCCCGGTCGGTACTGTGGAAGCGGCCGTTAAGGCATCCATTCCGGGTTCTGAACGTAAAATGGAGGTATTCCCTGGCAAACCTTGCAGCCAGCGTATCACCCGAAACGACGAAATCACTTCCCGGATAAGCACCCGACAGCAGAATATTTCCCCCCGCTCCGGCAATTTCTATGAGTTTCTTCGTGAAGGCAGAGGTATAAATCGTGTAATCCAACAGTTTATGGTCTTTCAGTGAAGGGGTTGCCCTTTCCTCTCCCAGCAGAATATCGGTCAGGAAAAATCCGGATGCCGGATAGCCTTCCGCTACAAAGGTTTCGTCGCTGACAGTGACGACATTGTACCCGGCATGGAGGAACGCCCCGGCATGGGAATGAGCGAAATTGAAACTGTTACCCGGGATGGTAAGGTTTTCCATATCGGCATGACTGCTGCCCCAGCCGGGGTTGTCGTCGTCGGTCCATACCGATGTCCGGTCGAAATCGTATTGGTTTCCGGTATAGGCGCCGGAAGCGTTCCAGGAGACTCCCTGGTCGCGCCACCACTCGATGCCGGCCTTTTCGCCCGCATCAAAGGTAGCAGGGGCGCAAATCCGGTCAAAGGCATTGACTATCAGTACCGTTCCTTTGGAGTTGGGTACAAAGCCTGCGGAAACCGTTTCGCCTGGGAAACTCTCACCACCGCTGTTCAGGGCGGTGACCCTGAAATCCGTGATATCTCCTGCACTTTCCAGTGGCAGAATGCAAAAGGTATCCTTGACGCTGGTTCCTTCATCCCATCCCTGGTTATTCATCTGACGGTACACTTTATACGTAGTGGGCCATGCTGTTGGTTCGAGCGGATCCGCCACCGGTTTCCAGCTTAACCTGACAAGGGTATCGCTGACCCTGTGAAGGGCCATATGGTTTACCGGAAGCGGGTGGATCACGGGGTTCCGGTTTTCCCTGGCAGCCTGGAAACGCAACATTCCCTTATAAATGGCGCGGGCCACCGAAAACCGGAACCGCGGGTCCAGGCCAAATGTCATATCGGCAAGGTTCTGGTGCGACAGCAACTCCAGCAGCATGGCCGGTGCATTGGGCCTCCAGGCTTCAGAATACTGACGGTCCCAGAGTCCCCTGCGTGTCCAGCCGGGGTTGTACAACTCCCGGATGTCATCGACAATTTGCGACTGTACCAAATCGGTCAGATCGCGGCTGGCCATCCGGGAGGATCCGTCCGGGAAAAGCCCCTGGCCTGCCCAGGTACTGTAGATTCCCAGGGTACCTACAATGGTGTCTCCACGGGTGATCCCCGCATCAGTATGGAAGGCCAGTATCAGGTCTACAGGAATTTTCAGCCCGGGAGCATCAGGCTGTTTCTGCGGACCGTTTGGGCTGCCCATCAGGTAGTTGACCCACTCGCCCCGGGATTGGTAGTCGTCGTTATAATCGTTCCTTCCTTCGTTGAGGCTGTAAACCAGGGTATCGGGGAAACCCGCGTACTGAAGGTAATAGCGGGCTGCTTCCCGGTACCGGGATTTACCGCTGGTTTTCCAGGAATAGAGCCCCTGGACCCCGGCACCAGATCCGGCAAGGGCCGTAGTGGTGTCACGTACAGACTGCACATTGGGAACCAGGGTAGCGGAAGGACGGCGTGCAACATTGCCCATGCCTCCTCCGAATCGTACCGCATCGACCGAAATCACCTCCCCTTCACGGCCCTGCAGGCTCACCGTCACCGCCGTGTTTTTGGCAGTGGGAGATTCCGAGCCGGGAAAGCGAAAGGTACCCAGGTAAATCCAGGTTCCTCCTCCCATTTTCTGGTTTATCAGGAATTCCCGGCTTCCACCCCCGGCATGCACGGTGAATTTCACCTCCGGGCAACTGTTGGGATAACTCCTGTAAGCCACATAAACGGCATAATCCCCGGCCTCAAGGGAAGGCAGAAAAGTTACCTCCCCTGCCCCGACGGGAAGGGCCTTATATTTCAGCGAAGTTCCCATGAGAAAGGGATTCTCGCCCGTATAAAGGGTATCCTTCAGCAAAAATCCTGCCTCCCTGACCGGAGTTTCAGCCACCTGAGGCAGCAGGCAGACCGATCCCCGGGAAGAAAAATCGTTGTCGGCAACCACCTCCCTGGTCTGACAATCCCGCTCCACGGGCAGCAGCACAGTAGCTCCGCTGTTTTCCAACATGGGCACCAGAAAAGGGATTACGATGCTTTTCGTGTAGAGTTCTTCGACCGTACCGAAAAGACGGGCCCGCTGCCACTCCCACCGGTCGAGTTTGGATTCATAGTACCAGCCATGACTGCTCCACAGAGCAATGGCATTACCGAAAAGGCCCTTATCCGGGAAGGTTCCGCCGGCTTTACGCACCAACGGAACCCTGTTCCGGCTTTCCGGAACAGGAAATCGCAGCAGGTCGGCCTTGAGATCTTTTCTCAGGCTGTTGGGAATCAGCTCCTCCAGTCTCCGCCCGTCGGTATATACCATGATCTCCCAGTCCCGGTACTTTCTTCCCAACTGCTCCCCCAACGAAAGGACCAGCTGTTTTGAACTCGCTTCCCTGACCGGCAGGTAGGATAACTGCCGGTTAAAGTAAAATAATACTTTCTTCCCCGGCGGTCTCACCCATACGGAATCTAAAGCCACCTTCCCGGTAAACCTTCCTCCGGGTAACGGGTTCACCCAGCTTTCCATCTTCTTCCGGACTTTCCTGGTAAGACGCTGCTCTTCCGTCTCCTTTGCCGTGAGCGACGAAGAAAAGAAAAACACCAGAACCAACAATAAAGAAAACCTATTCATCAGCTATTCAGTTTGGATTCAGTTTATCATTCCATTCAAAATTACTCTTTTTGTGCGAATCATGGTCTCATCCTTTCACCTTTTCCGTATGCATCCTGTCATCAGAATCCAGGAGCGCAATTTTTATTTTCAGCCGGGCGCACGGATTTTGAACTCAGGATAGTTTTTTTTTCCTTTGTCTTTTAAACACCAGAAACCAGTCCGGCAGAAACAACACAATCTGTTTGCCCTGTTTGCGGGATGATGCATCCTGAAGGGCCAGCGGTACTAATAGTAAACTGTTTTGAATGCCTGGGAAGTGCCGGACCAGACCTGAACAAAGATGAAGATAGTAGTTTTGGACGGTTACACCCTGAATCCCGGAGATCTGAGCTGGGAGGGGATTTCCGTTTTAGGAGAGCTTACGGTTTACGACCGTACCTCCCCTGCTGAGGTTTTCAAAAGAGCTGCAGGAGCGGAAGTATTGATTACCAACAAGGTCGTTCTTGACAGGGAAGGGATTTCCCGGCTGCCGGAACTCAGGTACATTGGGGTACTGGCAACGGGGTACAATGTAGTTGACCTGGAGGCAGCCCGGGAAGCCGGAATTGTAGTCACCAACATTCCGGCATACAGCACGGCTTCCGTTGCACAAATGGTGTTTGCGCACCTCCTCAATTTCTCCAACCGGGTAGAACTGCATGCCAGTGAAGTGAGAAACGGGAAGTGGAGTACCACGAACGATTTCTCCTACCAAAGTACCCCGCAAACCGAGCTGGCAGGAAAGACGCTGGGAATTGCCGGCTTTGGCAGGATCGGTCAGGCTGTTGCAGCCATTGGTTGGGCCTTTGGCATGAACATTCTCTTCTATAACCGATCCATAAAAACCGGCATTCCACAGGAATACAAGCAGACCAGCCTGGAAGATCTCTTCCGGTCGAGCGATTATGTCACGCTCCATTGTCCGCTGACCCGGGAAAATGCAGGTTTTGTGAATTCATGCCTGCTGTCGGAGATGAAACCCACGGCCTTTCTGGTCAATACTGCCCGCGGGGGTCTGATAGATGAAAAGGCACTGTCGGAAGCCCTCAACAAAGGAGTGATTGCCGGAGCAGGACTCGATGTGCTATCAGCCGAACCTCCGGGACCTGAGAACCCTTTACCGGGAGCTTTGAACTGCTTTATCACCCCGCATATGGCCTGGGCGACACGCGAAGCCCGTGCAAGACTAATGGGAATCGCCGCTGATAACCTAAGAGCTGCTCTGGAAGGCCACCCACGCAACCAGGTGAATTAATTCCCCCGGCACCACAGCCAATAGCATTATTAACTATATTTACCCTGTTAACGTCAACCGTATGACACTGAGAAACCACCTGGATGATATTGACCTGAAGATCCTGGACATCATCGGTCAAAATGCCCGTGTTCCCTTCCGGGATGTTGCAGCACAGGCAGGCATTTCAAGGGCTGCTGTACACCAACGGGTGAACCGCATGGTTGACCTGGAGGTTATTACCGGATCAGGGTACCATATCAATCCCAAAAAAATTGACTACCGCACCTGCTCTTACATCGGAGTCTTCCTGGAAAAGGGAGGCATTTACAGCGATGTGGCCGAAAAGCTGAAAGAGATTAAGGAGATTATTGAATGTCATTACACTACCGGGCAGTATGCGATTTTTATCAAGGTCTACGCCAGGGACAACGAGCATCTGAAGAGCATCCTTAGCGAAAAAATCCAGAGAATACCTGGAATCCTGAGTACGGAGACGTTTATTTCGCTCGAGGAGACCTTTAAGCGGGTGCTGCCGGTTTACTCCTGAGTTGTTCCCCGCTGCCGGACCACCTCGTACAGTATGACGGCAGCCGCGGCCGAAACATTCAGCGATTCTATCTTTCCCGATAACGGGATTTTCACCAGGAAATCTGCCTTTTCCAGCAGGGAACGGGAAATTCCCTTCTCCTCCGATCCCAGGATCAGGGCAAGAGGACCACTCATATTGGCTGAAGAATAGACCAGGGAAGATTTTTCAGTGGCTGCCACAACACGGAGGCCCGAATCCCTGATATATCCCAGAGCGGATGATAAACTGCCGGTCCGGCAAAGGAGCAAATGGTTTAAAGCACCTGCCGATGTTTTCATGGCATCTTCGCCTATCCGGGCGGATCCTTTTTCCGGTATGACCACTGCATGAACACCGGCACACACCGCAGTCCGCATGATAGCACCGAAATTCCGGACATCCGTGACCTGGTCCAGCACCAGCAAAAAAGGATCTTCCCCTCTTTCAAAAACCAGTGGCAGGACCTCTTCGATCCGGAGGAAATCTACGGGAGCCATCAGGGCAACCACTCCCTGGTGGTTCCTGCGAGTAATCCGGTTGATCTTCTCAAGCGGAACAACCTGGAACGAGACCTGCCGCTCCCTGATCAAGCGGTATAGTTCGGCCGACAACTCATTAGATAATCCATTCCTGATCAACACCTTATCAATACTTCGGCCCGAGAGGATGGCCTCCATCACGGTCCGGGTGCCATAAATAAAATCTTCGCTCTTTACCAGGTTTTTTTCTTTTTCCATTTTTCCAGTTCCAGGTGTTCATTTTCCCAATCCTGCAAAGCCCGGACCAGTTCTTCCTTCAGTCTGTCGTACTCATGGAAGAACTCATCGGAGGTGATCCTGGAGGAATCGGCCAACAGGTGATCCATTTCCGACTTTTTAATTTCAAGCTGTTCAATAGTTCCTTCCAGGTCTGAAATTTTCTTTTCAGTTTTAGAGATCATCCGGTTAATTTCTTTCCTCATTTCAAAGGAGATCTCAGGTAGTTTCACCATTTCCCGGTCTCCCAGGTCCGGGCTGGGGGAGGTTTGTCTGGCAACGTAAGACCTGCGGTCCAGTTCTTTTAAAGAATCCAGTTTTTTCCGCTGCAGGAAATCATAGATTCCTCCGAGGTGCTGACGAATTGAATGGTTCCGGAACTCATAAACACAGGTCACCAGTCCGTCGAGAAATTCACGGTCGTGCGACACCACGAGCACTGTTCCTCCGAAACGGATCAGTGCCTGTTTTAAAATCTCTTTAGATTGGATGTCCAGGTGATTGGTAGGCTCATCGAGAACCAGGAAGTTGACGGGTTCGAGCAAAAGGCTGATCATGGCCAGGCGCGAGCGTTCCCCTCCTGAGAGGACACTCACTTTCTTATCCACCTCCTCGCCTGAGAACAAAAAAGCCCCCAGTATTTCCCGGATTTTGGTTCTCACGTCACCGACAGCCACCCGGTCAATGGTTTCCAGTACCGTTAACCCGGGATCCATGCGGTCGGCCTGATCCTGGGCAAAATACCCGATTTTAACGTTGTGCCCAATTTGCAGGGACCCGGTAAAGTCGATTTCTCCCATGATGATCTTTGCCAGGGTGGTCTTCCCTTCCCCATTCCGCCCCACAAAAGCCAGCTTTGCACCCCTTGAGATGGAGAGATCCACCTCTTTCAATACAGTCAGGTTCCCATAACTTTTAGAAATGTTCCGGGCTTCCAGCACTACGTTCCCTGACCGGGGAACCTGGGTAAAACGGATCAGCATCTGGTGGTTATCCTCCGGCTCCACCTCCAGGCGCTCCATTTTATCCAGGGCTTTGATCCTCGATTGCACCTGCACCGCCTTGGTAGCCTTGTAACGGAAACGCTCAATAAAGCGCTCGGTATCCGAGATCACCTTTTGCTGGTTACGGTAAGCCGCCAACAGCTGTTCCCGTTGTTCTTCCTTCCACTTCCGGAAAGCGGTGTAATTCATTTTCTGGTCTGAGATCCTGCCCATCGAAATCTCAACCGTCCGGTTGGTCACATTGTCAAGGAAAGCCTTATCGTGCGACACCAGCATCACCGATCCCCGGTAGGCTTTCAGGTAATCTTCGAGCCACTGGATCGACTCGATATCGAGGTGATTGGTGGGCTCATCCAGGAGCAGCAATCCCGGTTTACGGAGCAATAATTTTGCCAGTTCAATGCGCATTCGCCAGCCACCGCTGAATTCAGCGGTATTTCTGCCAAAATCGGACCTCTCGAATCCCAGCCCCGTAAGGGTTTGCTCCAGTTCTGCCTCATAGGAATTTCCCCCAAGCAATTCAAAATGGTCGCTTTTTTCGTGTACCTGCTCCATAATCCGGAGGTATCCTGTGCTGTGGTAATCGCGTCGGACTTCCAATTCCTGATTCAGCCTGCCGATCTCCTCCCTGAGAATCAGCAGTTGGTCAAAAGCGCGTCTGGTTTCTTCCCATACCGTCATGGTATCGGCGACTTCAATTTGCTGGGGTAAATAGCCGGTTACCAGTTCCCTGGGCATCGCCATCCTGCCGGCAGAGGGAGACAACTCCCCTGCTATTATCCGGAGAAGAGTTGTCTTTCCCGAACCGTTTCTGCCGGTAAGGCCGATCCTGTCGCGGCTGCCGATCAGGAGGCTGATCTCCCTGAGCAACTCAAATCCGCCAAAGAAAACCGATATTTTTTCCAACGATACCATAAAGCCTTGTCAGGTCCGCAAAGATAATCAAAGAGTCCAAATCCGTGGTTGTCCCTCTGCAGGGTGAAAATGCTCCATCCTGCAGGCAGGAAATGGTACCATTGTCGGGAATAAAAAAGTTTGGGTAATTGATGATGATAACCTCAGGTTATGCTGCGGTTTTTACAACAAGACACGCAACCCGGCAGCCCGATGCAGAACGACGCGGAACCGGCCTGTTAACCATGTATTCCGACAGGGATCAGCAGGGAGAATACCGTCAGGGAGTCTCCCCGTGGCCGTACCAGAGGAAATGGTAGTTCCCGGATCCCACGTTCACCACCATGCTGCTGTCTTCCAAGCCTGCGATCCAGGCATCAGGGAGGGGATTCCCTCCTTCGGTCACCCTTCCGGTTCCGGCACCAGGAAGAATTACCCGGGCTGAGGCATTCACCGGGACTGAAATATCGAGTTCATAGCGGTTTCCGCTCCTCCGCCAGCCGGAACGGGTTATTCCATAAGGAGTTCTGAACGAGGCGGATGCTTCACGGATGGGGCCTGCCATCTGAGGAGCAATGATCAATGTCCGGTAAGCTACGGAAGCATCACTCTGCGCGATGCCTGCCAAGCCGGAATAAAACCATTCCATGATATGTCCCAGCATCAGGTGGTTATTTGAAACCCTGTCGAGGGCAGCCCACGATTCGGTGAGAGCGGTAGCTCCCTTTTTCAGCTGGTAGCCATACCCGGGAACATCCTCCCGGGCGTTCATTTCGTAGAGCAAGGTACCGGCACCTCCGTCCGCCAGGGCCCTGACCAGGTAATGGAATCCTACATCCCCGGCAGTTAGTGCTTTACCGGAATCTTCTATCGACCGCACCAGGGATTGGAAAACCGCATCCTGCTGATCTTCGGGCACCAAACCAAGTACCAGCGGCATAGCCAGGGCTGTCTGGCTGCCCGTGGAATAGGTATGATTTGCAGGATCGAAAAATTCGCGGTTGAACGCTTCGCGCACCTGATCCGCTTTTCCGGCATATTCAGCGGCCTCTGCAGGTTTGCCGAGAAGTCCTGCCATTTTCGCCAGCAGGGTAAGATCGTAATAATAGATGGCCGATGCCGGCAGCCGGACAGGAGTAAGCTGCGCAAATCCGGGTGGGTTGGGCCCCTGATCGTACCAGTCACCCAACCCGAAATCCAGTAGGTGATTTTCTGATTTTGACTCCAAATACGCCGCATATCGCGTCATCATGTTCCAGGCCTCTTCCATCGGTTGCGTGTCACCATACCAGGACCGGATGAGCCAGGGAAGAATAATGCAGGCGCTGCCCCATTCCGGGGATTGGAGAAAAGGTCCTTCAAAACGGGTATACTCCGGGGCAATATTGGGTACCATGCCATCAGGGAACTGGGCCGTCATCATGTCACGCACCAGTTTTCGCGACAGATGATACACATCAAAATTAAAGTGCACTGCGGTGCCCATTAGGTGGGTCTGTTCCAGCCAGCCCAGTTTTTCACGGTGCGGGCAGTCGGTCATGACACTCTGCAGGTTGCTCCGGATAGCCCAACGTATCAACTGGTCAATGCGGTTAAAAAGCTCCTCTGATGTATGAAAGGATCCGACAGCGGGAGCAGAATTGCCGGTATGCAGCATCGTTAACCCGTAGATTACCGGCAGGTTGTCGTTGGCATTGAACTTTTCCGGCCGTGCTCCCTCCACCTCCAGGTAGCGGAAACCGTAGTAGGTAAACCGGGGTGACCAGGTTTCAATGCCTTCCCCCTTCAGGATAAAGGTGAGGATAAAGGGTTTGCCGGTGGCCCCCTGCATCACCCTGCCGCCGGCATCCACCAGCTCTCCGGGGACCAGTTTTACAGTATCTCCGCGATGGCCTTTGACCCGGATCTCCGGGATCCCCGAAGCATTCTGTCCGAAATCGTAAACAAAAAGAGAGCCCACGCTGTCAACCGGTGTGATGCGGACAGCTTCCAACCGCTCGTTCACTTGTACGGGATAGTCGCTCTCTGCTTCCAGCCGGTGAGTGGGCGCTTTAACCACTTTCGCCGGTTTCCAGGCAGCATCGTCAAATCCGGGTTTATCCCAGCCTTCCTGTTCCCGGGTGGCATCGTAGGTCTCTCCTCCATAAAGGCTGCTGTAAGTAACCGGACTTTCGTTCATCTTCCATAGCCCGTCGCTCACCAGTACCTCCCGGTGGCCATCCCGGTAAACCAGTTGTAGTTTCAGTATCATTTTCGGATTTCCATAAGCGGTGATCAGCTTACGGTAGCGGTTATTGGGAATGATATAGAAACCATTTCCCAACATCATGCCGGCAGCATTAGCACCCTTTTGCAAAAGGGAGGTCACATCAAATACGTTATAAAGGCAGAAGCTGTCGTAATGCGTCCAGCCGGGAGAGAGAAAATGGTCCCCGACCTTTAGTCCGTTAATCCTCAGCTCGTAATGACCCAGTCCGGTCACAAACACGAGGGCCTCCTTCAGTCCGGGTTGTATGGTAAATTCCCTGCGAAAAACGGGCAGGAGATGGTTTCCGCTGGGTTTGTCGCGCCATTCGGGGCGATAACCCGGCACATGAATCCCGGGGACAATCCGGTTCACCGGATCAAGCTCATCATACGCAATCCAGGCAGCTCCCTCCCAGTCGTCAGGATTCGTTAATCCTGTGGTGAACCGGGCCGGAGTGCTCCAGGGTGACTGGTTGTGATGGTTATCCCAGGCCATCATTTTCCATGTGTAGGAGGTGCCTTTCAGCAGAGCGGATCCTCCATAAGGCACGCCAATGCTCGTTTCACTTTGTGTCTTGCCGGAATCCCAGACCAGGTCGTTGGTGAGAGCTTCTGAAACCAAAATTCGGTAAGCAGTCTGCACCACCTCGCGGCCTCCCGATTCCAGGGTCCAGCTGAAGGAGACCGCTCCTGGGTCAATACCCCGGGGAGTGGGGTTGTATCCGCACGACAGGGTGGCCACCCTGAAATCACTGTCCGAACAGGAGAGGCTGAAGAGCACGGGGATCCATACCCACCACCCGATTTTCACCATCTTACACGACATCATTTGAAGTATTAATGTTCCGTTATTATCTTCCTGTCAACCTGCAATGACCAGCTCGCGCCGGAACGACAGACAGGACCATCAGCCTTCCTGATCCGCAAGCACGGATGGCTACCAGGTCCGGCGACTCCTGATCTGCACGGGTCCCAGGAGTCCTGAGGGAAGAAGCTCTCTTCCCCGTAAACGGTAGGGAGCCGTGGTCCAGGTAACCGGAGGACCCGATGGCAGGTGGTGATCGCCCAGAATCCGGTTGTGCCACGTATTGGTTACGCCGATTTCCAGGGTATTCTCCCCTTCGCGGATAAAACCGTCAATACGCACTCCCGGGGAAGGAGTCCAGCAAGTTCCGCAATCCTGACCGTTCAGGGTGACCCTGGCAACATTATGGAATATCCCGGGGTCGAGGTACAGAGAGATACCGGCCTCCACCGCCTGGTGCCAGCTGAACGTGGTACGATAAACTGCAGTTCCGGAGTAGTACCGGATTCTATCGTCTGCACTCAGGCTCCAGTCGGCCAGGGAAGAGAAGACTACCGGTTCTGCCGGTCCGCCGCTGGCGGCATCGAAAACAACCTTCCATTCCCCGTCCAGGGTTATCTCCGGTTCTGTTTCCACCCAGTTAACCCCGTCCTTACGCTCGTTATCCCTGGTTTCTTCCCTGAAAATAACAAACACCGATTCCCGGGGAAGAAAGCGATATCTCAGGGTTGTTCTTCCATCACCCCTGGTCCACTGTACACAGGGTTCCAACACTCCGTTTAACGGGTTAAACAGATGAGGCACTGTTCCATCTACCCTGAACGATAAGTTTAGCATACAAACAGTATCCTCCTGACTGGCAATAAAATAGATATCCTCATCTGTTGTTTTTCGATGAGTCCAGGCCAGGTTCAGGTTCCGGTTACCAACAAGGTCAAGGGCATAGAAATCGGGAGGTATTCCCAGGGGATCAAAGGAAGACAAGCCGCAACGCCCCATCAGCACCCTGCCTTTTCCGGATGTAAGGCTAAGCTGACGATAACCTGTCTCATCTTTGAGGAATTCTTCTTTCCCCGACAGAAGTTTCTCCATGCTAAGGTTTACATCGGATTCAGCAGGGGTTTTGTTTTGCCACCCGGGGGTTGCTGAAGGTTTTTCCGCCAAAAGAATGGTGGCGCCCTGGTCGACAAGGGTCAGGAGTTTTCCGGTTGTTTCAGCAGTCATCAGGTATCCGCCGGGGTTCGCCGGTGAAGTCCCCGGAATGACCAGCAAGCCATAGGAAGCTCCCGAGGGGAGCACGATCCTCCCCTTTTCGACACGGGCCAGCCTTAGCAGGGCATCCTGGTTGAAGGAATCATACTTATACCCCCTCAAAGGATCGCACCACTCCCCGGGGTCGGCCATATTCGCCACTGTCTTGACCCCGTCAGGCATTTCCCGGACCAGGATGGGATCGTTCTGTACTCTTTGCCGCTCCGAAACGACGCGTTGTTCACCGGTTATCCCCGGCATAATTTCCACCAGCCGTTGCGGAAGGATCGCCCTTCGTGGCAGCTCTTCTCCGGTGAAGACAGCAATATCCACAACCGGCACTCCCCGCTGCAGCTGGCCCTGGACGTTGGTAAGGTATCGTACCCAGGCGGTTCCGGTGCTCCACCAGGTCTGATCCCTTTGGAGAAAAGTGCCCACCTTGTCGAGGGTCATCCCTGGTTTTAGGTCTGTCCAGGGGTTATGGGTAAAAACGTGAAAGGCAAACCGGTTGATACCCGCAGCAAAATTGCGGTCGGCCAGCGACTTCAGCATGCCGGGATGCTCATCCCAGTCGAGCCGTATTTCTGTAAAGCTCTCCGCCTGGATGATCCTCTTCCCGTATATATGTCCGGCAGAAACTGCATCCAGGATATCGTTAGGTTTATCGTGCGAGGGGCTTCTGAACCAGAATTCCCCCATAGGGATATCGGTAAAACGGTAATGAGCCATCCCGTCACCGGCAAATACAGGAGCTGTACTCTCGGCGCTGAAAAGACAATTTTTCTCTTTTGCCAGGGTGGCCAGTACACCGAAAAAATTCTCCTCCATCAGTTCCGACAGGGTCATCCTAATGTCGTACAACACTTTTTCACTGACGCCGGCCTCTTTCACCGGGTATCCAGCCATTACGGGCAGCCAGGGTAACAGATCGTACCCTCTTTTTTTGCGAAAGGCATCCGGGAAAAGGGTTGACCAATTCTGGCTTCCGCATTCCCAGCTGTCGACGTGGAAAATTTTGAGTACTTTTTCCGCCTCCGGGCCGGCATTCCGGAAGGCCTCTCCAAACCAGCGGTCGAACTGGAGTGTCACAGCATCGGGATTCAATTTATCGCATTCGAGTCCCAAACCTCCGCCACCGGTATAGTTGGTATGGCCGGTTGATGTGTGGCCCATCCGGAGAAGCATCCATCTCCCTGCCGGGGCTTCCCAGCGAAGTATACCGTCCTCATCCAGAAAGCGGGTAATATCGATCAATTTTGCAGGGTCAATGCATGATAATGCAGGAATTGCACCAGAGCCGGTTCTGGGGCTGATCCGCCAGATGGCTCCCGATTTACCTTCGTATTGCCCGATACGGCTTAAACCCGACAGTTCAATACCGGCAAGGCGGAGTTCAGGAGCCCACTTGGCATTGTCGAGGTCTTCCGCACCGGGTTCCGAGCCTGCCGGATCGAAAACAAACCGGAAGTACCTTGCAGTTACAGGGTTGATGAGGTGGGTGGAGGTTACCCCCAGGTCCTGCCAACCGTGGCGGTAAGGCTCCAGGCGGTCGTGACGTCTGAACCGGACACCGTCGTCACTAACCTCCAAAATCAGTCTGTTAGCCTGATAATTATGCCAGTTGGTGGTAATAATCGCCGACCGGCAGGTAAAGGGTTCCGAAAAAGAATACTGAACCATGCAGCGGTCGCGTGAAGTGAAGAGTCTGCTGTTACCGGGGGTAGCCAGAAATTGGACCTCCTCACCCGGGAGGTCGGTGGAGACAACCGGAATCCGCGTGTGAGAGGATTCCCCGGCTCCCTCAGGTGCCGGAAAGGCAAAAAGAGCAATATCCCTGTAGTAGTCATGGATGGCTTCAGGTTGCGGCATACGGGCTTCGAAGAAGTTCCTCCCGTCAATAAGGGTATCCGACCATACCACCTTCTGCATCGACAGGTCGGGTGTAATCCAGGGACCACCAGCCGTGGTGAAACCATCACAGGCATGAAAGGCCATTTTCAGGCCCAGACGGTCAGCCTCACTGAAAGCAAACCGAACCATTTTCCACCACCCGGGAGTCAACTGCCTGACCTTTGCAGGATACTCAAACAATGCACTGGTATCTTTGATGGCGAAGAGGTAAGCTCCCCCGATGCCGGCCTGCTGCATCGCTTCCAGGTCAGCAGTAATGCCTTCGGCTGATACGGCACCGTGCATCCAGTACCAGAAGACCCAGGGCCTGGCTTCATCCGCAGCGGAATTTTCTGCAGGGATGGAATTACCGTTCCGGCAGGAGAAGTATATCCCAACAAAGAAAAACAGACTGGCATAACAGATTCTCTTCCGGAGAATCCTGTCACACAGGATGCTGAAGATTCCACCCATATTCCCCATTATTTCAGTGTCTGATTGATTTCTCCGAAGGAGAGGCTGCTCTTACCCAGGTCACAGGAAGTGGCTACGGCAATGCCTCTTTGATCCTGCTTGTTTACCGCACAATAAAAATGGTAGACGATGCCTTTATACCGGACAACAAAGGATTTATGGGCAAACCGGTTATCGTAAGGTTCTGAGGGAGCAATCAGGTCGGCCCCGTCCCAGTCGGTCCAGTGAACCAGGTCGTAGGAACAGGCAAACCGGTTGAATGCGTAGGGTTTGTCTTTCCAGAAGGCTCCAAAATAGAACAAGACCCACAGATCGTTGATTTTCTGCAGGTAGGCATCGCCGCTGATGCCCTGGTGGTGGTTAATCACCGGGTTGCGCATGTAACGGTGCCAGGTGATCATGTCATCAGAGACAGCCATCCCGATCCTTTCTGCTCCTCTTTCCGGATTCAGGCTGTCGCCGCGTGCGTTGTAATACATCACAAAAGGGGATCCTGTTTTTTTCTTCTTGTCACGGATGACCGAACTCTTATACATCGTACTGTTTTCCCACCAGCGTACATCCGGATCGCGGGGCGTCAACACAGGGTGAGGAAGAAAATCCCATTCGTGCACTTTTGCAGGATCCCCGGCAGTACAGGCTATGCCAATCGAGAGGGTGCCGGCTTCATAACCGCGGCTGTTGCCCCCGAAATAGGACATCCAAAATTTCCCGTTATACCGGGTGAGTCTGTAACTGCCTCCCCACCGGGAATCCTGAAGTGCTGCATAGCCTGCCTTCTGGTTCCAATCCCAGGCTGTGCTGTCAGAAAAGGACATTATCCGCCCCAGGGTAGTCCACTCCAGCAGGTTCTTACTTTTTGCCAGCCAGGTCTCATAGCCCCGCCCGTCAAATACCAGATAGGTCATATACCAACTCCCCTTCCGTCTGAAAACACTCGGACAATCCACTTTCCGGGAGTTATCGGGAGGAACCAACACCAGCCCGTACTTGTAGGGAGTTTTCACCTGCTCATAAACCAGGTTCATCCGTTGATCGGAAACCTTTTGGCCAGTTGTTATACCTGAACTGTACCCGGATGCGGGGATCAGGAGCCAGAAGAAAGCAAAGACAGATGCGAAAACCGCACACTTCATAACGACATAAGGTACTAATTTCAGAAACGGATCAGGAATGGGGAGTCCCCGGAAAGTTGCCTTTTGGAATCCACAGGAGCCATGTAGAAGGAGTAGTTCCAATTTCGGGCCTTCACCCGGTACTGCGGCAGGGGTTGCCCCACTTCCGACCAGGAATCATTGCCGCCAACCCCCATCTGGATCAGGTCTATGTTCAGTGAGATGGGTCCTGTTTCCACCAGTTCGTGGGTATAGACAGCCTGGTTCAGGTTCTCTTCAGTCCACGGCCATGCGCTCATGCTTAACAGGGAATCGGCCACCACGACCAGACCCTGGCCGGCTTCGTTGGTCAGGGCCATCCACCGGACGTCCAGGCGGTTACCGTTTTCCTGGGGCATAACATAAGGTTCGATGAATTCAGAAATGGGCAGCGAATAGATCCCGGCATGGAACCCGTGGTACCGGTCGGTGTAATTCTCCAGGAGACCCCGCCCATACCAGGTAATCTGCCGGTAAGCACTGTCAATGGCACACTGCATGCCCACCTTGGGAATGTCAGGAAGGGAAGGATCGGCATCCAGCCTGAAAGAAACCTTGAGGGTCCCCTTCCCGTTCAGGAAATATTCCACCACTGCCGTTGCCCGATCCCCGATCAGGCGATAGCGGCTTACGACATGGACGACCCCATCCGGCAACAAGTCAACCGAACATTGTATCAGGGAAGGTACAACCCGGTACCAATCTGCCAGAATCAAGTCAGACTTCCAGCCGCGCCGGTCATTATCGGTCAGCGGACGGGTGAAATCGGGTAGCAGGGAGGCGGTCACCAACTCCCTGCCTTTAAACATCCAGGAGGAGAGCGATCCTGTTTCCCTGCTGAAAACCCACTGAAATCCTGCCCCCACAACCCGGATGAGATTTTCCTCTTCCTTGATCGAAAGAGCAGGAAACGGCCGGGAATATTCCTTCTTCTGTACCAGCCCAGTCAGGGGGAACTGGTCTGAAGCGACCAGATGCCCCTTCTCAGCCCAGGGAAGTGCTTTGCCGAGCTTAAACTTTATATTCAGGAGATACTCTTTATCGTTCTTTAATAAAGGCATATATGATTTCAGAGATATGATAGTATCCTTGCCTGGTGCCAGGGAAATGACGGGCAAATCGCGCTGTAGTACCGGAAAGCCGTTTTCTAACAGCTCGAGCACAGGAACGTATTCACCGAGCGACTTTACCGCATGGCGGTTAACAATTCTGACAGTCAACTCCTCGTGGTCAGTCATTGTGCAGGAGACAGGCTGGTACACCCATTTGCACTCGTAAAGGGCGGCTTTCGGCCTTCCGTCGGAAGCTACAATGCCGTTGATACAGAAATTTCCGTCGTGCACCTGTTCACCGAAGTCACCACCATACGCATAGTAGCTCTTACCCGACGGATTGGTTCTAAGGATCCCCTGGTCTTTATAATCCCAGATGCATCCCCCGATGATGCGTGGCAAAGACCTGAAAACATCCCAGAAGTCTTTCATATTTCCGGTTGAATTGCCCATCGAATGGGCATATTCCACAAAAAGGACAGGCCGGTTATCGCCGGGTTGGTTCACCAGCAGTTCGGGTGTGAAGATTCCGGGATAAAACCGGCTTACGATATCCACATAGTACTGGTCGACCGGGTTTTGGATCCTGTGGGAGTGGTCAGGGGGGTACCCTGGATCTCCGGGGGCGAGGTAGCCTGATTTCCCGGGCGATCCCTGGGCAGGTTCGTAGTGCACTGGCCGTGTGATGTCGAAATCGTGGACCCAGCCGGCCATCGCAGCATGGTTGGGTCCGCTGCCGGCTTCATTTCCCAGACTCCAGATGATCACTGAAGGATGGTTTTTATCCCGCATCACCATACGGGTCACCCGCTCCATGAAAGCAGGCGTCCACTCCGGCTTGTTGCTCAGCAACCCTCCGGTGCCATGGGTCTCATGATTCGCTTCGTCAATCACCAGGATCCCATATTCGTCGCATACGTCATAAAACCAAGGATCGTTGGGATAATGAGCTGTCCGGATACAATTAAAATTGAACTGCCTGATCTGCCTGACATCCTTCAGAATATCACTGCGGGAGAGGGCTTTACCTTTTACCGGATCGTGGTCGTGCCGGTTTACCCCGTAGAGGTAAGTCTCCCGCCCGTTGATCAGCAGTTTGCCGGTGACCGGAGAAAAACCGATACTCCGGAAGCCCACCTTACAACTTCTGGCCTCCAGGACACTTCCCCCGCCATCTTCCAGCCACATCACCAGGGTGTAGAGATAGGGATCCTCATCGCTCCATTTGCGGGGACCGGCCACCCCGGCCTCGATCAGTCCGAATTTCACCTTGTCAAGCCGCGGGTGTGCTTCGTTGACGATTTCTTCCACCGGTTTCACCAGACATTCTTTAAACAGGGGATTCTTTTCCCTGTCATACAACTGGACTTTCAGGTGATAACCCTTCAGGGGGGTACCGGTAAGATTCCGGATGGAAGGACGGAGACTGAATACAGCATCGTTGAAGTTGCTGTCGAGGGTCGTCTGGTAAAAGAAATCGTAAATCATGGCTTTGGGTTCTGCCATCAGCATCACCTCCCTGTGGATGCCGCTCATGCGCCAGTGATCCTGGTCTTCGAGATACGAAGCATCACTCCAGCGAATTACCTGCACCGACATCAGGTTCTCCCCCTGCCTGACATAGGGGGTGATGTTAAATTCGGACGGCAGACAGCTATCTTCGCCATATCCCAGAAAACGTCCGTTCACCCATACCCGGAAGGCAGAGCTCACTCCTCCGAAATGGAGGGTGATGTTCAACCCTTCCCATTCCGGAGGAAGGGTAAAAACCCGCTGATACGAACCCACCCCGTTATAATCGTCGGGGACGTAGGGGGGATTTACCGGGCGGAAGGGGTACACAGCACTTTTGTATATGGGAATATCGTATCCTTTAAGTTCCCAATTCGAAGGAACTTCAATAACCTCCCAACCGGAAACCCGGGAATTGAAAAAGCTGTCGGGAGCGGCTGCAGGATTGGGGGAATACCGGAAATCCCAGGGTCCGTTTAAAAAAAGCACCCTCCCCGATTTGTCCCGGTCGCCCTCCTGAGCTGACTCAGGGGTTGGAAAAGAATAAGAAGTAGCACGGGCAGGCTCCCGGTTGATGGAGGTAACCAGGGGCTCTTCCCAGGGAACGGGATGGTAAATCTGAGGCGCTTCCGGGATACCTGCCGGCTCACCGGTGACTGTCTGGGCACTTGCAATTGACTGGAACAAAAGGAGTGACAATCCGATTGCAGCCAGCCGCCCGGCACATCCTTTCAACCTGTGGTTGTCAAGGAAAAAATTCCGTATCATCATCATCGTAAACATGTCAGACGAAAAGGTTCGTTCAATTGCCGGTGAGCGCCTGTTCTCCGATCAGGCTGCCCCAGGTCATAATCAGGAACGAAAGGAACAGGGTAACCAGGGCGATGACCAGGGTAAGGTAGGTCTTCCCGGAAACCTGTTTCCACTCTTTCATGATCACTCCTATCCCGTAGCTGAAGAAAATAAGCATGGACATGTGCAATACCCAGCTTATAAACTGGAAGTTACCCATGCGTACATGCCCGATACCGTAAAAGAAAAACTGGGCACACCAGAGGGTGCCTGCGAGGGCTGACCAGAGTCCATCCCTGAGCCTTACTGCCAGGGGGATGCCGCTCCGGCCGGTAAATTCAACCAGCGTCTTCTGCCGGATGCCCAGTACCAGGAACCAGATAAGGTTGGTGACAAAACAACCGGATGTGGAAACGATCATTTTGGCATTTCCCTCGAAATGCCCGGCTCCCTGCTGGGCAGCGATATCAGCGATAGGTTGGCCGGATTCGAGCGACAGGTTGAAGACGGCTGACAAGATGCCACCGATGATGGCCAGGACCAGCCCGGCACCCATTCTGAAATTCGTTTCACCGCCCCCCCGGGTTCTGAGGTCTTTCTCCTTCCTGAAACCTGCCCACCCGCAAAGAGCCACCCCCACGACTGACAGGAGCATTCCCGCAGCCACAATTCCACTCCCGGCTCTGGAGAAATAGGGAACCAGCGTTCCGTTGAGTACCAATGGAGTCAGGGTGCCTAAAACCGCGGATATCCCTATCGAAATGGTATAGGTGAGGGAATACCCTATATGCCGGATGGCAAATCCGAACGACATTCCTCCGAAACCATAAACCATACCCAGGAGGAAAGCCCCCAGAACCACTTTTGCAGGAGCCTGAGCCAGAATGCCGAAGAAACCCGGAACCGTAAGATAACCGATGATCAGAGGCATCAGTATCCATGCAAAAAAGGCCTGAACCAGCCAGAAAGTATTCCAGGACCAGGATTTGATCTTTTGAGAGGGAGTATAGCAGGAAGAGGCAGCTATACCTCCCAAAGCGTGATAAAAAGTACCTAATACGGGGCTGGGAGAGATCATATTAGCAATTATTTAAAACCATTGTTCAAATGAATCATTCCGGAACACACTTTTCAGGGCTATTACTCCAAACCGTTCAGGAGACCAGATGAGCAAACCGCAGAAAAGGAAAAGGTTCAGGAGCCTGTGGAGATCATTCAGAGGTTACTCCAGGTAAAAGATCTCTTCCATGCCAGCCCAAAACTCTCCGGGTTGCCGGTCGGGGCAGGGCTCCATCAGGGGTTTCACCAGGTCCCACCACCGTTGAGTCTCCGGATGTGCGGCCATTCTGGCCATATCCGCATCAAAATTTTCTCCGGTATATTCGAAATAGGCAAAGAGATGGATTCCCCGGCACCAGATGGAATAACGTGATAAGTGGCACTCCCGGATCATTTCTTTCACGCCGGGCCAAACGTTCGCATGGTATCCGATATACGCGGCTGCGCCTTCCGGCTTTAACCGGATCATCTGTCCGAATCGTCTCATAGGTTTGTCCTGTTAATCGTGTTAAACATCGCCTCAATATTGGCAGGAGGAATATCGGGCAGGATGGCTTCATGGCTGGGGGAAAAAACAAGCCCTGTGGGGAAGATTTCCCGAAGTTCATTAACCTTTGAGGTGACCTGAGCCGGTGTACCGCTGACAAGCAGGTACTGGGCATCGACGCCTCCGCAGAAGGCCACTTCATTTCCGAAGCTGGTATTCAGGGTCAGGGCATCCATATCGCTCGCCAAAGCCTGGATCGGGTGGATGATATCTGCTCCCAGCTGTGCCAGGTCGCGGATCAGAGGATGGATAGACCCGCAGGAGTGGTGCATGACGGTAAGGCCGTAACTTTTAGCTTGTTCAATCAGCACCCGAGTGCCGGGAAAAACATAGGTACGGAGGGATTCAGGGTCTACCATTAATCCGTTTTGACTTCCGAAATCGTTCCCGATTAATACAGCATCCAGGCAGCCCTTGGTAGCTTCATAGTAAATCTCGTTGGCCTTCAGGTAAAAAGCCGTGATCCGGTCAATGACGGCACGAAACATCTCCGGGTTCATCATCAGGGTAACCAGGGCGGTTTCCATTCCAAATGCGGAACAGGCATCCTGGAAGTGGGCGCTCCACAACACCCCCATCCTCACCGTGCGGTCCCCGACTGCACGGGCCATCTGCCGGGAAGTCTCACGATCCAGGTATCGGGCCGGATCAGGCCAGGGAAACTTCTCCACATCAGCCGGATCCTGATAATCCTCAAAAAAACCGGGAGCCGTCAGAGTCCGCTCATCAGGAGTGTCGCGGTGCCTGTTCTTGGCAAAATTGAATGCACAGGCAATATGGTTGGAAGGAGGAAAATGGTAGGGCACCTCCAAAGGGACAATGTCATCATCAAGCAACCTTTTCAGGGCTTCCGGGGACGTAACGCCGAAATGACGGAACAGCCCCGGCAGAGCAGCCGGCACCGGCATTCCCAGCCATGAGGCAGGCCTGTCAACCGGCAGATAGTGTATCGTCGACAGGAATCGGTCTTTATGGTTCATCTTTTTCATCGCAGCATCCCTTCCATTTCCGATTTTTTACTTTTATCCACACGGTAACCATTCACCTTCCGATGGAAAAATGCATAGAAATGTAATCGTTTTCAATGATTAAAAATCTGATAAATAATATGTTGTTCTTTTAAAGGAGGAGATTGGATTGTAATCGTTAATCTTGCAATTATAATTTTAATCCTTTATACTTGCAAATATAATCAACTGTTTCTAACCGGTTCTACAGGGTTCACCTAAAACCAATGATTATGAGAACAAGATGCCTGATGACATTCCTGTTTACCTTCTTTTTTTTGACGGCTCCGGGGCAGGAGAAAGCGCTGGTCCATACGGGAAACAGCCCTTATGCCCGGCTAAGCGGGTTCGACATGGGGCAGACAGTCTGGTCTGAAGGTTTCTGGGGTGAGCGCTTCGAAGTATGCCGCACTTCAGCGGTACCGGGAATCTGGAATACCTATCGGGCCGATGAAATCAGCCACGCAATAAAGAACTTTGAGATTGCCGCGGGGCTGGATACAGGTGAACATCAAGGCCCTCCCTTCCACGACGGCGACTTTTACAAGGTACTGGAGGCCATGGCCGGGTTATATGCCCTTACACACGATCCGGTGGTAGACTCCCTAATGGATTATTCAATTGGCATTATTACCAGGGCTCAGCGGAAGGATGGATATATCCACACACCAGTCATCATCGATCAGATCAACCATCCGGGCAGGAACAGCGAATTCCGGGAACGGCTCAATTTTGAAACCTATAATCTGGGACACCTGATGACAGCGGCCTGTGTCCACTACAGGGCTACAGGAAAACGGACCCTGTTGGATGCAGCCATCAGGGCCACCGATTTTCTATGCCGGTTTTATGAAAGTTCCACACCGGAACTGGCCCGGAATGCCATCTGTCCTTCGCATTATATGGGGGTTACAGAGATGTACCGTACCACAGGGAATCCGGAATATCTTGCGCTGGCTGCCAACTTGATCGATATCCGGGGGATGGTGGCTGAGGGCACCGACGATAATCAGGATCGCATTCCGTTCCGGCAGCAGACCAATGCCATGGGGCATGCTGTCAGGGCTAATTATTTGTATGCCGGGGTCGCCGATGTGTATGCCGAGACGGGCGACACCAGCCTGATGAAGGTGCTGAACCTGGTGTGGAACGATGTCACCGGCAGCAAACTAGCCATCACCGGAGCCTGCGGAGCACTCTACGACGGGGTATCACCCGACGGAACCTCTTATCGTCCGCCGGAGATCCAGAAAACCCATCAGGCTTATGGCCGTGCGTATCAGCTACCCAATATCACAGCCCACAATGAATCGTGCGCCAACATTGGCAACCTGCTGTGGAACTACCGGATGTTACAGATCACCGGTGACGCCCGGTACGGGGATATCCTGGAACAAAGCCTTTACAACAGTATCCTGGCAGGTATCAGTCTCGACGGCAAACGGTTCTTTTATACAAATCCGCTTCGTACCGACGGCGATTTCCCCTACACGCTCCGGTGGAAAAAAGAGAGGGAAGAATACATTTCATTCTCCAACTGCTGCCCTCCCAACACCGTCCGGACCATGACCGAAATCGCCCAGTATGCCTATTCCCGTTCGGGCGAAGGCATTTGGGTAAACCTTTACGGCAGCAACCGGTTATCTTCAACCCTGACAGAAGGTCAGCCGTTTATCCTCAACCAGGAAAGCGGCTATCCCTGGGATGGGAAGATGACCTTCCGGTTTGAGAAAGTCCCCGCCGGCGAAGTCTCCCTGTTTCTGAGAATCCCTGCCTGGTGCAATAACCCGGTTTTGAAGCTGAATAAACGAAAGGTCAGGATCCTGTTGATTCCTGGAACGTATGCCGAGATCAGAAAGGTGTGGAGCGAAAAGGATGTCCTGGAACTTACACTCCCCATGGAGGTCACTCTGGTGGAGTCAAACCCGCTTTCGGAAGAGACCCGCAATCAGGTTGCCATACGGCGCGGGCCGGTCGTCTATTGTCTGGAATCAACCGACCTGCCTGAAAATGTGAAGGTCAGTGCGGTTCAGATCCCGTCGCGGATCCGGCTGAAAGCCCTCCCGTTTGTCCTTGAGGGAAGCAGCATGATCGTTCTGAAGGGAAAAGCCTTTTACGACCGTCAACCATGGAGAGGAGAACTCTACCGGCAGGTTCCGCGTGGGAAGAGTGCCAGGGTAGCAGTGCAGCTGGTTCCGTACTATGCCTGGAACAACCGGGGAAAGTCGGAAATGACGGTGTGGTTTCCGGTACGGCGGTAACTCAAATTCCTTTCCCAACCTGGTTTCAACAAACAGCGCAGACCTTGCCGGCAGCGGGGCGTTTCCTCAGGCCTGGAAAGGGTTCTGTACCAAAATCAGGAAAGCTCGAAAACCTCGCCGGGTTCAGGAATGACAACATCCCGGAAACCTGCTTTTTTGAGCTCCTCGCGGTAAAATTGCTGTGGCTCATATTCCCCGTGCACCAGAAAAGTCTTTTGTAACTGTCCGGTGTCCTGGCACTTCAAAAATTGAATCATCTCGGAATAATCGCCGTGGCCGGAAAATGACTCGATCCTCTCTACGCGGGCATTGACCGGATGCATCACCCCGAAGATAGAGACGGCTGCATCGCCATTCAGAATCCTGGCCCCCAACGTTGAAGGGGCACAATACCCCACTACCAAAACCGTATTTTGAGAATTTTCAATATGATTGGCCAGGTGATGCTTGATTCTGCCGGCTTCCATCATCCCTGATGCCGAGATAATCACGCATGGCTTCTTATACGCATTCAGTTTCTTGGACTCACCGACATTCTTGATGTAATGGAGTCTGCCAAAACCAAAAGGATCGGGATCGTTTTCCATCACCTCCTGGACTTTTTGGTTCAGTTCGGCCGTGTGCATCCTGAAAATATCCGTGGCATTCACAGCCAGGGGGCTGTCTACATATACATTTACCCTCGGAAGAGAACCGTCATTAAACGCATTGTTCAGCGTATAGACAATTTCCTGTGTCCGTCCGATAGCAAAAGAAGGAATCAGTACTTTCCCCCCTCTCCCGGTACAGGTTTCCCGGATCACTCTCAGTAATTCCGATTCCGCCTCCTGCAATGGAGTGTGAAGCCGGTTTCCGTAGGTAGACTCAGCAATCAGGTAGTCACATTGACGAAAAGGCTCCGGTGACTTCAGAATCCGGTTAACCGGCCTTCCGATATCGCCGGTGTAGCCAATACGGACGATTTTCCCCTCCTCCTTGATTTCGAGTACTGCTGCAGCACTGCCCAGCATATGACCGGTATTGGTGAAACGTACCGAGATCTCCTTGTCTATCTGGAACCTCCGGTTATACGCCACCCCTATGAAAAGTTCCATACACAACCTGGCTTCAGCCGGAGAATAGATAGGCTTTACCGGCGGCAGCCCACGGGCTATCCTTCGCTTGTTAAAGTTCCTGGTATCACTCTCCTGGATATGCCCGCTGTCGGTCAGCATGATGGAGCACAGGTTCCGGGTGGCATCGGTGCATATAACCGATCCCCTGAAACCTTCAGAATACAGGTACGGGATCAGCCCGGAATGATCGATATGAGCATGCGTCAGAATCACATGATGGATGGATGGGGGATCAAAACCCAGCCGACGGTTCATTGAATCCGTCTCCAGTCCTTTGCCCTGATACATCCCGCAATCCAGCAGAATATTTTTTCCTTTGGAGGTTGTAATAAGGAATTTGCTCCCGGTAACTTCCCGTACTGCACCAATAAACCTGATCTTCACAATTACTTTTATTAATAACAGTGCCTCAAAGGCCCGGCATTTTGAAAAAGGTTCAGCCTTTCCGACGGTTTTCTCCGGGTTCTGACGCACAGAACCACAAAGGTAACTTATTTATGTAAAAAAGAACAAGCAACCTGGGTATTCTGTAAGCCGGCAGTTTCAGCTTTAGGGTCAGGAAGTCCCGTTTCAGGCAATCTTTGCTTATATTTGCAGAATAGGGAACATCATATAACGAACAAAGGCTATGGGTACAAAAACACGGATTCTGATGATCGCAACCCTGGTGATCCTGCTTACGGGTTCAGGAATACCGGGAGGTTGCCAGGACAGGCTGCCGGTGGTTGCCGGGTCCTTTTATCCCTCTGGTCGTCAGGACCTCGAGACAACGTTAAAAGCCCTCTTTGATTCGGCACCCGAAAGCGGGGAATCCCGGCCATTGGCTCTGGTGGTGCCCCACGCAGGATATGTTTTCTCCGGTGAGGTGGCAGCTGCCGGGTTTAAACTGCTCGACAGGAACAGGGACTTCAAACATATTTTCATCCTCGGCCCCGCACACCGGACGTACATCGACGGGGTCTCCCTTTATACGGAAGGCAGCTTTGTCACCCCCCTCGGAAAGGTTTCCGTAGACCCCCTGGCCTCAGAATTGGTACAAAAAAACCGGTTCCTGAGCCGCGATAAGGCCCCTCACCTGCAGGAACACTGCATTGAAGTGCAGCTGCCCTTTCTGCAATACTGGCTGAAAAAACCCTTTACCATCATCCCGGTGCTGATTGGCGGGGAGTCACAGGAGACAACCCTCAAACTGGCAGATATCCTGAGACCCTATTTCAATCCAGACAACCTTTTTATCGTCAGCGCCGACTTCTCCCATTACCCTCCTTATTCGGTTGCCCGTGAGGCAGACCTCCGCACAGCTGAGGCCATTACTGCCAATAAGCCTAAGGAATTCACCGACGCTCTTGCCGGGAATAAACGGAGCTACGGCAGCACATTAGCCACCTCTATCTGCGGGTGGATGCCCATGCTTACCCTTCTGAACATGACGGAGGACAACCAGAACCTGCAATACCGTAAGATCCTGTACCGCAACAGCGGTGATGCTTCCATCGGTGACCGGCAAAAGGTGGTGGGCTACTGGGCAATAGCCGCCGTCACTGCTTCAGAAGAAGAGGAAACAAAAGGGTTTCATCTTCTGAAAACCGACAAAGAGAGGCTCCTTCAGATTGCCCGGAACACCCTTCGCACATACCTTATCAGCCACACCCTTCCCGTGGTCGGTACGGAAGGCCTTTCACCGGACCTGACGGTTGCCGCCGGAGCTTTTGTCACCCTCCGGAAAAACAGGGAGCTGAGAGGTTGCATCGGACAATTCTTCAGCCGGAAGCCTCTGTACGAACTGGTCCAGGAGATGGCTGTGGCCGCCGCAACAAGAGACACCCGGTTCAGCCCGGTAACCTCTTCCGAACTACCACAACTCGACATCGAAATTTCGGTACTTACCCCCCTGAAGCGCATCTACAACATCGATCAGTTTACCCTGGGAACAGACGGGATTTATATGATCAACGGGAACCGCAGCGGCACCTTTCTGCCGCAGGTGGCAGAAGAGACCGGATGGAATGCTGAAGAGTTCCTGGGACACTGCGCCCGTGACAAGGCACAGATCGGTTGGGACGGATGGAAAGATAAAAATACCGAGCTCTACATTTACCAGGCATTCGTATTCGGGGAAAAAGAGAGTTCCGGATTAAAATAATACAATCAGGAGATGCAGGGTCCTTACCATCTAATACCCCTGGCTTTTACGGGTCTGACCGGGTATCTGCTGACCCTCCTACTGGTCAGGGCTCAGGTTATTTCCGGGGTTCTTCACCGGAAAATCTGGAACACTATCCTGTTGGTGTCCTTTCTGGTTTCCGGCATTCTTGGTCTGCTCCTGGTGATCCGGCTGAATTACAAATTGGAATGGCCCTTCCTGGATCCCTGGATGAAATGGCACGTGGATGCCGGCATCCTGCTCAGCCTGGCCGGAGCCTTTCACCTCGCATGGCACCTTCGCTATTACCTCAGCTTTTTCAACAAACAGCCAGCTGTAAAACTTCCATTAGACAAGACCCACGAAAGCCTTGCTGCAGAAGAGTTTCCCGTTACAAACGCATGGATCATGGGGTATGGTTTTCTTGCCACCGTAGTGCAGGTACTGTTGCTTCGATCTATAGTGGTGGTTTTTCAGGGAAATGAACTGATGATGGGCTGGACTCTCGGCATCTGGATGTTCCTTACAGGAGCAGGAAGCTGGCTGGGACAAAGGAACCTCTCCGGCCGTCTGTCCCGGAAAGCGTACCGCTTTACCCTCCTCCTCGCCTGGATTCCTCCTCTGGTTCTGGTTTTCATGACCACCGGGAAAAATCTCGTCCTGCCTCCCGGAACCCTTGTAAACCCCTTCTACTTTTTAGGCATACTCTTCGTGTTGCTTTCGCCAGTCTGCCTGCTGACCGGAATCCTGTACGCATGGCTGGTAAGAACCCGTGGAACGCCGGGAAACCAGTTCATCAGGGTATATGGCACCGAAGCCCTTGGCAGCCTTCTGGGAGGTGCAGCCGTTTCATTCCTCCTGATCCAATGGTTCAACGTCCTCCAGTCCCTTTTGGTTGCAGCGTTGCTGGTCCATTTGATCCTGCTGACCGTGAAATGGATACGCGAAACGTTCATCTCCTTATGCCTTCTTTCCGGGTTAACTGTCCTGACGTTTTTCCTCCCTGTGGATGTACAAATCAAATCCCTGCTTTTCAACCAAAACGTCCTGCTCAGTCGCGAAACGCCCGATGGCAACCTTACCCTTTCTAAAAACGGGGAAGAATACTCCTTTTTTGAAAACGGGAATCTGTTCTTCACCACCAACGACGTGGTAGTAAACGAAGAATTTATTCATTATGCCATGCTGCAGCATTCCAGGCCTGAAAAAATACTCCTCGTTTCAGGAGGAATTGCCGGAATGGTTGATGAAATACTCAAGTATCCCTCCATTACTCACGTAGACTATGTCGAGCCCAACCCTGAACTGGTCCGCATGGCCTCCCCCTATCATCCCCTTCCGGAAGATCCGCGGGTTCACCTAGTAACCGCCGACGCCAGAAGGCATATCCGGAAAACCAGCAACCCTTACGACATAGCCGTGATGGCCATACCGGATCCTTCCAGTCTCCAGTTGAACCGTTTCTATACCGATGAGTTTGCTTCGGAGCTGAAATCCAAGATGGCGAAAGACGGGGTTGTCATCTATGGCCTTTCGCCCACAGGGAACTATCTGGCTCCGGAAAAAGAAAAAATAGGAGCCGCCCTGTTTCATACCCTTTCCGGGCGGTTCAGGCATGTCATTATCGTTCCCGGGGAGAGGGATTATTACGTTGCCTCCGACAGGCCGGTGTCGGCCCGCATGGGAGAACTCTCCCGGATCAGGGGAACAGATAATGTGTATGTGAACCCGGAGTATATGGACGACCCCTCGCTGGTTGCCAGGGGAAACCGCATCAGGGAGCAGGTCAGCCAGGTCAGGGTGTCAAACCGCGACCGGCATCCCCTGCCGGTTTTTTACCATTCGCTGCATTTTCTGTCCCGGTTTTCCGGGAAAAAATATCTTGTGCTGGTGCTTCCCATCTTGCTGCTGCTTTTACCCTTGCTGCTGATGAATCCTGTTTCCGCAGGCATGTATGTTACAGGATTTACAGCCTCCTCGGTTGAAATACTGTTGATTTTCTGGTTTCAGGTGGTATTCGGCAACCTCTATTCGGCCATCGGGATTATTTTCGCGTTGTTCATGGGCGGGCTGGCCCTTGGGGCATTTTCGGAATTCCGGTTCAGGAGCGGCGGCAGGTATTACCTGATTGTGCAGGCCCTGCTGGGTCTCTGTATGCTTGGGATACCCCTGTTGTGGCGGGTTACCGCACCGGCACTTCCCGGCTTCCTGCTCTGGCTCCTGTTTATCGCGGCCCTGATGATTCCGGCATTCCTCACGGGACTTCAGTATGTAAACCTGACCCTTCTCTACCATCCTGATACCGTGCGATCGGCCTCCTTCATCAATGCCGCCGATTTGTGGGGATCAGCCCTCGGAATCCTCGTTGTCTCAACGGCACTGGTCCCGCTCGCCGGGATTGATGGCAGCTGCCTTATTCTGGCTGCCTTAAACGGACTGGTGGTTGCGGGCTTTCTGATACGGAAACAGGTTGTTAAAAGAGGAAATCCCGGGTAAACCGTACTTTCTGGCCGGATCATTCCGGCCAAAGGACAAGCCGGCTGCGGATCCCGGATCACCGGGGAAAGGATTCAGAGGAAAATCCATCTTTTTGTGTTATTTTTACCAGGGTCGAAGAATTTCCGGAAGTTATGGACAAGATGACCAAGAGAGAATTTATCAGGTTATGCTCATTGTGCGCAGCCGGATGGATGGTTCCGCAGGGCAAAGCCTATGCCGGGAATCCCGGCAAACCAGGCAAATTCAGCCGGGAAGCAGCTTTTTATACGGTTACTCCCCGCGGGGTGCAGTGCGGGATCTGCCCGAACGAATGCAACCTGAAACCCGGCGAGGTGAGTACCTGCCATAACAGGATCAACGTGGGCAACAAACTCTATTCGATAGCCTACGGAAATCCCTGCGCTGTGCATGTCGACCCCGTTGAGAAAAAACCGCTGCTTCACTTTCTGCCCCGCTCACGCACCTTCTCCATGGCAACTGCAGGGTGCAGCTTCGCCTGCCTCAATTGCCAAAACTGGGAGATTTCGCAAACCAGCCCTGATAAAACCAGAAATACGGAACTCATGCCCGAAGAGGCCGTGGCAGCCTGCATCTGCAACAGCTGTCAATCCATAGCCTATACCTATTCAGAGCCCATTTCTTTTTACGAATATATGTCAGAAACCGCCAGGATTGCCCATACGCGGGGAATCCGGAATGTGATGGTTTCCAATGGGTATATTAATCCGGACCCCCTGCAACGGCTTATTCCTTTACTCGATGCTGCCAATATTGACCTGAAAGCCTTCGATTCGTCCATCTATCTTAAATTGACCGGGGGAAAAATGCGGCCGGTTCTCGATGCCCTGATTGCCCTTCAGAAAAGCAGTGTATGGCTCGAAATCACCAACCTGGTGGTTCCCTCCTGGACCGACGACCTGGACATGATCAAACGGATGTGTGTCTGGCTTGTCAACAATGGATTCAGCAAGGTACCCCTTCATTTCAGCCGGTTCACACCGCTGTACAAACTCAGCCAGCTCCCTCTCACACCCCTGAGTACCCTTCTGAAAGCCAGGGATATTGCCTCTGCTGAAGGCCTGAAATACGTATATATCGGGAATGTGCCGGGTAAAAACTTTGAAAATACCATTTGTCACTCCTGCGGACAGGTGCTCATTGAAAGAAGCGGGTACACCATCCTGGCCAACCATCTGGATAACGGAACCTGCCGGTTTTGCCATGAAGTCATTCCGGGACGATGGTCCTGACTTCTGCCACTTTTTGATTAATTTCGTGAATTGATTTATAAGAACCTGATTTGGCAAATACCCGATCATTTTACCCAAGGCGTTGCCTTGGGCTGGATTGAAAAAGGCTTTCCGCCTCTCGTTCAGGGGATCTGACTGCTTGTAATTTCATGGTAAATTGCATTATTGAACAGGATTCTTTTTCCCCCTTTACCTTATACCGCACTAAACGTCAGAAGTCAGGACGGTTCACTTTCGTTCAGCTCTTGTATCAACACCTGAAATGCTTCTTTCAGCACCCATTTTGCCCGGTCCGTTCAGTACCTCAGTCGTTGGAAAGAAGCACCGCCGGGTGGTTTGACAGGTACTCCTGATAGCCCCTGCCGGTGGCTCGTCTTTAACTCCATTCTGTTAAGTTCTTTGTCGGGTAGCTCAGCCAGTCAGCTCACATGACCTCCGCAGACATACCTTACAGTTGATACGCTTACCAGCGAGTTTTAAAGTCCCACCATCTTGAATATAGTTCGCCGACCTAGTTGTTTAGCGCTCTGTGCCTTAGCGCCCTGAATCAGCTTCTGTGCACACCTAATCCCTCACACAACGGACACTGAGACCGAATTCTTTGAAGCAGAAGCCCCATAGCATATTTTCAGTGTTGGAGCTCATTGACCTGGAATAGGAGCTTTCTATATTTTTTTGCTCCGAGGACCACCATAAAACGTAGTTTCCAATGTACATGAAATTACCATTGCTGTAACGGTACCCGGCCGGAAGCGCCGAAAAACCGCTGGAATTATTGCTTGCCTGATCGTTTCCGGGTGTAGCTGCTTGTGCTGAAGAATCCCAACCGGTGGTGGATGCCAGTGATTTGGCAATTTTACTCCCGGTTGTGTTGCCGTCATAGTCATATCCGTTTGCGACCAGATAATTTTCAAGAGTGTTCCATTCATCATCGCTGGGCAGGTGATATCCTGCAGGACAGGCCGTCAGCGCGGCAGGCCAGTTGTACCACACCCCCTTAGTGTCCATGGCAGTGCGGGCTGCAGCAACATTGGTACCCTCATATCCATAAACATAATAATATGGTTGGGTGGATGATCCTGAGGAGGAAGGACTTACGGCGGGCAAATAGCGCAGGTTGGAGGCTATCCAGGTTTGTGAACCGATTTTTACCCACGGGTAAAATGTTTGATCCCTGGGATCCTGAAAGATCCCCATCTGGTTTTTTGCATGGAATTGGACCTGTTCCCCATAAGAAGTACCTGCGCTGTTGGTGGCGTATGCCCTGACGTAATACAGGGTTCCTGCGGTCAATCCGGTCAGGCTTCCGGTGAAGCTGCCTGTCCCCGATCCGTTGACCGTACTGCCCAATTTATTTTCCAGGGTGGGATTGGAAGAAGTATGCCAGCAGAAACCTCTTGCCGTGACCGCCGCACCTCCCTCGGAAGTGACATTGCCTCCACCGGTGGCCGTGGTTTGGGTAATATCGGTGATTGGGCTGGTGGTTATGGTCGGGAGCGGCACCGGATCTCCTCTCAGGCAACGGACACTGAAACCGAGTTCCCCATTTTCGTAACCCCGGGTTACGTATGATTTATCGTAGTTCAGGTAACGGTACCAGGGTTGAGAAGTAACGTACTCCGTAGATGACCACCAGTAACCCCAACGTCCAATGCCGCCCCAACCACCACTTACACTGTAACCTCCCGGAATACCATAAAACCCACTGGAATTATTACTCGCCTGATCATTCCCGGGCGCACCTGGGGCGGTTGAAGTGTTCCAACCTGAAGTGGATGCCAGTGATTTGGCTATTTTATTCCCGGTTGTAGTGCCGTCAAAGTTGTATCCGTTTGCTATCATATAGTTTTCAAGGGTGGTCCATTCAGCATCGGTTGGCAGGTGCCATCCTGAAGGACAGGCTGTCAAAGAAGCCGGCCAGTTGTACAATGCCCCCTTTTCGTCCATGGCGCTGCGGGCAGCAGCAATACTCCTGCCATCATAACCATATACATAATAATAGGGCTGGGTGGAGGCTCTTTCGGAGGGAGGGCTTATGGCGGGCAGATACCGCAGGTTCGAGGCCATCCAGGTTTGTGTCCCGATATTTACCCACGGGTAAACGGTTTGATCCCTGGAATCCACAAAGCTTCCTGTTTCATTTCTGGCACGGAATTGCACCTGTTCCCCGTAAGAAGTACCTGCGCTGTTGGTGGCATAGGCCCTCACGTAATACAGGGTTCCGGAGGCAAGCCCTGATATACTGCTTGTAAAGGTCCCGGTCCCTGTACCGTCTGTGGTTTTGCTGTTGGCAGTAGTCGGGTTCTGAGAGGTGGACCAGCAGACACCCCTTGCCGTGACCGCCGCACCTCCGTCGGAAGTCACATTGCCTCCGCCGGTGGCTGTGGTCTGGGTAACATCGGTTACCGGGCTGGTGGAGACAGCGGGAGGTTCCACCACCTGGCTGGTGGTA
>CAZYUA010000023.1:0-69398 GCA_964650525.1 uncultured Prolixibacteraceae bacterium
AACCAGCTGCCCTTTGCATGGTACGGCAAGGAGTACACCCTGGCAGGCACCTACCACGATACCATCTCTGCAGCCACAGGTTGCGATACCACCGCGGTGCTGAACCTGACCATCCTGAATCTGGAAGTAAAAAAGGAAAGCGTCTCCATCTGCGATAATGAGTTGCCATTTATCTGGTACGGAAAGACCTATACGGCTGCGGGGACTTACACAGACACCCTTGTGGCATCTGCAGGTTGCGATACCCTGGCTACGCTGGAACTGACGGTCCGTCTCTGTCTGCCCCCGGTTGTGACTTGCATGCCGGATACGGCAGTTCAGTGTTTCGACGAGATTCCCGCTGCACCGGTCTCACTCATACCGTTTACTGCTGCCGGCGGTTCTGTATCAGGCAGTTGCGGCTTCGGACCCGATACGGTTGTTTACCATTCTGACATCATTGCCGGAGTATGCCCCAGAGCCCTTACCCGTACTTACTCAGTGGCTGATCGATGCGGCGTCACGGTAACCTGTGACCAAACCATTACCATCGATGATACCACAGCGCCCACGCTGAGCTGTCCGGCTGACATTCCGGTGGCTCCGGGGAAACCGGTACCCCCGCCCTATGGCAGCTGGGCTGCCTTCACGGCTGCCGGTGGCCTGGGCGATGACCACTGCGGCTTGGACAACACCACCTTTATCCTGGCGGATGCTGACACGGTGTTTACCCTGCTGAAGGACACCATTACCCGCCTTTACCAGATTGCCGACTCCTGCGGACTTCCGGCCACCTGCAGCCAGCAGATCATCGTAGACAAGGATGCGCAATTCACCATGAGCTGCCCGACCGATACCCTGGTTGTCGCCTGTATGGCGGAAGTCCCGGCCCCCTTTGCCGACGGGGAAGCGGGATTCAACGCCTGGGAAGCCGGCGGAGGCAACGCCACCAGCCGCTGCGGCATCCTCAAACGGAGCTTCCGTCTTCTGACCCGGAACCTGGAAGGCAGCTGTCCCACCTACCTGATAAGAACCTACGAACTCACCGACTCCTGCGGCAACAAAGCCCAGTGTGACCAGGTCACCGGCATCCACGACCAACAGCCGCCGGTGATCACGGCCTGTCCGGCAGACACCACCCTCTTCGAATTGATGGGGCAGACCCTTCCCGTGCCCTATGCCACCCCGGAAGAATTCTACAGCAAGGGTACCGCCACCGACAACTGCGGCATCGCATCGGTGACCTCCACCGACCGGGAGATCGGTGTGAACCCGAGGGTGATCGAACGCACCTATGTCCTGGCCGACAGTTGCGGCAATACAGACGACTGCGTCCAGCTGATCACCATACGCCCGGCCCTGCCGCCCGGAATCGAATGTCCGCTGCCCGTTGAGATCCAGTGCCGTACCGACATACCCGGAGCCTATGCGGATCCTGTAACTTTCCAGGGGGGAGGAGGCAAACTGTACGACTATACGGCGTTTGGCTCTCAACCCGACATTTCAGACGGGAAAAGCTGCCCGGAGACCCTCCGGCGCACCTACTATGCCGTTGGCATGGCCGGAGATTCCGCTTTCTGCACCCAGGCGATCCTCATTGATGATACCGAGCTGCCGTTAGCCACGGATACCAGGGTGACAGTAACGATCCGCACAACCTCTGACCGGCGCATCGACTACGGTGACCTGGAACGGTGGGCCGGCATCACCGACAACTGCGGCATGAATAAGAGCTATGCAAACCGCCTGTCGCGGAGGCTGATTTCCACTTGTCCCGATGTGGAACAGATGTTTTATGAAGTCAGGGATAACTGCGGAAATCCGCTTACCATCGAGGTGATCCGCACCATCGAGGAGGTGGCGCCCACCCTTTCTTCCGGCAGCATCAACGGCTCGCAGACGGCCTGCACGATAGCCCCGCCCTATACCACAACGCAGGAATGGATAGGAGGAGGGCAAGGCCGTTCGGTCGACCCCCCCACGGCCATCCTTGTACACAGGAAGGAGAAGGATGAAATATCCACTTCCGGAAGCTGCGATACCACCCTTATCCGCACCTACCGGTTTTATGCATCTAAGTGCCTGGATCAGTATGCCTGGGTTGAATGGAAGGATACCCTCCGCACCAGGGATACGGAGCCGCCGACGGCCGACCCGTTGCCGGCCCTGGGACCCTACAACTGCTATGCGGAGATCCCGGCCGCCCACGCTGACAGCGTGAAAAACCTCCACGACAACTGCGGCCACAAGGTGACGGTAACCTGGACCGGCGACAGCCCCGACGAGGAATCCTGCCTCTATACGGTCACCCGCAGTTACCTGTTGGAGGACCGGTGCAACAACACGACAACCCTGCATCAGCTGATCCAAATCAGCGATACCGTGCCGCCGACGGCCGACCCGTTGCCGGCCCTGGGACCCTACAACTGCTATGCGGAGATCCCGGCCGCCCATGCTGACAGCGTGAAAAACCTCCACGACAACTGCGGCCACAAGGTGTCGGCAACCTGGATCGCCGACAGTCCCGGGAAGGATTCCTGCCGTTATACGGTCATCCGGAGATACAAAATTGCCGATCCGTGCGGCAATGCCGACACCCTGGAGCAGCAGATCGCCATTGACTACCGGAAAGAACCGGTGGTACTGGAAATTCCGAAGTTGGAAGCCACCAACGGCTGCGCCCTGCCTGCTGAATACAAGACGTACGCCCAGTTTACGGAAGCGGGCGGAAAGGTTGACCTGTCGTTCTGTTCGTTTACCCGCGACACCGTCGGCATTACCCTGCTGGATGAAGATTTCGCCGGAGCAGGAGTACTGGGGAAGGTCACCCGTATCTACCAGGTCACCGATGCCTGCGGCAACAGCAGCACCTTCACCCAGGAGGCCCTGATCAACGATACCGAAGACCCGCAGATTGCCTGTCCGGCAGAGGTTTCCGGCATTTCGTACAAGATGATACCCGCCCCCCTGACGGAGAACTACTTCATCGAAAATAACCTCGTCACCGACAATTGCGGGATCGCCTCGGTCGAATGGGTGTTCCCCTCCGATTCGGTACAAAACGGGGTGGACATCACGGTTACGCGGACCTACCGGGTTACCGACCATGCCGGGCGCACCGCACAATGCAGCCACACCATCCGGGCGGTCATCGATGAGGAGTTAACGCTTACCTGTCCGCCGGATGATCTCTTCGAGTACGACTGTGTTTCCAGTATTCCGGCTCCCCTGAGCTGGAAGGAGTTCAGCAGCCAGGCCTCCTGGACCAGTTATTTCGGTGTCGACACCCTGCAATCCGGGTATGTCAGCGACTCTCAGCCGGCCAACCCCTGCCGCACACAGATTACACGAACCTACCGCCTCACCGACACCCTGGGAAGGCAGAAAACCTGCGAACAGAGGTTACGTTTCTACGACAGGACTCCTCCGGAGAAGAGCTGTCCCGATCCGGTGGTTGTGGAATCCGGCCAGCCGGTGCCGCTGCCCATGACGCTCAGCACCTTCACCGGGACCTTCACAGACCTATGCAACGGCCTCAGGAATACGCAGCCTGACTTCTTCAGGGCTCCCACCGATTCGGTCCGCCTGCCGGGGGTGCTGGCCGACACCCTCCGCATGACCTACCGGAGGTCAGACCAGTGCAACAATACCGCCATCTGTGTCCATACGATCATCATCAAAAAAAATATCGACTTCACCTTCGAATGCCCGCCGGCCGATACAGTGCAGTGTTTCAGCGAACTGCCCGCCGTGCTGACCCTGGAGGCCTTCCGCGACAGCGGCGGCATTGCCCACAGCGAACTGGGCATCGACGAAAGCACTTTCGCCATGACCTCTGAAACCGTGTCTGCGGAAAGCTGTCCGCGGCGGGTAACCCGCACCTACGAAATTGTTGACCTGTATGGGAACAAGCTCTCCGATGACCATAGCATCGTGATTTGGGACACTCTCCCGCCCAAGATCACCTGTCCGGCGGACTACACCCTCGCTGCCGGGAAGGTGATTCCGCAGCCTTTCGCCACCCTTTCCCTGTTCCGCGATTCCCTGGGCCTTGCAGAGGACAACTGCGGACTGGATACCCTTACCTGGAGCTATACATCCGTGCGTTCCAACCCCGGCTACGGTGAGGCCATGACCGTCACCCACACCTATTCGGTGGCCGACAGCTGCGGCAATTCCGCCGTGTGCAGCCAGATCATCACCCTGCCGCCGTTTGCGGTAACGGCAACAACAGTGGATGAGACCTGCCTGGATGACCGTAGCGGCAAGGTTACCGTCACCCTCGCCGGGGGTACGGCACCCTTCACCTGGCTATGGAGCGGTCCTGGTGGATTCACGTCTGCAGAGCGAGATATTTCAGGACTGAGGCCCGGCGTTTATCGTCTCGTTGCCACCGATGCCAACGGACTTCGCGATACGGTATCCGCCCTTGTCGGCGCCGGGCGCACCCTGGCCTTTGCTGCTTCGGCCACCCACCTGTTGTGCCGCGGCGACTCGAGCGGAACGATCGGCCTCACCGTCACCGGGGGTCTGGCGCCCTTCAGCTGGCAGTGGAGCGGGCCCGGCGGCTTCAGCTCCGCGGCAGAGGATGGCCTTACCCGTCTGGTGGCCGGCCTCTACAGGGTTACTGTCACCGATGCGGGAGGGTGCAGGAAAGATACCACGATCCTGCTCTCCGAACCCCCGGCCCTGGTGATCGGGGCACCCCGCGTTACCCACGTGGGATGCGCCGGAGGGAATACCGGAACCATCGCTGTCGACGAGCCCACGGGCGGAACCCCACCCTACCGCTACCGGTGGAGCAACGGCACGGAAGAGCGCTCGCTCACGCAGCTTGGGGCCGGCGATTACCGGCTTACCATCACCGACGGTAACGGCTGTCTCGACAGCTCCCTCGTGGTGACCATCCTTGAAGGCCAGGATCTCGCCGAGCCTCTCTTCGATGCAGTGCCTCCTTTCTGCGCAGGCACAACAGCACCCGCGTTACCGGCAACCAGCACCAACGGGATTCAGGGAACCTGGTCGCCCGCCACAGTCAGCAATAACGCTTCGGGGGTCTATGTCTTCACCCCCGGTCCGGGCCAGTGCGCTGATACCACGCTGCTGCGGGTCGACGTGACACCCAGGGTAACCCTCACCTTTGACTTGCCGGCGTCGGTGTGCCGCGGAACCATTTTTGCACTGCCCGACACCTCCCTCGAGGGTATCCGCGGAAGCTGGGATTTCCCGGTGGTCGACACCAGTAACAACCCCTCGGCCCACTGGTTCACTCCCGAAGCAGGAACTTGCGCCAGCAGACTTTATAAAGAGATTTCTGTCGCGGCACTTCCGGCACTGCCACAGCTGGTGGTCACCCATCCCGACTGCGGGGCAAATCCCCTGGGGAGCATCCGGGTAATCACCCCGGCAGGGGCCGGTCTGGCGTACAGCCTTGACGGGACCGCCTACCAGACGTCGAGCCTGTTCACCGGGCTGGCGCCGGGACAAAAGTATACCGTCCGGGTGCGCAATGCCGCAGGCTGCGTCTCGTGGGCTGACACCACGATCCAGGCAGTGCAGGGTGCCCCGGATAAACCGGTCGTCAGTATTGTGCAGCCCACCTGCGCCGACACCCTGGGGAGACTCACCATCACCTCGCCGGTGGAAGCAGGGATGACCTACAGCCTCGACGGCAACCTCTACCAGGGAAGCCCCCTCTTTGCCGGGCTGAAACCGGGACAGCAGTATACTGTCTTTGTCCGCAATGCCGCGGGCTGCGTTTCTCAGGCTGACACCACGATCCAGACAGTGCCGGGAGGCCCGGATAAACCCGTGCTGGTGACCCTGGCACCCACCTGTGCCGACACCACCGGCACCATCACGGTTCACAGCCCCAAAGAGCCCGGCATGGGTTACAGCATCGACGGCACTGACTACGACAATGTCTCCGGGGTTTTCAGCGGCCTCCCCACGGGGATCTATTTTGTCACGGCGCGCGACAACCAGGGATGCCTCTCTCCTGCTGCCAGCGACACCCTCAGGATACCGGAGAACCCGCGTATCAACGCCCAGGCAGAGGATGTGTCGGCACCGGGTGCCCTCGACGGCAGCATCTCCTTCTCGGTATTCCCGGGCAGGGACTACACCGTATCGCTGACCCTTCCAGACGCGACCACCGTAGTTTACACCCAGGAGACCGGCGTAATCCGGGATCTGGGCACCGGCAGCTATATCCTCTCGGTCACCGACCAGCTGGGTTGTCGCGCCGATACCGCCCTTTTCCTCTCGGGACCTTCGCTGCTTTCTGCCCCGGGCGATACGCTGGTCCAGTGCCGCGGTGACCTGCCGGCATTGCTGACCACCCTGCAGGCCTTCCTGGATGGGGGAGGAAAGGCTGATCCTGCCTGTCCCGCCGATCCGGGAACCTTCACCTATACTGAAAAGAGCGACGGCGGAACCTGCCCGGAACGGATCGTCCGCACCTACTCGATGGTCGTCTGCGGAGCTACGGTCACGGATGAACAGGTGATCCTGGTCCACGATACCATTCCGCCGGTGCTGGAGAACCTGCCGGCAGACTATGTGCAGATCGGAGAGACGGTGCCGCCGGTTTTGGGCAGCCTGGCGGACTACCTGCAGCAGCAGGGGGCGGATGCCGGCGACAACTGTGGTCTGGATCCCGCGAGCTTTGCCTACCGCCCTGAGCTGACCGACACCACGGCGCAGGGCGCCTATGCCGACATTTACAATCGCGCCTATACGATCACCGATGGCTGCGGCAACCGCGACACCGCCTATCATCCGGTGGTGGTGCTGAAAAACTACAACTATACCTTTACCTGTCCCGATACGCTGTTCCTGGGATGCACGGATCCGCTGCCATTGCCACTGGCCACGCTCGGAGATTTCAACGCTGCCACGGGGGCTGTGGCCTTCAGCGAATGCTGGATGCAGGATACGACTTTTACCCATACCGAAGTGCCGCTTTCCGGTATGTGCGGACCGATAACCCGGGAGTACAGGGTGCGCGACCTCTGCAACTTCCTTCACACCTGCACCCAGGTGATCATGATCACCGACACGGTGCCGCCTGTCATCACCTGCCCGGTACCGCCTGTTGCTGCCGGCGGCAGTGTGCCGGAGCCCTACGGGGATTCCGGGGAGTTCGAGGATGCCGGGGGTAAGCTCAACGACATTTGCGGTATCGACATAGCTTCCTTCCTGCTGGTGAAGGCCGACACCCTCAAGGCACCCTCAGGGGCGGCGGAGACCCTCCTGCGCCATTATGCAGTCAGCGACCTGTGCGGCAACAGCGACACCTGCACCCAGGTGATCCCCATACAGCGGGTTGTCGACTTTGTATGTCCGCCCACCGCCAGTGTGGATTGCCCCGACGATGTGCTGCCGCCGCTGGCTTTCAACGATTTCGCAGCCCTGGGAACTCCGCCCTACAGCAGTTGCGGCCTGATTCCGGCGAGCTTCGGGGCTGCCGACAGCACCGACCTGGCGGGCAAACGGATCCTGAGAACCTATCACATCACCGACGGTTGCGACAGCCTGATCACCTGCACCCAGGAGATCCGGCTTACCGACGACGAGCCGCCAACCTTTGATTGCATTCACGACACCGCCTATATGGATGCCACTGGCAGCTACACCTTCGTCAAGGGCGATGTACACGGACCTGTGAGCGACAACTGCCTGCCCGACAGTGTGAAGCTCAGCTACTCACCTCCGGCCATCAGCTGCGACAGTGTAGGCCGCATCATCGCAGTGGAGGTGACGGCCACCGACTGGATCGGGAACAGCATCTCCTGCCGCACCACCGTGGCGGTACTCGACACCCTGGCGCCGGTGGCCGTGTGCCGCGATACTGTCCGGATTTACCTCGACGAAAACCAGAGCGCCAGGCTTACGACGTTGCAGACCGATGGAGGTACGAACGACAACTGCGACCCCGGGCCGCTGGCGTATACCCTAAGCCGGGAGCAGTTTGGCTGCAACGACCAGGACGCCCACACGGTGACCATGACGGTCTCCGACCGCTGGAAGAACCGCTCCACCTGCAACTCCACCCTTCTGGTGCTCGATACCATCGCTCCGGTGGCCCGCTGCAGGGACATCACCCTGCCTATCACCGACGGGGAAACACTGGCCCTGTCACCTCAGGATGTGAACAACGGCAGCAGTGACAATTGCGGCATCCAGAGCCTGTCGTTCAGCGCGGGTAGCGAACTCTACTACACCTGCAACAACACCGGCATAAACCAGGTGACCCTGATCGTCACCGACAAGTCGGGGAACCGCGACAGCTGCAAGGCTACCGTGACCATCGTGGGGAATGAACCTCCCCGGGCGCAGGATGACGCGGAGCAGGTACTCCAGAACACTCTGCAGATGCTCTTTGTGTTGCGCAACGATGCCGACCCGAACGGCAAGCTCGATAAAACGAGTATCCGTATCGTCAGGCAGCCACAGTACGGAACAGCCATGGCCAATCCGGCCACCGGCACGGTAACCTACCAGTCGGAAGGCGGGTATTTCGGCAGCGACAGCTTCACCTACGCCATCTGCGACGACGGGGTGGCCTGCGGGGTACTCTGCGACACCGCCACGGTCCGCATTACCATCGTCGCCGGCAACGAAGCCCCTGTGGCCACCAACGACGAACTGGATGCCGGCTGCCTGCCCGTCACCATCAACGTCCTGGGTAACGATTCCGACCCCGACAACAACAACATCACCGTTACCCTCTTCCCGGTGAGGAATCCCCGCCACGGCGAGGTCCGTTCCCTGACCGACAACGGATGGCTGGTCTACGAAACCGCCCGCGGTTTCGTGGGCATCGACAGCCTGTGGTACGAAATCTGCGACGACGGGTACCTCCCGAAGTGCGACACCGGAACGGTGGTCATCACCGTATTTGAAGATGGCGACTGCGACGGCATCCCCGACGAGGAGGTGACCGGTTTCTTGATTCCCGAAGGCTTCTCTCCCAACGGCGACGGCATCCACGACTATTTCGAGATCCGCGGCATCGAAAAATACCCGGATGCAGCCATCGCCATCTTCAACCGCTGGGGAAACAAACTGTACGAAAAACGCAACTACGGGAACCTGGCGGTATGGGGCAGCCAGCAGGAAGCCTGGTGGGGTGGCTACTCCGAAAGTAACCTCTCTATCGGCAAGAGGAAGGTACCCCCGGGGAATTACCTCTATATCCTCGACCTGGGGAATGGCAAAACCGAACGGGGAGCGGTCATGGTTTCCTACTAAATAAACATTTGATCATAATAAGTATTTATCGGCAGGCAGGCAACGGGTTAATGGGTTTATTCATGCGGAAGGTTACACTTATAGGGTTAATGGTTCTGGTGGCAGCCACCTGGAGTTTCAGGGGTATGGCGCAGCAGGACCCTATCTTCACGCAGTATATGTTCAACACCCAGGCGATCAACCCCGCCTATGCCGGCATCTGGGAAAAAATCGGCTTCAACACCCTGGTGCGCAAACAGTGGGCAGGCATCACCCGGTCGCCCTTCACCCAGCTTTTCTCGTTCCACTCTCCCATATTCAACGAAAACATCGGCATCGGGCTGAACATCATCAACGACACCTATGGGTACGAAGAAAGGCTCAGCATCTTTGCGGATTATGCCTATGAAATCATCCTGGAGCCCAATCTTTTTCTCCGCTTCGGGCTGAAAGCCGGGTTTATGAACTACCAGAACCCCCTGTCGCGTTACCGGCTGGTCGATGGTCAGTTCGATCCCGCCTTTCAGGAGGACATAGAAATTCCCTTTATGCCCAACTTCGGTGTAGGGTTGTTCCTGTACAACGACAATTTCTATGCAGGATTTTCCATACCCAGGCTGCTCGAAAATGAGTTTGTGTCGAACCGGAACAACTACATCACGCTGATCGAGGCCCGGCATGTATACCTGAACACCGGGTATGTCTTCAGTCTGAACGACAATTTGAAATTCAAGCCGGCCTTCATGTTCCGGGCGGCTTTGGGGGCTCCCTTTCAGATAGACCTGAGCGCCAACTTTATGTTGCACGACAAGCTCTGGCTCGGGGCCATGGTGCGTACCGGCGATGCTCTCTGCTTCATGGCGCAGTGGGTGTTCGACAACAACCTCCGCCTGGGCTACGCCATGGATATCACCTTCTCCGACATCTACAAATACCAGAACGGCACGTACGAGTTCACCCTCAGCTACGATGTCGACTTGTACGGCCGTCACTACCGTGCGTCGAAGTACTTCTGAGCTGCGGGTGTGTCAGAAAAACCGGAAGGGGTTGTAGCTGATGCCATGGTCGTAGACGTCGCAGTTTTCGCGCTTTTTCAGGAAGCGTACCATGCCATAGGTGGCGGGGGTGAGAAGGATCTCCACACCGCATTTGAAGAGGTAGTTCGACAGGATCACGGTGGCCAGCAGATCTCCGGGGAGGGTTCCGTAAAAGGCAACCAGGCAGAAGAGGAGGGTGTCCACACCCTCGCCGGCCAGGGTGGAACCAATAGTGCGGACCCAGAGATGCCGGCCTTCCATGCGGATCTTGAGCTTCGACAGGAGGAAGGAGTTGGTGAATTCGCCGGCAAAGTAAGCCACCAGGCTGGCCAGCACGATGCGGGGCACGAAGCCGGCAATGGCGGCATAGGCCTCCTGGCCTTCCCATCCCGGTGCCGGGGGCAGCAGCTGCACCACCCACAACACCAGCGACATCAGCAGAGCGGCAAAAAAACCGGTCCAGATCACCTTCCGCGACCGCCGGTAACCATACACCTCGGTCAGCACATCCCCGAAAATATATCCCAGGGGAAACAACAGGGTGCCCCCGTCGAAGGTAAACGCCCACAACGACACGATCTTGGTGCTGGCCATGTTCGATATCAGCAGCACAGCTACGAACAGGGCCATGATGACTTCAAAATACCGGGAAGCCGGCTTATTGTCAGACGAGGGCATCATCAATCATACAACTGTTAAAGTATGCAAAATTACTATTTTACCCTTGGGTGAAAGGCATTTTCCGGGCTACTGTTTGCGATTTGCAAATTATTTACGTATTTTTACCCCGATTCGGTTCCCGGGAACCGGATTTTTTATTTTATCAATCCCATGAAAGCGCAATTACACATTACAGACATCGATTTCCAGCGGCTGCTGACCCTGGTAAACCATTTCGGAGCCGACAAAAAGGCCGACCCTGTCAACCTGGAAGTATTAAGGGAGGAACTCCTGAAAGCAGACAAGATAGATCCGGAAAAGATACCGGCAGACTATATCACCATGAATTCGGAATTTGAGGTCACGGATGTGACCACGGGAAGGGTGATGCGGTTCAGGCTGGTGTACCCCCAGCTGGCCGATTTTCGTAGCGGCAAGCTCTCGGTGTTGTCGCCTTTGGGAAGCGCCCTGATTGGCTACCGCGAAGGCGACGAGGTGGAGTTTCTGGCTCCCGGGGGAAAGAGGATGGTCAGGATCGGCAGGATCCTTTACCAGCCCGAGGCCAACGGGGAGTACGAACTGTAATTCTTCTGCTTTGGGGCTCTCTTCCTGCCCTGAAGAAACCTCTGCCTGACAATCCCCACCCCCTTCACAGATCAGAGCCCGATGGTGTCGCTCACTTCCTGCATGGCCGACAGGGAAATCTCAGCAAACTCCCCGAGGGGAATGCCGATTTTTTCGCATTCCAGGATTACCTCCCGCCGTACTGAGGCGGCGAAGGCTTTTTCCTTCATGCGTTTGGTGACCGATTTCACTTTTACGGAAGCGACTTTTTTGTCGGGGTAGACCAGGGCGGTAGCAGTGATCAGTCCGGTGATGGTCTCCCCGGCGGCGAGGGCGTGCTGGAATTCGGTGGTCCGTTCCCGGCCGGTGGCCATCTCGTTGTGGTTGACAATGGCATCCAGGGCCGCCGGGGAGACCATCCCTCCGAGCAGCCTGGCCGCAGCAGGACCGTGGGTCAGCGGATCGGCACCGGTGATCTCCACGTCGATGTCGTGGAGCAGCCCCGCCAGTCCCCACTCCTCAACGTTCCTGCCCAGACGCCGGGCCAGCGCCCGCATCACCGCCTCACTGGCATAACAGTGACGCCGCATATTCTCCGAGTGGATATGGCGCTCCAGCATCGCTACCGCTTCTTCCCTGGTGATCATCACAAAATGGTTAAAAGGTTTCCTATTTTTACCCAAAAATAACGAAATGAAGGAGACAGAACGGAAATTCCTCGTTCATAAGGCCCATTTTCCTGATCATGTACCCCATACCCATATCAGACAGGGCTATCTGTCGGTCGATCCCGGGCGGATTGTCCGCATCCGGATGGACGATGCCAAAGCCTTCCTCACCATCAAGGGAACCATGACCGGCATCACACGGCCTGAATTTGAATATTCTATACCGCCTGCCGATGCCGAAGAGTTGATGAAGCTGGCTTTGCACCACCCGGTGGAAAAAATCAGATACCGTCTGAAAGTGGAGGACACCCATTGGGAAGTCGACGAATTCCTTGGCGTCAACCGGGGATTGTGGCTCGCAGAGGTGGAATTGGAAACCGAAGACCAGCCCTTCAGCCGCCCGGAGTGGCTGGGCGAGGAGGTCACCCGGGATGGAAGATACTACAATGCCTGGTTGGCAGAGCATCCCTGGTCCGCCTGGTAAGGCCCCCTCAGTTCCGGATAATCTTGAAGCTCCCCACCGCCTTGTCAGCATTCCGGAAGACCTTCAGCAGGTAGGTCCCGGAAACATACATTTCCATGTTGATGAGTTCCGGGAGTGCCTCCGGCTGCTTGTCCAGCAGCATCCGGCCATCGGGGCTGTAAAGGCGGTAGCTGATATTTCCCGGCACCTCGCCCGAAATATCGAGTTTCAGGGAGGTGGAAACCGGATTGGGATATACGGAGACCTCCAGACCCGGATAGAGGTGCGGGTCCAGGGCGGTGACGGTCAGCCTGCTCTGGTGGAATCCCTGGGTCAGGATGTGGCTGCCACCCGATAAAGTAGCAATAACAGGTTCTCCGACCGTCCAAGACAACTGGACTCCCGAGCCGGTGGCGCTGGCCCCTGCGGAGGAGATGACCTGCTGCCCCGTCACCGGCAGGTTAGCGGCCAGTAACAGCGTAGTTAATAAACTGAAAATGGTACGTTTCACGGCTATGGTCATTAAATGGTACAACTTCCTTATTTTTATCTGCAACAGGCTACCCTGCGGGCAGCCCCTGTAAATCCCCTGCCTCCGGCTCTTCCAATTACCCGTCAAGTTACGGATTATTTGGATTCCCTGCACCCCTTTCAACAATTATTTACCGACAGGTGCCTGTCAGCAACAAACAGGGTCCCGATTCTCCGCCTTCAGCCGGGTAAACCGGCATACTGGTTCTAATAAAGCAAACAAAACCACGAACCTGAACTTTCGCATCCTTTTTGTTTCGCCTGTTCCGGCATGCGTAAAGGCTGGGTTAAATCCGGCACGAGAAGGCCAAAATTGCACCCCGGCCGGTGGGGGAATCATACCAGAAGCTCTATTTTTGCGTTAAGACTATTATTCACGGATAAAATTGCATGAGAGGGAAACAGATTCTGGCGGCGATACTGTTGGTGCTGGCATTTTCAGGAGCCTTTGCTTATACTGGTGAGGAGCCTGCCACTTCCGACTCGCTCAGGCACAACCTGCAGTTGTTGAAGCGGTACCTGTCGCACGGCAGCCGCTGGCATTTCACCGATCCCCTGCTGGAATCGAGGCTCAGGGGGTTGGAGCAGTTTATTGAGAGCGAGCCGGTGGATACCCTTATTGAGACCATCAGCCGGTTGCAGGAGGCAGAAAAGCCCGCGCTGGTGACACGGAGGCCTGAGGAGGTTCCCGATTCCCTGTCGGTGCCCGGCTATGTTTCCCATGCCCGGTTGGTCCGGATTCTCAGCAACCTGGAGGCAGAGGCAGGGCAGGAAGCCCGCAACAACCCCGCGGAGGTGCCCCGGGAAAAGATCAACCAGGCGGTAAGGAAATTGGAACTGGTGCCCGAAGGGATGGGCATGCAGCTTTTCAAAGCCGGCATCTACCGGATGCCAGACTCCCTGAAAATCCTGGAAGCCGTACCCGAACAGATGGTGCAGACCCCCGCCGACTTCCGGAGAATTCTCTATCTCGACAGTATTCGCAGCAGCCTCGCCGAGAAAAGGAGAATCCAGTACAACGATTCGCTGATCCGGAGAGCCGCGGAGAGGGCGACCCGGGAGTACCGCGACAGCCTGACAGACCGGAGAATCCTCACCCTGAAGAACCAGAAGATCGCATCGGTGAAAAGAAATAACCAGGAGTTGCTGAAAAGCTACAACAACCAGGTCATGGCGATGGTAAACGACTCGCTGCTGCAGACGGTACGGTGGCTGGCCGGCTTTGCCGACAGGATCGACAACACCACGGTAAGTCTGGTCAACCTCACAGGCAGCAGTTCCCCGCTGTTGCTGAGCAACTCCGGAAGTTATTTTACCCGGATATGGCTGAAGAACGAGCAGAACGACTCCTTGGCGGTGCTGGTACAGAACCTGGGCAAGCGCAGCATGCGTCTGGCCATCGAAGACGGGGTCACCTTTTCGCGGTTCCGGCAGCAGTCGGTGAAAGATTTTGATTTTGCCACCCTGAACCGGCTGCCCGAAAATCTCGACCATGTGGCACGGCGGTACCAGGCCTACACCCCGTGGACCATCGGCGGCGACGGAACCCTGGGCTTCACCCAGACCTACCTGAGCAACTGGAAAAAAGGGGGGAAAAGCGCCCTCTCCATCCTGGTGGTAGCCAAGGGGTATGCAAATTTCTCCTCCGACAAGGTCAAATGGGAAAACAGCGGCGAAATCCGGAATGGGTGGATCAAACCGGGGGATGAAATGATCCAGAAAAACGACGACAAGCTGGAACTCACCTCCCGGGTGGGGTTGAGTGCCTTTCAGAAGTGGTATTACAGTGCGGAAGCCGACTTTGAGACCCAGTTTTTCGACGGATTTAAATATCCCGACCGCAGCAGGCCCATATCGGGGTTCCTGGCGCCGGGACGTTTTCTCTTTAAGGTGGGACTGGACTATAAACCCAATAAGGATTTCTCGCTTTTCATTTCGCCGCTGACCTCCAAGACCGTGTTTGTCAGCGATACCAACCGGGTGGACAAAGGCAGCTTCGGCATCCGGCCGGGGCGCTCATCCTACTGGGAGCCGGGACTCAATACCGACATCAGGTTCAGGAAGGAGCTGACTTCCGCCATTGTCTTTGAGACCAAATTCAGGATGTTCTTCAACTACCTGGCGCCATTCCGCCAAACCGACCTGGACTGGGAGAACCTGCTGACCATCCAGCTCACCGACCACATCAACCTGCGGATGATGACCCATTCGATTTACGACAGCAAAGTGCTGTTCGACAAGGTGGATAAAAACGGGGAACCGCTTTTTGGTCCGGGGGGAGAGAAACTGCGGGGACCCAAGCTGCAGTTCAGGGAGTTTGTCACGGTAGGATTTTCCTACCGCATCAACCGGCGGGTGGTGCGCACACGGGAGATCACCGGAGCAGCAACCCAGCGATGACCAGCAGTGCATAGAGGACGCTGGCCACGCCGTTGGTGGTAAAGAAAGCCAGGTTTACCCGGCTGAGGTCATGGGCTTTGACGATCAGGTGCTGGTAGAGGAGCAGCAGCAGGAAGAGAAGGGCACCACTCCAGTGGAGCCAGCCGTCATTCATGGTCAGGGCCAGCAGCAGCACCAGCAGGGCGGAGATCGCATGCAGGATCGCGGAAAACCAAAGGGCCCTCTGTTTGCCGACTTCTGCCGGTATGGAGCGTAGTTCCTGGCTATGGTCGAAATCTTCATCCTGGAGGGCATAGATGATGTCGAATCCGCTGGCCCAGAAGAAAACGATACCGCTGACCAGAAGGGGCAGCCACCCAAACCGGCCGGCAACTGCCAGGTAAGCCCCCATGGGAGCTATGGCCAGTCCCAGGCTCAGCACAAAATGGCATAACGGGGTGATCCGCTTGGTATAACTGTAAAACAAAATTACAAAGAGCGCTACCGGGGCCAGGAGAAAACAGAGCAGGTTGATGAACCACGTGGCAGCCACAAACAACAGGCTGTTGACCACCACAAAGAGAAAGGCCGCCCCGGGACGGATGACCCCGGCAGGTATCTCCCTGCCGGCAGTTCGCGGGTTGACGCGGTCGAAGTGGCGGTCGAGCCACCGGTTAAAGCCCATGGCTGCATTCCGGGCAAAAACCATGCACAACACCACCAGCAACAACAACCGTAGGCTCATCATCGCCCCCGGCTGGGTCACCCCCATGAAAAAACCGGTCAGCGCAAAGGGCAGCGCAAACAACGTATGCTCGAATTTCACCAGTTTCATGTAATTGCCTACCGTGCCCATACCCTTCCGATTTGAGACAAAAATAGTAAGATTGCCCGAATACCACCTTTTGCTATCTTTGTAAAAGAGAAGACCCGCCGAAGAGAAGATTCCCGGCAGAGGAAACTCCGTCAGTTAAAGAATTCAACCCATGAAAGAGTTCAGGAGAACCATCCGGCTGAAGGCAGCGCCGGAAAATGTCTACCAGGCACTGGTAAACCGTGAGATGCTCGAAATATGGACCGGCGAACCGGCAGTCATGGCCGAAGAACCAGGAACTGCTTTTTCGCTCTGGGATGGCAGCATCACCGGCACCAACCTGGCTTTTGAAAAAAACAGCCTCGTCCGTCAGCAATGGGATTTCGGGGACCAGCAGGAACCCTCGGTGGTAACCTTACGCCTGTCGGCAGCAGGAAGACAGACCACCCTGGAGGTGATCCATACCAACATCCCGGACGATTCGTACGATAATATGAGGGAGGGTTGGCTCTCCGACTACCTGGGAGGACTGGAACAGCTCTTCGAGGGTTGAGCCATGTGCGAAAAATATACTACTTTTGTCCCGTATAATAAACGGAAATCCTTTTCGTTTGATAGGAGGCTCACCCTGTGGATCTTGAAGGATCCGCGGAACCATGCGGCAGGACCCCGGTCCCGCCCCGGGAGGTCAGACGAAAGGGTATCAGATCAATGCAAACATTATGATGAGTTTTCTATTACAGATTCAAACCACTCCCGGCATTCCGGGAGCAGAAAGCCTGGGGGCACAGCCTGATGGCATCTCCATGAAATTTTTCGACCTGGCGGTGAAGGGGGGATGGATAATGATCCCCATCGTGCTGCTGTCGGTTTTGGCGGTTTACATTTTCATCGACCGTTATTTTGCCGTCAAGCGTGCGGGCAAGTTCGACACCAGTCTGATGGAGAAGATCAAAGGGTACATCACAGCCGGGAAGATCGATGCAGCCATCGCCCTGTGCCGCAGCAACGACAACCCGGCGGCCAGGATGGTGGAAAAAGGCATCAGCCGCATCGGCAGGCCGCTGAACGACGTGTCGGCAGCCATTGAGAATGTCGGCAACCTGGAGATCCAGAAACTCGAAAAAGGATTGCCGGCCCTGGCTTCGGCTGCCGGAGGAGCCCCCATGCTGGGATTCCTGGGTACCGTCCTCGGCATGGTGCAGGCATTTTACGACATGGCCAACGCAGGGAACAACATCGACATCACCCTTCTCTCCACCGGTATCTACCAGGCTATGGTCACCACGGTAGCAGGGCTGATCGTCGGCATCACCGCCTACTTCGCCTATAACATCCTGGTGTCGAGCATCGAAAAGGTAGTCTACAAAATGGAAGCCACCACCACCGAATTCATGGATTTACTCAACGAACCCGTATAAACCCTCCGGCATGGCCCTGAAAAAAAGAAATAAAATCAACGCAGCGTTCAGTATGGCCTCCATGACGGACATCGTCTTCCTGTTGCTGATATTTTTCATGCTTTCGTCGACGCTGGTGGCACCGAATGCCCTGAAGCTGCTGCTTCCGCAAAGCAACAGCCAGACAGCGGCCAAGCCTGTGACCGCCATCTCGATTACGAAGGAGCTTCAGTATTATATCAACGACGACGGGTTATTAAAAAGGGTCGATTTCCTGGAAATAGAGCCTTATCTGAAACAGAAATTCGGCAACACCCCCGATGTGTACATTTCGCTCCATACCGACCGGTCGGTGCCGGTGGAACAGGTGGTCAAAGTGATGAATATCGCGCGCAAGAACGAATTTAAGCTGATCCTGGCCACTGCGCCGGAAAATTAGACCATGGTTAACCTGGGGGAACATAAAAGAGGCATGATCGGCACGTTGGCATTTCATGCCGCCCTGCTGGTTCTTTTGTTGCTGGCAGGTTTTTTTACCCCTTTGCCGCTGCCCGGCGAGGAGGGTATCCTGGTGAATTTTGGTGACAGCGAAACGGGGTTGGGGGATCTGGAGCCATCACCGGCCGTTGACCGCTTTGAGCCGGCAACGGCGGTGGAGGAGGAAGTCTACCTTCCTGCTGAGCCGGTGACTTCGCGGGAGCCCACGCCGGTGAAGGAGGAGGTCATGACCCAGGATTATGAGCAGACGGCTGCGGTGGAGGCTGCCCGCAAGAAAAGGGAAGAGGACCGGCTGCGGCAGCTGGAGGTGGAAAGGGAGCGGCAGGCAGAACTGGAGCGCCAGCGTGCCGAGGCAGAGGCCAAACGGAAACAGGAAGAGGAAAACCGGCGGATTTCGGAAATCCAGAACCGCACCAAGGATGCCTTCGGCAAGACCAGCACGGGGGCCACAGGCACCGGCAGTGGCGCCGGACAGAGCCAGGGGACTACCTACCCCGGGGGCAACCAGGGCTCCGTAAACGGCGACCCCGGAGCGGGGACCTACGGGCCCGGCAGCACCGGCACCGGCAGCCGCGGCACCGGTATTTCGTACGACCTGTCGGGACGTACCGCCACCTCCACACCCAAACCCACTTACCCGGGCCGCGAAGAGGGTACCGTGGTCGTCAAGATCACCGTTGATAAAAACGGAAATGTCACCCACGCAGAACCGGGACAACGCGGTTCAACCACCATGAATGCTGAACTGATGGATGCCGCCCGAAAGGCTGCCCTCCAGGCTAAATTCAACGTCGACAACGACGCTCCCGCCTTCCAGACCGGCACCATTACCTACCGTTTCATCCAAAGCCAGTAGTCCTGCCGCATGATTCCTGTTTGGCTCTACGCTCTGGCCAGCACACTGCTGGTAAGCCTTGTCTCCCTGACCGGCATCGCCTTTCTGTTGCTGAAACCTGAAAAACTGCGGAACACCGTCTTTATCCTCGTCAGCCTGGCGGTGGGTGCCCTCCTGGGAAATGTCTTCTTTCACCTGGTGCCTGAATCGTACGAGTCCATTTCCGGGGAAAAGAACGTGGCCCTCCTCATCACCGGGGGAATCCTGCTGTTTTTTGTCATGGAAAAATTCCTCCACTGGCATCACGGCCACGACGTGGATCAGCTCGAAGAACACCCCAGAAGTTTCGGATACGTAAGCCTGCTGGCCGATGGCTTGCACAACTTCACCGATGGCATTCTCATCGCGGCAGGGTGGATGGCCGGGCCGGAAACCGGTATTGCCACCACCCTGACAGTTCTCATTCATGAAATACCCCAGGAAATCAGCGATTTCGGGATCCTGGTGCACGCCGGCTTCTCCTGGAAAAAGGCCCTCCTTCTCAACTTCTACGTAGCCCTCACGGCCATCCTCGGCACTGGAGTCACCCTGCTGGCCGGTTCGGCACTCCATGGATTGCAGAATTACATCCTGCCCCTGGCTGCCGGAGGATTCATCTACCTGGCGGCCACCGACCTGATTCCCGAGCTCCACAAAGAACGATCGCTCCGCAAATCGGCGTTACAGCTGGTAATGATCCTTGCGGGCCTGCTCCTCATAGCCCTTGCGGGTGGCGGACACAGCCACTGAGTGAAGAGTGAACGGAACCCCTCGCGGACAGGCCGGGGACTCCCGTCACCCGATCTGCGGATTACTGCCCGTAGTAGGCATCTTTCCCGTGCTTCCGCAAAAAATGGCGGTCGAGGAGGTAGCGCTCCATACCCGCCGAAGGATTCAGCTGCCGGGTATGGTAAGCCATCATGGCCACCTCTTCGAGTACCCTGGCATTGTGGACAGCCTCACCGGGATCCCGGCCCCAGGTAAAGGGACCGTGATTCTGGACCAGCACCCCGGGGATGGCTTCCGGGTCCAGGTTTTGAAAAGTCTCCACGATGACGTTTCCGGTTTCGGCCTCATAAGCCTCCGCGGTCTCCCCGGGTGTCAGCCTGCGCGTGCAGGGAACAGCACCATGGAAATAGTCGGCATGGGTGGTACCCAGGGCCGGCAGAGCCATCCCCGCCTGTGCCCAGGCTGTGGCCCACGGTGAATGGGTATGCACAATACCCCCGGTACCGGGAAAAGCCTGGTATATAATCAAATGCGTGGCCGTATCGCTCGACGGCTTCAGCTTCCCCTCAACCACTTTCCCCTCCATATCCACCACCACCATGTCAGAAGCTTTCATCTCCCCATAGGAGATCCCGCTTGGCTTGATCACCACCAGGCCTCTGCTGCGGTCTGCCCCGCTCACATTTCCCCAGGTAAAGATCACCAGACCCAGTTTCACAAGGTCCAGGTTAGCCTGGCACACCGATTCTTTCAGATCCGATAGCATGGCTGCCTATTTAAAGAGTGAATCTACAAACTGTTTCCGGTTAAAAAGCTGGAGGTCGCTCATTTTCTCGCCGATTCCGATGTACTTGACGGGGATCTTAAACTGATCTGAGATGCCGATTACCACCCCGCCCCGTGCGGATCCGTCGAGTTTGGTCAGCGCCAGGGCGGTGACGTCGGTGGCTTTGACAAATTGCCGGGCCTGCTCGAAGGCGTTCTGCCCGGTAGACCCGTCAAGGATCAGCAACACCTCGTGGGGAGCATCAGGGATCACCTTCTGCATCACATTCCGGATTTTGGAAAGCTCATTCATGAGGTTTACCTTATTATGCAACCTCCCGGCGGTGTCGATGATGACCACGTCGGCAGCGGAGGCTTTGGCCGACTTCAGGGTGTCGAACGCTACGGAGGCAGGGTCGGAACCCATTTTCTGCCTTACCAGGGGCACCCCTACACGGGAGGCCCAGATCTCCAGCTGGTCGATGGCTGCCGCCCGGAAGGTATCGGCAGCCCCCAGCACCACCGACTTCCCCGCCTGCTTGAAAAACCAGGCCAGCTTGCCAATGGTGGTGGTCTTCCCCACCCCGTTGACACCCACCACCATGATCACATAAGGATCGTCGCGGTCTGCCAGGTCTATGTCGGAAGCTTCCCCGCTTTGGTTCTCTTCGAGCAAGGCCACGGTCTCCTCACGAAGGATCCGGTTCAGCTCTTCCGAGCCCACGTATTTGTCACGCTGCACCCGTTTCTCTATCCGGTCGATGATGTTCAGGGTGGTCTCAACACCTACATCCGAAGAGATCAGCACCTCTTCCAGGTTGTCGAGGACCTCATCGTCTACTTTCGACTTCCCGGCAATAGCACGGCTGATCCTGGTGAAAACATTTTCCCGGGTCTTCTCCAGTCCCTTGTCGAGGCTCTCCTTCTTCTCCCGGTTGAAAATGCCAAATATACCCATGGTTGTTTCGGATTATCCCAAAAAAAAACCGCCCCTGCAGTATGGCGGATCCCTGATCTGGCATCCTGTGCTGCCCGCAAGGCGGCCCACCCGGTTTTTCACCCGTATGCCATCTGCCGGATGTTCTGAAAACGACTGCCGGAACGAAAGGTCTCATGCCGGCAGTTACCCGGCTACACCCCGGAAGGGGTACAATTCCTGCTCCCCGGGGGGAGCCACCGGCCTCCCTTATTTCTTAAAATAGGCAGTGACCTGTTCGTTGGGAATGATCTCTTCCTTGAAGGAGTAAGCACCCGTCTTGGGCGATTTCACCATCCTGATGACCTTGGAATAGCTCTTTCCCATCCCGGTCTGCAAGGTTGCCACTGTTTTCTTTGCCATGGTTGCCGATTATTTGATTTCCTTGTGAACGGTAACTTTCTTCAGGATGCGGTTGTATTTCTTCAACTCCATCCGCTCGGTGGTATTCTTCCGGTTCTTGGTGGTAATATAGCGGGAGGTGCCGGGAACTCCGCTGTTTTTGTGCTCCGTGCACTCCAGGATCACCTGGACCCTGTTTCCTTTTGCTTTCTTAGCCATGACGACTCAGTTTAATAATTAGCGATGAATCCCTTTTCCCGGGCATTCTTCAAAGCATTCACGATGCCTATTTTGCTGATGGTCCGCATTCCTGCCGCCGACACGGTGAGGTTAACCCAACGGTCCTCTTCCGGCAGGTAAAACTTCTTGTCGAAAAGATTCACGAAGAATCTTCTCTTGACACGCCGCTTGGAGTGGGAAACATGGTTGCCCACCATGGCTTTCTTTCCGGTTATCTGACACACTGCTGACATTCCTCTTGTTCTGTTAAGTACAATACCCTTCAATAAAAAACGGAGTGCAAAATAAACACTTTTCCACCGAACATGCAAAATAATCATCACATTTTTAAGATTATTGCCACACTTTCACCAGCTGGCGGAAACAATGGACCGATGGATCGCCGGCAGAGGCCGGATCATGCTCCCTGAGTCCCTTCATGAAATTTCCAGCGGAACCCCAAAAAAGTGTGAACCATTCCTGAAAAGCAGGCCTTGGCAACCGGTGAGCTGTTCCGGAGGGGTGCAGGAAGAGCTGATAGCCGCTGACCACCCGGGGTGAGCGAACCAAACACCAAACAGGTTCCTTACGGATTCTGATTCCTCCCGACACAGACGGGGCAGTATCAGTGGCCGGTGGCATTGCCTGGAATAAAAAAAATGTGTAATCTTGTAACGATTCAAAAAGGAACCTATGAAACTGACAACTGTTGATATCCTGATTATCCTGGGATACCTGATCTCAACCGTTATCATCGGGCTGATGCTCAAAAAGCAGGCACACAAGAGCAGATCCTCCTACCTTTTGGGGGGCAACACACTGCCCTGGTACATGCTGGGGTTGTCGAATGCTTCGGGGATGTTCGACATTTCGGGAACCATGTGGCTGGTGACGCTGATGTTTGTCTATGGATTGAAGAGCATTTGGATACCGTGGCTCTGGCCGGTATTCAACCAGGTGTTCCTTATGGTTTTCCTGAGTATTTGGCTTCGCCGGTCGAATGTGACCACCGGTGCCGAGTGGATGCTCACCCGTTTTGGCACCCGCCGCGACAGCAGCCTCTCCCACGGCATCGTGGTGGTATTTGCCCTTATCAGCTGCCTGGGATTCCTGGCCTACGGGTTTATCGGCCTGGGGAAATTCATGATGATCTTCATTCCCTGGGATCTCATCGCTCCGCACATTCCGTTTACCATCCCCGAAACCTATGTACCTCACCTGTACGGGATTGCTTTTACCCTGTTTGCGGTGTTTTATGCTGTCATCGGGGGAATGACGAGCATCGTCTGGGCCGATGTGCTGCAATACCTGATCATGACCGTATCAGCCCTGGCCATTGGCATCATCGCCATGCAGGCGTTGGCCGGGAACACGCTGAACGTGCCGGAAGGCTGGCATTCCCCCTTTTTCGGATGGCGCCTTGACGACCTCGACTGGCGTGGAATCATCAGCGAAGTCAACGACAAGATTGCCAGCGACGGGTACTCCCTGTTCACGATTTTTTTCTGGATGATGGTTTTTAAGGGTATCCTCCTCTCCCTGGCGGGGCCGGCACCCAACTACGACATGCAGAAGATCCTCTCCGCCCGCAGCCCGAAAGAGGCCGCCAAAATGAGCGGCTTCGTATCAGTAGTCCTGATGCCGGTACGTTATTTCATGATTGCGGGCTTTGCCGTCCTGGCACTGCTCTTTTACGACCAGCTGCACCTGTCGGTCGGCGGGCGGATCGACTTCGAGCAGATACTGCCATCGGCCATCAGCCAGTTCGTTCCGGCAGGAGTCATGGGACTGCTGCTGGCAGGACTGCTGGCTGCCTTTAACTCCACCTTTGCGGGAACCCTCAACGCAGCCCAGGCGTATATGGTCAACGACATCTACCTGAAATATTGGAAACCTGCCGCCTCCAACCGCCAGGTGAAAAACGTCAACTACCTCACCGGCATCCTTATGGTGATCGTCAGCATTATTTTCGGGGTTTTTGCCCAGGATGTGAACAGCATTCTCCAATGGATCGTATCAGCCCTCTACGGCAGCTACGTCATCTCCAACATGCTGAAGTGGTACTGGTGGCGATTCAACGGATACGGCTATTTCTGGGGCATGGTGGCCGGGATCATCCCGGCGCTGGTCTTCCCCTACCTGTTTACTGAAACCCTCGATCTGTACTATTTCCCGTACATCCTGCTCATCTCCCTGGGCGGGGCACTGGCCGGCACCTTCCTGACGAAGCCCACCAGTGAGGATACCCTGAAAAAATTCTATAAAACCGTCAATCCCTGGGGCTTCTGGAAACCGGTCCGGGAAAAGGTATTGGCAGAAGACCCATCCTTTGTGCCCAACAAGGATTTTAAAAGAGATATGTTCAACGTGGTGGTAGGTACCATCGGACAGACGGGGCTTACCGCCCTGCCCATCTTCATTGTTTTGCAGAAAGGGATCCCCGTCGGGATCTCCCTGGTGCTGATCGGGGGGTGCATGTTCATCCTTAAGAAAACCTGGTGGAACAAACTGCCGGAAAGATAAGGGTCTAACCATCCCTGCCAGGCAGAATTGCTAACCGGACCTTACAATTTCAGGCATTCTCTTTTTCACCGGCAGGCCGGGAGCTGTGTAGCCCTCAGGGATGAACTTCCTGTGCAAGTCAATCGGAGAGGGTGAATGGGTCAGGATGGGGGCAAATTTTTTATCTTTGAAAAAAAATCCTTTGAAAAGGATCCTGATTTCGGTGACCAACGACCTTACCAGCGACAACCGTGTCCACAGGGTGTGCCTGACCCTTCATGGGATGGGTTTCCGCATTTTGCTGGTCGGCAGGAAACTCCCCGCCTCTCCTCCCCTTTCCGGGAGACCCTATGCCACCCGGCGTATGAGGCTTTTCTGCCGTAAAGGGCCCCTGTTTTACGCAGCCTACAACATCCGGCTTTTCCTCTTTCTGTTATTCCGGCGGTTTGACCTCCTGCTGGCCAACGATCTGGACACCCTGCCGGCCAACCGGCTTGCCGGGTGGCTAAGAGGTAAACCGGTCATTTACGACAGCCATGAATATTTCACTGAGGTCCCCGAACTCGTTAACCGGCCACGGGTAAAAAAAATCTGGGAATGGCTGGAAAGGAGGCTGGTGCCGGGAGTAGCGGCAGCCTATACGGTCTCTGAAAGCATTGCCAAAGCCTACACCCGGACCTACAAGATTCCTTTCGCAGTGGTGCGCAACCTGCCTATGGCCAGTCCTGCCCCTTTCTTTCCCGGACCGCAGAGGGACACCCGGAGCCATTCGGCTTCGGAGGAGGATAAAGAGAGCTGCGCTCCCTGCGGGGGAAATGTCGCACCAGAATCTATCCCCGAAGAAGACCGCAACAGCTCCGGGTCCGGGGATGACCGCAAGGTTATCGTCTACCAGGGAGCCCTGAACCTGGGACGCGGATTGGAGAATGCCATCCGCGCCATGCAGTACCTTCCGGAAGCCCTCCTCCTCCTTGCAGGCTGCGGAGACCGGGAAACAGAGCTTAAACTGCTGGCCTCCCGCCTGAAACTGCCCAACGTCCGGTTTCCGGGAAGAATTGCTCCGGAAGAACTGGTGAACTGGACCCGGCAGGCACACCTGGGCATCTCCCTGGAGGAAGACCTCGGACTTAACTACCGGTACGCCCTTCCCAACAAACTCTTTGACTACATCCAGGCCCGGGTTCCCGTGGTGGTATCCCCACTCCCGGAAATGAGCAGGATCGTCAGTTACTACCACATAGGACTGATAGCCCCTTCTGCAGATCCGGAGGTGCTGGCAGCCACTTTCCGGGAGGCTCTGACCCAAGGAGAGCAACGAAAGGAGTGGCTCACAAATCTGGAACGGGCAGCCCGCGAACTCACCTGGGAAAACGAAGAACACAAGATCCGGGGGATCTTTGAGCAGTTTCTCCATCCAGGGGCAGGTTAGGATATCCCTGGGCAACGCCCAGGGATCGCGGAATGCCCCCGATTTCCCTGCCTGTTGTCTCATATGCGGAGGCTGAATACCGGAAGCTTCAACGAACATTCCTGAATCCCCCCGCCTTCGGCAGTATTCCCTTTTCCCAAGGGGGAAGAAAAAATGATCACATCCTGTTAAGGAAGATTACGGATTCCCTTTTCTTTCCTGTCGCATCTGCTTCAGATAATCCCCGGGGGTATATCCTGTTTGCTTACGGAAAGCGTTGTTGAAGGTTGTGCGGGATCCATATCCCAGGTATGCGGCCAGGAAATCCACGGTTTGCCCGATATACCCGGGGTCCTCTATCAGCAGGGAGATCAGGTGGTCGATGCGAAGTTTGTTCAGGAACTCATTGAAATTCAGATACCGGTAATCCTCTGCTATGACAGCCGAGAGGTATTTGGGATTGGTGTGCAACCGGATTGCCATCTCCGCCAGGGTGGAGGGTTCCAGAAAGCCTTTTTCTGATATCCACTGCTCCAGGGCTTCCCTGATCTTATGCCGGGTATCCTCCCGAATGGGAACAGGCGAAATCTCCTGATAATCCCCAATGCCTGTTTCTGCCGGGTTGTATTCGTCACCGGGGGGTACTGATGAAAGGTTCGTGAGGACTTCCGGTCCGGAGAGTTCGTCCAGTTTCAGCGACAATTGCTGTTTTCTCCAGACCATCCGTGTTTGTAACAATCCCAGGCCCATGAGTGAAAGCCATAACAAAGCCAGGATGATTATCTGTACGACAGAACCTGTATGGAGGTGGTGGATACTCCCCGACAAGGTCTCCTGATCGTGTTCCATTTCCCGGACTTCATTTGCCAGTCTTGATCCACGGAGGCCCTCAGCCATTCTTTGCGGAGAGTAGAAAGCGTTGATGGCGTAATAGAGCCGGAGATAATAGCAGGCCTGGTCTGTCAGTTGTTTTTCGCGGGCGAGGGTTTCCATGATTTTCAACATGGGCAGCAGTTCGAGGATTTGGGGAACCCGCTGTAATTGCTGCAGGGCCAGGTCAAAATAAACCATGGCGCTGTCGGGATTTCCCTGGCGGTACCAGGAGAGTCCCATATATTTGTTGATCAGGGCCTCCCCGGTCAGGTACCCTGCCTGGCGGGACCGAACCAGTCCCAGGCGGAAATAATAGCGTGCTGAATCGTGGTTCACGAGATTTTCGGACATTATTTTCCCAAGGTCCAGGCAGGCGTCAGCGGCCGCGAGGGCCTCATTTCCGGCGGCCAGGTCACAGCTTTCGTGTAACGCCCGCACAGCCGCCTGGTAGTCCCCTTCGGTGGCCAACAGGGAAGCCTTGTTTCTGAGGACCCGGGGCATGAGCAGGTTGCCGTGGGCGTGACTGGTCTGTACAGCCCGGTCAACCCAATAGCGGGAACTATCGGTAAGGCCACAGGCTGCATAGGCACCTCCCAGGGCCAGCTCGTTCTCTATCTGCAGGGAAGGATTGCCGCTGCCCAGGATCTGATTCCTGTAGCCCCATCCCAACCAGATTGCCTGGTCTGAGAGGCCGGCACGTGCGTATTCCCCCGCAAGGGCGGCAGCCGCTGACAGTTCATCCGGCAGATGGTGTGTCTGGCTGGTTGTCAGCCACTGCCTGTAAAAGAGGAGGCTGCTGTCGGGCATGCCACATGCAGCGTAGAGGGCACCCAGTCTTCCCTGAAAAGCAGCCAGCGCAGAAGGATCTCCGTCATGCGAAGCCAACCTGTAACCTTCCCAGGCAGCTACGAATGCCGAGTCGGGCTGCCGGTACCGCAGGGAATCCGACATGGCCTTCCATTCCCCGATTTTCCGGGCAATGGCTGCCGGCGACAGGGAATCTTTCAATGTACCCTCCGGCGAAATCTCCGGAGGTACGGGGGCTGCCCATGCGCAAAGAGAACCAAAAAGGAAAAGGATGAAAGCTGCTTTCACCACGGTACGGAAAAGGTAAACGGCCGAATGTACACAATATTAATCATATTCTACTCATCAGGGGCCTTTCCATTTCGTTGCATGGCCGGTTTTGCATTCCGGATACCTGCAGGCTCCAATGGTGCAAACTATCTCAACCGGCGAAGAGGCAAATCACCACCCTGACAGGTAGTCTGGGGACACGCAACGTGAAATCCTGTCTGACCATCCTTTGCCGGTGATGGATAGTGGAGGGTATTCGGGGTATTGCATTCAGGGCTGTTCCGGTTCAATTGCGGGGACCACTTCCGGGCTGTCATCTGCATCCCTCCGGGCCTGGAGCATTGAATCCAGGGCTGCATGGTAACGGGCAGCATAAACGGCATGCTCCGCATGGGTACGTGAGAAATTGTGGAAACCCGAAAAATCCTCTCTGGCACAGAAATAAAGAAGGTTGTGCCGTTCATAATTGAGTACGGCATCTATCGACTGGATGTCGGGGAAGTTGATGGGGCCGGGGGGCAACCCGGGATAGAGGTAGGTATTGTAGGGGGAGTCGATATCCAGGTGCCGGAGCAGGATTCTCCGCAAGGCAGGATCGCCGGCTGCGAACTTCACCGTCGGATCGGCCTGGAGCAGCATGCCCTTTTTCAGACGGTTCAGGTAGACACCCGCAATCCTTGGCTTTTCACTCTTTCTGGCAGTTTCCTCCCGCACAATGGAAGCCAGGGTTGCGACCTCCACAGGTGTCAGGTTTACATTCAGGGCTTTGTTCTGCCGCTCCTCATTCCAAAAAATCTCATATTCCCTCTTCATCCGGTCGGCAAATTCGGAGGCGGTGGTGGTCCAGTAAAATTCATAGGTGTTGGGGATAAACATGACGGGGAAGGTCTCCAGGGTAAATCCGAATTTCCCGGCAGTCTCCTCAGTAAAGAGCCCGGCCACCGAGGCGGAATCTGCCTCCAGGGTCCGGCTCACTATGGAGGCAAGCTGTTCAACGGTCCTTATATTGTTGAAAACCAGCGTCACTGGCTCTTGCATGCCGGCCCTCAGCATGTTGACAGCCTGGTTGGTGTTCATGCCCTCGCGAAAATGGTAACGCCCCGGGCGAATCCGGTCCCTGCACTTCTTCCAGGTAACCAACCACCGGAAGGCCTTCATATTTCGCATGACGCCATTGACCTCAAGGCTGTCGTAGACCATGTCGAACGATGTCTTATCCGTCACATAAAGGACATATTCCTTTTGAACATTGTTACGGAAAATATAGCGGTAAGCCTTGTAACCCCAGAGCCCCAGGATGACAGCGGCCAGGATGAAAAATACCAGGATGTATTTACTGACCCTTGGGAAAACCATCAGCTTATGTTTCTGTTCCAACGACATACTATTGGTTTGCAGCGTTAACCGGTAGGGAGCAAAGGTACAAAGATAATCAATCTCCCGGAAAATGGTGCCATTGACAGGAGCAACAAAAGAGGCCCGGGGCGGAAGCGGGTTGACTGAATTTTCCTATTTTTGCCTCCCTGGAATTCAAAAACCATCACCATGATAGAAGCCCCTCTTTGCGAGAATATTCATTTCCTGGGATGTAACGACCGCCGTACCCATCTGTTTGAAAACCTGTGGCCCATACCCCGGGGTATCAGCTACAATTCCTACCTCATCGCAGGTGAAAAGAACGTCCTCGTCGACACGGTAGAGCGGCAGTTCATTGATGAATACCTGGACCGGGTGGAGCAGCTTACCGGCAACCGCCCTGTGGATTATTTAGTCATCAACCACATGGAGCCCGACCATTCAGCCGCCTTAAAAGCCGTCGTTGCCAGGTACCCCGGCATCACCCTCGTCGGAAACAGGAAGACCTTTGGGATGGTAGAGAGTTTTTACCTGCCACCGGAGCGGATTCTGGAAGTCAGCGACAACGACATCCTGGACCTGGGGCAGTACCGGCTTCAATTCAGCACCATTCCCATGGTTCACTGGCCTGAAACGATGGTCACCTATGAGATGAACCGGGGTATTCTTTTTTCGGGCGATGCGTTCGGGAGTTTCGGCACCCTCGACGGGGCTCTTTTTGATGACGAAATCGATCCCGGCTATTACGAACCGGAAATGATGCGTTATTTCACCAACATCGTGGGGAAATACTGTGCCCACACCCAACGCGCCATTGCGAAACTGGCCGGACTGAAGATCCGGATAATCGCTCCCACCCATGGTCCGGTGTGGCGCACCAACCCGGAGTGGGTTACTGACCGCTATAGCCGGTGGAGTTCCTACACCCCGGAGGAGGGCGTGGTTATTGTCTATGGCTCCATGTACGGCCATACCCAGGCGATGGCCGAGGTCATTGCCCGCCGTCTGGCCGGCCAGGGCATCAGAAACCTCCGGGTTTACGATGCATCCAAAACCCATGTTTCCTACCTCATCAACGACATTTTCAGGTTCCGGGGGCTGATTCTCGGAAGCTGCGCTTACAACAACGAGCTGTTTCCCCCGGTGCAGGAACTGGTCACCGCCCTCACACACCTAAGTATCAAAAACCACTTTCTGGGAATCTTCGGCAATTACCTGTGGAGCGGAGGAGGGGTGAAAAATCTGATGGCCTTTGCTGAAAACTGCGGATGGGAACTGGTGGGTGAGCCGGCAGAAGCGAAAGGAGCTATGAAGGAGGAGGCGGCCGGTAAACTGATCCTCCTCGCCGATGCCATGGCAGGCAGGGTCAGATAATCTCCCTGCCTTGCTCCCTCAGCAAACCGACACTCATTTCCGTAAGTCTGAACTTCTGGATTTTCCCGCTGGCGGTCATCGGGAAATCGGTGACAAAAAACAGGTATTCCGGGATTTTATACCGTGCGATCTGTCCGCGGCAGAAATCCAGCACTTCTGCTTCAGACAGGGAGTACCCTTTTTTTACGCGGATAAAAGCGCCCACCTTTTCGCCGTAGCGGGGGCTGGGGACCGCTGCCACTTCCACGGCCTCCACCTGCTCCATTTTATAGAGGAAGTTCTCAATCTCACGGGGATAGATATTTTCGCCACCGCGGATGATCATGTCGGTAATCCGGCCGGTGATGCGATAAAAGCCTTCAGCTGACTTCACGGCAAGATCTCCTGAGTGGAGGAATCCTTCTGCATCGATGGCCTTGCGGGTAGCCTCCTCATTTTTATAATAGCCTTTCATCACGTTGTAGCCGCGGCAGCAAATCTCTCCCTGCTCACCGGCAGGGCACTCCCGGCCTGTTTCGGGATCGACGATTTTTACTTCCACGTTGGGAAGTTCGAAACCTACCGTGGTAGCTTTCGTCTCCGGCGAATTGTGGGTCCGGGTGGCCGTCATCCCCGGGGAACTCTCGGTAAGCCCATACACGATGATGATATCCCGGGCGTGCATACGGGTCATCACCTGGTTCATGGTATCCACCGGACAAAGTGAGCCTGCCATGATGCCGGTACGCAGGCTGGTAAGGTCGAACATATCGAACATGGGATGGTTCAGCTCAGCAATGAACATGGTAGGAACGCCATAGATAGCCGTGCATTTTTCGCGTTGCACCGATGCCAGCACCATCAGTGGATCAAACTCCTCGACAAGTACCATGGTGGCGCCATGGGTGATGACCGCACAGAGCGACAGTACGCAGCCGAAACAATGGAAAAGAGGCACCGGTGTCATCACCTTGTCGGCAGCAGTGAACCGCATGCACTGCCCCACCGAATAGCCATTGTTCAGGATGTTATGGTGCGATAGCATGACTCCTTTGGGAAAACCGGTGGTCCCGGAGGTGTATTGCATATTGACCACATCGTGGCAGCTGAGGGTTTCGCAGAGGCTCTCGATCTCGAAATCGTCGACATGGATGCCCAGGAGCAGCAATTCCTGCGTGTTGTACATGCCCCGGTGTTTTTCCTGACCGATGAATACGACGTTCCGCAGCTCCGGAAATCGGGCGGACTTCAATTCCCCGCGGGATTGTTCCTTCAGTTCGGGCACCAGTTCCCCGATCATCCGCAGGTAATCGGTATCGCGGTAACCATCGACCATACAGAGGGTGTGGATATCGGCATTTTCAAGCACAAATTCCAGCTCTGCCATTCCGTAGCTGGTGTTGATGGTCACCAGGACGGCCCCGATCCTGGCGCTGGCAAACATAAAGGTCAGCCAGTCAGGCACATTCCGGGCCCAGATACCCACTTTGCATCCCGGCTGGACTCCAATATACAGGAGTCCTTTGGCCAGACGATCCACACGTTCGTTGAATTCGGCATAGGTAAACCGGAGATTCCGGTCGGGATAGACAATGAAATCGTGATCAGGACTCTCAAGGGCCCACTTTTCCAGAATGTGGCCTAAGGTACAGTCGAGCAGTTGCATGTGGTTACCGGAAAGGATTTCAGGTTTGTTTGCAGCCCCGCCTGTCAGACGGGTGTATAGACAACGGCCAGGATACGGGCGGGCTCAGCGCTCCCCGCATGGACATTGTGCATGACAATCGAATCGTAATAGATGGAGTCTCCCTTTTCAAGGCGGTAGAGTTCCCTGCCATAGTTGATTTCAACGGTTCCATCCAAGACGAAGATGAATTCCTCGCCTTCGTGTGAGGAGAGCATGTAATCAGAGGCACTCGAGGGCAAGATGTCGATGAGGAAGGGTTCCATGTGCCGTCCGGTCTTATCCGCTGCCAGGGAGAAAAAGTTGAGGTGCTGGCGGGAGTCGGGGTCACTCGAGGCAAAACTCACGGACTGCTGCGCTGCTCCGGCTTTCATTACTACGGGTCCCACCTGCCCGCTATCGTCGAGGAAGGTCCCCGGACGAACCCCCAGGGCCCGCGCTATCCGGATCAGAGGACCCAGACTGGGTATCACACCCTCTTCTTCGATCTTCTCTAATTGACCGGCGGAAAGATGGCTGTTCAAGGCAAGCTCTTCACGCGAAATCATCCGCAGCTCACGGTATTGCCTGATCTTCCCGCCCAGGTTGACCTTTTCCATTTCAGCCCTTTTATCAGTTATAGCCATTTTACGTACCGGAAATCCTGCCGGTGCGCCAGATTTTCATTCTTGGGAAAGAGCCGGAGCCCGTAACTGAAGGTACCCGCCTTCTGGAGATGGACATCCAGGCTATAGGTGGCAAGGCTATCTACACAGCTCACTACCGAGAACTCCATTTTCTCCACCAGCTTCAGTGGCTGGTTGTTGCCATTGGTGGTGATGACGAGTTCGAGTCCCACCTCCTCGCAGGAGAGACCTTTCAGATCGACAACCACCCTGGCGGGGTAATCCTGCCCGATGTGCATCAGGTTGGTAATGCCGTGCGATATCTGCATCTCTTTAATCTCTATATCGTCCCAGACGGAGCTTACCCAGTATTTCCAGGCGGCGAGTTCTTTGGCGACCCTGAAATCCTGATCCCGGAGTTTGGAGGATCTCAGGAAAAGGGGCGTATAAAACTTATCCTGGTAATCACGGATCATCCTGCGGGTGGTATAGTCAGGGGCTACCCGGGCGATGGTATTCTTGATAAAGCGGATCCATTTTTCAGGCACACCGGTACTATTTCTGTCATAGAAGGCAGGGATAATTTCATCTTCGAGGGTGTTGTAAATGGTGCCGGCATCCAGTTCGTCCTGGAAGTCCTGGACATCGTACGATCTTTCCTGAGGCAGGGCCCATCCGGCGTCTTTGCGGTATCCTTCGACCCACCATCCGTCGAGTACTGAAAAATGAAGGGTTCCGTTCATCACGCCCTTTTCGCCGCTGGTACCGGAAGCCTCCAGGGGGCGGGTCGGGGTATTAAGCCATACATCCACGCCCTGAAGCAGCATCTTGGCCAGGTTCATGTCGTAATTCTGCACAAAGAGGATCTTTCCCTTGAACTGGGGCAGCTTGGAAATCTCCACGATATTCTTGATCAGGTCCTGCCCCATTTTGTCGGCAGGATGTGCCTTTCCGGCAAAGATAATCTGTAACGGCCGCTGCGGATGATTCACGATCCTTGCCAACCGTTCCATGTCGCGGAACAACAGATGAGCCCGTTTGTAGGTGGCAAAACGCCGCGCAAAACCAAGCGTCAGCGCCTTTGGATCCAGAATGTCGGAGAGTTCGGTGATGAACTTGGGATTCTCGTTCCGCTGAATCCAGGTGTCGGAGAAACGCTGTACGATATAGTGGACCAGTTTTTCACGCGACTCCTGGCGGATCTTCCAGATCCGCTCATCGGGCACCGAATAGATCTTTTGCCACCGCTCCGCCTCCAACAGATGAGAGACAAAGTCCTCCCCGAAATACTGATTGTGGATATCCTTCCACTCCTTGGCTGTCCAGGTCGAATAGTGCACCCCGTTGGTCACATATCCCACTTCGATTTCCTCTTCCAGGTAACCGGCATAGAGGTCTTTCAGGATTCTCTTGCTGACTTCGCCGTGCAGGAGGCTGACGCCGTTGATGCCGTGCGACAGCTGGCAGGCCAGGTAACTCATGTTGAAGTGGTCTTCCTGGGGCCTTGCTTTTCCCAGGAACACAAATTCATCCCAGCTGAGACCCAGCAAGGCCGGGTAATGACCCATGTATACCCTGAAAAGGTCGACATGGAACGAATCGTGGCCTGCCGGCACAGGAGTATGGGTGGTAAACAGCGTGGAAGCCCTGACGACCTCTTTGGCCTCTGCAAAGGTAAGCTGGCAATCCCTGATCAGGTTCAGGATCCGCTCCATGCCAATCAGGGCAGCATGCCCCTCATTACAATGGTAGATGTCGGGGGTGTACCCCAGCTTCCGCAGCAGGCGGATACCCCCGATACCCAGCAGGATCTCCTGTTTCAGCCGGTTTTCATTATCACCCCCGTAAAGATTAAAGGTGATGTTACGGTCGTAATCCTGGTTGATGTCGTCATCCGTATCGAGCAGGTAGAGTTTGACAGCCCCCACATACACCTCCCAGACCTTCGCCGTGACTGTCCTTCCCGGGTATTCCAGTTCGATTCTGATCCAGTTGCCTTCGGAATCCAGGGTGGGCAATACGGGAATCTTGGAGAAGTGCTCGGGCACATACTGGGCAATCTGGTCGCCATACATGGTCAGGTTCTGGCGGAAATAGCCATACCGGTACAGCAACCCGACACCCACAAGATTCACCCGGGAATCACTGGCCTCTTTCAGGTAATCGCCGGCAAGAACACCCAAACCCCCCGAAAAAATCTTCAGGCTGTCGTGCAATCCGTATTCCATGCTGAAATAGGCAACCTGCGGTGAGGGAAGGCTCTCCCGTTCCTTCATGTAAGCAAGGAACTTCTCATAAGTGGCATCCATCATCCCCGTGAAGACGGCATCATTCTGGAGCTCCCGGAAACGTTGGTAGGATACCTGCTCCAGCAAAACTATCGGGTTGTGCTCGCACTTCTCCCAGATCTTTTCATCGACATACTGAAACAGGTCGCGTGCTTCGTTATTCCATACCCACCAAAGGTTTCGCGAAAGTTCGCGCAAGGGCGACAGTCTCTCTGGCAAACTCGATTCCACAATAAACTTTCTCCATTGAGGCATTTCCACCACCGGCGGGTGTATATACCGGACCCCTTCCTTATTCTCCATCATTCCTTTTTTTGGCGGTGCAATAATAGTAAATTTTACGCTCTTTTAGACCATAAACACCCCTCACGACCGGGGACCAATGCAATTTTATTCAGGAAACCCGTTCTGGCAATGCAAAAATCACAGGGTCAGATCCGGACCGGACCTCCACTTAAGCAGCGGGGTAATCTTTCCCGCTCTCCTTTTTTTACAGGCGCTGATGGCTCTGCTCCCCCGGGATAAGGAGGCCCATGGCGTATTTTTATGTCTGCTTTCCCGGTTGGTTTTTGATCTTCCGGAGCTGGTCCTTTTCTTTCCGGAGTATCAGCAGCTCGCGGTCCTTTTCCCGGATAAGCCGGCGGAGCCGGAGGATTTCATCTTCACGGTTTTCCTCCGGGGGTTGTTGTTCCAGCCGGAGGGTAAAATCATTCAGAACATTCATGTAGTTGATGAAGGCTTCCCAGGGTGTAAGAAAAGGGTTGGCATTGTTGTGAACCGGGCCGTTGAAAGGGCTGTCGGACATGTACCTGAAGTGATCGCTGATCTGCAGGTAGTTCCAGTCGTTGAGCAGATGGCGATCGTTGCACTTTTCCACCAGGGGTACCAGGCTGTAAAGCTTGTTCAGCGCTTCTTCCTGGAGATCGTTGCCGCTCCATGGTGAAAGGCCGCTTTCTTCGCCGGCCCAGGAAACAGGATGAGGAACATGAATCAGAGAAACAGGTTGCTGTTCATCGGTTATCTCCCCGGGTGTGACGAACCGGAGGGTCTCCGATTGTCCTGCCAGAAGAAAGAAATGGTCGAGGAACCGGAGCATGCCTGATTTTGTATGGCGGATGCCGTCGAAGGTCTCATAATCGATGGCGATGTTCACCAGGTCGCCGGGATCTTCGGGATCGAGGATTTGCGCCAGGAAGCCGGCAGGAGTGAACAGGTTTCCGGAGGTGGCTGCTGCTCCATGGAGGCGGCTTAGTTCCCCGCTCAACCGGACATGGCGCATGAGAATTTTCAACCGTGGATGTATCGCATTGCAATACAGGAATCTGGGACTTTTCCATCCCAGGATATGCCCGGCGCCTTCGGTAAGCATTCCCCGGAATCCCAGTCCGGCAACCCGGGCGCCCAACTCGTCGGAATAGAGAAGTCCCGGATTTTGGAATACGACGGGATTCTGGCCAGCAAGCCCGGCCATGGCCTCCTGGTGTTGGAGTACCTGCGCGGTAAAAGCCTCCTGGCTGCCCAGGACTGCCAGGCTGTGGGAGTAGGTGCCCCCCAGGAAGCCGACACATCCTGTTCCGGCCAGCTTCTGAAAAGATTCGGTAACCTCCGGTGCGTACAGCCGGAACTGGTCCAGGGTAACCCCTGAAAGATAAAAGGCGACCTTCAGCCTTCCTTCCATCCGGTTAATTTGCTGTAACAAAAAATCGTTGGCGGGAAGATAGCACTCCGAAGCCACCCGGCGTATCCGGTTTTCATTGCTGTAATCATCGTAATAATAATGACCCGACCCGATATCAAAAAACCGGTAACGCCGGAAATGAACCGGCTGGTGCACCTGGAAAGACAAGCATAAGGATTTCATAGATTAAGGGTTGGGCTTAACGGGAATGGCACCTTTTTCCGGAGCCGACTCCCAGTGAACATCGTTTTTTACTTCATCGAGGAGGCTTTGATACACTGCGTAGACCTCCCGGGCGGCATCGATCCATTTCAGGTTGCCGGCTTCGCCGGTACCCTGACGGATGAAAAGGCGGGGCAATGCCGGGTAATTCAGCAAGCCGTAGATGGCGTCGGCAATGGCAAAGGTATCCCAGAAATCGACTTTCAGGGCATGGCTGAGTACCTCGGCCACCCCCGACTGGCGGGAGATGATTACGGGCACTCCTGCCTGCATGGCTTCCAGGGGTACGATGCCGAAAGGTTCCGATACGGAAGGCATGATGAGCACATCGCTGATGCGCAGCAAATGCCTGACTTCTTCCCCCATCAGGAAACCCGTAAAGTGAAATCTGTCGCTGATCCCCAGGCGTGCGGTATGTTCCACCATGGCAGGCATCAGGTCGCCATCGCCGGCCATGACAAAACGGACCTGTTTCATCTTCTTCAGCACCAGAGCGGCAGCTTCCACAAAATATTCCGGTCCTTTCTGGCAGGTGATCCGCCCCAGGAAGGTCACCACCGGCCAGGCCAGTCCCTTGCCGCCTTCCTGAGGAGAATGTTCCGCCGGGTCATCAGCTGCATTATGAACAGTGGTTACTTTCCCTGGACTGATGCCGTATTTTTCGATTACTGTCTGTCGGGTGAGGTTGCTGACAGTGATGATCCGGTCGGCCATTTCCATACCTTCCCGTTCCACCGAATATACGGCAGTGTTCACTGCCCCTCCGCTGCGATCGTATTCGGTGGCGTGAACATGGATCACCAGGGGTTTTCCCGAGGCTTTTTTGGCGGCGATGCCTGCAGGAAAGGTCAGCCAGTCGTGGGCATGGATGAGGTCAAAATCCCTGCCGGCAGCAATTCCGGCAGCCACGACAGCATAAGCACGTATCTCCCTGAAGAGATCGCCGCCATAGCCACCACTGAAGCCAATGGTTCCTTCAGCCGTAACCTCCACAAAGCGGCTCTCTGGCTTGTATTTTCCGGTTTTCAGGAGCCAGAACTCCTCCGGTGTGGTATAGGGAATCAGCTCCGAGGAGACCTCCAGGTACTCCATGTCGGGGGTTCCTTTCATCCGATCCAAATGGCTCCGGGTTACCGGAAACCGGTTGGCGCCGAGAAGTTGCATCCCCGCAGGGTCTTCATCGCCCCACGCCCGGGGAACCACGAAGGTCACCCCCGTGGTACCGAGTTCCGAGAGCCCCCGGGTAAGCCCGTAGCAGGCAGTACCAAGGCCTCCCGAAATGTGGGGCGGAAATTCCCATCCGAACATCAGAACGACCATTCAAAGAGACTGAAAGATGTTAGACTAAAAGATTCGGAACACCGTGGAAGTGAAAAAATGAGCTATTCGCTTTCTATTTCGGTGATAAGTTGTTGGGTAAACAGGAGGGCAGCCACATTCCAGGCTTGGGAGACAGCTCCTTTCCCGGCATGGGGAGGAGAACCGTTGTAATATTCCGACAGGGTAGCCAGGCAGTTATCACTCATTTCAGCTTCGAAGCCCTGGACCAGTTTCCGGATAAAGGGTACGCCAGCTTTTCCATGCAGGGAGAGCCATGCCTGGGCAAAAAACTGGATCAGCCAGGGAAAGGCGGCGCCGTTATGGACGGCAGCCTCGCGGGTGTCGGGAGATCCCTCCACGGAACCTTTGTAGGCTTGATCGTCGGGAGAAAGGGTACGCAGGCCGCGGGGGGTCAGCAACTGGTGTTTCACCACTTCCAGCACTTTCTCCCTTTGGCTCCGGGAAAGGGGTGTGTACAGCATGGCTGCAGCGATGGCCATGTTGGGGCGTACCGACCAGTCGGTGAAAAAACTGTTTTCCACATCGGCAAGATATCCCTTTTCCTCGTCCCAGAAAGTCTTCATGAACGACTCTGCAATTCTGGCAGGCAATGAGGACCACTCTTCGAGAAAAGCGGCATCTTTTTCCATGCGGGCCAGTTCGATACCAAAACAGACCGCATTATACCACAGGGCATTCAGCTCTACCGGTTTTCCGTACCGCGGGACACACGGCTGGCCGTAGCTGTACGAATCCATCCAGGTGAGCGCCACGCCCTGCTCGGCAGCAAACAGCAGCCCGTTTTCCATCATGCTTACCAGAAAGGTTCCTGCCCGGTAATTTTCGAGAATCTCTTTCACCGCCCGGTAAAAGGGAGGTCCGAACTCCATGAAACGGGATCCCTGGCTTTTAAACTGCTGAAGGGTCCAGATAAACCAGAGCGAGGCGTCCGCGCTGTTGTATTGCGGGTCCGGGGCAGCAATCGAAAAGGGGAACAATCCCCGTTTCAGATGGGGCAGGTAGGTGGAGAGAACCTCCAGAGCCAGGCGCCGCTCCGACTGGGCGATCCGTAACCCGGGCAGTGCAATGAAGGTCTGCCGGCTGATGCTGTTGTACCACGGAAATCCCGCAATGATATCCGCGGCGGTGTCGTTATGGTACTGGATAAACTGGTTGGCAGCATTCCGCAGGCATCCCTGAAATGAGTCGCGGCTGATCCGCTTGCTTTCCTCCCGGCTGAACTGACGCTTGAACATCTGTGGATTTCCCTCAAACAAAGCGGCGGAAAAAACCACCGACTCTCCCGGTTTCAGGGTCAGCTCGAAAAACCCCGGGGTGTACAGGTCTTCCAGGCAATCATAGCCTCTGTTTTTTTCCTTTATGTATTCAATGTTGTAATGCCAGTCGGGAGCAGGGACAAATTCAGCCTCTTTGCTGAATTGCATGCTGAGACCGGGATAACCGTCGTACAGGCAGAGGCTGATACCGTTGGGTTTCAGGTCGTAACGGGTCGTGGCATACAGGTTGCTCTTGCTAAGTCCGTGTATATTCCGGAAGGCCACAAAAGGCCTGAACTGCATGCTCACAGGTACTTCCGAGGCAGCAAGGGTGTAACGCACCAGCAACTGCGGTTCCTTCTCGACCAGCAGCCGCTCCTTGGTGAGCAGGGTGCTCCCTATCCGGAAGGAGAAACGGGGTATCTTCTCGAAATCAAAACCCTGGAGATACTTGTTCCCTTTAGGCTCCAGGTAACCTCCCTGGTAGCGTCTGACAGCCAGGTTGAAAACGGAGCGTTTAATGATGACGCTTTCATCGAGGGCCGACAGAATCACGTGTTTGGTTCCCCCCAGCGACCCTACCGGACACACCAGCAAACCATGATACTTCCGAGTATTGCACCCGTTAAGGGTCGTCGAAATGTACGAACCGGCATGATTCGTACGGATGATCTCCCGCTGGGTGGTAAACTCCAGGTTTGTCAGGCGCGAAGGATTGAAATGAATGTAACTCATACAGCTGAATGTCTGATTAAACAAAAGTCAGGTTTTACGGCCTTCCGGACTGATCGGTCATCCGGGAGCCTCACAATCCGGGAGATGCACCAGTGCACCGGAAAAATACGCAATTTCAGCGGAAAAATCAAGATAGGGAAACCTTTTCGCCAGGTCGCGGGTTTTGTGCAGCGAACCAGTTAAAAAGGCGCGGAACTCCGGGCTCTGTTTTCGGAAAGGACGGTGGTTGACGGCTCTGACAATCTCTTCGGCCTGGCGCATCAACTCCAGGTCTGCTTTTTCAAACAGCCAGCCGGAGAATTTTTCCCATATATAGTCAACGGCGGTTTGTGAAAGGTGGACCATGTCGGGGGCATAAAACCGGTAATCGCGAAGTTCATCCATTACGATTTCGTAGGCGGGGAAATAGGTGCACTTTTGCTCTCCGCAGGCTTCGGCCAGGGTGTGCACCGCCACCAGGAGCCGGGCCTTGCTGAGCTGGTTTTCCACAGCCCCGTCGCTGAGGTGGCGCACCGGGCTGACAGTGAGGATCACGTGTATTCCGGGATTTACTTCCCACACCTTTTCCAGGGCTCTCTGCAAGGTACCGGCGATTACCGGCACCTCCAGGTGGAAATGGCGGAACTGGCCTGCCGGGATCTTATGGCAGTTGGCAACCACCGCGCCGGTGGACTTCAGTTCGTACACCCGGGCGGTACCCAGGGTCACCACCAGAAAATCCGCCTTCCGCAGGTATTGGGACGAAAAAAGCAAACGGCTGTTTATGCGCGATAGAGCTTCCGCGGCACTCTCCCCCGAAAAGTCACCATGATGGCTGAAACTGTGCCACAACCCGCCATGCCTGATTAGCTCCTCCTCCCGCCATTCACGGCCTTCAACGAGTCTTTCCAGGGTTGCCGCCACCGAAACCGGATTATATACAATGCCAAAAGGATTGATATCGGCGCTGATTTTCCGTTCCGTCATCTTAAGCCCTATATTTTCAGTAAAGCAAGACCCGATGAGGAGATGGGTATGGTGGCAGCCTGACTTGCGGGGTGCAGGCGGAACCATCACAGGAGTTCGGAAACGCGGCATTTAGTTGATTTTTTTATATTCCTCCCGTATGAACATCACCGCGGTCCGTGCCGGCAGATACAGGTACAGAAAGTGCTGGCTGCCGGCACCGGACGCAGGAAGGGTATAATAGGTCAGGGCTTCGTCGATGCGGTCCTGTCCGCCAAACCGGCCGTTGTCGCTGCTCAGCACCACCCGGTACTTGCCGGCACCCAGAGGAATCCCATATCCGGTAAACGATGTGACGGGGTTGAAGTTGAACACAAACAGGAAGGGACCCCGGTGGAAGGCCAGCACCTGGTCGTCATTTTTCTCCCAAACCAGATCCACCGGCGGGATATCGAGGATCCGGTGGTTCCGGAACCGGGCGATCATCTCGTGGTCGAAATCGAGGAGCCAGTGGAATTTCAGTTCCGTGTCGGAGGCGATGCTCCAGATGCGGCGTGCATGGCGGTACGACCAGTTGTTGCCCTCCCGTGGAAAATCAATCCACTCGGGATGGCCGAACTCGTTACCCATAAAGTTAAGATAGGCACCCCCGGCACAGGCAAGGGTTGCCAGCCGGATCATCTTGTGGAGGGCAATACCGCGGTCTACCAGCAGGTTGGGCTGGTCTTTCCGCATGCTGAAATACATCTCCTTATCTATAAGCCGGAATATAAGGGTTTTATCACCAACCAGAGCCTGGTCGTGCGACTCAGCATAACTGACCACCTTTTCTTCCATCCGCTTGGAAGTCAGCTGGTGGAAGAGGTCGCCCATGTGCCATTCATTGTCTTTTTTTTCCTTGATGATTTTAATCCAGTAATCGGGGACTCCCATGGAGAGCCGGTAGTCGAAGCCGAGGCCCCCGTCAGCCGCGGGCACCGCAAGCCCCGGCATGCCGCTCATGTCTTCGGCAATGCTGAGCGACGAAGGGTTTACCTCCTTCATCAACTGGTTGGCAAGGACAAAATAGGTGACTGCCTTTTCATCGCAGTTGTCGCCGAAATAATCGCTGTAACTGCTGAAAGCCTTTCCAAGGCCGTGATCAAAGTAGAGCATACTGGTGACGCCGTCGAAGCGGTAACCATCGAAACGGTACACATCGAGCCAGTATTTGATGTTGGAGAGCAGGAAGTGAAGCACTTCATTTTTGTTGTAGTTAAAACAGTAAGAGTCCCAGGCAGGATGTTCCCCGCGTGCGCCATCGTGGAAAAACTGGTAGCGGGTTCCGTCGTACCGGCCAAGGCCTTCCATCTCGTTACGGACAGCGTGAGAATGGACCAGGTCCATGATTACCGAGATTCCCATGGTGTGGGCTTCATCGACCAGTTGCTTCAGCTCCTCGGGAGTCCCGAATCGGGAAGAAGGGGCAAAGAAGCCCGATACATGGTAACCGAAGCTGCCATAATAGGGGTGCTCCGGGATGGCCATCAGCTGGATGGTGTTGTAACCGTTATCGCGGATCCGGGGGAGCATGTTCTCCCGGAATTCGTTGTAGGTATGGACCCTTTCTTCCTCTCCGGCCATTCCCACGTGGGCTTCATAGATCAGCGGGGCTTCCCCGTGACGTGCAAAAGTTCCGTTTTTCCACTGGTAAGGCTCCGCGGGGTCCCACACCTGGGCATTGAAGATATAGGTCTTCTCATCCTGGACGGTTCTTGCAGCCCAGGCAGGGATTCGCTTTCCGGAACCCCCGGGCCAGTGGACCATCAAGGCATAAAGGTCGCCATGCTGCAGGCTTCCGTGCGGCAACTCCAATTGCCAGACTCCGTGGGCCAGGGGCAGGAACTCAAAGCGCTCCTCTTCCTGCCAGCCGTTGAAACTTCCGACCAGGAAAACCGAAGAGGCATTGGGCAGCCACTCTCTGACCACCCACCCGTCCGGGGTCCGGTGAAGGCCAAAATAGAGATAACCGGTGGCAAAGCCGGCCAGCGACCCACCGCGGACCAGACGTTCTTTCTTCTCAGCTGCAGCGGTTTGCCTCCTGGCGATGACTCCGGCATACGGCTCCAGCCAGCGGTCATTGCTGACCAACCTGGGGTATTCCATACTTTCTTGTTTTGGATAAAGATAAAACTAAATGAAGAATCCACGCCGGACGTACGAAGCAACTGCTCAATTTCCTGCCTCATTCATCACAACCACCTGTTCCCTGGCATATACCGCTTCGGGAAACCGGATCCCGTACCGTTCTGCCGCCGCCGGATTCAGCAGGATGTTGGTCTTGCTGACAAACTCGAAGGGTATGGAGGCTATGTCTTCACCCTTAAAAATCCGGTCAGCCAGCCTGGCTGCATCGATGCCTGCCTGGGTATAATCCCTCGAGATTACCAGCACTGCCCCCATCACAGCCTGGTCGCTGACAAACCCGAAAACCGGCATGTTCCTTTCCCGGCAGGTCTTAATGATACTGGCAAAGGCGGAGGAGGTGAGGTTGTCGATGATCTGGCATACCAGGTCCGGCTTCCGGGATATCAGCGACTGGGTGGCATCGGCTACCTCGGTAGCCGCATTCACCGGCACACCGATCACCTCGATACCTGCCTCCCCGGCAAATTGTTTAAATTCATTGAGGTTGTTCACCGAGTTGACCTCCCCGGGGGTGAAGATCGTGCCGACACTCCTGACCTGCGGTACCACCAGCCGGATCATCTCCACCATTCCCTTATAGTCGCCAAGGGTGGAGATACCCGTCACATTGGGAAGGTGTTCGGTGAAACTGTTGCCTGCCCCGGCCAGAACGGGATCGGCAATGACCGTAAAAACCACCGGAATGTCTTTAATTTTCCGGATTGCCGCCTGCAAGACGGGCGTAGAAGTGACGAAGAGAAGATCCGGCTTGTTGTTGACGATGCCATCCATAATCAGATTCAGTGTGCTGATATCGCCCTGGGCATTGCTGACACTGAATTCATAATCTTTACCTTCCACCATTCCGTTCATGGAGAGTCCGGTAATAAGGCCTTCCTTTGAAAGCTCCGACAGGGGGGAATCGTTGAACTGGACCAGTGCGATTTTCCGTCCGGGTTGAGCTTCTCCTTTTTTCCGTCCGCACGAAGCAGCGGCCAGCAGCACCAAAACCGCTACGACCGCCAGGCTTAACATTCTGAAATACGGGTTTTTCATATCCTTGAAATAAAACGGTTTGTCTGGAAACCAAATATACGCAAGTTTATTAACAATGTCATCACTCCCTGCGGGACTTGGGGGTGCTTTTCATGCAAAAACAAATCCCGGACTGTGAAGAATGTGTCCTTCAAATTTCCTACCTTTACCAATCCAAGCGGCGTCACCGGCATTTCTGTGGGTTGAAAAACCGACCTGGCGCCGGTCTGGAAGGTTCATTCCCTGAATTTTGGAAAAACCAAGGATTTTTTGATCTGACCAAGCTGATCAACCCTTTGGGGAACAAAGTCCGGCAGCGCCAGGTACCTCTGATTCGCGGAATGACCCCTGTTCATGAAAAAATTTTGACCTATGAACAAAATCCCGGTTTTAGCAGCAAGTGTCCTGTGGCTATGTCTTGCCGGATGCAGGCCGGAAGGGCGTACCATCACCAGCCTGGAGATGCTGGAGGGAGGGAAAACCTTTGCTGTCCCGACAGGAACGGTAGCAGACCAGATGGTACTGAAGCGGTTTCCCGACGCAAAAATCATCTATTACAACACCATTCTCGACTGCGCCCTGGCTGTCAGGGATGGCAAAGCGGACGCCACCAGTTACGATCTCCCGGTACTGAAAAACATCGCCGCCAAAAACCAGGGGGTGATGGTGCTGTCTGAATTGCTGGAAGATGACCGGTATGGGTTTGCGGTACAGCCGGAGAACCAGGCACTGAAGGCGGCCATCGATACGGTGCTGCACCGGATGAAAGCCGACGGGACCTACAACGACATGATGGCGCGCTGGTTCCCGGAAAAGGGAAGCCCGGCACCCATGCCCGAATTCCAATTCAGCGGTGAGAACGGCATCTTGCGGTTCGGCACCGCTGCAGTGACCGAACCCATGTCTTTTTACGATGCCAGCCGCAAACCGGTGGGATTTGACATTGAATTTGCCTCAAGGGTGGCCTTGTATATGGGCAAAAAAACCGAGATCACCGATATGGAATTCGGAGCCATGCTGCCTGCCCTGATTGCAGGAAAAGTTGACATGATAGGTGCCGGGCTCTCTATTACGGAGGAAAGAGCTAAAAGTGTCCTCTTCTCTGAAAGTTACTACCCCAGCGGCATCGCCGCGCTCGTGAAAAGACCCCCTGCGCAGGCAATGAGTCCACCGAAACAAAAATTCAGCTCAGAGGAAGATATTAAAGACAAAAGAATCGGGGTTTTACTCGGATCGGTTGGAGATACCTATGCCAAAAACAACTATCCGGAAGCCAGATTATCAGAGTTCCAGACGGTTCCCGACCTGACACTGGCCATGGTTTCAGGAAAAATCGATGCAGCAATTTTCAATGATGCGTTCCTGGCCGAGATCCTTCAGAATTACGAGGAGATCGGCATTCTCCAGAGGGGGGTTATTACCAATCCCATAGGGGCCGGATTCAATAAAAACAATCCTGAACTGAGAAGCCAGTTCAATGCTTTTCTGGGCGAAATCAAAGCGAACGGGATTCTGGAGGATATGGAGGACAGGTGGGTGAAACAGCAGAACAAGGAAATGCCTGCCATTGAAAGTTCGAATAAAAACGGCATCCTGAAAGTGGGCATCGATAAAAACATGGGGATGCCCTTTGCCTTTTTGTACAACGGAAACCTGGCGGGTTTGGATATCGAACTGGCCGAAAGGTTTGCAGCTTACCTCGGTAAAACGTTTGTTCCCGTCGACCTCGTTTTCGCCACCATGCTGGCTGCCCTCAAAACCGATAAGATCGATGTGGCCGCCTGCTGCATGACCATAACGGAAGAACGGCAGAAAGAGATCGATTTTTCAAATCCCTATTTTATCTCAGGCACCAGCCTTATCGCTCTGAAGAAGAACATCGAAAAATCAGCCAAACTCAGGTTGGGGCAAACAGAGGATATCCGCGATAAAAAAATCGGCGTGCTGATGGGATCGATTCAGGATATGTTCGCCAAGCGTGATTTCCCCGATGCTGCCATTTTGCAGTACCAGAATGTCACCGATATGCTGACGGCAGTAAAATTGAACAAGGTAGACGTAGGTTTTGCCGATCACGTCGGGCTGAAGGAGATATTCGCAAAGAATCCCGACCTTGGGTTATTTGCGGCCAACCTCTATACAGTTCCCATCGCCGCTGCTTTCAACGAAAACAACGACGGGCTGAGGGAGAAATTCAATGTATTCCTGAAAGAGATCAAGTCGGACGGCGTTTACGATGACATGGTTTCGCGCTGGATGGACCTTGGAGAGACCACCATGCCCGGGATAGACGTTGGAGGCACGAACGGCACCCTCCGGAACGGAATCGTCAGCGACGGAGGCCTTCCTTTCACCATCCTGAAGGACGGTAAGCTGGCAGGGTTCGACATCGAACTGTCGATGCGTTTCGCAGCTTCCCAGGGAATGGCCTATGAACCCATCGATATCCCCTTCGGAAGCATGATAGCCTCGATTGTCACCAATAAGGTCGACATTACCACCTGTTCGATGATGATCACCGAAGAGAGGGAAAAACAGGTCGACTTTTCGGATCCTTATTATGCCTCGGGGGTAAGCCTCTTTGCTCTGAAAGAGAACATCAGCGGCCTGGATGCAACAGAACACAAGGTAAAGAAGTCATTTCTGCAGGCAGCAGGAGAGAGTTTCCACAGCAACATCATTCTGGAGAAAAGATACCTGCTGATTCTGGACGGTTTGAAGCTGACCATCCTGATCACCTTGTTTTCAGCCCTTCTGGGGACCTTGTTCGGGGGAGTGATCTGCTACATGCGGATGTCGGCCAGCCGGCTGCTGCAATCCGCAGCCAGGTTGTACATCAGCCTGCTGCGGGGAACCCCCGTGCTGGTGCTGCTGATGATCATCTACTACGTGGTATTTGCTTCGGTGAATATCAACCCTGCGTTGGTGGCTGTGCTGGCTTTCGGGCTTAACTTCGGCGCTTATGTTTCGGAAATGTTCAGGACCTCGATCGAAAGTGTCGACAAGGGACAGCAGGAGGCAGGCATTGCCGGAGGTTTTACCAAACTGCAAACCTTTATGCACATTATCATGCCTCAGGCCTTGCGCAGGGTCCTTCCCGTCTACAAGGGGGAATTTATTTCCCTGCTCAAAATGACCTCCATTGTCGGATACATTGCCGTGCAGGACCTGACCAAGGCAAGCGACATCATCCGCAGCCGCACCTTCGACGCCTTTTTCCCGCTGATCATGGCAGCGGTGCTATACCTGGTACTGGCCTGGCTCCTGTCGTGGGGCCTGTCCAGGATCGAGTTTTCGGTCGACCCGAAACACAAACAACGTTCCATCGCCAAAGAAAAAGGGAAATGATCACAGTAACCCATTTATCAAAGAGTTTCGGCGATACAACCGTACTGAAAGATATCAACGCTGAAATCAGGAAAGGGGAAATTATCTCCGTCATCGGACCGTCGGGTACGGGTAAGAGTACGTTCCTGCGGTGTCTTAACCTGCTGGAAACCCCCACCGGGGGAAGTATTACCATCGACGGGATCCCCCTCCTTGCGAAGAAAACCAACGTGCCCCTGATCAGGCAACGGATGGGTATGGTATTCCAGTCGTTTAACCTTTATTCGCACCTGACGGTACTCCGGAACCTGACGCTGGGGCCTGTGAAATTGCTCCGAAAGCCTAAAAAGGAGGCGGAGGCCAGGGCCATGGAACTCCTTAAACTGGTGGGATTGGGCGAAAAAGGCTACAGCTACCCCGATGAACTTTCGGGTGGACAGAAGCAAAGGGTGGCCATTGCGCGCTGCCTGGCTATGGAACCTGAGATCCTGCTTTTCGATGAGCCGACTTCCGCCCTTGACCCCACCATGGTCAGCGAAGTGCTGGCTGTCATCCGGCGGCTGGCACGCGAGGGCATGACCATGATCATCGTAACCCACGAGATGGAATTTGCCAGGAACACTTCCAGCCGTGTGTTTTATATGGACGAAGGCATCATCTACGAAGAAGGCCCCCCGGAAAGCATCTTTAAAAACCCGCAAAAAGCTAAAACCAAAGCTTTCATCCACCGGATCCGGAGCCTCAGATACCACATCGCCAGCAAAGATTTCGACCTCTACGCCATGAACGGCGAAATCGAAGCCTTCTGCGAAAAACACATGCTCTCTAAAACCGTCACAGGGTATGTGATCCAGGTGGCCGAAGAGGCCCTGATCGTACAAGAGGAGTACCACGATATCGACATCACCCTCTCCTATTCCGAAAAAGACGGAAGCGTGGAACTGCTCTGCGAAAGTACGGGATTGCCGTTTAACCCCCTGGAAGAGGGAGCCCTGGAAGACGACATCGGACTGAACATCATCCGTAACCGTTGCAGCAGCGTCGACTACCGCTATACCGGAGGTAAAAATGTGCTTCAGCTGGTAGTCAGGGAGACTCCTGCCCAATGAGACGAGTGGGATTCCTTTATTTAAAAAGTGAATTTTTTCCGGAAACCATTATTATTTCTATTTTTGCGCCGGCAAAAACCGATTGCTCTTCGTAGCTCAGTTGGTAGAGCAGCTGACTCTTAATCAGCGGGCCGTGGGTTCGAGTCCCACCGAGGAGACTGAAAATCAAAGAGTTACAATGACGAAAATTGTAGCTCTTTTTTATTTGCACACAGTTTGCATATATTCTGCTTGATTTCTGTGTGAGAGAATAGGTGTATCCATATTCCTCACCTGTCACCAGTTCTTTTACAGAAAACATCTTTGTGGGGCATATATTATTTTATAGGATTAAACATATATGCATCTATATATATGTACGTGTTCTAAATGACAGACATGGTTGATAAATCATGTAATCGGTTATATTGGATTTGAAGCCGTGTTCACTCGGCTATTACAAATAGCTTTCTTATTACAATCTGAAGGAAGATACTTCTACAGTATGCTGATCATTGAATTCAGTGCTTCATACTAAAACCTTTTATTACCCCCTCAGGAGAGCGTGAACATAAATATTTGCTAAATTGGTTTTATCTTATCACCCAAAGAATGAGGCTTATTAAGTGGTGATGAACATGATTTAAGGATCTTCATTATAGATTCTAATCGTTCACATACTGAATAAATAGAATTCACCATCTCTAATCAAGTTGGTTATTTCTTCACTTTGGAGATGGCCAGGAATAACGAAAATCGTTAAACCGGATTGATGCCCACATTTCATTAGCAAATTTCACATCTGAATTTGGGAAATCTGAGGAGATATAACGGAGGATAAAGCTATAAAAAAAGTGATCTGCCCTGTGAAAGGCTCCTATTATTCTCCTGACCTACAAAAATATATGAAAGATTGATCCTGCGGTATAGGTGGTGGCTATACACTAATTTTGGCGAAAAAGGTTTATGGCGTATTAAGATAAAAAGGACAGATTTACTATTTGAAAATGAGAAAGCACAATTTAATTGCCTCACAAGACTTTTCTGAAATTAGTGTTATTATCTTCTTAAAAATAATAAACACTGTTTTTAGATTTTATCTTAAATAGTATAGTTAATCTTCATTATATGAAAATGCTTTTTTATGAGGAAACGTTATCGTTTTCAAATACATAATAAGAGTTTTTTAAAAACAAATAATATACCCACTGCTGATACTACCATACGACAGCAAATTCAAACAATAAGAAAAATTTTTAGCTATAATATACCCTGCTGCGTTAATAATAAACACATCTTTAAGTTCTATGGTCATTATGCTGCCTACAGCAAAGAATTAATGAGTCTTTATATGGTGTTTTATTCTATTGGATTCATTTGAATTTCATTTTTTTTCGTAATTTTACCTTGATAAAAACCTGAAAGAATATTATTATGTCAGGCTTTTTGCTTAGTTGAATTAATAAAATGAGATGACAATATGAGTGCTTTGGATTGGAAAGGATTGAGGAAAGATGCGAATCAACCAATAGTCGTGCATCTAAAATATTATTTTCCCAAAATTTTCCCGGAGGTACCTATGTGGCGTTCTCTTGGAATTGTAGGTGGTTTTACTCCCGGGTCCATCGGTGGTGGACATGAATATGGAATAGCTGCTGATATTTATGTGCGTGTTTCAATGCCAAATGAAAAAAAAATCGGAGACGGATTGTTTGACATGTTTATGTGGAATGCTGACGAATTAGGAATAGAGCATGTTATCTGGAACGGAATGAAGTGGGAATCGAAAAGCAATGTTCCCGGGAGTCCAAGGAAATTCCTTGGGCCAAAGCCTCACATAGATCATGTACATGTCCGATTCACCCGGGGGATGAGTCAGAGAACTCCTCCGAACCTGGTTTTCAGATTAAGAACTCTGCATGAAAATTTATTTGGTTGACATACAGACAATTAGCATATCAAATTTTATTTGCAGATAAATTAGCAGTTGTTTTTTTAATTATTGATGCTATTGAAACATATGTTGATCAGCGCATACTCAATGAAGGGACGGACAATTCGCGGATTTCGAAGGTTAAAAATGCCATTAAAAGTGCGGAAAACGGAAATGACAACTGCCCAGACTTTGATCTGTTTTTTACGGCATTGATGCTTGTTTTAACAAAAAGGAAAACCTATGACTAAGATTTTTTCCCATGGAAAAAATACTTCAAATGTTTTAAGAATAAGATTTTATATATTAGATATACAATTATATAAGATTATTATATCAGACTGCGCCACACCCCAATATATTTAAGCAAACCTTAGCCTTGCCACACTCAGCACCGCTTCCGCGCCGATCTCAGCCAGCCGGTTGGCCAGTATAAAGATATTCTTCTGTCTCAAGAAGCGGAATGATTAAACCCTTCCAGCCATTTCCCTGATTTATTAATCGGGAAATACACTCTATCATAAAAGCTAATGGCAGAAAAAATGGAAGAAAGGACAACACAGCACTAACGTTTTGCCCCTTGCTGCTAGCGCGATTTCAAAGCGCAATCATTAATTTACACACGTAATGGATATTCCGGTCAAACCCCATCAAATAAAACCATTGGACTTCATCTCTTTCATTAATTTTTGATATAACGAACAGAAAAACCTTTGCTTCTGATTAACGGTTCATCTATCTTGTTGAAATTATAGGTGTAATCATACCTAAGGGTGTAATATCCTACATAAATAATGCTAAGTACATTTTCCTCAAAGGAATTCCACCAATAGCCGCTTTCACCAACAGATTTATACTCTCCATCAAGGTTAAACTGGCCACCTGGCAAAGCTGAAAAGCCACTTTTGTTATTGAATAATTGATTGTTCCCAATGGATTTGGGAATAGCTGACGAATTCCAATTGGTTGTTGCAGCAATTGATTTCGCTAAGTAATAATCTCCAATTATTGTGTGACCATCCGCAAATCCATGAACCTCCAAATATTTCTCAAGTGCTTCCAATTCACCTATAGAAGGTAAATGCCAACCCGATGGCTGATCAGCTTTAGCAGCAGGCCAATTGTACAGAACTCCGTATGTTTTATAGTTATCCTGACTTTTGGCTCCTGCAACAGTTTTGAATGTATTCCCATACACATAATAATGTGGCAGGGTGGCGGAACTAGAGGCACTTGAAGATATCGAAGGAAGATATGCATAATTTTCTGCCATCCAAACCTGGTTCCCTATTTTTATCGTGGCATAATTCCTATTATCAGGATCTTCACATTTATAAAATGGAAATTCAAGATGGGTATTCCCGGTAATAATTTTTACCACTACTGATTTATGCACACCACCAAGAGCCCTAAACATGATTACATCTCCGTTATTGTACTGCATCTGTTTCTCAGCATTTGCATTCTTAAGTGCTGAAACAGGATTTTCGGATGAAAGGGTCTTCTGGTAGGTAACATCCACCAATCCCCCAGTTTTAAGGTGGCTTGTCAGTCTTCCAGAATAACTTTGGCTGCCGGTTTTAACCTTCAAAACATATAATCCCTCGCCAATCCCGGTAATCCGGTAACGATGCCTGCCTGCACTCAGATATTCCTGATTCCCATATAATTTCCTCCCGGCTAAATCAAAAAGCTCAATTATTACATCCTCTCTTTCAGTCGTTGAAAATTCCATAAAGGAATAATCCTCCATGGGATTCGGAAATATTTGAATCCCGGTTTGTTCAAATTGCATATCAGAGATACGGGTCACGGTCCCCACCAGTCTCAGAACATCCTTGCCATTCAGGGACATGCTTTTTTTCTGAGTTAGATTTTCGACAGTAATTGTTGATACTTCACTACTTTCCCCTGAAGCGGAAAAAGTAACTGAATAATCCTGGGCAGATAAGAGCAAAGCGGTAAAACAAATAATAAAAGTAGAAATCAATTTTTTCATACCAGCAGTTTATTAATTACTTTATAGATATTAATATGTTTATATCTTTTACAAAGATATAACAATTTTATTTATATCCAAATTTTTTTTGACCCTGTTACCATAGCCGGACAATCTGACCACAATTAACCATAACCATTTGACCACGTTGAAGTTCCTGTTTCCAAAAGAGCATCTTCATGAAATGAAGGAGGTAAAAATCCATTCGTTATACTCCAGAACTTCCATTTTCCCGGGTACCTGGTTGCCTCAGGTTACGGTACACCGTTCCGCCAAGGGCTTGCCTGACTGTTCCGAATCGTAAAATCAAAACGAAATTTGATGACAAACTCTTCTGCCGGTCAGGGAAAATCTCCGGCATTTGTAATTGACGGTAAACGCGGAGGAACCTTCGGCAGGATTTTTCTCATAAAATAGCGCCTTGATTGAAAAAAGCTTATATTTGTTTCGTCAAATTGCGAAATGAATGCCGATGAGTCCCAGGAAGACATCCTATACAGAAGAGCAGCAAAGACTGGCCGGTTATGCCAAAGCGCTGGGCAACCCGGTCCGGATATTCATTTTGGATTTCCTGGCAAACAACCTCGACAAGTGCTGCTACAGCGGGGACATGGCGGAGGATCTGCCCATTGCCCGCTCTACGCTTTCCGAACATCTCAGGGTGTTGAAAGACGCCGGACTCATCCAGGGGGAAATCAATCCGCCGTTTATTAAGTATTGTATCAACCGGATAAACTGGGAAGAAGCCAAACATTTGTTCGCAGCTTTCTTTAAAAGATAAAAATTTTGACCAAATATTTCGAGGATTTACGAAATGAATGAAGAAAGAATGAGTCAGCCAGAATTGGGTAAATCAGCACCAGGTAGAATCGCATAACAAAGAAGGTAACATAGAGAAATTACACATCACAAATTTGAAATTAAAATACCATGGAAATTAAAATTCTCGGAACGGGGTGCCCCAAATGCAAAACTCTTGAAAGAACTACCCGTGATGCGGTAGCTGAGTTAGGGATCGATGCCGACATCACGAAGGTGGAGGATATTGTAAAAATCATGACGTATGGGATTCTGCATACACCCGGACTTGTTGTGAACGGGAAGGTGGTTTTAAGCGGCAGGCTCCCCTCGCAGGCCGAAATCAGGGAAATCTTAAGTAAAAACCAATAAAAAACGTTGAAAATGAAATCTGTGAAACTGTTTTTCATTTTTGTTCTGCTCATCCCTGTTTTGGCAGCCAATGCCCAAACGGGTAATACCAACGATGGGGAGGGGCAGATAATCGAAGCCTACTATTTCCATTTTACGTCACGGTGTATGACCTGCCGTACTGTTGAGGAACGCGCCCGTGAAAACCTTCAGGACCTCTATCCTGAGATGTGGAAAAACGGAACACTGACGTTTACGGCCGCTAACCTGAATGAAAAGGAGGGTGAAAAGCTTGCCAAAAAACTGGGGGTCTCTGGTCAAACCCTGATGGTTGCAAAGGGGAAGAAGCAGATTAACCTTACCAATGAAGCATTTCTCTATGCTGTCACTAATCCGGAGAAGTACAAAAAGACAATCAAGGAGAAGGTAGACGAATTGCTGAAATAGCATATGGAGTTTTTAACCGGATTATTGGAAAACAGTTCCCTTCCCTGGGTGACCGCTCTCGTACTGGGACTGATGACTGCCATCAGCCCCTGTCCGCTGGCCACCAACATTACCGCAGTAGGGTTTATCAGCAAGGACATCGAGGACCGCAACAGGGTATTCCTGAATGGGGTGATGTACACCCTTGGAAGGGCTATCACCTATACCGCCATTGCTCTGGTCGTTTTCTTCGGGGTGGACCAGTTTACATTTTCGGGTGTTTTCCAGAAATATGGAGAGCTGATCATTGGTCCGCTGTTGCTGATCATCGGTTTGTTTATGCTGGATGTGATCAAAATGAAATTCCCCGGTCTCACCGGACTGACTTCCAAAATGCAGGAGAAGAAGCATTGGGGGGTCTGGGATGCCATGCTGTTGGGAATCGTCTTTGCCCTGGCGTTTTGTCCCTACAGTGGGGTGCTCTACTTCGGAATGCTCATTCCTCTGACGGTTTCCAGTGCCTCGGGATTGTACCTGCCTATCATTTTTGCCATAGCCACCGGGATCCCCGTTATCGTCTTTGCCTGGATCCTGGCTTATACAGTCTCAGGGATTGGGGCGGCCTACAACAGGGTGAAAACCTTTGAAATATGGTTTCGCCGGATTGTGGCCATCCTTTTTATCGGGGTGGGGATCTATTACATCATAAAGATTATTCGATAGTCATTCCATAGTCTGAGAAAGAACGGTTTCTCCTCCCTGATCAGGAGGAGTACCCCACTCCACCATTATCCAAATAACACTTTTACTGCGGGAATATCCGGGTGGATTGGTGGGAGGAGGTTGAAGATCATTATACATTTTTCAATAAGGAAAGATCTAAAAGAATATGAACTGTTCCGCCGCAATCAGAGGGGTATCCGGATAGATTACGCAATGTATTTTGCACCTCAAAGTGGCGGGGAACGAAACCCCTGGAGATGAATAATTAAGAACTTCTTCAGAATACCGAATACTTCAAACCATGGAAAGCAAAAAAGAATATAAAATCCTGATTTGGATCGCAGTAATCTTCGCGGCTGCCTTTTTCCTGCCGATCGAGAGTACCCGTTTCAACACGGCGATAGCTGCCACCTTCGACCTGGTGAAATGGTATGCCCGGGAGCATGTGGTGTTGTGCCTCTTGCCTGCCTTTTTCATTGCCGGGGTGATTTCGGTATTTGTCAGCCAGGGTGCCGTGTTGAAATATTTCGGCGCCAATGCGAAAAAGTGGCTTGCTTACACTGTGGCTTCTGTTTCGGGAACCATCCTGGCTGTTTGCAGTTGTACGATTCTGCCTCTTTTCTCCAGCATTCACAAGCGGGGGGCAGGACTGGGACCGGCCATTGCGTTCCTCTATTCAGGTCCGGCCATCAACATTCTGGCCATCATCCTGACCGCCAGGATCCTGGGATTTGAAATGGGGGTTGCACGGACCATCGGTGCGGTGACTTTTGCCGTCGTCATCGGCTCTATCATGGCAATTATTTACCGGAAGGAGGAAAAAGTCAAGAAAGAGGAGCAGATGAATTTCGAAGCTCCCCCGGAAAAACGGCCCATGTGGCAAACCTCCCTTCATTTTTTTACGCTGGTTCTGATCCTGGTCTTTGCCAACTGGGGAGCTCCTTCCGCAGAAACGACCACCGGCGCCTGGTATTTTATATGGGCCAACAAGTGGTATATCACATCTTTCTTCGGTTTGGTTTTGGGATACTCTCTCATCTATATCCTGAAAATCAAATGGCAGTGGGTGGTGGCAGCCATCGTGGCCACGGCGATATCTGCAGTGCTGTCCTTTTCCCTGATCGAAAATGGCAAACTGGCCCCGCTGGTGCCCATGATCGTGGCCATCGCCGCCCTGAGTATCATTACCCTGCGCGACCAAAACGATCCTGAAAATAAAGAATGGACCCTTTCAACCTGGGATTTTGCCAAGCAGATCTTACCCCTGCTGGCCTTTGGGGTGGTGATCGCAGGTTTCCTGCTGGGATCAACGCACGATGGTATTTCCATCCAGGGAGTGATACCCAACGAGTGGATCTCCGCCCTGGTGGGCGGCAATTCGTTGTTTTCCAACTTGTTTGCATCGGTTGTCGGCGCTTTCATGTATTTCGCCACCCTGACGGAAGTTCCCATTCTGCAGGGATTAATGGCTTCCGGTATGGGCAAGGGGCCGGCCCTGGCCCTGCTGCTGGCCGGTCCTTCGCTCTCCCTGCCCAACATGCTGGTGATCCGTGGGATCATCGGAACCCGTAAAACCGTGGTTTACGTGTCATTGGTGATCGTGATGGCCACCATTTCCGGATTGATTTTCGGAGCCTTGTAAGCCGAGATCTGAAGTAACCTTACCAATTTGAGCTCAATACGCAAATGAGTAAACTTCAAGGTATTTCGTTTTTTGACCGTTACCTGACCCTTTGGGTAACTATTTGCATAGCTGCCGGAATCGCAATCGGAAAACTATTGCCCGTAATTCCGGAGACGATGGAAAAACTGGAGTATGCCAATGTATCTATCCCTATCGCCATACTGATCTGGATTATGATTTTCCCCATGATGCTGAAAATTGACTTTGGAAGCATTGTCAATGCATTAAAAATGCCGAAGGGGCTGACGGTTACCTTGGTCGTTAACTGGCTTATCAAGCCTTTTACCATGTTTGGAATTGCCTGGCTCTTTTTTTATGTCGTTTTCAGAACCTGGATACCCGCAGAAACAGCCAAAGAATACCTTGCAGGAGCCGTATTACTGGGTGCCGCCCCCTGCACGGCCATGGTTTTCGTCTGGAGCCACCTCACCCGCGGCAATCCGGCTTACACCCTGGTTCAAGTCGCCATCAACGACCTGATCATCCTGGTGGCCTTTATTCCGATAGTTTCTTTCCTGCTAGGCGTCAGCGGAATCGCCATCCCCTGGAATACGCTCCTCCTGTCGGTTGTACTCTTTGTGGTGATTCCCTTAGTGTCGGCTATGCTGACCCGTCGGTTGGTTATCCGGCACAAAGGATTGGAATTTTTTAATCAGGTTTTCCTTAAAAAATTCACCGGTACCACCATCTCCGGATTATTGCTTACGTTAATCATTATATTCTCTTTCCAGGGCGACGTAATCCTGAAAAATCCGTTCAGCATTCTGCTGATCGCAATACCCCTGGTCATTCAAACTTTTTTTATCTTTATTATCGCTTACGGCTGGGCCTACCGCTGGAAAATTCCTCATGACATTGCCGCTCCCGCGGCTATGATCGGCGCCAGCAATTTCTTTGAACTTTCAGTGGCGGTAGCCATCGTGCTGTTCGGGCTGAATTCGGGAGCCACCCTGGCCACCGTGGTGGGCGTACTTGTCGAGGTACCGGTCATGCTCACCCTCGTGAGAATTGCCAACAATACCAAATCCAAATTCCGACAAAGTTGAAGAGATATGAAAATCCTCATTTTATGCACCGGAAATAGTTGCCGCAGCCAGATGGCCCATGGCTTTCTGCAGTCGTTCGATCCCAGGCTGGAAGTATTCTCTGCCGGCACGGAAGCCTCCGGAAAACTGAATCCTAAGGCTGTGGAGGTGATGAAAGAAGCAGGTATTGACATCAGCCATCACACCTCTGATTCTGTCGGTTTGTACCTGACTGAAGAATGGGACTACGTGATCACCGTGTGCGGTGGGGCCAATGAGAACTGCCCGGTATTTTTGGGCAAGGTGAAACACCGCCTCCACATGGGATATGACGATCCTTCGCATGCTGCCGGAACTCCGGAATTTATCGAAAGCGAATATTACAGGGTCAGGGATGAGATCAGGGAAGGATTCCTGAAATTCTACCGGGAAAAATTAAAAAACAAAACAATCTGAAAATCAGCTTGCAGCAGAGCCAGCCAGGTGGCATCATGATGATTGATATGGGTTAAAAAATTGCATAAACTGTTCAAGAAAAAGTGAAATATCATTACGAAATGGGAACTGTCGATACCCCTGCAGGCAAAGTTACCAGGGTTGCTACAAAATTAACCATCCCGGATATCCTGAATACGATCAGGGTACGCTGGTCGATCGGAAGGATGAGGTACATGGTCAATCCGGGATTGTATGCCGTGGGCAACCCCACAGAAATATCGGATGTTTTTGTGACGGCCAACTTTAAATTATCCTTCGATCATTTACGAAAAAGCTTAGAGGGAATCGATGGCTGGATTCTGGTATTGGATACCAAAGGGATCAATGTTTGGTGCGCAGCCGGAAAACGGACTTTTGGGACTAAAGAGCTTGTAAACAGGATCAAAGCTACCAGGTTGGATGCAATCATTTCGCACCGGCGGATCATCCTACCCCAACTGGGTGCAGTGGGGATCTCAGCACACGAAGTTAAAAAGCTGACAGAACCGCAAGAAACAGGAAAATACATCTCCAATTTCAAAACATCACCGATATCGCCAGCAAGCTTCTCACCAGACGGTTTAAAGACCAACAGCGGTTTTCATGTGGTATATGGACCAGTTAAGGCCAAGCATATCAAGGAATTCATCGAAAATAAGTATGTTGCAACCAGTGAGATGCGCAGGGTTACCTTCACGCTGTCTGAACGTGCCACACTGATACCTGTTGATCTTGTCTCAGGAATCAAAAAATTGCTTTTTGCCCTTGCATTGTTCATACTATTGTCAGGTTTAAACAGAAAAGGGATTTCATTTCAAACGGCAGTTTCGACAGCTCCTGGTGTTGTTTTGAGAATAGGATTGGCTTATCTCGCCGGAATAGTCATCACTCCTCTGGCACTTCCGTATATTCCGGGCCGCAGCTTTGCATTGAAAGGGTTTATTTCAGGTACCTTCGCATTTATTATGGTATTGATTTTTTCAAATCCTTCGATATCTTTCATTGAACCAATGGCCTGGTTCCTGATTATGACATCCATTTCTTCTTTTATGGCGATGAATTTTACAGGCTCTTCCACCTATACCTCAATCTCCGGGGTGAAGAAAGAGATGAAGGTTGCAGTACCTTTGCAGATTCTGTTTGTATTCGTCGGATTCATCCTGTTTCTGATCAGTAGATTTCTTTAAATACCAGGGACATGTACAGATTTGAGTATTTAAAAAATGTGGTAACCCTGGAACTGGATCAGGGAAAGTGCAATGGATGCGGAATGTGTGTAAAGGTTTGTCCGCATGAGGTTTTTAGTCTGAAGGGAGGGAAAGCTTTCATCATGAACCGCGACCGTTGCATGGAGTGTGGCGCATGCGCGCTCAACTGTTCCATGCAGGCCATTTCCGTTCATTCGGGAGTTGGCTGTGCTGCGGGAATCATTCAGGGATTTCTTAGAAATTCCGAACCTGATTGTGATTGTTCCTGTGAAAAAACGAAATGTTGCTGACAAAATGCCGGTAGAAACAGGTATCTGAGCATTCCCTAAGTTTATTTTTGTTTTCTTTGTTAATGTATCCTGGAAAACCATTGAAGAAGTTTGCAGCCTTTTTTTTTATTCTTCTTGCCAACATCGTTTTGCTGGCACATACTGTATTTCCGCATCATCATCATGGGGAAAGGGTTTGTATAAACCAGTTACACCACCACGACTCAGACTGTAACTCATCCACCTATCCTTCTGATTGTGAGCATGATCATGGTTCCGGAACTCCGCTTTCCAATTGCTTTTTTAAACAGTTGGTGGTTATTCCGGCTGGTCAGAGCAGGGTGGAACCTGCCATTTTATACCTGGAGAGTTATACCGGTTGTATGATCCTTCAGCCTTCTTCTCAGTGTGAAATGCCACTCACCCATTTGTCCAGGGTGCAACCATACCCCAAGGATTCCCCCTTACTCCATCTTTTTTTAGATTTCGCCAAGCCTCTTCGCGCCCCCCCTGCTGTATAAATTTCCCATTTTTCGGATATCGGGAGCATCAGTAAACCTGGCTTGCGATATCCTCCCATTCCGTTGATTTTTGAAATTTTTTACAGCAATTCCTATGAAGACAAGGATATATTGGGTGGCCTTACTTTCAACATGTATGGCTGCCTGCCATCAGCAAAAAAATGGGGAGGCCAAAAGGGAAAGCCACGAACATGAAGCAGAGGCCGTCTCCCCCGGCGGGCATGCCGGCGAAGAAACTAAATTCCAATATACAGCTTACAGCAACGACTTTGAGCTTTTTGCGGAAGCCGATGCATTGGTGGCTGGGGAAGCGGCCAATGTGTTGTCTCATTTTTCGGTGTTGCCCGATTTTACAGCCCTGGAGAGCGGGTCCATCACGCTGGTGTTGTCGGTTAATGGTAAAGAAACCCGGCAAACCCTCGTGGAGCCTTCCCGCAAGGGAATCTACAGCTTCGACATCACCCCTGAAACTACAGGCAGCGGCACCCTGAAATTCGAGATTGTGAATGAAAAGGGGCTTTTTGAGGTGCTGGTTCCTGAAGTAACCGTTTTTGCTACCCACGAAGCAGCCCGGGAGGCTGCCGCAGCAGAAGCCACTCCGAAAACAAATACCACCGTTTTTACCAAGGAACAATCCTGGAAAATTGATTTTTCCACCGGTCTGCCTGATTTAAGACCGTTCGGAGAAGTGATTAAGACCACAGCCCTTGTGCAACCGTCGCAGGGAAATGAGCGTGTGGTTTCTGCCCGGACAGGCGGGATGGTCCGCATCACGGCCGACAATCTGCTCGCAGGAATGGAAGTTTCCAGCGGTCAGTCGCTGTTTTACATTTCAGGAAGTCATATGGCTGATAACAATATGGCGGTCCGGTTTGCTGAGGCCAAAAGCAATCATGAAAAGGCCAAAGCCGATTATGAAAGGGCACAGGAATTGGCAAAAGATAAGATCGTGTCGGACAAAGATTTGATGGCATTAAAAAATGTGTATGACAACAGCAAGGCTGTGTACGACAATCTGAACCGGAATTTCAGTGCTGACGGGCAGACCGTTGTTAGTCCGATGGGTGGTTTTATTAAGCAGGTATTTGTCAAAAACGGCGCGTTTGTAGAGGCAGGTCAGCCGCTGGTGGTAGTTTCGCAGAACCGGACGCTGACGCTAACCGCCGATTTGCCCATGAAACACGCAGCCCTGCTCGGATCCATCCGATCGGCGACTATCCATACGCCTTACGATAACCGTACCTATACGTTAGAACAGTTAAACGGCAAGGTGCTGGCTTACGGCAAATCGGCCGGCGCAGACAGTTATCTGGTCCCCGTTTCCCTTCAAATCGACAATGCAGAAGGCTTTATTCCCGGCAGTTTTGTAGAGGTTTATCTTAAAACGATTACCAGCACATCAGCACTTACCGTTCCGGTTACTGCCCTGCTCGAAGAACAGGGAATTTATTTCGTCTGGGTTCAGAGGACCCCGGAATTATTTGAAAAACGCGAGGTTTCAATAGGAAAAACCGATGGGGTTCTCATGGAGATATTAAAGGGATTGCATACAGGTGAACGCATCGTAACCCGGGGTGCCATGCTCATCAAACTGTCACAGGCCACCGGAACTTTGGATGCTCATTCCGGACACGTCCATTAACCCTAACGCTATGCTAAACAGTCTTATCCGTTTTTCGCTGAACAACAAATACCTGATTTTGCTCTGTTCGGTGGTGTTGGTGGTTTTTGGAATAAGAACCGCCTCAAATATGGAAGTCGATGTTTTCCCTGATCTCACTGCTCCGACGGTGGTGGTCATGACCGATGTCCATGGGATGGCTTCAGAAGAAGTGGAGCGGCTGGTGACATTTCCCATAGAATCGGCGGTCAATGGGGCCACGGATGTCCGCCGTGTGCGTTCATCGTCGGCGCAAGGATATTCGTTTGTGTGGGTGGAGTTTGACTGGGGTACCGATATTTTTAGGGCCCGTCAGATTGTGAGTGAGAAGCTCATCACGGTCTCTTCCGTCATGCCCCTGGGGGTAGGCCAGCCTATGCTGGCACCCCAATCGAGTGTCATGGGAGAAATTTTCTTTGTGGGAATGCAATCCGACAGTACCTCCATGATGGAATTGCGCACCCTGGCCGAATGGAGCGTGAAACCCCTGATATTGGCCACCGGCGGCGTTTCGCAGGTGACCATTATTGGTGGCGATTATAAACAGTACCAGGTGCTGGCCGACCCTCAGAAAATGAAATACTTCGGTGTTTCGATGAATGAACTGGCTGCCATTTGCCGGGGTATCAGCCAAAATTCCTCAGGGGGGGTGGTCCGGCAATTTGGAAATGAATATGTGGTGCGTGGGATAGCCCGGACTTCCGACACGGAAACACTGGGAAACACCCTGGTAAAAATGAGAAACGGGAAACCGGTGAGAATTTCTGATGTCGCCGGTGTGATCATTGGCAGCGCCCCGAAAATGGGCTACGCCTCCGGAAGTGCCAAACCCGCCGTCATCATTTCGATTTCAAAACAGCCCAATGCCAACACCCTTGAAGTAACGCGGCGGATTGAAGAAAACCTCGGGAAGTTGAAAAAGACTTTTCCGCCCGACGTGGTCCTGGATACGAAAATCTTCCGCCAGGCTGATTTCATTGAAACTTCAGTCAGCAACGTCCAAAATGCCCTGGTCGAAGGGGGTATTTTCGTGATCATCATTCTGTTCCTGTTTCTGGGGAGTTTCCGTACGACGATCATCTCTCTTCTGGCCATTCCGTTGTCACTGTTAGGCGCCATCCTGGCATTACGGGGTTTGGGAATGACCATCAACACCATGAGCCTCGGGGGAATGGCTATTGCCATCGGTTCCCTGGTCGATGATGCCATCATCGATGTGGAAAATGTCTATAAACGGCTCAGGCAAAACCGGCAGTTACCGGAAGCCCAAAGGCTTTCACCCTTTACGGTCGTATTGGAGGCATCTAAGGAAATCAGAGCATCGATTTTTAATGCCACCCTGATCATTATGGTGGCTTTTCTCCCGCTCTTCTTTCTCTCCGGAATGGAAGGCCGGATGTTGAAACCACTGGGAATAGCCTTTATCGTGTCGCTGTTTATGTCGCTCTTGGTAGCCATGACCCTGACGCCCCTTTTGTCGAAGATGCTGCTTTCAGATGAAAAATATCTGGCAAAAAATGAAAAGGAAAAGTGGCTGGTGCGCAAGCTTACCCAGCTTTACGAGAAGTCGCTGATCTGGACTTTGCACCATAAAAAGGTCGTCTTAATCACCATACTGGGATTGTTTCTGGCTTCACTTTTCGTTTTTTCACATTTCGGACGAAGTTTTTTACCTGAGTTTAATGAGGGAGCCCTGACTCTGTCAGTAATTTCAAAGCCGGGGGTTTCACTCGAAGAGAGCAACCGGCTGGGTACCCTTGTTGAGAGGGAACTTCTTGCCATTCCGGAAGTATCCAGTACGGCACGTCGGACAGGGAGGGGAGAACTCGATGAGCATTCACAAACTACCAACAGTGCCGAAATCGATATTAATTTTTCCCTGAAGGAACGATCGCAGTCCGAATTTATGGCCGACGTGCGGGAAACCTTGTCGCGCATACCGGGCATCGCCTACACCGTGGGGCAGCCACTGGGGCACCGCATCGACCACATGCTTTCGGGAACCAGAGCCAACATCGCCATTAAACTTTTTGGAAACGACCTGAACCGGATGTTTGCCACAGGCAACGAAATAAAAAATGCCATCATCGACATTGAAGGGCTTGTTGATGTCAATGTGGACCAGCAGATTGAGATCCCCCAGATACAAATCAGGGCCAACCGGAACTTGCTGGCGCAATATGGTATTCCCATCGCCGATTTTAATGCTTTTGTCGATTTGGCCTTTGGCGGCGAAAAACTGGCCGATATTTATGAGGGTCAGCGCAGTTTCGATTTGGTGCTCAGACTCAATAAAGAGTATACCGAAACCCTCGACGGATTAAAAACGTCACTGATAGATACCTATGACGGCAGGAAAGTACCCCTCGAACAGGTAGCCGAGATCGTTTCAGTGGCGGGGCCAAGTTCGATCAGCCGGGAAAATGTGCAGCGCAAAATCGTCATTTCAGCCAACGTGGCAGGACGTGATTTGCGCAGCGTGGTCCAGGATATCCAATCCCGCATGAACGAAAGTATTACCTTACCTGAAGGATACCGGATTGAATACGGCGGACAGTTCGAAAGTGAAGCACGGGCTTCAAAAACCCTTCTTCTGACCTCCGTGATGGCCATCTTCATCATTTTCCTGTTGCTCTACCAGGAGTTCAAAAATTTCCAGCTGGCAGGTATTATTTTGCTCAATCTACCCCTGGCTTTGATTGGCGGTGTATTTGCGATTTGGGTGACCTCGGGCATGCTGAGTATTCCGGCCATCATCGGTTTTATTACCCTCTTCGGCATTGCCACACGGAATGGCATTTTGCTTATCTCTAATTACCAGCGGCTTAGAAACCTTGGTATTTCGGTTCACGACACGGTCATCAGGGGTTCCTCCGACCGTTTGAATGCCATTCTGATGACTGCACTTACTGCTGCCCTTGCATTGATACCACTGGCTCTCCGCGGAAATCTCTCGGGTAACGAAATCCAGAGCCCCATGGCCAAAGTGATTCTGGGCGGACTGCTAACCTCCACCCTGCTAAATATTTATATCGTCCCCATTGTGTACTCCATTATTCATCATCGCGGGATTATTAAAAGTGCAACAGAATGAAGAAAACAATCCTGTTCAATATACTGCTTGCTGTGGTGCCGGGTCTTTGTGCTCAAACCCCTGTAGAAACGGTGTTAACAGAAATTGAAAAGAACAACACTACGCTACTCGCTTTAAAGCAGCGTGCCGAAGCTGAAACCCTCGGAAACAAAAGCGGAATCTATCTCCCAAATCCCGAGGCAGAGTTCAACTATTTGTGGGGAAGTCCCGGCATCATCGGTACCCGCACCGATTTCAGTATCCAACAAAGCATTGACTTTCCGACTTCCTATCGTTTTAAAAGCCAGATCGCGGATTTGAAAAATGAACAAATTCAACTTGAATACCGGAAAGCTTGGTATTCCATCCGGTTACAGGCAAAGCTCCTGTGTTTCGATGTGATTTATTACAATGCACTCATCGGCGAATTGACAAAGCGAAATGCCGATGCCCGTCAAATTGCCCAATCGTATCAGTCGAAGTTTGATGTGGGCGAGACCAATATTCTCGAATACAACAAAGCACAACTCAATCTCCTGAATGCGGGTAAAACGCTTGAGTCGGCCTTGTTGGAACGAAACACGCAATTGGCTGAACTTACCCGTCTGAACGGGGGAATTGCGGTTGAAATCACCCAAAAGGAATTTGAACCCGTCATTTTTCCCTCAGGCTTCGACCATTGGGTTTCGCAGGCTGAAAGCCAAAACCCGGTGCTGGCCTGGATACAAAAAGAGAGCGAAATCAGCAGGAAGCAGGAAGGATTAACCAAAGCCCTGGCATTGCCCAAACTTCAGGCAGGGTATATGAGTGAGTCGGTGGTTGGCCAGCAATACCAGGGAATTTCGGTTGGAATGAGCATCCCCCTGTGGGAAGATAAAAACCGGGTGAAATATGCAAAAGCCCAATCGCTGGCTCTCGAACGTCTCGCTGAGGACAGCAAGGTGCAAGTAATTAATCAAATAAAAGCCCTTTATGAGAAGGCAGAAGCGTTACAACACAGTGTGGCCGGCTACCGCGAAGGGCTCCGCCAGTATGCCAATGCCGGATTTCTGATAACTGCCCTGGATAAGGGGGAGATTTCGCTGATCCATTACATCAGCGAAATCTCATTTTACTACGAAAGTATCAGTAATCTTTTGTCCCTTGAGCGTGACTTGCACATTATTGATGCGGAGTTGAATCAGTTTGCACCCTAATTTTATAGTAAATTTGCTACGAATAGGATCCCCGATCAGGTATAAAATAAAGAGCAATATCCTAATTATACCTGAAAAGGTACTGTACGAAAAAAATTGCAGTATTTATACCGGTTAAGGTATAATATATCCTGCCAGATGAGAAAGGCTGAAATTTAATGTACGATCAAATTGCCGGGTGGTTGACTCAGGATGAAAACGGGTACCATATCATATATGATGCCGGTTATACTAGTAATTCCGATGCAGAGCCGGTCAGTCTCACCCTTCCTTTACAGGAAACACCCTTCAACAGCAAAGCGTTGTTCCAACAACTCCCTGAATTGGAAGATCTTACACTATATCTGCCAAGTTACAGACTCCTGAGGGAAAGGAACCATCCGCAACCAAAGCAGGAAGCTTTGCGTCCAGGTTATTCAATGATTTTCTGAAGACGAATGAGGAAGAGAATTATCACCCGAACAGTATGGGTTCTTTCCCTGGTCAGCATGTTTGCCGATGTGGCCAGCGAAATGCTCTACCCCGTGATTCCGGTCTACCTCCGGAACATCGGGTTTTCGGTTTTCCTCATCGGAGTGCTGGAAGGAATTGCGGAGGCGTCTGCCGGACTGAGCAAGGGATTCTTCGGCCACTGGTCGGACATTACCGGAAGAAGGATGCCTTTTGTGCGCCTGGGCTATTTCCTGTCAGCGCTGTCGAAGCCCATGATGGTCGTCCTGAAATTCCCCCTATGGATCTTTTTTGCCCGCACCACCGACAGGCTGGGCAAAGGGCTCCGTACGGCTCCCCGCGATGCCCTTTTGTCGGCAGAAGCAACCCCTGAAACCAAAGCCGGTGTCTTCAGCTTTCACCGGGGCTGGGATACCCTGGGCGCGGTTTTCGGACCGGTTATTGCCCTGGTCTATTTATCAGTCTGCCCGGCGAAACTGACCACCCTGTTTTACCTCGCCTTTATCCCGGGGGTTATCGCCGTTCTGTTCACCTTCCTGGTACGGGAGCGGCCAACGATTACCCGCATGGGAAAAGGGTCAGCAGGATTTTTCTCATATTTCAGATACTGGAAAAAAGCCCCTGCGGAATACCGGAAACTGCTAATTCCCCTTCTCTTCTTTGCCTTAATGAACAGCTCCGACATGCTCCTGATCCTGAAAGTCAAAGAATCCACAGGCAGTGAAAACAACGCCATCATGGCTTACGTCTTTTTTAACCTGGTCTATGCGCTGGCTGCCTTCCCGATGGGAAGGCTGGCAGACCGGTTCAATATGAAAAAAATTTTCCTCGCCGGGCTCCTGCTGTATTCAGTGACCTATGCCGGCATGGCTGTGACAGGTTCCATGAACGCTTTTTATCTGCTTTTTGGCTTGTATGGCATATACATGGCTGCTACCGAAGGCATCTCCAAAGCCTGGATCACCAACCTGGTAAAAAAAGAGGAGGCCGGAACCGCGATTGGCCTGTTTGTGTCGCTCCAGAGTGTTTCCCTGATGTTGGCCAGCGCAATGGCCGGGCTGATCTGGAGCCTCTATGGCGCGACCCCGGCATTTCTGCTCACTTCCGCCTTCAGTTTCCTGGTTTTCCTGTATCTCCTGCTCTTCATTCGTTGAACTTCCCCGCCGCAAGCAACGGAGTATCCTGATGGATGTTTAATTTTTTTGCGGCGGAGTGCTACGGGGATTTCCCAATAGAGATTACATTTTCTACACCCCACTTTTTCTGCCACCAGCATCCCGGACCTTCCATTCTTCTATTTTTTTTAGGCTCTGTTCAGAGTCCGGGAATACGTTGCATTGCGGCGCGTCCTGCTCAGCAAAAACACCGGCATTAAGGAGTGCCTGGCCACATCGAAGAGGAGCAAAGGGTCGGTTCCGTAAGGAATTTCTTTCTGACAGAATCAGGTCATATTTCAGTTTTTGTACTTTTGTTCCTCCTGGCCGCGAGCTGATGCCCGGTTACTTTTTGCAATGAGGATGGATACGGTTGAAAAGCTGCCGACAACCGGCCGGAGCCGGACATTCCTTCGACAACATCACGGTGTGGATCCAGGGGACAAAGATTCTTTTCGGAGGGTGCCTCGTCAAGTCGATGGATTCCACCGAACCGGGAAATCTGTCGGATGCCGCGGTGCCTGAAAGCGACAGGACCGTCAAGAAGGTGATCCAACGCTGTTCGGAGGGCAAAACGGTCGTTCCCGGCCATGGTTATGTTGGATGGCCGCAATGGCTGACCCATTCTCTTCGGCTCGTCTACTATGAAAAAAGCAACGTATTACTGAGAAAATCAGCTGTGGATAACGGTAATTTAAGCGAATAATCTGAACTATATCTGACTTACGAAAAAATGGAAAAGAGTCCGGTCATTATCAGAAATGCCTACACCCACAACCTGAAGCACATCTCGGTGGAGATCCCCAGGAACAAGGTGGTGGTGTTCACGGGAGTGTCGGGATCGGGGAAATCGTCGCTGGTCTTCAACACGCTATACACGGAGTCGCAGCGGCAGTTAATCGAGACTTTCTCCTCGTTTGCCAGGGCCAGGATGCCCAAGTTGTCGAAACCCCCTATGGACGAGATCCGGAACATCTCGACCGCCATCGTGATCGACCAGAAGCGGATGGGGACGACCCTCCGGAGTACGGTGGGTACCGCCACCGAGTTGTATACCTATCTGAGGCTTCTCTTTTCGCGGTGCGGCGACCAGTGGATCGGCCCCTCCTTTTTCTTCGGCTTCAACCACCCGTCGGGCATGTGTCCCCATTGCAAGGGACTGGGTAAACAGATCAAGGTCGATGTCAGCATGCTTCTCGACCCGGAGAAGACCATCAGGGAAGGCGCCATCGACCATCCCGACCACAAGGTGGGCGGATGGAACTGGCGGGAGATGGTGGCGGCGGAGCTTTTTGATGTGGACAAGAAGATCAGGGATTTCACGGAAGAGGAGCTACACGACTTTTTGTATGCCCAGGCCATTCCGATCGAGAAGAAACA
>CAZYUA010000024.1:0-65113 GCA_964650525.1 uncultured Prolixibacteraceae bacterium
ATGTTACCCTCAGCTTGCGATCCCGCCTGAGGCGGGACTACCACTGAGCTACTTCTGTTTTTTTATGTTACCCTCAGCCTGCGATCCCGCCTGAGGCGGGACTACCACTGAGCTACTCCCGGAGGGAACCTGATTCAGGCTTCAAAAATAACACTTATCCTGCAGGATCAAAACCGAAGGGAAAAAATATTACACCCCTTGGAGTAAAATCCTGTTCCGGTCAACGGGAAAAGGGTTTCGGACTGGGGTAGCCTGGTCCTGCCAATATTGGCAAGGATGAGGACTGCTGGCAGGATTACCTGCCTACCTCATCGAGCAGGCTGGTTTTCCGTTTCAGGAACTTAAGGACCAGATAGGCTATACCGGTGAAGACGCAACAAGCAATAAGGATATAGTCGAAGTTTCGTTCCCCACTGACCAGTTCCCCGGTAATATTCATCACTGTAAAAATGATGAAAACCGCTGCCAATCCGTTTTTCTCCTTTTTGAGCGCCTTCTTCCAGCTAAAGGGGAGTCCGGTTTTAGCATAATTCCTGAACGAAGGCAGGAAGGCAGGTGTTTTTGCGGCCCAGTCAAGGAAGGTCTCCCCGAATTTGCGGCGCAGGAACTGCTCTTCCGTGAACATGATCCGTTCGTAGTAGAGCCAGTAAAAAAGGCAGACGACGATGACAAACCATGGGTTCCCGGAAAGCAGGACCGGCCCGAGCCACATAAAAAAGTTGCCCAGGTAAAGGGGGTGCCGTACCACGGAGTATATCCCGGTGACGTTGAGGGTATCGGCGATCTGCTTGTCGACATTTCTGCCCGAGGTTTTGCGGGGTGTAAAGCCCACGGTATAAACCCGTATCGCCAGGCCTGACAGGCTGATGAAAAGGCATACCCAGGTAAAAACCAGGAATATGGGGGTACCGTGAACCAGAACAATCCCCGGATGTACTATATGGTGCAGGTAGACTGCCAGACCAGCAGCGATGATGGCCAGGGGGATGATTCCGCGGTACCTGAAGAGCTTGCTGCCCTGTAGTTCGAGTTGTTCTGCCAGTGCCATGGTAGAAATGTATTAAGTCGGTTGGAAATTTTGCTCAAAAGTAGCCATTTTCACGTAAAATCGTGCTCTTTGGGGCAGTAGGGCAAAACACAAAACAGTACCTCGCCTGATTCGTAAAGCCCGCCGTTTCTGTAGCGCGGAGTTTCAAATGAAATGATTAATTTCATACGCGCGGATTTTCAAGGACCAGGCAGCTGGGAAGGCCTGGAAATTCCTTCCCGTCGGTTCTTCGTTCCAAAGTGCCCAGGCGGGGTCAGTTTGCCCTTCTGCATTGTTTGCTATAAAAAAATACATAATACCAATGAAGACAATTGCGCAACCCTGGTTCATCCTGGCACTGTTTTTCTATCTGTTTACGGGGCATTCGGGGCAGGCCTCTGCAGGCGCCGGACCGGAAAACCCGGTGGTAACGGGAAAGGCTGACAGGGGTTCTTTTCCTCTCATTGCTGATGGAAAGCCCGCCACCCTGGTGGTCAGCGGAGAGGATTATCCGGGTGTTCTGAGAGCCCTCCACGACCTGAAGGAGGATTTTGGAAGGGTCTGCGGCTGTGAACCGAACATCTGCCAGGATACCTTGCCGTCAGAACCCTACCTGGTCATTGCCGGCACTCTGGGGAGAAGCGCTCTGATTGACCGTTTGGTGGCGAAGGGCAAACTGGATGGGACCCTTATTCGCGGCAAGTGGGAGTCAACCTTGACGGTGGTGGTTAAGCGACCCTTTCCCGGGGTGAAGAAAGCCCTGGTCATTGCCGGCAGCGACAAGCGGGGAACCATCTACGGCCTCTACGGCCTCTCCTCAGCGATGGGGGTTTCGCCCTGGCATTTCTGGGCAGATGTACCTGTAGTGAAAAGGACGGAACTGTGGGTGTCTAAGGGTCCCTGTCTGACGGGTGAACCCGGGGTGAAATACCGGGGCCTCTTTATCAACGATGAAGCACCCGCCCTGAGCGGATGGGCGGAAGAAAAATTCGGAGGGTTCAACCATCTTTTTTACGGGCATGTGTTTGAACTGATTCTCCGGCTGAGGGGTAATTTCCTCTGGCCCGCAATGTGGGGCAGAGCGTTTTACGATGACGATCCCATGAATCCCCAATGGGCGGATACCTTCGGTGTTGTCATCGGCACTTCTCATCATGAACCGATGATGCGGGCGCATGATGAGTGGAGGAGATTTGGTGCCGGGAAGTGGAATTATGACGCCAACCCCGAGGAATTGCAGTCGTTCTGGACGGAAGGCATCCGACGTATGGGGGACTTTGAGAGCCTGGTGACCGTTGGCATGAGGGGTGACGGGGATGAACCGATGTCGGAATCTGCTAACATTGTGCTCCTTGAAAAGATCATTGCCGACCAGCGGCAGATCCTGGAAAAGGTCACGGGAAAGAAGGCCGGGGAGATCCCGCAGGTTTGGGCCCTCTACAAGGAAGTACAGGATTATTACGACAACGGCATGCAGGTGCCCGGCGATGTAACCCTCCTGCTCTGTGACGACAACTGGGGTAATGTGCGGAAACTTCCCCTGCCCGGTGCAACGGAACGGAAAGGGGGTTACGGTATGTATTACCATTTCGATTACGTGGGAGGTCCGCGTAATTATAAGTGGCTGAACACTAACCCTATAGCGAGGGTATGGGAGCAGATGAACCTCAGCTTCCGGCATGGGGTGGACCGTATCTGGATTGTCAATGTGGGAGATATCAAGCCCATGGAATTTCCGATCTCTTTTTTTCTTGAAATGGCATGGGATCCGGAGGCTATGACACCGGAGCGGATGGCAGGCTATTCGCGGAAATGGAGTGAACAACAGTTCGGGCCGGCCTATGCCGGCGAAATCGCACGGATGATTGATGGTTACACCCGGTTTAACGGAAGGTGCAAACCCGAAATGCTCAGCCCCATGACCTATTCCCTCCATCATTACCGCGAGTTTGAGCTGGTGAGGGATGCGTATAATCAGCTGGCGGAGGATGCCGGAAAACTGAACAATCTTCTGCCCCCGGAATACCGGGATGCTTTTTTTCAGCTTGTTTTGTTTCCTGTTGCGGCTTGTGCCAATTTGAACGATTTGTATTACACGGTGGCACTAAACCGGCTCTATGTCAACCAGGGAAGGGCTGCTGCCAACCTCATGGCCGGCAGGGCCGAAGAGCTTTTTGAAAAGGATTCCCTGCTCTCCCGGGAGTATCACCAGTTGGCAGGCGGCAAGTGGAACCACCTGATGGACCAGACCCATATCGGGTACACCTACTGGCAGCAGCCTCCCTTCCAAAAGATGCCACGGGTGGGCAGAATGGCGGTGCCGGAACGGGGAAGTCTGGGGGTAGCCTGTGAAGGATCGGCGGACTGGTGGCCAAACAGTTCGTCAGAGGCCGTCCTCCCTGTTGCCGATGGTTTCAGCCGGCAACAGCCTTATATTGAATTGTTCAATACCGGGTCCCTGCCTGTCGGATTCACGGTCACTACCGGAGCGAGCTGGCTTAAGGTCTCTGCCGAAAAGGGTACCGTGCCCTTGCAAACCCGGATTTTCCTGCAGCCTGACTGGGCGTCGGTTCCTCCCGGAGAACACCGGGTACCCGTCACCATTACCGGCTCCTGCGGCACACGCGTGGAGGTGGTGGCTCCCTTCCTGAATCCGGATCATAAATCCTTTCCCGGGATTCAGGGATACCTTGAAAGCAACGGCGTCATTTCTGTTGAGGCTGCCGGATTCAACCGCAAGACGGAAGCTGAAGGAATTACCTGGGCAGAGATCCCCGATTTGGGCAAAACCCTTTCCGGCATGACGGTGTTCCCCGTCACAGGGGCTGCAGCAAATCCGGGAGAGAAGGGTTCCTGCCTCGAATACGACCTCTGGTTCTTTGCTGCAGGCGAAGTGAAAATCGTTGCTTATTTCTCCCCGACACTCAACTTTCATGGCCGGGGACTCCGGTATGGCATCTCTCTCGATGACCAGGAGCCGCAAATCATCGATATCCACGGCAATACCACACTCCGGATGTGGGAGAAATGGGTCGGCGACAACATCATCCTTTCAGAATCGAAACATCAGGTCACCGGGCCCGGACACCATACGCTGAAATTCTGGTATGTCGATCCAGGGGTTGTCCTCCAGAAAATTGTGGCAGACACCGGAGGACTGAAACCCTCCTACCTGGGTCCTCCGCAAAGCTATTATGCTGATCCGGGGAAACAGCCATCCCCTTAAACCTGCAGCCTGTCAACCCGGGCGCAAGCAAAATCGGGGTATACCGGTTTGTTTCACCCTGCTTTCGAATTAGGCTTTGCGAAAGAGGGTATCTTAAGACTGGAAAACCCAGGAATCCCCGGGGATTTCAGTTTTTGACTGTTTATTTGTACTTTTGTCTAAACCTGCCGTGCAGGACGGATGCCCGGAAGTGTCTGTATACAAATTACCTGAATCATGAAACGCTTTTTTCTTCTGTCTGTCCTTATCCTTTCAGGACTGATGGCCAGGTCTCAATACAAAACCGGACTCATCATTGAACCCTTGTTAAAAACAGATACCACCTCGCTGGGGCAGGATTTTTCCTATCCTGATCCGGTGAAGGATGAAGTGACCCTTTTGAAGATCACCTTCCCTCCCGGGACTTCCACCGGCTGGCACAGGCATGGGATGCCGGTGTTTGCCTATGTGGAAAAAGGGGAGCTTACCGTGGAACTGGAGGGAGGACGGGAACTCCGTTTCATTGAAGGGAGCTCATTTGCCGAAGTGATCGGCACCAGCCACAACGGGGTCAACCGGTCAAAGGAAGAACTCGTCCTGATTGCCTTCTACCTGGGTGAGCAGGGAAAGAATCTTTCCATTCCCGAAAGTACCCCATGAGCGTACCTGCCGGGAGATTCCGGTAAGGATCGTGAACAATGCCTGTGCAGCAGGATGTTAACTCTGGTCTGTTGCTCCCGGGACGTAATGTCCCATAACAACACACTTTTCCCGAAGCTCTCTATGATACTGTCTTCCGCAAATCTCATGGCAGTGGCTTCATCCATACACCGGCAAGAGGAAAGAAAAAGGGGGTCAGAAATTTGAACCGGGCATCATTCTGCAAAGGGAATTTATTGTATTTTTCCGGAAAATCTTTAACCATTTTTACTGATATGATGATGTTCAGACTTAAATTCCTACTGGTGGTTTGGTTGTGTGGTATAACAATCCTGCAGGCGCAAACCGGTGACGATATCCTGCGGATGGATGAATTCAGGATGCCCAAAAAACGTCAGATCATCCGGATTCCCGATGTGGGCCATTACCGTGTCCTGAAATGTGATTTTCACATGCATACGGTTTTTTCAGATGGTCATGTATGGCCTTTTGTGCGCGTTCAGGAAGCCTGGACTGAGGGGCTGGATGTTTTTGCCATTACCGACCATGTGGAATATAAGCCTAACAAGAACGACCTTAAGGCCGGTAATGACCGTCCGTGGGAACTGGTCAGGGATCTGGCAGCAGAGAATAACCTGATTCTGATCAAGGGAACAGAAATCACCCGGTCAACTCCTCCCGGGCATTTTAACGCCCTCTTTATCGGCGATGCTTCGAACTATTTGGATGAGTATTCTTCTGAAATGGATGAACAGGCCGTTCGCAAAGCACAGGAGCAAAATGCCTTCGTATTTTGGAATCATCCGGGGTGGAAGGCCAGCCAGGTGGAAGGTTCGTACGACTGGATTCCCTTTGTCGACAAGCTAACTCGCGATGGAGTTATCAATGGCATTGAAGTTTTCAACGGGATCGGATTTTATAAGAAAGCGCTCGACTGGTGCGTGGATAAGAACCTGACCGTCATGGGTAACAGCGATTTGCATAACCTGATCGGGTATGAATATAACCGTGATGAGTACACCCATCGCACCATGACCCTGGTGTTTGCTGCTGACAGAACCGAAGCATCGGTCAGGGAGGCGCTGCAAGCCGGGCGGACGGTAGCCTGGTCGAGCAAGTACCTTGCCGGGAAAGAGGAAAACGTCAGAAACCTCTTCCATGCCTGTGTGGAAACGGGTCCCCGGTTTCATTCCAAAACCGTCAGGAACGGAAAGGGAACTGAAACGACGACAGATTACTACAGGATCAGCAACCACAGCGATCTATATTTTGAGATGGATCTGAAATCAGGAAGCGGTACGGCAAAGGTTACCCTGTTTCCTCGCTCCGAACAGGTGATCACTGCCCCTGCCAGTCAGACCTCCCTTACCTATGAGGTAGTTACCGCCTTCATCCGGAGCGACAAAAACCTGACGGTTGAAATACCCCTGAAATAGAAAGAAAGCCTTTCATACTGCGGGCTGTTTGAAGCAACTTTCAGGTCAGAACGGGAATGGGATGGTCCGATTCTGGAGATCCCGCGATGTTGCAGGGAGTTGTATGTTCTCGGTTGCTTCCGGCGTTTCAAATGCCATCCGCGTCATGTTGACCACATCTCCGTTTTCATTTCTGTCCTCTTGTGCGGAAGTGACCCAGGGTAAGTGATTCTCCTTATGGATAAATTCTTCAATTTCTTCCGGTTCAAGAATAGGGTAATATACTTCGAAAACAAAATCAGGTCTGGTGTACATGGCTGCCGGATTACCATAAAAAACAGCACCTGTGGCCCTGTTATTGCCAAAGACAGCCAATTCGAATTTGGGATCTGATGTTCCGGTGCGATAATTCTTTTGCAGCATAACTTATTCAGTTTTTTTTTTGATTACCGGTTGATTCCGGAAAACCACGGGATGGGACTGGAGCCTACAGGAGCCCCGTATAAGGTATATCTGCACGAATCCACTTTTTTTACTTCTCAGATGGAAAACCCGGCCAGAAATCTTATATTATGATCGTATTAGTGATCAGTTTTTAATCAACCCTACCGGATATGAGTGATTTGAATGACAAAATAATGAAGCTTCTCAGGGAGGAGGCTGATGGACAGGCAGTTCCCCTGGAGGAACTGATTGCCGGACTGACTCTGAAAACTGAGAACCGAAGAGGAGATGTGCCGGTCAGAACAGGCGACCCCGGGATTCTGACTTTTGGTGACTACAGGGAGATTCCTGTTGACGAAGAGACTGAGCGGAAGATCAAAGAGATCAGGAAGATCACCGACAACATCCCGGCCCGGTTGTTGCCTGAACCGGAATTCCGGCAGCAGAAGAAGTACAGGGTCGATTATGCCGGCGATCTGAACCCGCAGCAACTGGCTGCCGTACTGGCCGTTCAGGTCCCGTTGCTGGTCATTGCCGGTGCCGGGAGCGGGAAAACCAGGGTCATCACCTACAAGGTAAGCTGGATGATCGAAAACGGCGTGAATCCTGCGCAGATCCTCCTGCTGACCTTTACCAGGAAAGCCGCCCATGAGATGCTGGAACGCGTGGAAAAGCTCCTGGGCGACAAATCGATCAGCAGCAATGTCCTGGGGGGGACCTTCCACGGGTTTTCCAATACCGTGCTGCGGCAATACAGCAATCTGACCGGGATCCCTTCCAACTTCACCATAATTGATGACAAGGATGCTGAAGACATCGTTGACTTGCTGAAGAATGAAATGAAGCTTGCGAGGCAGAAAAAGGAGCGTCCTTTCCCCAAAAAAGAGCTGGTTCAGGAGATCATTTCCAAATCCAGGAACCATGAGCTGTCCATCGCCGACACCCTGGTGAGGTATTTCGACGGGTATGTTTGTTTTCTTCCCGAACTGGAAATCCTGAACCGGGCTTACGAAGCGTACAAGAAAGCTTCCATTCTGATGGATTACGACGACCTCCTGTCGGTGTTGCGCGATAAACTCCGCGACCATGAGGTCTTCCGGAATAAGTTGCGCGAGCGGATCCAATATGTTCTGGTGGACGAATACCAGGATGTCAACAATATCCAGCGTGAGATTGTGGAGCTACTTTGCATGGGAAGGAGCAACATTACCGTTGTTGGCGATGATGCTCAAAGCATTTACTCCTTTCGCGGTGCCAACTTTGAGAACATCCTGCGGTTTCCGTCTTTCTTCCCCGATTGCCGTATCGTGAAGATCGAACAGAATTATCGCAGCGGACAGGGGATCCTGGATTTTGCCAATGATGTGATCGGCAATGCCAGGATAGGCTTCAAAAAGCGGCTTTTTTCCACCATTCCTTCCCATAACAAGCCAGTGGTGCGCCGGTTTGCCGACGGACCGGAGGAGGCAGAATTCATTGTAGATAAACTATTGGAAATCAGGGGTAACGATCTGGATTTCGCTGATTTTGCTGTTTTGACCCGTGCTTCATGGCAAAGTAACTACGTACAGGCCGGGTTGATGAAACGGCAGATACCCTTTGTAGTGGTGGGCGGTATCAAGTTCAGTGAAAGGCGCCATGTAAAGGATATCATGGCATTCCTCAGAATTACGCTGAATCCTTTGGATGCGGTTGCCTGGCACAGGATTCTACAGCTGAACGAGGGGATCGGGAAGGTGCGGGCCAGCGAGATCGTCGCTCATGTGCATGCCCTTGCGGGCAGAATTGACTTTGAAAGTTTCAGGGGAAAGAAGCATTTCTCAGAGCTGACCCATGTTGAAATCCTGTTCAATGAACTGAACAAGGAAGGGCTGAACCCCGCCGGAATGCTCGACATCATTTATTCGTATTATATTCCGCGGCTGAAACAGATCGAAGATGATTATGAGGTGAGGATCAGGGATCTAGAGACTTTCCGGATCATCTCCGCGAAGTACAGCGATCTGCAGAAATTTCTTGCCGATTTCACGCTGGAGCCGCCCTCAAACCGGTACCAGCAGCAAAACACCCCCCTGGTCAATGTGGATGAAAAACCGGTGGTGGTTTCCACGATCCATTCTGCCAAGGGACTGGAATGGCATACGGTTTTCATGCCGCATGTTCTGGACGGATTGCTGCCATCGGTAAGGTCGATGGAAACCCTTCAGGAGCTGGAGGAGGAACGGAGGCTGTTCTATGTGGCGTCCAGCCGCGCAAAAGAAAACCTCTTCCTGACGATGCCTGCCTACCTGTCCTCCTGGGACGCCGTTTTCAACCGTCCCTCCCGGTTTCTGGCGGAAGTGGACAAGGGAAAGTACGATCCGGTCTGAACTTCCGCCATAATTTCGCCAGGAAGATTTCAATATCGGTACCCAAAAATCTCTCATTGCTCTGGTTTAAGACTTACCTTTACTTCAGTGAAGTGAAAGGGAAGTTGACGGAATTCCTTTTTAGATTCCGAAAATAGAGTCAGTTCTTGATACATCAAACTATAATCCAAATTCATCAAGTGCAAAACCACCAACACAGAATACACTGCCTGCAAATCAAGAAAACCCACTCCTGTTATTATTTCTGGGATTGTTTCCTGGTTTCCCGATTTGAGAATATGGTTTCTAATGTGCTTTTTCTTGCAATGGTTGAATATCTCAGAGCTCTTGAAATGCTTGAGATATTTCCAAGAGTGAATTCAGGCCTATCCGGTTGGCGAGGAAATAAAATCAGTCTTCTTCAAGGACAAAAGGGGGATAAACAGATTGAGGTTACCGTTTATTTATTGATTATTAATTAATTAATTAATTAATTAAGCCGGACATATCTTTCCTTATACTTAATAGAATCAATCTGTTGGCCATTTTCATCAAAAGGATGATACGTTTGATCTAAGGTATCCTTGATAAGTTCAAGCGTCATTGGCACATTTTTTAGACCTTCAATATATTTTTGACTGTGATAATCAACAGTTTCAAAATATTTATTTCCTTCAATTGTATAAGTGCCTCCACCATAGTTAACCCCGCGTAGTGTATCTTGTTGCTCTATGTAAAAAAAATGCCAATGCTTTTCTGACCATATTTTAATTTGTTGTCCATTCCAGGAAGTGTCCATGGCAGTCCAAATTATAGATTTCCCATTAACGATATTTTCTGTCTGAACCATTTTCCAGACGCCCTGGGGAAATTTACTTTCTTGATTGGTACAACCTCCAATTACCAGGAAAATAGCTGTACCCCAAAAAACCGCTTTTTTCATAGTTTAGATTGTTTAATGATTAATAGGAGAACTGTTTACAGTAAATTGATGTAATTTACGAAATAATTGAATCTAAAACAAATTAATTTTTCGGATGTCAGCCATTCGAAAACCGATTGCTTTCCTCCTTTGCCAATTGCCGGGAATGCTTGGGAAAATATCCGGCATAACAGATGAAATCACCATCCCGCCTGAGGCGGGACCAACCATGATGATTGACCAGCTGGGTATTACATGTGTTTTACAAGATAAACCCAAAAACGTATGTATTTAAACACATAAAAGCATTTCCAATATATGGGGAAACAGAGTTTCCTGATCATATGTCAGGAATTTGCTGAATTCTGTGGGTGGCAGGGTAAATACTGAAGGAGAGAAGGAATTGATTCAAAAGAGGCATTGAAGACATTAGCAACCGGGTGAAAGGGATGCAATATAAAGGGGGAAAACCATTTCTTGCGAAGGCCATCCGGTTATACCGTCATTTTAATCTTCTGACCTTTCACTGAGCCTCTCAAGGGACTCGAACCCTCGACCTGCGCATTACGAATGCGCTGCTCTACCAACTGAGCTAAAGAGGCTTTTCCGGTTACAGGCTGCAAATTTAGGAAGTTTTGGCTTTTTCCAACATCCAAAGCCACAATTTTCGCTGCTGCCGCAAGGCCTTCAGGAAATCACCGGGCTCTGTGCGGCATTCGAGCAATACCCAGCCTTGGTAATTCATTCGGGTAAGGAAGTTGATCAGGGTCTGGTAGGGGTAGGAGGGGTCGTCGAGTTCCCTGACATGGCAGGTATCCCCCAGACGGTCTTTCAGCAGGTTGAAGTTGGCTTCGAACCCATTTCCCAGCAGGTCTTCCGGGTTTGAATTCCAGCACAGGACCGCATTGGGGTGGTCGGCCACGTCGATAATGGCTTTGATATTGTTGATTTCCTGAGTTTCGACGCCATGCACCTCCAGGCGGATCTGCTGTCCGTAGTCGGCACCGATGCGGGCCAGTTGGTTCAGTGCCTTACCGATCTGTTCTACCGTGCGCGATTTCGGAACACCGGGATGAAAGCTGTCGGGTTTGATTTTTACCCCCGTACCCCCGATGTCACTGCTCAGCTTGATATATTCAATGGTAATGTCGACTGATTCCCTGAGTTTCATACGGTCAGGGTAATCGAACTGTTGGTTGGTGCCTAACCCTACTATCTCCACGGGGCTGTTCCGGAACTGCTTTCTGACCTCCTTCCGTTCCTCTTTTGAGAGAGAGAGGGTCACACCATGGGCATGGTCCACCCGCAATTCCACACCCCCGATTTCGGTTTCCATGAGATTCCCGATGATTGTGGGGATATCCCAATCCTTTCCCCATTGGTAGGTGACCATACCAAGTTTCATCCTGATCCTGGTTTTTGGTGCAGGAATGGCCCTGAGTCCTCCGGGTAACAGCAGCAACCCGGAGAACAGAGAGGCGTCCCGGATGAAACTTCTTCTGCTGCAGGATTCTGCGGATCTCATATTTCGTAGGTTTGTGACGTAAAGTTATCGAAAAAAGGGATCTTTCAGAGCCTTAATCCCGAATTTCGTTTATTGTAAACCCGGAATTAACATATAGAAAAACTAACATACCCGGAAAAGGATAAAAGCTCCGGACAAGGTGCAAAGTCCGGGGGAAGTAGCCAGGAAACGAAATGTCAGGGTTCCGGTCTCACTGCCGTTGGATCTTCAGCAATCCAGACGGCCATGTTTCCCGGGCCTCGGTGCGACCAGCCATAATAGGGAATAGCGGTGAACCCGACTTCTTCAACGCGGGTATCCGGCGTGGCAAGGCTATACTGCAAAGCCCGGCCGGTAATCCGGTTAATTCCTCCCAGGATCTCCGGCTCCCAACGGTAGCTCAATGGCTCATCTTCCTCTAACAACAGCCCCGTGAGATGTGGATCCTGAAAGTCGGCAAACTCGGTGCAGAAAACCAGTGGCCCCAGCTGCAGGGCGACTTTCCCCTTATTTTCTGCCACCGACGGGTGGGCTGTAATCCTGCGTACCTGGTAGGGTAGCTCCAGCTCTGTCCGATCGCCGTCTTTCCATTTCCGGGAGAGGAGGATATAACCGTTTTTCTGTTTCCAGCGGATGGTTTTGCCGTTTATGCGGACCACCGGGGCTCCGTCTGCTTTGTCCTTCCAGGCGTACAGGTTGCCGGGAAAGGGACTGTTCGTTGCCCAGGCCGGGATCCTCAGGTGCAGGGTGGCTTTCAAAGTCTTCCTGGTGTTGATCGTAAGTAGAATCTTCCCTTCCCAGGGCATTTTACCGGTTTGTTCCAGGTAAAGGGTATCTCCATTGACCGGAAAGCGGGTTTTTCCCGCAACGTACAGATTAACAAATAAGTCGCTGCCGGAGTGGGCATAGATATACCCAGGCATCGAAGGGATAAAGCGGGAGATGTTAGAAGGGCAACAGGCGCAGCCGAACCATTCGCTTCGATGGTGCTGTCCGTGCGATTCGAGGGGATTGGGGTAGAAGAACCGGTCACCGCTGAGCGATACGCCGGAAAGCACATTGTTGTACAAGGAGCGCTCCAGGACGTCTATATACCGGGAATCTCCCGTCATGAGGAACATGCGGTGGTTCCAGAAACCATTGGCGATGGCCGCACAGGTTTCGCAGTATGCCCTTTCGTTCGGGAGTTCGTAGGGGCCTCCGAACCCTTCGTGGCCTCCCGCAGCACCGATGCCCCCAGTGATATAAAGTTTTCTGCAGGCGACATCCTCCCAGAGGGCAGAAATGGCGCGGATGTAACCGGTGTCGCCGGTCAGGGCAGCCACATCGGCCATGCCGCACCACATGTAAGCTGCCCTCACTGAGTGGCCTACAGCTTCGGTTTGTTGAATCACAGGCGCATGCGACTGGTTGTAGGTTTTTTTTGTGCCCGTTCCGCGGCCCCGGATATCCAGGAAGAACCGGGCCAGATCGAGGTAACGCCTGTCTCCTGTGACACGGTAGAGTTTTACGAGGCCGATTTCCACCTCCTGGTGTCCCGGCCAGTTTTCAATTTTTCCGTAACCGAAATCCTTCACGATCAGGTTGGCGCTTTTTACGGCTATATCCAGGATCTCCCGTTTGCCGGTAGCCTGGTACCAGGCCGTGGCAGCCTCGAAGAAATGGCCGAGGTTGTAGAGTTCGTGGCTGAGGTCGTCAACTTTTTCCCACCGTTCCAACCCCGCCCATTCGTGGGCCTGCTTTCCCATGATGGTCCGGTTGGTGTACAGGTACCCATCCTCTTCCTGGGCCAGACCAATGAGGGTTATCAACGAGTCGATGGTGGCCTCGAGGGCCGGATCAGGAAACATCTGCAGGGAATAGGCCGCCCCTTCGATGATTTTGTAGATGTCGGAATCGTCAAAAGGGTAAAGGGTCCGGAACGTACCGGTTTTTAGCCCTGCGGCAATCATGAAATTGTCGATGCGTCCCGTTTCACGGCTTCTGGCAATAGCTATCGGAATGGTCACCCTGTGATTGGTAAGGATTCTGCCGGCCCAGAATGAATCGGTGATTTCGACTTCCGTAAAAGGCACCGGCACCATCGGATAATCTTCCGGGACTGAACTTTGTTTTTCCGGCCCGCAGGCCATGAGCAGAAACATTACAGCCAGAAGGAAAATCAGGGAGGCCATTCTTCTGATTATCTGTCTCATTAGTTTAGGGTTTATGGGGATAAAGAAGGATCGGAAATACTGGTAGGAAGAGTCAACCACGTCCGCAGCGGCTCAGCAACCGGCTGACAGCCAACCGGTGGTGGCCGAAATTAAAGCCGGCGACGATGTTTTCCTTTCTGGCGCTGATTTCCTCGAGGCAGAGATTCCCGATGCTTCCCTCGTGGGTGTGTTCGATTTTTTTTGTCGGTTTAAACTCTCCCTCAGTGACCTGCCGGCTGATTTCCCTGTAGGCATCGCGAAATGACATTCCCTTCATAACCAGTTGGTTGACGGCCTCAACCGTGAAGAGATGATCGTATTTTCTGTCGTCAAGAATCTCTTTTTTCACGATAATCCGGTTCATGGCATAATCGGTGATGTCGAGGCACTGAGCCAGTTCTTCAAAAGCAGGCAGGAAGATCTCCTTCAGCACCTGAAGGTCGCGGAAATAGCCGCTGGGCAGGTTGTTGGAGATAAGGGTCACCTGGTAAGGAAGGCCCTGGATTTTATTGCAATGGCCGCGGACCAGCTCGAAAAGATCGGGGTTTTTCTTGTGCGGCATAATACTGGACCCGGTGGTAAGTTCTTCGGGCAGGGAGACAAATCCGAAATTCTGGCTCATGAAGAGGCAAACGTCGCTTGCCAGTTTGGAGAGGGTGGCTGCCATGTTGGCCAGCGCAAAAGAGACGATGCGTTCGGTTTTTCCCCGGCCCATCTGTGCGTAGACCACGTTGTAGTTCAGGCTTTCGAAGCCCAGCAGGCGGGTGGTGAGGTTCCGGTTGAGGGGGAAGGAAGACCCATACCCTGCTGCTGATCCCAGGGGATTCTGGTTGGAAATGCGGAAGGCTGATTGCAGCAAAACCAGGTCGTCGGCGAGGCTTTCGGCATAGGCACCAAACCAAAGTCCGAAACTCGACGGCATTGCCACCTGCAGGTGTGTATACCCGGGCATCAGAAACTCTTTGTAACGGCCGGCTAAGGCCAGGAGGGTATCCGCCAGCCTGTCGGCCTTTTCCGTCAGGGTTTCCATACCGGCGCGGGCAAAAAGCCTGATGTCGAGAAGTACCTGGTCGTTGCGTGACCTGCCGGCATGGATCTTTTTCCCGAGCTCCCCCAGTTTGCGGGTAAGCAGCAACTCCACCTGTGAGTGGATATCCTCCACCCCCTCTTCGATGATCAGATCTCCCTGACAGGCCTGTTCGTACAATCCCTTAAGAACAGGAAGCAGAGATTCCAGCTCTTCCTGTGTCAGCAGTCCGATGGTTTCGAGCATCATGGCATGCGCCATCGACCCCAGGATATCATAAGGGGCCAGCATCCTGTCCAGCCCGCGATCCTTGCCGACTGTGAACTTTTCAACGGCCGGATCGGCCTGGATCCCTTTATCCCACAGTTTCACCGGTTCCATCCTTCATGGTTATTTACAGGTTCAGAATATGGAAAACAAAGATATTCAAAAAAAGCTGCCTGCATTACCGTGATTTTGCTGAACCTAACGGGTTCGATCCCCGGTGAAGGGAAAAATCGTTATTTTTGAGAAAATTCAGCCATCGGATGGTTAACAGGCTTTCAGGTTGGATCAGCAGGCAGATAAAGTGGCTGCTGTTGTTGCTGGCCCTGATGGTTTACGGATTGGGCCTTTTTGTCGATGTAACCCGCGACAGCAGCAAATATGCTGCCGTGGCGCGCGCAATTGCAGAATCGGGAGATCCTGTCCATCTGACCATCCATGGTGATCCCTACCTGCAAAAGCCCCCCATGACCTTTTGGCTGAGTGCGTTATCGATGAAAGCATTCGGGATTTCCAATTTCGCCTACAAATTGCCGCTGCTATTGCTCTCCCTGCTGGGGCTTTATGGTCTTTACCGGCTCGGAAAGAGTCTGGCAGATGAAAAAACCGGGCTTTTGGCAGCCCTGTTCCTGGGAAGTTCACAGGCCTTCTTCTTATACAACATGGATATCCATACCGATACGGTGATGGTGCCTTTTGTGATTTTCTCCTTGTGGCAGTTTTATGATTTTCTCAGGAGCGGAAAAACGATTCACTGCCTGCTGGGGTATGGCGGCATCGGGCTGGCGATGCTTACCAAAGGCCCGGTGGGGGCTGTGGTTCCTTTCCTGGCGGTAACCGGCCATCTGATTTTTACCGGGCAGTACCGACGGTTGGCTGATGTTCGCTGGTACCTCGGACTGCTGATCCCGGTGATCCTGATCCTTCCGGCACTCAAGGGGCTTTATGACCAGTTCGGACGGGAAGGCATTGCCTTTTTTTTCTGGGAAAACAATATAGGCAGAATTTCAGGTGACTTTACCAACAGCAACAGGAGCTTCCTCTATTACGGCTACAACCTCCTTTTTCTCTATGCCCCATGGATGGTGATGCTCCTGTTTTCCGTTTATTATGGGTTCCGGTCGCTTATCAGGCGTCGGTTGCGGGCCAGGGAGTGGTTTGTCTTCTGCGGCACCTGGGTTTTCTTGCTGGTCCTCTCCTTCTCCAGGGGGAAACTTCCCAATTATATTTTGGTCCTGCTCCCCCTTTTCAGCCTGCTGACTGCCAGGTATACCGTTCTGGCCCTTTCTGCCCGGAAAGAAAACCTCTACCGGCTTTTCCTGACGGGGCAGGACTTTATCACCCTTCTGGTAAGCGGTGTGATGCTGGTGCTCATTGTCTGGTTTTTCCCTGTAAAGTGGGAGTACTGGCTATTGGTGGCGGCCGCGTTCGTCCTGATGATCCTGGCCCGGCAGAGAGGGGCAGGCAGGGAGAGCCGGCTGCTGGTTCCTTCGCTGATTGCCATACTGATGCTGAATTTTTTCATTAATGGACTCGTAGCACCACAAATTTTTGCAGACCAGGCGTCGGTGAAAGCTGCGAAAATCTTTAACCGGGAGGCAGGCAGCGGTGAAAAGTTGTACAATTACAATTACGACTCCCACGAGCTTTTCTTTTACGGCAGGGAGGGAGCCATCCTGCTGCGAAACGACCTGGGGTTGGTTGCCCTTCTGAAAGAGCCGGGTAACTGGATCTTCACCACGGAAGAGGTGGTGAACAGGCTGCCGGCCCATGAATTTCCAAAGCCCGACATCCTTCCCCTGGACCATACCTGGATCAACAAACTGGGTTTGCAGTACCTGAATCCTGCCACCCGGCCCGGGAGTTATGAGACTTTTTACCTGCTTCGTTCCCGGGGACAATAAAACAGGGAACCGCCCCATCTTTGACGGAACGGTTCCCCGGGCAGTTTATCAGGGAAGGAACCGGTGGTTATTTCAGCAAAGGTTCCTTCTTTCAAGGCTTATTTTACTTCTTCGAAGTCTACATCGGTAACTTCGCCGTCCTGTTTACGTTGTCCGTTTCCGGAGCCTGGCTCTGATGCCGAATGGTGAGCCTGCTGATCCTGTTTAGGACTGCCCTGGCTGTCAGCGGCATTGTACATTTCCTGTGAGGCTGCCTGGAAGACGTTATTCAGTTCCGCCATGGCGGCATCCACACCCTGAAGATCCTGGTTCTTGTGGGCTTCTTTCAGTTTTGCCAGGGCATTCTCTATGGGTTGTTTTTTATCGGCCGGTATTTTGTCTCCGAACTCCTTCAGCTGCTTTTCGGTCTGGAAAATCAAACTGTCGGCCTGGTTCATCTTATCGGCTTTTTCCCTTGTCAGACGGTCTGATTCTGCGAAAGCGGCTGCCTCTTCCTTCATTTTCCTGATTTCGGCATCTGAAAGGCCGGAGGAAGCTTCAATCCGGATAGACTGGGACTTTCCGGTTGCTTTATCTTTGGCGGTGACGTGGAGGATCCCGTTGGCGTCGATGTCGAAGGTAACTTCCACCTGTGGAATACCGCGGGGCGCAGGCGGTATGCCGTCGAGATGAAACCGTCCGATGGTTTTGTTCCCGGAAGCGATAGGCCGTTCTCCCTGCAGCACGTGAATCTCAACAGAAGGCTGGTTGTCGGAAGCCGTTGTAAAGGTTTCCGTTTTCTTCGATGGAATGGTCGTATTGGCCTCAATCAACCGGGTCATGACGCCCCCAAGGGTCTCGATTCCCAGCGACAGCGGAGTTACGTCGAGAAGAAGAATGTCCTTGACTTCTCCTGAAAGCACACCACCCTGAATGGCAGCCCCCACGGCAACCACCTCGTCAGGGTTGACCCCCTTGGAGGGTTTCTTGCCGAAGAACTCCTCTACTTTCTGTTGGATGGCCGGAATCCGGGTGGAGCCTCCCACAAGAATCACCTCGTCGATTTCGCCGGCGGTCAGTCCTGCATTCTTGAGGGCTTTACGGCACGGCTCCATGGTTGCATTGATCAGACTGTCGGTAAGCTGTTCAAATTTCGCCCGGGTGAGGGTTTTCACCAGGTGCTTCGGGATCCCGTTTACCGGCATGATATACGGTAGGTTGATTTCGGTCTGTGTGGAGCTCGACAGTTCGATTTTAGCCTTTTCGGCGGCTTCTTTGAGCCTTTGAAGGGCCATGGGGTCTTTTCGGAGATCAAGACCTTCCTCGCTCTGAAATTCGGCGGCCAGCCAGTCGATAACCAGCTGGTCAAAATCGTCACCTCCCAGGTGGGTGTCCCCGTCGGTCGACTTGACTTCGAAAACCCCGTCGCCCAGTTCAAGTATGGAGATGTCGAAGGTTCCGCCACCAAGGTCAAAGACAGCGATTTTCATGTCTTTATGCAGTTTGTCAAGGCCGTATGCCAGCGATGCAGCTGTCGGCTCGTTGATGATGCGGCGAACCTTCAACCCGGCAATCTCTCCCGCTTCCTTGGTAGCCTGACGCTGTGAATCGCTGAAATAGGCCGGCACGGTAATCACCGCCTCGGTGACTTCCTGTCCCAGGTAATCTTCGGCCGTTTTTTTCATCTTCTGAAGAATCATGGCGGAGATCTCCTGGGGAGAGTACTTCCGGTCGTCGATTTGCACCCTGGGGGTGTTGTTGTCACCACGGACGACGTTGTAGGTAACCCGCCTGATCTCCTTTTCGCACCGGTCGAAGGTTTCACCCATCAGCCGCTTGATGGAATACACGGTCTTTCTCGGATTGGTAATGGCCTGCCGTTTGGCCGGATCACCGATTTTCCGTTCTCCATTTTCAACAAAGGCCACAATGGAGGGAGTGGTCCTTTTTCCTTCGCTGTTGGGGATTACTACCGGTTCGCTGCCTTCCATGACGGAAACACAGGAATTGGTGGTACCTAAGTCAATGCCAATAATTTTTCCCATTCTATTATGATTTAAAGTTTTTTTTCTGATTGCGACAGAAGTAGATTGCAAGGATTATGCCACGAGGGAAATGCGCCTCCTGCTGGCAATTATGGCATAAGGAAAAATCCGGGGGCTTGTCTTGTGTCATCTTTTATGACAAAACGGCAGGGCAGCGTTTTAGTATTTTTTTTTGAAATTAGTGCAAGAACCGGGTCGGGTTTTGCGTTAAACCGTGTAGTTTAGTCTTTTTTCTGTTGATGGAAGTAATCTACGAAGATAATCACATCGTCGCGGTTAACAAAGCCTGCGGAGAGATTGTGATGGTGGATCAGACCGGTGATACCCCCCTTATGGATGCGGTAAAGGCTTACCTGAAGGAGAAATACGACAAACCGGGAAATGTATTTCTCGGTTTGCCCCATCGTATCGACAGGCCCACCAGCGGCATTGTACTGATGGCCAGGACCAGCAAGGTTCTGAGCCGGTTCAACAAGATGTTCCGGCAGAAAGACCTGATCAGGAAGACCTATTGGGCGGTGGTCGACAGGGCACCGGTGCCCCGCGAGGGAACACTTGAACACTGGATTGTGCGGAGCCGGGAGATCAATAAATCGTATGCCCATGTCGCGGAGGCGGAGGATTCCAAACATGCCCTCCTGCAATACCGGACCCTGGCAGCATCGGATAACTATTATTTGCTGGAGATAGAGCTGCTGACCGGCAGGCATCACCAGATCAGGGCCCAACTGGCTAAAGTCAGGGTCCATATCAAGGGGGATCTTAAATACGGTTTTCCCCGGTCCAATCCCGACGGGGGGATTCACCTGCATGCCCGTAAGGTGGAGTTCATTCATCCGGTAAGGAGGGAGCCGGTGGTGATTGTGGCGCCCCCGCCGGATGAGCCGCTGTGGAATGCGTTTATGGAGATACTGTCGAAACAGGAGGAAGCCCTGCGGACAGAGCCTAATGCTCAGGTGTCTCACGCTCCTGCTTCCGCAGCCGGACAGGAACCTCCGGCCAGCGGCGAGGTAGGGATGAAAGATTTACCGGGCGGGGAATAAGCCGGTCTGCGGATGGCCGGCCGCTGAAGCAGCGGTTTGCGGGTGCCCGGTTGGAATGGGGTACCGGTTTAGGATCCTTTGAGGGAGGAGGGTTTGAAACTCATGGGAAGCAGGGAGTCCACCCCGTCGAAGATGTAGATGGAATTGAGGCCTGCAAGGATGATCTTCACCGGTTGATTGAACCGTGTCTCGGTCTCCAGGAGTACCTGCCGGCAACTTCCGCAGGGATTGACAGGCGTATTCATTGGTCCTGCGGCATTGCGGGCTGTAATGGCGATGGCTGAAACGGGAGTCTCCGGGTAGTTGGCGCTTGCGTAGAACAGGGCCGTCCTCTCGGCACACAGCCCGGAAGGATACGCTGCATTTTCCTGGTTATTCCCTTTGATCATGACACCATTGGCGAGCAGAACGGCTGCCCCCACACGGAAACCGGAATAGGGTGCATACGCCTGCAAAGCCGCACTGCGGGCCTCCAGCACCAGACCGGCAAGTTCAACCGGTAACTCTTCCAGACTGCTGCACTCCTGGTACCCAATGGTAATTTCTTTACGGATCATAACCTGATTTTTTCTTAAAAGTACGATATTCCGGGTAAGTAATCTATTTTTACCGGAATTTTTGCAAATATCCTGAAATGGACGGAAGAAAACAAATACTAACCCTTGCTCTGATTATCATTGCTTTAGCCACTTCAGCCCAGCGGTACACAAGGGGTGAGTACATCCGGAAGTACCAGCTGCTGGCGATTAGCGAGATGGGCCGGAGCGGCATTCCTGCCAGCATCAAGATGGCGCAGGCCTGTCTCGAGTCGGCCGATGGCAACAGCGAAATGGCCAGGAAATCGAACAACCATTTTGGTATTAAATGCAGGGGTGATTGGCATGGGGCCAGGTCGTATTACGATGATGATGCCAAAAATGAGTGCTTCCGCAAGTATAAAAGCGCAGAGGACTCCTACATTGACCATACCAACTTTCTGCTTGGCAATCCGCGGTATGCCACTTTGTTCCGGCTTTCATCCGCCGATTATGCCGGGTGGGCCAGAGGCCTGAAAAAAGCAGGGTACGCCACGGATCCTTCCTACGACAAAAAAGTGATCGAGATTATCGAGGTCAACCAGTTGTGGCGCCTGGACCGGGAACTGACCTTTGAGGAAGCAGTGCAGCTGGAGAAGCAAAGAACCCCGGCAACCCCCGACGGAAGGCTGCTGATCAATCCGTACAGTTCACGAAAAATATCCCTGCACAACGGTCTGAAGTCGGCAGTTGCCAGGGAGGGGGATACCTTTGAACTCCTCGCCCAGGAATTCGGCCTTAAAGTTTGGGAACTGATGAAGTTCAATGATTATCCCCAGGGGTATGAACCCACCCCCGGAGAGATTCTCTACCTGCAGGCTAAAAAGGGAAAGGCTCCGGAAATCTACCGGTATCACCCGGTTGGTGAGGGAGAAACCATGCATTACATTTCCCAGTTCTACGGCATCCGGCTGCGGGCGCTGTACCGGCTGAATAAACTCTCCTTCGGGGAACCGGTGGAAGTAGGCCAGGTGCTTAAGCTGCAACGGGGGAAAATGGAACAACACTGACCACCCTGTCTTTCCACTCGTTCCTCATGGAAAGCCGCCCCTTCTGATCCAGGAGGGGAAATTTCATTCCACATATTGGTTCTCCGGCTCGTGGAACCCCCTTAGAAACTCCTCTGCATTCATCCGCTTTTTTCCTGCCAGCTGGAGATTGCTGATATGCAACCACCGGTCAGAGCAGGCAATGGCCAGGAAGCTCTTTCCGTCTGTGCGGAGGGTACCGGGGCTGACGGAGCCTACAGGGTCGCCAGTTTGTGCACGGAAAATCTTCATTTCTGTCTGCTTTCCCTGAGGAAGGTGAAGGAGAGTCCAGGCTGCAGGGTAGGGGGAGAGACCCCGGATCAGGTTCCGGATCTTTTCTGCCGTCCAGTTCCAGCGGATCTGTGTTGACTCCCTTGTCAGTTTAGGGGCTGTTTTCAGTTGCCCGTCGCTACCCGGCATCTCTTCCTGGCCGACGGGTTTACATTCTCCCCTGGCCAGGGCATCCACCGTCTTCAGGACCAGCCGGGCGCCCTGGACCATCAGCCGGTCGTGGAGATCACCCACCGAATCATCGGGAAAGATGGGTTCCTTTTCCTGAAAAATGATCCGGCCGGTGTCGATTTCATGGGAAAGCAGAAATGTGGTCACTCCGGATTCGGTTTCGCCGTTTATCAGGACCCAGTTGAGCGGTGCCGCTCCCCGGTATTGCGGAAGCAGGGAGGCGTGGAGATTGAAGGTTCCCAGCGGCGGCAGGTTCCAGACCACTTCGGGCAGCATCCGAAAGGCTACTACCACTTGCAGGTCTGGTTTCAAAAGCCGTAAATGGTCTAAGAACTCCTGATTTTTCAATTTCTCGGGCTGCAAAACGGGAAGGCCCCTGCCGGCTGCATACTTCTTAACTGCTGCTTCAGCCACTTTCAGCCCACGGCCGGCCGGTTTATCAGGAGCAGTGATCACCCCCACCACCTTGTATCCATTTTCCACAAGGGCTTTCAGGCTCTCCACGGCAAATTCCGGAGTACCCATGAAGATTATTCTGGCTTGCTTCGGATCCATGGAATCGAAGATATGCAAAATTTTTATAAGAAAGAAAATGTAAAGCAAGTCAGGGCTTCACTGGTTTCCGAACTCTTCGTGGAAGTGAAACCCTGACTAAGTTGTGGAAATGCAAGTCAGGGCTTCACTGGTTTCCGGACTTTGCGTGGAAGTGAAACCCTGACTAAATTTTGGTAATGTAAGTCAGGGCTTCACCGTGTTTCCGGACTCTTCGTGTAAGTGAAACCCTGACTAAGTTGTGGAAATGCAAGTCAGGGCTTCACTGGTTTCCGGACTTTGCGTGGAAGTGAAACCCTGACTAAGTTGTGGAAATGCAAGTCAGGGCTTCACTGTTTTGCCGGACTCTGCGTAGAAGTGAAACCCTGACTAAATTGTGGAAAAGCAAGTCAGGGCTTCACTGTTTTGCCGGACTCTGCGTGGAAGTGAAACCCTGACTAAATTGTGGAAATGCAAGTCAGGGCTTCACCGTGTTTCCGGACTCTTCGTGGAAGTGAAACCCTGACTAAACAGTTTAAATTATGGACTGTTTTGCCCGCATCCACTTTCCGAATAATGAACACCAGATACCGGTTACCTTTCACCATCCTCCCGTGCTGTAATCCACTCCGGGTTTACCGGTTGTTCCGCCAAAAGTATAATAAGCCATCTGCATCAGTTCCAATTGTGATCCCGGAATGGGGAGGTGAAGAGGTGTACCTTTCTGGAGTTTGTCTTCCTTGCGCATCTGGAAATACTGGATGCCGAAGCCTGAGACCATCAGTTCCACCATCCTTTCATAGTGGATGGCTTCGAGGATTTTTTCCTGGTCAGCCGGCAGGGGAGCCAGTTTGCCGCGGGTTACCCGGGCTGAAGCGTTCATCACACCGGCAGCTTCCAGCAACTTTCCTGTTCGGACAGCTGCCTCAGCCAGAAGATAATCATTTTCGGCTTTCCTGAATTCAGTCATCGGTTCTTTCCACGTTTTTAAATAGGCATCCAATCGCTTGTACCGGTATGATGAAAAATGATAATATCCGCGTTCAGCCCGGAAAGGGCAGGAGCTTAAGTACTGAAAATCAGTTTCCAGCCTGGCATCCTGTGAAGCTGCTTTTCCGGTTTTCGGGAGGTCTGAGAATTTGCCGCTTCCAGGAAAACGTGCAGGCATTCCGGGATCCATCAGGTGGATCACATACATATCGGTCCGTAACTCTGCCGGAAAAGTGCTGTTATAATGAAAATAAGAATACCATTTATCATCATCAGCAAGAGGGGCAAGCCTCAGATAAATTTGCCATGGAATTGATGACTTTCACTGTCAACAATGTAAATTTCCTCAGAAATCATTACCTTTTCATCACATTTTATGACCTGTCACCAGTGAATATAATTGGCGGAATAGTGCTCTTCATCCTTTCTTCCCTCCTGTTTTGTCAGTGTAAAAAAGATGAAACAGAGGTGCCTATAAACATCCCGGATGAAATTTTTTTACATGTTCTGATCAAACAGGGTGTTGATATCAACGGGGACGGAATTGTTACAGAAAATGAAGCAGAAATGGTAACCTCCCTGGATGTCAGCGATGAATACATTTCCGATTTGACAGGGATTGAAGCATTCATTCACCTTGATACCCTTAACTGCAGCCTGAATTTGCTGACCATGCTGGATGTCTCATCTGTCCGCTCTCTGAAAACTCTTTTATGCTATGGCAACAGGTTATCCGCACTGGATGTGTTAAACAACACCGCCCTTGAGCAATTGTCGTGCAGCAATAACCGGCTGATATCCCTCAACATTTCAGAGAACACTGCATTAACCAGTCTTTTCTGTGGCGACAATAAACTTACCTCCCTGGATGTGTCCCGAAATATTAACCTGACATCTTTGTCTTGTGACCTGAATCCGATAGACAATATCGACTTACTCATCTCGATTGTTCCGGTAATCCTGATCTGGAATATTTACGGTGTCATAATTGCAGGTTGACGGGATTAAATCTTGATCATTGCCGGGGATTGGTATCCTTGGTGGTGCATAACAACATGGGTCCATCGTACCAGAATCAGTTAGTCTCGCTTGATTTATCTGATTGTACGGAGTTAAAAGATCTGGCTTGTACCAACAACCGGTTGAGTGCGCTGGATCTTTCGAAAAACATGGCCCTCATAAACCTGGATTGTTCAGGGAATAAGATAGAAATACTTGATATTTCAAATAATATGGCTCTTGAAAATATCGATATAAGTTTCATGCCGACCCTGGGCAGGGTATGTGTGTGGGAACTTCCTTTCCCTTCAATCTGGGTTTCGGTAGACACCCTTGGCAGCCCGAATGTGTATTTTTCATCAAACTGCAATTAACGGTTATTGTCTCTGTAATTCACAATGCTTGAAATACATAACCGTTAGCTCCAGCCAACAGATGACCAAAATCAGAGGTGAAAAAAAAGGCTGCCCCATTGCGGAACAGCCTTTTCTGAATTGAAGAAGGCAGGAATTGGCCTTCCAACCGTTCAGTCAGGAATTTCTATTTCATGGTCAGCGTAGCCGTCAGGGCTGTTTTCCCGCCGAGGTAGGAGGAATAGGTAGCTGCGATCCCCTTGGCATCGCCCGGATAATAAATATCATAGGTGATGGTCATGGTTGGTTTGGGGCCGCAGTTATCCCACGTGCCGCTCCCCTTGATTTCGTAGTCGTAGGGATCGCCCTTGTACTCGGTGGTAAAGATATACTGCCGGTCGATGGTCAGGGTACCGTTTACATTTACCTTCATGTTGAAAGTACCTCCTGTTTTGACAGGTTCACCCCAGAAGTCAGCGATAAAGGCAAAGTTCAAGCCGGTTACGGCCAGGTTTGTGCCGCTGACAGCCGTGGTCACATCAGCCGGATAGGTGGCGTCGCCGGCTCCGTCGGTACCTCCCCAGGAACCTACAAGGCTTGCATTTCCATTGGCCAGCGGACAGTATTTCTGGACAGCCACCTCTTTGGAAACCGGATCGGAAGTGATTCCCCCCATAGTGGTTTCCGTCACGGTAATAGTAGCTTTCCCGTCGGAAGGATAGGTGTTGAACATGATGGTGGCCGAATGGGTGTCGTCGCTGACTTTCTGGACGGTGGCATCATTGGCCGTCCAGTTCCATTTGGAACCGCCCCTGTAATAGTTGACGGTGTAATCGGCGGTAAAGGTCTGGATAGCCAGGGCCGGTCCCTGGATGCCGTCGAGTACTTTGGGTATGATCTTACCATAGTCGTAGCTTTCCTGGGCATCTTTGATGGGATCTTCCATACAGGCGGAGACCAGGATTACCAGCATCAAAATTCCTGCTATTTTCAATATGAACTTTTTCATAATCTGTGATTTTAATTCTTTCCTATTCATTTTCCGGATTATTTCCAGCCGCCATTGCTGAAGTCAACACCGGCTGTGCCAGTATTACCGCCGAAGGTATAGTAATCCATCTGCATGACGTCCAGCTGGGACCCCGGGATCGGGAAATGGAGAATGGTTCCCTTTTGCAGGAGGTTTTCCTTTCTCATCTGGAAGTACTGAATACCCAGTCCGGAAAGCATCAGTTCCACGAATCTCTCATAGTGTACTGCCTGGAGAATTTTTGCCTGGTCGGCGGGAAGTGCCGGCAATTTACCGCGGGTTACGCGGGCGGAAGCGTTCATGATATCGGCAGCTTCCTGCACCTTGTTGGTTCTTGCGGCAGCTTCTGCGAGCAGATAGTCGTTTTCAGCCTTGCGGAATTCAGCCATGGGCTCTTTCCAGGTTGTCAGGTATTGATCCAGCCTTTTGTAGCGGTAGGAGGAAAAGTGGTAATAGCCACGCTCAACTCTGAAGGGGCAGGAGCTCATGTACTGGAAATCCGATTCCAACCGGGCATCGGGAGAGGAGGCCTTCCCGTTGTTAGGAAGATCCCCGAAGCTTCCCGTGAGCGGGAAATTGGCCGGCATATTGGGATCCATGAGGTGGATTGTATACATGTCGATGAAGCCCCAGCCTGCATAGACGGAGTACGTCTGATACAGGGAGTACCAGATGATGTCGTCGGCCAGGGGGGCAAAATCCTTCTGAATTCCGTTTTTGGCATAGGTATACACCTTGGCCCAGTCGGTGGCATTGTCGTCGGCTTTGTTCCGGGCGCTGAAAACAAGCAGCCTTGCGGCAAAGGAACTGGCCAGTTGTGCAAGTTCGACATTGTTCCAGGGTTCACCCGGGAGCCAGTCGGCAGGAAGGACAAAGTTTGCTTTTTTGCTGATGGTGATGGCCTGGTCGAGGCTCTTCACCGCTTCAGCAATCATTTCCTTGTAGGAAGAGGGTTCCAGGTCGAATGTCAGGTCGGTTTCGTAGGTAACGATAAAGCCCTTGTCGTACAGCAACCCCAGATAGCCAAGGCTCAGCCCGTGCATGAAGTAGGCCATGGCGCGGACCATGTCGGTGGAGCCGTCTTCCATGGTAACCTTGTTACCCTCGGTCTGTGCCAGTACATCGTTTGCCTGGGAAAGTACGGAGTACAGGGTGTTGTAGTAGTTCTCCGTAATAACAACGTCGGCATAGGCAGGTGTGTTGTTGAATTCCATGCGGGGTTCATTGCCAAAAACCCTCATGCCGGCATTTCCGTGCGAACAGGTTCCGGCATCGGATGTTACCCAGAGTCCCAGGCCGGGACCATCGTACTCCTGGGTGATCTGAAACCAGTTATTGAGCATGCCGCCGGCTACTCCCTTGATATCGGAAGGATTGGAAAAAGCGGTCTTGAAATCCGGGTCGTTCAGGTTCAGAACTTCCAGGTCTTCACAACTGACGAGTGTCAGCGTTGTAAAGAGAACAATCAGGAAATATTTTGTAGCTTTCATAGTATTCAAATGTTTTTGTTAAAAATTCAGTTCAAGAGAAGCCGAGAATGACCTGAAATTGGGATATCCCATGAAGTCGTAGGAGAAGATCTGGGTTCCGTTGGTGGTACCCACTTCGGGATCGTATCCTGAATATTTCGTCCAGGTATAAAGGTTCCTTCCCAGCACCGAAATTTTGGCTCCTTTCAGGAATCCTCCGGTCAGGTTCTGGAATCCTTTGCTTTTCAGGTTGTACGCCAGGGAGACCTCGCGCAGTTTAACATAGGTGCCGTCTTCGACCCAGAAATCGTTCTGCTCGTTCACATCGTAAAAGGCCTTGTAATAGGCGATGGTTTTCTTTTCATTTTCAGGTTTTCCGGCCTGGTCCATCATGCCATGGCGGTCGTCGCGCGTAAGCCACTGGGCTGATTTATTGTAGATATCGCCGCCCTGTTTCCAGTCGAACAGGAAGTATAGCGACAGGCCTTTATAACTGAGTGTATTGGCTATGCCCATTTTAAAGTCGGGATTGGCATCACCGATTTTGACAAAGGCCACATTTCCTTTTTCGTCGAGCTGTTTGATCCCGGCTTCCTTGGCAGTTCCTTCCGTTCCCTTGGCAATGACATAGCCATCGCCGTTGATGGTATAGTCATCGAGGGTTTTGCCCATCACTTCAACTTGTTTTCCCAGTTCTTCCATTGAACGCAGCCAGTGGGCGCCATACATCACTCCGAAGGTTTCCCCCTCGCGGATGTAGAAGGCTTTATAGGCTTCCTGCCCCTGAGGTCCGGTTTGGTATGGAGGAATATTCAGTTCGGTGATTGTGTTCCGGCCTCTGTCGAAGACCACATTGGCTGACCAGTTGAAGTCATCTCCCTGAATGATCTTGGCATTGAGGGATGCTTCCCAGGTAGTGGTTTCCAGAGTTCCGGCATTTACCCACTGGGTGCTCCATCCGCCGCTGTAGGAAGCCTGGGGAGCCTGCAGGAACTGGTCTGAAGTGACTCCTTTGGCATAGGTTCCGATGAAGGAGAAACGTTTCAGGAAATCGATGTCAAGCCCGACTTCCCATTCAGCCGTGCGGGAGGGTTTCAGGAACTTGTTCCCCTTAGCACTCTTCGAGGAGACCCCGTTGCCGACAGACATTACTTCGTACTGGGCGGCAAAGGGAGGACGCTGCCCGGCCGTTCCGTAGGCTGCTCTCAGTTTAAATTCATCGATACCGGGAATGGTGACGTCTTCAGAAATACGCCATGCGGCCGACACACGATAATAGGGCTGCCACCGCTCTTCGGAACCGAACAGGGAGGATCCGTCGTACCGGTACATCCCGTCGAAAATGTACCTGTCCTTGTAGTCAAGGTATAAAATCCCGAAATAGTTGTAGGCCACCACCTGGTCCTGGTAGGAGGTAAGCGATTTATTTCCCTTGATGGCGTCAAAACTTGGCACCTCTTTCACCCCAAAGTCATATCCGGTTCCTGAAAAGCTCTGGAACTCCTCGTTCTCGTATAGGGAGCTTAACTTCACCCTGACCAGGAATTCTCCCAGGTTCTTGGAATACATCAGGTTGGCCTGGGCCCTTTCTGAAAAGAGTTTTGAGCTGTATTTGTAATAGTAACCTTCGGAATAGACCGGTTCGGCGCCTGCCCTCTGGTAGGTGTCGTAAGGTGAAAAGGTTGTATTCAGGTTGGACATATTCTCAAACGAATACTCAGCCCTGAACTTGAGGTCATGGGTGATGTCCCAGTTGAGGGCATAAGCTCCCAGAAAACGGGTTCTTTCGAGGTTGTCTTCGATTTTCCACAGGTTGTACAGGGGGTTTTCCTGCTCCGACTGCCAGGGGTTGGGGATAAACTTGTAAGGCTGACCGTCGGGGTTGGCTGCTTCCAGGTCTACATCGGGTTCGAGCAGCAGGATGTTGAAAAAGACCCCGCCGTTGTATTTGCTGTCACCACCCGGATAGTTCTGGTGTGATTTCACAAACAGGTTGCTGGCCGACAGGGAGAGCTTGTTTGAAATCCTGTGGTCGATGTTCATCCTGAAGCTGTTCCGGTTATATCCCTGGGTTTCAAAAAGGACGCCGCTGTTGGCGTAGTTTTCGAACGAGGCCAGGAAATTGGTGTTTCCGCTGTTGTTCTGGACACTGACGTAATTGGTGTAAAAGTCGTTACCGGTGAAGAAGGTTTCCTGATGATTCAGCACCCGCCCGTATGGATTGTCCATGTACTGGTCGGGTTTCAGTGACCTGGCGCCTTCAAGCCCTACCGATCCTCCCTGGTAATTGGCAGGGTAGGTAACGCCGGCGTATTTGGTGTAGTTGTTGACACTCTGCCAGTCGGAAGCCAGTTTATAGCCATGGCTTTCAGAAAGATCGTATTCGTTGGATACCTGGTTGACACCATACTCATTCCGGAGGGTTACAGTGGTCTGGCCTTTGGCTGTATCTTTACCCCTCTTGGTGGTGACCACCACCACGCCGTTCCCGGCCTGTGATCCGTACAATGCAGAGGCGGAGGCCCCTTTCACAACTTCTATCGATTCGATATCGTCCACGTTGATGTCAGCCATGGTGCCCTGCATCCTGACCCCATCGACGATGACGAGAGGGTTTTGGCTGCCGGCCAGCTGGGTGGCCCCACGAACCAGAATCGTTGAGCTCATACCGGGTTCCCCAGTGGAGTTGACAACGGTTACACCCGCCATCTTACCCTGAAGAGCAGATGCTGCTGAAAATGCGGGCACCTCTTTCAACTCTTTCTCACCCACCTTACCAACTGAAACTGCCAGTTTTTTACGGGGTGTCTCAGATGCAACCCCGGAAACAACCACTTCGTCAATACCAAATACGTCGTCTTCCAACACCGCATTGACGGTAGCCAGGTTCCCGATGGGTACATCCTGTGATTTCATCCCGATGAAAGAAAAAGCAAGTACCGTTGCATTGGAGGGTACGTTGAGCTGGAATTTCCCGTTCACATCGGTGACGGTTCCAACGGTAGTCCCCTTCACTACAACGGAAACGCCGGGAAGTGCCGCACCATCGCTGGCCGCGGTCACACTCCCGCTGATGGCCTTGGTCTGGGCCATGATAGCCTGGAACCCTGTCATAAACAGGATAACCAATAACAGCAGAACTTTTTTCATAAAAAAAAATTTAAGTTAATAATGAAAAAATGTTTGTTAAAGTTCATCAGTACAATTGCCAATGCAAGTCCATTCCAAGGCTTGCACCACCGGGTTCCGCATCCCCGTAAATCCCAACTTGTATCTGTTTTCTGTTTGAATCCGTGTCAATTTCTCCTATGTGAGCCTGAATACTTCAGATTCGGAAAAGCAAAAGTAAAAAAAGAATCATCAACCTTGTCTTTTTCGGTTTACAATTTTGATACATAAATTAAGAATTTTTAACAAAACGTCAGCCTCCTGCATTGCATTAATAGGATATATAGATGTTAATCAGTGATATACGATTGGGATCTGACTGCAGTGACAGATGTAAAAAAAAAGGAATCGTATTATCCCCTGAGAGCCGGAAAAGTCCCTTTGATCACAATTGCGGCCAGTTCAGTGAGGTTTCTTATCCGGTAGGTAGTGATGCCGGACCTGGCAGCAGGGGGTGGTTTCATGTCGGCAGGGTCGGATTTATCTGCCTCAGGCTGGAAGTAGACCTGGTCGATGCCCGCCTTCATGGCCCCGGCAATGTCAACTTCCCATGAGTCGCCAATCATCAGGCTCTCCCTTTTTCGGGCATTGCAAGTTTTCAGGGCGTGGAGATAAATACCGGGAGAAGGTTTGGAAATTCCGATTTCCTCCGAGACAAAAACATGCTGGAAGTAGGGTGCCAGTCCGCTGGTAGCCAGTTTTTTGTATTGCACTTCCCTGAATCCGTTGGTGATAATGTGCATCCGGGAATAACGGGAAAGGGTATCCAGTATTCCGGGGACCCCTTTGCATAAGCCGGTCTGTAACGGCATGCGGGCGAGGTATTCGTTGTTGAATGTCATTCCGTCCATGCCGGTAATTCCCGTTTCGCTGAAGGTCTTTTCAAACCGCAGGCGCAAAAGATCCTGTTTAGTGATCCCGTTGTTCCGGTAAAGCTCCCATAACAGGTCGTTATGGTGGTTATAGGCTTTCAGGAACGGCCCGATCAGGGAGAGATCGAGGCTGAAGTACAGGAAGGTTTCCCGGAGTGCAAGGGCGGAATTATTGGTGAAATCCCACAGGGTATTGTCGAGATCAAAAAAGAGGTGCCGGTACATGGAATGACAGAAGATCAGAATGTTAGAATATCAGAATCCTGGAAAAATGAGTCATGGATGTTCAGGTTGTGATTGCACCTGGTGTTCTTGAGCCTTATTCTTTTTTGCATCCTTCGACAACCACCACAATCTCCCCTTTTGGAGCGGTCGTTGTGAAGTGAGCCAAAACTTCCAAAACTGTTCCGCGGACATTCTCTTCAAACATTTTACTCAGTTCACGGCTGACACTGCATTTTCGCTCCGGACCCAATAATTCTCCCAGTTCCTGAAGCAATCTGACAAGCCGGAAAGGTGATTCGTAGAATACCATGGTTCGTTTTTCTGCTGAAAGTTCCTGTAGTCGTTTTTGCCGGCCTTTTTTCTGCGGGAGAAAACCCTCGAAGACAAACCTGTCGCTGGGGAAACCCGAGTTGACCAGTGCGGGAATCAGGGCAGTGGCTCCCGGCAGGCACTCCACCGGAACGCCCTGTTCGAGGCAGGTGCGAACCAGCAGGAACCCGGGGTCGGAAATCCCCGGGGTGCCGGCATCAGAAATCAGGGCTACATCCAGCCCTGAAAGAATTTTCCCGGCAATCATGCCCACTGTCGCATGTTCGTTAAATTTATGGTGCGACTGCAGTTTGTTCCGTATCTGGTAGTGATCGAGTAACCGGGAAGACAGCCGCGTATCTTCAGCCAGGATAAGCCCGGCCTCCCCCAGGATTCTGACAGCCCTGTACGTCATGTCTTCCAGGTTCCCGATGGGGGTAGGGACAAGGTATAATTTGCCGCTCCGGGTCATTTCATTCCTTTATAGAAACCGCCTGCGGACCAGGTCTATGAACCTCAGACTGGTCTCATTTTTTTTCCATTTGTAATGATCCCGGAGGTAGGTGGCTGCCTCCTGGATGGTTCCCATGGCGTCGATATGGGCGATGGTTTCATTCAGCTTTTCCATATTCCCCTCAAAAAGTTCCCTGCAATAAAGATAGCGGTCGTTGGTGCGGATAGCATCGGCAAGGCTGGGAAGTGCCATTCCGGAAAAGCGGGAATCTACCGTTCCTTTTTCCAGTAATAAATCGTTCAGCGATTTTCCGGCTACAAACTTTTCGCCCAGAACCTGTTTATCATGAGAAGAGGGTTCTGTTTCCCCGAGAGCCAAATCAACCGGAGGTAAAAAAGTGCTGGGTTCTGTTTCCGTCGTACTGTGTTCTGTGGTAGTCTCCGTCTTTCCGGTTTCCGGCGCGATGACGGGAGCACCGGTTTCCACTGCCTTTTCAGGATGCCATTCGCTTTTTATAAGGCTGACCTCTTCCGGTTCAGGCGGGGACTGACCAAACGGAATCTGAATATCGGCAGCCTGTGGTTGCCGTGGTGCAGGGGCCGGCGGCTCCTGCCGGCGGGTCGCTCTTTCCTCTTCCGGTTTTTCCCCGGAAGAAAAACCCGTTTCCCCAGCCACCACCCCGAGCAAGTGCCGGATTCCTGACACCCTCGTCAGCAGGAATTCAACATCCAGCGGGTCAACGAATTTCATTCCCCTTATGTCAAGGACCAGCTGCTCCAGTTCCACAACATCGCGCAATAAAATATGCATCAGTTTCTTATTTTCCATCTGTCCTGATTTTTCGGAATCTTACTTTTCCGAAGATTAATTTTACCAGTCTCCTGTTTTAAATCGAAAAAAGCGAAAAGATCCTTTTCCGGTTTTCTACCTTTGTGTTACTTTGTATATCGTTTTAGGAAGCCCAAAATTATAAAATTCTGACCGGATTACTATCATGTTTGTAGAAAGAGACTTGAACAGCGTGAAAAGGAAAGGACTTATCGAGGTAATAACGGGGTCCATGTTTTCAGGGAAAACCGAGGAGCTGATCCGTCGCCTGAAGCGGGCCAGGATTGCCCGGCAGAAAACGGAGATTTTCAAACCTGCCATTGATGTCCGTTATTCCGAAGTGGATGTGGTGTCGCACGATGAGCATTCCATTCACTCCACGCCCGTGGAGAATTCTTCGAACATTCTCCTATTGTCGGCCGATGTGGATGTGGTAGGCATTGATGAGGCGCAATTTTTTGACAAACATCTGGTAGATGTGGTCGTCGAGCTGGCCAACCGGGGAATCCGGGTTATTGTTGCCGGACTGGATATGGATTTCCGGGGAGAGCCTTTTGGTCCGATCCCGGCCATGATGGCTGTAGCTGACTATGTCACCAAGGTCCATGCCGTCTGTGTCCGATGCGGGGATATTGCCTTGTTTTCCTACCGCCTGTCCAACAAGTCACAGGTTGTGCTGCTGGGAGAGAAGGATATCTACGAACCGCTTTGCCGGAGTTGCTATATCCATGCCAATACCGGGAAATGATATCCTATACCGTTGCTGAAATTGCAGCCATCACGGGCGGTAGGGTGATACCCGGCAATTTGCCTCCCGGGTACGCGGTGCGTTACATTGCCACAGACAGCCGCACTCTTTTAAACGGCGGGAACACTGCCTTCTTCGCCCTGAACGGCACCAGGAACAACGGTCATGCGTTTGTTCAGGAACTTGCAGACCGGGGTGTCAGGGTTTTCGTGGTATCGCCGGGATTCAGGATACCCGGGCATCCCGGTGTGGCGCTGGTGGAAACCGGTGATACCCTTGCCGCATTACAGAAACTGGCTGCGTACCATCGTTCCCGTTTCTGTTTACCTGTTGTGGCTATCACCGGCAGCAACGGCAAGACCATTGTCAAGGAGTGGCTCAACGACCTCTTATACAAGCATTTTACCATTGTCAGAAGTCCGAAAAGCTACAACTCACAGATCGGTGTTCCCCTGTCAGTTTGGAAGATCCTTCCGGAGCATACCCTGGCAATTTTTGAAGCCGGTATTTCTCTTCCGGGAGAGATGGAAAAACTGGAACGGATCATCCGTCCCTCTATCGGGGTTCTTACCCATATGGGCGATGCCCACCAGGAGAATTTCCCCTCGCTGCGTGAAAAAACAGAAGAAAAGCTCAAGCTTTTTAACCATTGTTCAAAATTGATTGTTTCGTCCGATCAGCCTGAAGTATATGGGATTGCTGAGGCCTTCTGCCGTGAGAAGGGCATTGGCATGGTTGCCTGGTCGACGCGTGATCCGGGGGCTGGTCTTTTCTTTTCCGTGGAGACCGGAAAAGAGGGCAGCCTGATCCGGGCTGAAGGGGAGGGTATTTCCTGCTCTTTTACCATCCCCTTTAAGGATGCAGCTTCGGTAGAGAATGCCTGTCATTGTTTTGCCGTCCTGGCTGCCCTGGGTTTGGATTGCCGACCCTTTACGGGGCGGTTTGAGCAGCTTGCCCCACTGACCATGCGGCTCGAACAGAAAAAGGGAGTCAACGGGTGCCTGCTGTTGAACGACTATTACAATTCCGATATTAATTCCCTGGAAATAGCGCTTTCTGTTCTTCTGAGCCAGGCTGAGTCGAACCATATGGAAAAAATCGCTATTCTGTCTGATATTCAGCAATCGGGTTTCAGGGATGAAGAACTGTATGGAATGATCAATGTTTTGTTAGAAAATGCAGGGATCAACAGAATTTTCGGGATAGGCAGGAATATCAGCCATTCAGGTTACCGTTTCTCTATGGAGAGGCATTTTTTTGAAACCACGGGGCAGTTCCTTGCCTCGGCCAGGAAGTTCCGGTTTTCGGATGCTGCCATCCTGATTAAGGGGGCCCGTGATTTCAGGTTCGAGGCCATATCAGAGCTGTTGCAGCAGAAAGCCCATCAGACGGTATTTGAAATCAACCTCAATGCATTGGTAGAGAACCTGAACCTCTTCCGGTCGTTGCTGGCACCTTCAACCCGGATCATGGTGATGGTGAAAGCTTTTTCGTATGGCAGCGGGGATGTGGAGATTTCCAAGCTTTTGCAGTTTCACCGGGTTGATTATCTGGCTGTTGCTGTTACCGACGAGGGCAGGGAACTGCGGGAGGCAGGGATCGCCCTGCCGGTGATCGTGATGAACCCGGAGCCGCACAGTTTCCAGCAGATGATCGATTATCATTTGGAGCCCAACCTTTACTCACTCGAACTTTTCCGTTCTTTTGCCGGAGTTGCCGGCCTCAATGCCCTGGATTCCTATCCGGTTCATTTGAAAATTGATACGGGGATGAACCGGCTGGGGATCAAGACCGACGGGGAGGTCCAGGCTGTGATTGAGTTGTTGGTGAGACATCCACGGCTGCGGTTGCAATCGGTTTTTACGCATCTGGTGGCCAGCGACGATCCTCTTCTGGATACCTTTACCCGAGGCCAGAACATCAGGTTCCGGGAGGTCAGCGACCGGATCCTGGCAGCACTGGATTATCCGGTGATGCGTCATATTCTCAATTCAGCAGGGATTGAACGGTTCCCGGAATTCAGCTACGAGATGGTCCGGTTGGGTATCGGACTTTACGGAGTAAGCAGCACCGGATTACCCTTGAAGACTGCCGGAAGGCTGCGCAGCCTGGTGTCCCAGGTAAAAGAGGTGTTGCCGGGTGAGTCGGTGGGGTATAACCGTTCCGGCTTGATTGAGAAACCCACACGGATTGCCGTCCTGCCGGTGGGTTATGCCGACGGACTGGACCGGAGGCTTGGCAATGGCCGGGGAAAGGTTTTTATGAAGGGCCGCTATGCTCCCTTTATCGGGAATATCTGCATGGATATCTGTATGGTGGATGTTTCAGACATCCCCTGTAACCCGGGGGATGAGGCGGAGCTTATGGGGGAAGCGCTTCCGCCCGGCGAAGTTGCTGCGGCCGCAGGCACCATTCCCTATGAAATTCTTACCGGCATTTCGCATCGCGTCAAAAGGATCTACCTCCGGGAGTGAATGAACCCTGTTGTCGGCAGAGCAAGGCGGGTACCCGGAATAAATGGCTGGCCGGGTGAACCTGGGTAACAACCTCAGGAAGAAGTGTCCCGGAGGGTTTTATCCCAGTTTGCTGATCCGGTCCAGGCGGGAGAGATCGAGAACCTTGATTTTCCGCCCGTCGATGGTGATGAGTTTCTCGTTGGCAAAGGTGGAGAGGGTACGGATGGCATTCGAGGTGGTCATATTCGACAGGTTGGCGATGTCTTCGCGCGAAAGGTAGACTTTCAGGGTAATGCCGTCCTGTTCAAAACCATATTTTTCAGACAATAGAATCAGCGATTCGGCAAGTCGCCCGCGGATATGCTTTTGAGTCAGGGAAACCATGCGGGCGTTGGCAAAACCCAGTTCCATAGACATCTTTCGAATCAGGGCCAGGGAAAATCCGCTGTTTTTCAAGGCCCTTTCCTGAAGGAATTCCCAGGTCACAACGGCAATGAGTGAATCTTCGAGGGTAACCGCCGAGGCGATGTGGTTTTCACCGGCAAAGAGGGCCCGGTAACCGATAATCCCCAGAGGCTTGGACATCCGGATGATCTGTTCCCTTCCCCCGACCCCTTCCTTGAATATTTTCACTTTACCTGTCACGAGCATCATGAAACCCGAAGGTTTGTCTCCTTCTCTGAAAATATACTCACTCCGGTGGTAGCTGGTAAAGGTGACATGGTTCTGCAGCGCTGCCTTGTCTTCCGGGGAGAGGATAAAAAACAACGATTTCGGATTTTCCAGAATTTCCTTGCTGCCGAAGCCGGAGTGCCACATAGCGCTGGTGATTATATGTTATGCAACAGCAAAGGTACTATTTTTTCTTTTGGGCAACAGGATGGGTTTTTCATGCGGTAGTCACAGGAAAGCCGGTTTGGGAACGGTGTCTGTGCGCAAGTCAGTAACGCCCCACCAGGGGCATCCTCCGCCCCGCCCCAAATGCTTTGTAAGAGATCCGCAGAACGGGAGGTGCCTGGTATCGTTTGAATTCATAACGGTTAACCATCCGAATGATCTTTTCAACCAGGGGTTGGCTGGCTCCCGCGACGGTAATCTCCCCGGGGGGGCGGTTGAGTTCAATGTACTGGAACAGGACCGGGTCGAGTAAAGCATACTCCGGCAGGGAGTCGCTGTCTTTTTGTCCGGGTCTGAGTTCCGCCGACGGAGCTTTTTCCAAGGTGTTCCGGGGAATAATCTCCCGGTCGCGGTTGATATAGGCTGCGATTCTGTATACATCGGTCTTGTAAACATCTCCCAGAACGGAGAGCCCTCCGTTCATGTCGCCATAGAGGGTGCCATATCCCACGGCGGTCTCGCTTTTATTGGAGGTGTTCAGGAGGATGTGGCCGAACTTATTGGATAAGGCCATCAGGAGGGTCCCTCGGGTGCGGGCCTGGATATTTTCTTCCGTAATATCCCGGGGCAGAGCCCCGAAGAGGGGAGCCAGTGCTGCCGAAAAGGCATCAACGGTTTCCTGAATCGGCACGATGTCGTAGCGGAGACCCAGGGTTTGTGCCAGTTCCAGGGCATCCTCCAAACTGTGTTTCGAACTGTATTGCGAAGGCATCAGCAGGACTCTCACATTTTCCGGCCCCAGGGCTTCTGCTGCTAATACGGCGACCACAGCAGAGTCTATGCCACCCGATAAACCGAGTGTAGCCTGGCTTACCTGTGTCTTTTTGAAATAGTCCCTGATCCCCATTACCAACGCTTTGTGGATTTTTTCAGCGTAATTCATGGGAGGCTGCAGCCCGGTACGCTCCTCGTCGCCGGTTTCAATAATCCGGAAGTCCTCTTCAAAATATTTCAATTCCTGGAGAATCTTTCCCCCCGAACCGATAAATACCGAGCCGCCATCGTATAAGATCCCTGTATAACCGCCCACCTGGTTGACATACACGAGGGGAAGCTTGCTGGCGGATGCTTTTTTCATCAGGAGGTCCTTTCTCCAGTTTTCCTGGTTGGCTGAAAAGGGGGAGGCAGAGAGGTTAATGATCAACTCCGGCCTGAATCTCCTGAGTTCAACGAGGGGCGATTTCTTGTACAGATTGGTTTTTCCGAATTCGTTGTTTACCGGTTGTTCATCCCACAGGTCCTCGCAAAGGGTTACAGCGATTCTCCTGCCTTCTGCCTCCAGGATCCTGAAAGCCTGGTTGGGTTCAAAATGGCGGTATTCATCGAAGATGTCGTAGGTGGGAAGGAGAGTTTTGTAAAAAACATCCCGGATCTGGCCATCTGCCATGTAATAAGCGGCGTTAAAGAGTTTTTTCCCCCGGTCTTCCCCGTTGATAGCCGGTCCTCCCACCAGAGCTGCGATCCCGGTGCAATGCCTCGCAATCGAATGGAGGGTCTCTTCCGCCCTGTGGATAAACTCCTTTTTCTCCAGCAAATCTTCAGGATAATAGCCGGTGACAGCCAATTCGGAAAAGACTGCCAGACTGGCTCCCTCCTCCTTGGCCTTCAGAATAGCCTCCGTGATCTTTGTTGCATTTCCTGAAAAGTCGCCAATGTGGTAGTTGAGTTGAACTATAGCAATCCTCATCCTGATTTTTTTTGCAAATCTCTGTTTTTTGACTCAATTTCGCAATATTGTTGCGATTTAAACGTAGGTAGAAAAAGCCTGAATGGAATGAATAAAATCGGAATGCTGGGTACCCTGGTGGTGGCAGGCACTCTGTTGTCTTGTAAAGACCATGCTTTACGTGTAGATGTATCCAGTATCAGCGGAGAGATTACCCTGATCCGGTACGACAGGGAGCTATTTCCTGCGGGTTCAGTAAAGGATGTTGCTGATTTGCAGCAGTTTGCGGATAGATACCCTGAGTTCACGGATCTTTTCGCCCGTGAGGTAATCAGCGCGGGAGATGTGGAGACAGAAGAGGGATGCCGGATGATGCATCTTTTTCTTACCGACTCCATGGTCCGGGAATCGGCTGCTGAAGTGGCCAGGCAGTTTCAGGACCTGACCTGGCTGCAAAAAAGTCTGACGCGCGGTTTTAAGCATTATCTCTATTACTATCCCGGGAAAAAACTGCCGGAAGTGTATACCTGCCTGTCGGGTTTTAACGACCCGGTATTTACCAACGGAAAACTGATTGGCATCAGCCTGGACCAGTACCTGGGCAGCGATTATCCCCTATACGGAATGCTGGGTATTCCCCGTTACAAGCAGCTACGGAAAGTTCCGGCCGTGATACCGGTGGAGGTCATGCACACTTGGGGGATGGCATGCTTCCCGGTCAGCCCGGAAGCAACCACCCTGCTGGACTACCTCATTTACGAGGGGAAACTGCTATATTTTACAGAGGCTATGCTCCCCGGAACCGCTGATAGCCTGCTGACAGGCTTTACCTCGCAGCAACTGAAGTGGTGCCGGTCGAACGAAGCGGAAATGTGGAATTACCTGGTGGAGAACAAGTTGTTGTTCTCCACCGAACGGATGGATCTCATCCGGTACACAGGCGATGGTCCCACCACCAATGGCTTTCCCCGTGAATCCCCGGCACGTACGGGAGTCTGGCTGGGAAGGCAGATCATCCGATCGTACATGAAAAGGAATCCCTCCGTCGGGTTGCCGGCGCTGATGGCAAATCCCTCCTCCCTGGAGGTACTGAACAGCTCAGGTTATATGCCGCAATAACCCCGTATCAGAAGCAAAAGCCGCCCGGCTCCGGTTTAAGGACCGGGCGGCCGGCCGTTTTCTGACCGGGGGCGGTTCCCGGCGCATCCGGACCTCTTTCCCGGCTTACAGTTCCTTGAGTTTAATGTTGCGGAACCAGACATCATCCCCATGGTCCTGCAGGGCAATGACGCCGGTTTTGGGAACGTTGGCCCAGTCGGGATTCAGAGCGGGGAATTTGGAACCGGCTACCAGGGTATTCCAGTCGCTGGTCCAGAGGTGGTATTCCAGAACGGTCTCCCCGTTTTGTTTATGCACTACAGTGCCGTCCCAGACCATGATTTCCACCTGATTCCATTCCCCGGCCGGTCTGGCATTCTGGGGAACCGCGGGAATCAGATCATACAGCGAACCGGCCTTGCGGTTGCCATCCTTCCCCAGGAGCGCATCGGGATGTTTTTCATTGTCCAGAACCTGCATCTCGGGAGCTGTCTTGTAAATGGGCCAGTCTGCCACCTCTTTCCCGAGGTAAAAAATCCCGGAATTGCCTCCTTCTGATATTTTCCACTCCAGTTTCAGAATGAAGTTGGTAAACTCCCGGGTTGTGAGGATGTCGCCTCCATCCTGGGATCCGGCTTCACCCTGTCCAGATTCTTTGCAGTGAAGAGTTCCCTCCGCAATTTCCCATCCGGTGGGGAAATGGTCTTTGTTCACCCCTCTCCAGCCTTCACTGGTCTGACCGTCAAAAAGCAACACCCAACCATCGGCTTTTTCCTCTTCAGTAAGCTGGTTTACAAGGACTTCAGCCTGTTTGACATCCCCGGGCCCTTCCGTTTTTTTCTGGCCGCTTTTGCACCCGATAGAAAAAACAAAAATCCCGGCAACGAAGAATAACATCAGTTTTTTCATACATTTAATTATTAATTGTTTTGGTATAATCCGTGAACCAGATTTGAAAGCCATGTGATTGGTAATTAAGTTATTATATATTTTCTGCTTCGGTATTTCCTGTATTAAACGAATTACATTGTTGTGCTTAATCCCTTTAAATTAGGTAATTGGGTTTGCGGCACGACGTTTCCCATGCACGTAATCACTGCGACGGGTTCCGCTTCAGCCGGGAGCTCCTTCCAACGGTCGAATTTCCGAAGGTATAAGAATTTCTCCAGTGGCTTTGTGTTGCAAAATTAAAAAAACCGGCGTTTCGTGCAATCCGGTTTTGAATTTATTCGTGAGACTCAACATTTTCACGGGGTTCGAATTGACTGCCTATTGAGCGATCCTGATTAAACAGGAGGGTAAAACATCCCGCTGCTCAGGGCAGGAAACGGGTCTCTGGCTACCCTGGGGTTTAATGTCGGTAATTGCTGCCATCTCTTATAAAAATTCTCACCTTCAAAAATGTACCAAACCATGGATAAATCTGGTTGGGTTTTATACTTTTAACCCTGCAAATTAGTACAGATATGTTGAATCAATAACCAGACAAAATGACAAAGCGGAAGAAAAAAATCGGGATCCTGACAGCCGGGGGTGACTGTCCGGGGCTTAATGCGGCCATTCGCGGGGTTGGTAAAACGGCTATTGTGGAATACGGTATGGAGGTCATTGGTTTCAGATCGGGGTATGCAGGATTGATGAACAACGATTATATAGAATTGAAGGAGAGCCAGTTATCCGGGATTCTGACTTTGGGGGGCACCATCCTGGGGAGTTCGAGGGAGAAGCCCTTCAAGCCGGCAGGCACAGGCCATGAAGCAACCAGCCGGCCGGATGCGATTTTTTCGAATTATGAAAGTCTGGGTTTGGATGCTCTGGTTTGTATCGGGGGCAACGGGACGATGAAAACGGCCTATATGCTGGCGAAGGAGGGGTTACATGTGGTGGGGATACCCAAGACCATAGACAACGATGTCTGGGGTACCGACATCACCTTTGGGTTTGAGTCGGCTGTTGAGATAGCCACTGAGGCGATAGACCGTTTACATACGACTGCCAACTCGCACCAGCGGGTCATGATTATTGAGGTGATGGGTCATAATGCCGGTTGGCTGGCTTTGTATTCGGGCACAGCTGGCGGGGGGGATATTATCCTGCTGCCGGAATTGCCTTATACGATACGGTCGGTCTGCAAAAAGGTGGAGAGCCGGTTCGAGGACAACAAACCCTATTCTATTGTGGTGGTGGCAGAAGGAATTGAGAGGCCTGAAAAGCGGTCGGCTGCCAACTATCTGGCTGAGGCGATCCAAACCTATACGGGTCTGGAGACGCGGGAAACCGTGTTGGGTTATATTCAGCGGGGAGGCAGTCCCTCGCCTTTTGACCGGATCCTGGCTACCCGTTACGGTGCATTTGCTGCCCAGTGCATTGCTGAGGGCAACTTCGGAACGATGACTGCCATTATCGACAATAAAACCGTAGCTGTTCCGCTGGCGGAGGTGGGCGGAAAAACCCGGCTCGTGGACCCTGAAAATCCGTTGGTTCTGATCGCCCGCCGGATGGGCATCTCCTTCGGGGATGAAGTTCCCCGGCAAACCCATTAATACCTGATGGCAGCAGGTCGCCTGAAAATGGATGAACTCATCAGGTTCCATTTGTTCAGCCGGAACATCAGGGAGGTCTTCAGCACCCCCAAGCCGTAAACCATACTGTTACGAAAGTTGATGCTGGAGGCCTCTCTGAAATATTTCGTGGGGCAGGTGATCTCTGCTATTTCAAAACCAGCAAACCAGATCTGGGCGAGCATCTGGTTGTCAAAGACAAAATTGTCGGAGTTGGAATTGAAATTAATGGATTCCAGAACTTTACGCGTAAAAGCCCTGTAACCCGTATGGTATTCCGAAAGTTTAGCCCCCATCAGGAGGTTCTGGACCAGGGTCAGCATCCGGTTGGCGATGTATTTGTAACGGGGCATGCCACCCTTGAGAGCTCCTTTGCCGAGAATCCGCGATCCCAGGGCCACCTCATACAAACCGGAAGCCAGGAGATGGACCATCGGCGGGATCAGTAAAGGGGTGTACTGGTAATCGGGATGCAGCATGATCACGATGTCGGCTCCGATGGAAAGAGCCTTTTCGTAGCAGGTTTTCTGGTTGCCTCCGTACCCTTTATTTACATTGTGCTCCACAATATGGCGGATGCCCAGTTCCCGGGCTACCCGGAGCGTATCATCCACACTCCGGTCGTCGACCAGGATGACATCGTCGACCACCGAAAAATCAATTTCCTCATAGGTGGATTTTAATGTTTTCGCGGCATTGTATGCCGGAAGAACCACCACTACTTTTTTTCCATTAACCATAACTGATATCAATAGGCTTCCCGGATTCTGCGACATGCGATGCGACCATGCCTTTTATTTCAGGGGGGCTGAATAGTTCAGCACATCATTGGCAGTAATCTTCTTGTCGCAAAGGATGATCAGCCTTTCAATCACATTCCTGAGTTCCCGGATATTTCCCCGCCACTCGATTTTCTGCAATTCACGGATGGCATCGTCGGAAATGGTTTTTTCCGGAATGCCGTACTCACTGCATATCTGCTGGATGAAATGGTTAGACAACAGGGGGATATCCTCCAGCCGCTCGTTAAGGGGGGGGACCCGGAGTAGAATCACACTGAGCCGGTGGTACAGGTCTTCTCTGAAGTTCCCCTTTCCGATCTCTTCCGACAGGTTTTTGTTGGTGGCGGCAACTACCCTTACATCCACGCGGATAGCCCCGTCACTGCCCACCCTGCTGATGATATTTTCCTGCAGGGCCCTTAACACCTTGGCCTGCGCCGAAAGACTCATGTCTCCGATCTCATCCAGGAAAATGGTTCCGCCATTGGCTTGCTCGAATTTCCCTTTCCGCTGTTTTACGGCAGAGGTAAAGGCCCCCTTTTCATGACCGAAGAGTTCACTCTCGATCAGTTCAGAAGGGATGGCTGCACAGTTCACTTCGATAAAAGGCCCGGATGAGCGGCTGCTCATTTCGTGAATCCTGCGGGCTATCAATTCCTTACCCGTACCATTTAACCCGGTGATCAGGATGCGGGCATCGGTCCGGGCAACCCGGTCGGCCATCTCAACGACCTTGCGTATGGCTTCTGATTTGCCGACGATTTCATATTTTTTGCTGACCTTCTTCTTCAGAATCTTGGTCTCCGTAACCAGGCTCGATTTATCCATCGCATTCCGGATGGTTATAAGCAGCCGGTTCAGATCCAAAGGTTTTTCAATGAAATCGAAAGCTCCTTTTTTAATGGCTTCAACGGCTGTGTCAATGTTGCCATGGCCGGAAATCATAACCACGGGAATGTCAGCTGTGACCCCGGATAATTCCTCCAGAACCTCAATACCATCCATTCCGGGCATCTTGATGTCGCATAACACAACATCGTAATCACCGTTTTTAACTTTTTCGAGTCCTTTGGGCCCGTCTTCTGCCAGATCCACTTCATACTTTTCGTACTCCAGGATATCTTTCAGCGTGTTCCTGATGCTTCGTTCGTCATCAATGACTAAAATTTTTGACATGGGGCAATCGCTCTTTTACTGTTGCAAACCACAACCGTTCTAACCAGCTTTCTTTTCTGCCATTCTGTATCTTCCGGTCCGGCCGGAAAAGACAACCCCGGAAGTTCGCCGGAAGGTGTGGTGAAACCGGAGACTTTTCCTTAGGAAAAAATCCGTGGAAAACCTATAGGCTGTGATTGCCAAAAGTATATAGAATCCGGCAAAGTTGCAATTTTCCTAAGTACTTCGTAAGGGTCTCAAACCGGCGTACTTGTAAAGGAGCCAGGTTTCAACGGAACAGGACAGACACAGTCAGAACCGTTTTTGCCGGGCAGGAGCACAGCCTTTTGAGGAGCATTAAAGCCCGGTCAGAACCGGAGTACCACCAATCCTTTAGGTGGCAGAGCCCGGTAAAACGATTTGGCCTCCTGCCGGGGTAGGTAAATGGTGATTTCCGGGTAATACGAAGGTTTGCGCAGATGAATGACGTCTTGTACCACAGAGGAAAGGGTCTTGAAGTGCTGTCTGAACCGGTATTTCCATGTCGGCCAGTCGAAATTCCCGAAACGGCGTTCTGATTGAACAAAGCTGACGACCAGGGAACTGTCGAGCTGAAGGTGCCATTCGATGAATTCCACCCTGCTGGTGTCGATGTGCGATTGGCTGTCTGTCACCTCTGAAGAATCACGGGGTGCTTTTTTGACGACAATAGGTTCCTTGAGGACCGACCCCTCGATCTCGGTGATCCTGAAAAGCTTTGAAAATACCCGGGTGTAAGGCGATGGAGTAATCGACCTGAAGAATCTGGAGAGAGTCGCTTTACCGTACTTAACCTGTCGCAGCACCACTCCTTTGTTTTCGATTTGGACGAGGCTGTCGCGCAGGTTCACCGTAAGTCCGATCGAATCGTTGCCGGCCATGGCGATCCTGGCAAGCAGGAAAGTTTTGTCCCTGACAAGTTCCCATTCCTCAGGCGAAACTAGGAGGGAGTCAGCCATTTCGCCTGGTTTAGCATTCCAGGAATTGACTTTTTCCCTGACCGACACAGTGAAGACCACGCTGTAAAGCAGAATTATTCCCAGCAGGAAGGCTGGCAATAAGCGGAGGAAAAACTTCCTCAAGAAGGGTTTCCCGGTTTTTGTTTCCGTCGTGTGGTGTTCCATGGTGTCAATAAATAAATACTTTGGAGCCTGTCGGGAGGGTTTGATACACGACCTTGAGGTCTTCGTCGTTCAGGCGGATGCATCCGTGAGTTACGGGCAAACCGAGGAAGCGCTGGTAGAGGGTTCCATGGATGAGATATCCGTCACCCAGGGCCAGTGCATAATCTCCCAGGACTCCTCTTTCATAGCGGGATGGGTGATTGGCGGGCGGGATGGGCAATCCTTCTTCCACAAAGGCCCAATCGGGTTTCCTCCATACCGGGTCGGTGATTTTGTTCAGGATCCTGAAATCACCCCTTGGGGTCTTGAATACCCATTTTTTGTCACCTTCCCCCTCGAGGCTGATATAACTTCCTGTGGAACAAATTCCTTCGCGCACTAACCGGCGGTTCTGGTAGAGTGAAAAACTGTTTTCAGTGGTGTTGATAACCAGATAGGCATTCCCGGGAGTGAACCGGTCGATCTGTTTTTGCAAGATGCCGATCTCAGCCTGGAGTTTCTGCATTCGTCGATTCTCCTCCCCGGGTATCTCCATTTTACTGTGTTTAGCCCCGCGGATGAAGATTTCGGCAATTTTGGGTACCCCAAACAGTAAAAACGGAATAAATCCAACATATACCAGCAGTGCAGGAAGTACACTGACGATTTTATCTTTCAGGATCTTGTGCCTGTTACCGTGGGGATCGGGTTGGCTGCCGGCTGCCGGATTCTCTTCTGCCCCGGGTTTATTTTCCGGATTGTTAAGGTCTTGCATGGTTCAGGTATTTTTCAATGGGTATAGTCGAACCGACGATGACGACAGGGGTATTCACGGAGACCATGCTGAAGATTATATCCATATCATTATTGCTCAGCGCGATACATCCGTTGGTCCAGTCCACGCCTTTCCCTCCATGGCCATGAATCTCAATGAGTCCGCCAATTTCATGACTGCCGGCAATCTTTCCGGAAGCTACGTTGTTGCGGAAACGGACGCGGTCTTCGTCGTTTGGATAATTGAGAAGTAAGGCCTTATAATAGATGGTTTTCCGTTTGTCTTTTTTGTGCGTTATGCGGTAGGTCCCTTCCGGGGTGGCTTTATCTCCCTTGTAGTACTTCTGAATGAGCCAGTTAGAACCAAATTCGGAGGGGAACTCTTTTTTTAGGGTACCCGACTGGTATACCTGGCAGCGGTGGGCCAGTTTGTCAACAATCACCACTGTGGAGCGATTTCTTGCTGAAAGGGCTATTGCCTCCAGTACCTGCTTATTCCAGGCTGGGAAAGAGGAAAAGTAAGACTCAAGCATCTTCCGGGCTTTGGAATCTGACCGCTTGATCATCTCACCGGCTTTGGCGAGTTTTTCTTCTGCAATGTGAAAATCGGTTTTTTCTCTGGCGAGTTTTGCCTCCGACAGCAGCATGACTCCACGGTTGAATTCCTGGCGGACCGGTTTGTCGAGTGGCAGGCGGGTGTAATGGCTGTTAAAACCGGCGATGATTTTCTCCAGTTCTGCCAGGGTGGCACCGGTGGTCTGTCGTACAGTTCCGGCTTTGGTGATGGAGGCTTCGTACGCATTCAACCCTTGCTCCGCGGCCTGCAGGGCAAATTCCCGGACTTTTCCGTAGTCCCTGTTAAGGAAAAACCGTCGGTTTTCAAATTTAGACCGGACAAGGGCTGAGTCGTACGAGTTAACGGCAAGGTTGAATAAACGGGGAGCGTATTTGGATGCTTCTGCTTTTCGGGCTTCCCGGATGGCATCACCGGCACTCCGGAGTTCTTCAACAGGGGGATCGGGCCAACGACGGATAATCAACATCACCGAGAAAACAATGGTCAATAAGGCGATCAGACCGAGCCCCACCTTGTATTTTTTCCGCAACCTTCTCCCTGTCATCCCTGGAAGTTAAAAAAATCCCCGGAGGATAACTCCGGGGATTTCCATGAACAAAGCTGTATCCCTTAGATCTTGATTTTTGCTTTTTCGAAAACCTTCTTCAACTCATCGGTGATGGAGGTGATTTTTTCCTTGGCAGCCTTCAGCTGGTCGAGGGTTCCCATCAGGTCACCGGCGGTCAGTTTGCCGGCAGCTTCTGAAACAGCGGTTTCAACAACCCCGATTTCGGTTTTGATGGCTTCAACAGCAGCGGCGCCTTCTTTTCCTTTCGGAGCACGGGCAACCAATCCCTTGGCCTGTCCTACCAACGTAGTCACTTCAACCATCAGGTTATCGACCTCTCCTTTTACGGCTTCTTTCTTTGCTTCGATGTTACCCTTAACCGTGGCAGCGGTAGCGGTGAGCTCAGCAACCTTGGCGGTGACATTCTTGTAGTTGCCGAAAAGCTTGCCTTTCTGTTCTTCAACCAACTGGTTAATCACATTCATAGAATCCTGTAATGCGGCAAATTCAGCAGGTAAAAACACATCGGCACCATTGGTGCGTGCATCTTCAATAGCGGCCGTCAACGCATCCAGTTCAGCCTGGGGTGCTTTTCCACAACTGGTCAGCATAACTACGAAGCTGATCATCACAAAACCTAACGCAAATTTGTTTTTCATAACAATAAATAATTAATTTTGTTAAACTTATATTTCCATTTAAAAAATTGAAAATACTTCTCTGGTACTGATAATTCAGATTTTTCATTTAGACGGAAAAATCAGGGAAAGTAACAAGATTCACAAAAAAAAAAGTTTTCCGGTTATCTGTGACTGGATAATTAGCGGAAAAAGTATGCAGGAAACACAGATTTTGGTGCTGACCGATGAGGATATCGTGCAACGGATCCTGAGCCAGAATGAAGTAGAACTTTTTGAAGTTCTTTACAGGCGCTATTATACCAAGGTGTACGATAAGGTTTTCAGTTTTTTAAAGGACAAACGCCTGTCGGAAGAGTTTTCCGGGGATATCTTGTCGAAGGTTTACGAGAAACTTCCTGGTTTTAAGGGAACCGCTTCCTTTTCTTCTTGGGTCTATTCCATCACCTATAATTATTGTATCGATTACCTCAGACTCAGGAAAAAGCTTCACTACCCGGACTGGAATATAACGAATGAGATGCCTGAGATCCCGGATGAATCGGGGGAGGACCTTTCGGGAGTTACGTCTGAGAATGTCCAAACCATTCTGGAACTGATCCACCCGGAGGAAAAAGTTTTGCTGCTCATGAAATACCAGGATGGGCTTTCATTGAAGGAGATTGGTTCTACTCTCAGAATCAGTGAGGATGCTGTGAAGATGCGTTTGAAACGGGCACGTACCCGGTTTTTCTTTCTTTACAAAGAACGGTTCCGGTAATTATTCCTCTTCTGGCATGTTACTTTTGGAGCTTTTCTGCGTCCATAGACAAAAGCATTTTGCATGAATCCCGGGTTAAACCATTTTTTCCCTGAAAGCAGTTACTCTCCGCCGGACCAATTGGTCCTGGCGCTTGAGAAAAGGTTTGGGAAATTGCTGAATGTAGAATGGTATGAGGAGGATGGGGGCATTGAAGCTGTTTTTTACTGCAACGACCTGGAGCACATCGCACGGTTTGATGCCTCGGGTGGACTGCAGGTAGTGAAAAGGAACCAGCCCCTTCGGCTTGTAACCTCTGCCATTGCCCGGAAAGCCTGCGAAGTGGGTGAATTGATGAATCTGATCGAAATCGACCGGGAGGGTGAGCTGTTTTATGAAATCATCGCCCGTGACAAACAGCTTGACCGCTATTATTTACTTCTGAGGGAGGACGGTACCCTGGTGGAGAAACGAAAACTATAAAAAAAACCGGAGGTGATCCGGTTTTCCGGGGGTGGAGGACCGGTCTCGAACCGGCGACCTACGGAACCACAATCCGTCGCTCTAACCTACTGAGCTACATCCACCATCTATTGTTGCTGCAAATATATAATTTTTTCTGACGACTGTACCCCCGTTGAAAAATGTTGAAACCGTTCAGCCTCCCCTGGTATCCGTGTAAGGAAAGGGTATCCGGACCACTCCCGCCAATTAAAAACAGATGAGTGACAATCATGCAAGGGAAATTCTTTGTATTTTTTCTGCGGAAATGTACGGAGCACCGTACCGTGCTTCCAGGCCGGAAAAATTAGGATCATGGAACGTACTATTGACAGCATAAGGGATTTTATTGATGCTGTTCCCAAGGCGGAACTGCATCTTCACATCGAGGGTACGCTGGAACCGGAATTGCTGTTTGCGATGGCCCGCCGCAACCGCGTGACGGTGAAATACCGGGGAATTGAAGAACTGCGGGCTGCTTATTCCTTTAGCAACTTGCAGGAGTTTCTCGACCTTTATTATGCTGGGGCCAGTGTCCTGATGACGGAGGAGGATTTTTTCGACCTGACCATGGCTTACCTGGAGAGAGCTGCCAAACAACGGGTTGTCCACACGGAAATATTTTTCGATCCGCAAACCCATATCGGGAGAGGCCTTTTAATTGAACCGGTGGTCCGTGGAATATCGCAGGCACTGGAAGAGGGTAGCCGCACTCTGGGAATCTCTTCCCGTCTGATCCTCTGTTTCCTGCGTCATCTCAGCGAAGAGTCGGCATTAGAGACCCTGGAACAGGCCAGGCCGTTCAGACATTTGATTACTGGGGTTGGCCTCGATTCATCCGAGAACGGGAATCCACCCCGGGGTTTCCGGCGGGTATTCGCAATGGCCATGGAGCAGGGATATCTGCCTGTAGTCCACGCCGGCGAAGAGGGGCCTCCTGACTATGTATGGGAAGCTCTGCATTTATTAAAGGCAAAAAGAATAGACCACGGAGTCCGGTCGCTGGAAGATCCGGAGCTGGTTAACGAACTGGTTGCCAGACAGATACCCCTGACCGTCTGCCCGCTCTCCAACCTCAAACTAAAAGTCGTTTCCGGCATGCAGGAGCATCCTTTAAAAACCATGCTCGACCTGGGCATGAAAGTGACCATCCACTCCGATGATCCGGCCTATTTCGGGGGTTATATTTCAGAGAACTACAAAGAAGCTGCCGAAGCTTTGTCTCTTTCTCTTACCGACATTCACCGGATGGCCGTCAATGCCTTTGAAGCCAGTTTTCTGGAAGAGGGAGACAGGAAAAAATGGATCCGTACGACGGATGAACTGTACCGTCAATTCCTGGAGTTGTAGTTTTTCCCTTTTGTCTACTCCTTTTCGTTTGGAAATAGGGGAGAAGTACTCAGAGGGAGAGGGCTTCCAGTGCTTTGCCGGTGGCTTCCAGGGTGGGTTCGATGCTGATTTCCCTGCCGACAGCCCCTTTCATCCACAATTGGGGGATGATTCGTCCCTGGAGGAGCATCCGGGTGATCTCCCCTGCAAGGTTCTTTCCGCTGACCTGTTGCTCTATCTGAAAGTCAATCAGGTGGCCTACAGGGTAGTTGGAGAGGTACAGCGGATTATCGATCATATGGGAATAGATAGCCAGCAGAGGCTCATCGTTGCCTCCCAGTACGCCAGCATAATATTGATTCCAGGTTTCCCGGGCAATGCGGATCACTGCCTCTTTTAATTCGGCAGCAGTGGTTCCCGGGTTTTCGTACATCCATTTCCAGACCTGCATGTCAACGAGCGACACGCCCATTATTTCGTAACAGGACCAGAAGTTATCGAGGGCCAGGAGATGCTCCTTCATCGGGTCATCGCGGGTGATGCCAAGGAGTTCGAGATCTCTTTTCTGGAAAAGGAAAGCAACAGCCTCGGTAAATGCCGTGTTGGGAACGCCGTTCAGCAAGTAGTAATCTATATCGTTCATGGTGATGGTTTGTTCCACACAATGGCCGAATTCGTGGGTGGCAATATTATATCCTTTAAAATCCATACCATTTTTTCCCAGCCGGGTACGAAGGTGAGCCAGGTCGTTGCGCATGGCGGCGCCCCAGGCATGCCCTGCACCGCGTGAAGCGTCGACTGTGATCAGCGAAGCAATCCTGGAGGCTTCAGCCGCAGACCATCCTAGTTTAACCAGTATTTCCGGCAGATCCTTCCGTACTGATTCCGTACCGGGGTATTTTTTACAGGTCAGTGCGGAAAGTACCTCTTCGGATACACCCCCGGCAGCCTTGAACCCGTTGTACCAGATGTCGAAGGGTTCCAGCGGCCTTCCCAGACGCTGGCTGATGAGAGCCGCAACCTCCTTCACCCGCGATGAAGAAACCAGTTCGGTGAACAAACGCTCCACATCTTTTTGGGGAATCTCCATTCCCTCTTCAAAAGCACGGATACAATAGGTGGGATAATTGGGATTATGGGCATCCACCGCTTTCATAGCGTGAAAATTGGCGAGCAAAACCTCATATCGTTTATCCGGCTCCGGGGTTCCCTCCCATTCGGTTCCCTCCCTGAACAGCTTATTCCGATACGGATCCCAACGATAATCTCCCTTGTTGATGACTTCCAGGGGAATGCTCTGATCTATAATCCGCTGCATGACCTGGTAGATCATCCGCTGTTTCTCCAGTCCGTTTTCTGCCGCATAGTCCGACTTCAGTTCATCCCGCAATCCCCAGTGGGTAATCAACTTCAGTCCTTCGGGGAATAAGGGTTTTCCTTCGCTGTTGACGAGTTTGTCCATGCAGATATTGTAGTCGGAAATGTACGCATCTGCATCGGTAAGCACTTTGGACATGTGCTGAATGACATCAGCGGGGATCCTCGAGGTGAACTGGTCTCCCATTCGGGCCACAGCCCAGTCCCGGCGGCTCCACCCGGTTCCCTGTTCGGTTTTTTCGTTTAGTGTGTAAAACGGGAAGTTCAGCGCCGTCAGGAACGCGATCTTATTGGCGTAAAAATCATCGGCCAGATGAGCTGAGGCATTGTAACTGCCAAACATCATGTCAACCGGCTCCGGGTCAGGACCTTCCAGGTGAAGGGGCTCTTTCAACTGAAGGTCCATCTTATGGAAATACCCGTTGAGGATCTCAAAATTTCTTTCCAGTTTTTGATACAACCGGTCAACGGCCGAGTCTCCGGAAACAAAATTTGCGATACAGAAGTGTTCAAATTCTTCTCTGGTGCCATCGGTTTCCCGCCAGAGACGCGACACCTGATTCACCCCCCGTTCGATGCGGAAGGCTTGGGACTCGTCTGTTTTTTCTTTCAGGATGCCGGCAACTCTGGTGCAAAGAGCCGGGTCGATGAACGACGCTGTCTCACCCGGGAGAGGCCGGGAGGGTTGCCGGTCACAGTTGACAAACATAAGTGCCATAAGGGATAGGATGATTACGTTACGCATATCGTTTAGTGTTGATTGATGGTTCAAAGGTAGCAAATAGCCCTTAAGGGAGAATGGTAAGAATGGCAAAAAAATGCAGGATGCTGCCACCCAGGACAAAAAGGTGCCAGATTCCGTGACCGTAGGGGAGTTTCCTCCAGGCATAAAAAACCACTCCGATGCTGTAAAGAAGTCCGCCGGCTAGCAGGAAACGAAGGCTGGCCCGCGGCAGCGTGTTGATCACATCGCGGATTACCAGGACAAACAACCATCCCATAGCCAGGTAGAGACCCACCATGAGCCTCCTGAATTTGAACAGGTAAATGGATCGGATTACGATTCCAGTCAGGGCTAAACCCCAGATTACCCCAAACAAAATCCAACCGGTGAGACCTCTCATGGCTGTCAGCAATATGGGTGTATAAGTCCCTGCAATAAGGATGAAAATGGCTGAATGGTCCAGACGTGCAAGCAGGTTCCCGGCTTTACCGGCAGGGAACCTGTGGTAGAGGGTGGAGGCGCTGTAAAGGAGCAGAAGAGAGGCACCGAACAGGGAAAAGCTGACTACATGCCATGCATCGCCTTTACGTAGGGCTGTGATCACCAGGATAACCAGGGAGGCTGCGCTCAGCAGAGCACCTGCACCATGGCTGATGACGTTAAATAGTTCTTCCCTGGGGTTTAATATCCTGCGTTCTGCCTCCATGAGTATTCCTTTGAATTATTTGAGTATTCTTCTCAGTTCCCCGGCACTGACAACGGCTCCCTCCTGAACACCGATGATAAAAGCATCGGGAAACGAACCGGCCAGCCGCTTCCTTTCCCTTACCGCATCCTCATACCGGGAGAACCTGCCGACCAGGTATTTGGTGACAGGTGGAACCTCTATGGTGAAGACAGAAGTTTCGCCCCTAAAATCAGACTGGCTGATTCCCGACGGCTGGAAACTGGCCATGATCTGTACGGAAAAGAAGGTTTCGCTGCTGGTTTTCTCTTTCCTCCTGCCATTTCTCCCGGCTAGGTCAGTGGCGCTGACGGTGGGAGAGACCTTTCCTTCTTCCGGGATAACGGTTTTTACCATCCAGATCGTATCCGTAAAGTACCGTCCTGCTATCCTGGACTTGTCTGCTGAGATGAACTGATCCTGGTAGCCTTCAGCCTGAATGATCAACCTGTTCACTTCTTCAGGGTCCGTCAGCGTTACCATACCGGCCGGATCGGTCAGCAATGCCCGGGTTCCGTTCCTGGTAATTCTCACTCCCGCCAGGGGTGAGTTCTTTTGCCTGTCCATCACCACAACCCGGTAGAAGGTCTCCAGTGTGATTTGCAACGCCAGGTCGGTGCCTGGCTTTATCCGGAATGTTTCGTCGACGTAACCAGATCCGGATGTTCCGGCGAAGCAGCAGAGGTTTCTGGGAACCAGGAAACTGAATTCACCGTTTATGCCGGTTCTGCCTTCAGCCAGTGGATTTTTTTCGCAACTCAGGAGTTTAACGAGGATGCCTGCAACGGGTTTTCCGGTCACGCGGTCTGTGATGGTGCCGGCGATTTGCTGTGTTGTGCGGCTGATTTCAAACCGGTACAGATCATCCTTTCCTCTTCCCGGGCGGTTTGATGCAAAATATCCGTAATCAGCCTCCCTGCTGAATACCAGCCCGAAATCGTCGAAGCGGGAGTTGATTTTGTTACCCGGATTGGACAAGGTTTCCATTGCCGGGAAATCCGTAAAGTAGATATCAAGTTTGCCGAGGTTGCCGGCAGGGCGGTCGGAAGAGAAAAAGAGGGTTCCCGCGGGACCAAAGGTGGGGAAGACTTCGTTCCAAGGGGTATTGATCCGGTTTCCCAGGTTCACGGGGTCTCCCCATCTGCCATTAACCCTGATGGTCATGTACAGGTCATTTTTCCCCATGCTCCCCGGGAGGTCTCCTGAAAAGACCAGGGTGTCGCCGGTACTGCTGACGGCCGGGTGAGCATAGTGATACCGTCTGTCGGTAAAGGGCAGTTCCTCAGTAATCGTCCATCTGCCCAGAAGGTACTTCCTGATGGCTATCCGCAGTTTTACCTCCTCAACCGGTATCAGCCGCCGGCTGGTGTCGGGATGGAGGGTATTGCTGAGGGTTACAAAAAGCTCTTTTGTTGCCTGACAATAAGCAATGGGACCTTCATGGTATTTGCGGCGTTCAGGGTAAATGGCCTTTCTTGCCGACACGACTTTTCCACGGTTGTCCGTTTCTGCCGTAAATGGCTCGTAAAACAGTTTGTTTTTCTGCTCTTTTGCCTTTTTTTTACCGGCGGTTTCCCTGACCGAACAAAAATAAAAGTTTCCTTCGATTATGGCCGGGGAGATTTCACTGGCTGCAGAATTGACCCTCAGCGGTTCCAGCCTTATGTCGGCATCGCTGAAGAGTGAGCCGGCCGGCTGGGAATATCCCCTGAGCACCAGGATTATCGCCAAGGAAAGCATGAAATTCCTGAGGAGTAGGTTGAATACCCTGTTTTTTACCAGGGATTCCCCATCAGGGAGCTTCAGCCGGGAAACTGTTTTCACCAGGATAAATTTAAGTTAATAAAATGATTATCAGTTATATAATTCTGATTAGAAGTACTTTGGCATTATGTCTTTTGGAACTTGCCTGCCTGCCGCCTGGCTGCTTATAGGCAGTGCAGGCCTGGTACATGTCTTCGTGTCCTTTTGCATTTCGTTGACCATGCTCATTTCCTATAGTTTTATTTTTCCGTTATGGTTGTTTATCCGGTATAATACCTGTTAACCTTTCCATACTGCCTGTTCATTTCGGTTGGGAATTCTCCATGGTTTTCTAACTGTTAAAAATACCTGGGAGAACTCCAGGCCCGTCTGAAAATTCCCAGTTCGTAGGAGACCAGAATTTCGTGGGTTCCGTCGTGATAATCCTGCAGTTCGCTGAGACTTAAATCAAGGGCATATCCCAGCCTGAGCCGTTTGTCGAAAATGAACTGCAGGATAAAACCGTAAGAATCGTGAACCTGGTAGTTGGCGCCAAGCCACACTTTTTCGTTGAGGAGGAAGTTGGCTGAGAGGTTCACTTCGGGCTGAACACCCTTGGCAGCCACCGCCAGGAAGGTCGGTTTGAACTTGATATAAGATCCCCAGTTAAAGACAAACCCCCCGTGAAGATAGAGCAGGGGATCGTAATCAAAGCTGGCATAGTAGTAATTATGATAGCTGTTTTTGTGGCTGTTTTTCGTGATCCGGGGAACAGAAAGGCCCAAGTAAAAATGTTTGCCGTAGTAGAAAGTTCCGAAACCAAAGTTGGGCAGGAAGTGCTGGTCGAGCGACCCGATAAAGAGGGGGTCGGGCGGGTCTCCCGGATACTGTATATAAGAGGAGAGGCTGTTCATGTAAGCAGTGCCGCTTGCCTTCATGCCAAGCCGTAAAGAGGATGTTTCACTGATTTTCAGCCGGTAGGAATAATCGAACGACAGGGTGATTCTTTTTTCGAGCCCGGTTTTGTCGGCAACCAGGTTGAATCCGAGGGCCACATTATCGCGCGAAGTAGGAGTCTGAAAGGAAAAGGTATAGGTTTCGGGTGCTCCGACGATACCCACCCACTGCTGGCGCCCCAGGACCAGGAAGCCCAGATTGTCCCAGGTTCCGGCATAGGCCGGGTTAAGGGTCTGAAGGCTGAAGTTGTAATTAAGGTGCAGGGGGTCCTGTTGCCCGGATGCAATCTTCACTTCCGGGAAAAAAAGCACTGACAGGAGCCAGAGTGCAATATAAATAGTGGAATTCTTCAATTTTCCTCTGCTGACAGTTGATTACCGGTAAAGAAATATGGATCCTGTGAATGGTTTACTTCCATCCATCAGGTCCAGGATGTAAAAATAGGTGCCGGAAGAGAGGGAGGTACCTCCAAGGGTCCGGTCCTGATTGGAGCTGCCGTCCCACCAAGCATCCGGTTCACCGTATTCGGCGGTATTTCCGTATTTTCCCTTTTTATAGACCACGTTTCCCCAGCGATTGAAAATCTTAATGATGGCATCCGGATATTTTTCCATGCAGGTTATCCGGAAATAGTCCTGTATGCCGTCACCATTGGGTGAAAACCCGCTGGGGATGACCAAGGTACAATCCTCCGGTCCGTGGGGTTCATCTTCCGGACCGGCAGTTGACATGAGAGAGCGGTCATTCTTGTTGTCATCCGGCGGAAGGTCATCCCGGCGATCCTGCCCGTTTTCACCGGAGTTCGTAAAAGAGATGACCCCAGAGGTGGAAACGGGTCCGAGCCCTGGTTGGCAGGGTGCCATCCGCGCCAGACTTACCAGCAGAAAAAGGAAAACCACTTTCTTCCACCAGGCATGTCCCCTGTTATAATTATTTCCCGGCTTCATTCAGATTGTCTGCATCGAATGTGTTGTTTTCCCGGAGAAGGGCTGAAACATTTTCCAGAAAGGTGGAGGATGACTTCTTCAGACCGTTTCCTGCCGGGAAAAACCTGTTAAAAATAGGGTTTATTATGGCAGAAAGCGATTGGCAGATCAAAAAAAGCCAGGTAAGAATCTATCGGATGATTTTTTCATGGAAGCAAATGCCCTGTTTTTCCAAGGCTGTCAGAAGAGGCTGGTATATTTCAGGAATGGTGGGAATGTGGCATCCGGTGAGCTGCCATTTCCCCGTCAGGTACAGTTTTGAGGCTATGCCCAGAGGAAGTCCCACCGATTTGGCCATGGCCGTCTGTATCTGGTTTTCCCCGGTAATTCCCATCGAGGAGGTAAGGATCTTCTCTTCTCCGGAATGGCGATCGATGTAATTGAATTTGTGCCACATCACCACCAGGTCTTTGTCATCGGGCTTCAGGCTCCACTTTTTCATGAGAATCGCCTCGAGGAATTGCGCGGGCGTACCCTTCCGCAGACCTATTTTTTCTTCGCTGAAGATGCCCAGCCATTCGAGCATTTCGATGAGGGGGGAATCCTGGTCAATGTGTAAGGCGCGGAAGAGTTTCACTTCCACCGAATCTTTGGGATGGTAATAGAGGAAGGAGTTGATGAATTCGCGGTGGGTCATCTCCTCTTCGTTAAGCATTTCGTAGGAGTTGTCGGTGGCTCCCAGTTGAACGAAGACATTCCACGCCTGGGAGTATCCCGGTCTCCGCAGGGTTCCCCTGTAAATGGTGTCGATTCCGTGGAGGTTGTATCGTTCGATGTATTTGAGGGAATCGCGGTTGGCATACCCCTCGAAGCGTCCGAAACCTTCGATGTCCATGTATTCGGTACGGCGGAAAAGTCTGTTGTAGGGGATGTATTTGAGCCGGCCGCATTGCCGGAAGATGGCTGGTCCGGGCCATCCTGCCAGCACCACGTTGGTGGGGTTCCAGGTGAATTTATAATGCCAGGGGTTGTCGTCCGATTCCGGAGCCACCAGTCCGCCGGTGAACGACTCAAAGGCGGTGAGTTGGTGTCCTTCTCCCTTGATCCGTTCAATCACCTGCATGGCCGACATGTGGTCGATGCCGGGGTCGAGACCCATTTCGTTGAGGAAGAGCAATCCCGAGGCTTTTATCTCCTCTTCCATCTGTCTCATTTCCGGAGACTCATAGGAGGCTGTGAGGAGCGATTTTTTCATTTTCAGGCAGATGCGGGCCACCACGGGGTGGAACCTCGCGGGGAGCATGGAGATGACCAGGTCGGCGGCGCCCACCTCCTTTTCCATGAGGGCATCGTCGTGGAGATGGATGCCCAGGGTGCGGGTGGGCGGTGTCACCTTGCTGCGGGCTACATCAGGGTCACGGTCAGCCACCGTGATCTGCCACTGATGCGTTGCCGCCTCCTTTTCCAGAAAGGCGATCAGGGAGTTGGAGGAGAGTCCGGCCCCCAGAATCAGGATTTTCTTCATATTTCAGGCAGTTCGTGAAGTCCGTAATCGGGTCCTTGTTGACCGTCCTGGCCGGACTTATTCATTTACATGGTTATTTATCTCACAATTTCCGGTTTACTCCTTATCCTCCAGGTAATCCTTCAGGTAAGTGAACCGTTCTGTCAGTTTTCCGGTACGGGTGATCGACGCCCTTTCAATGATCCGGTCGGGATCGTTTCCGGCAAGGAAAGGGAGCACTTTTTCGATAAGGTTTTTCCCGAAGTCGTGCGATGCATCGGCGGGCAATTCGCAGGGGAGGTTATCGACAGCCATCACGGTGAGGTGTTCCTCTCCCGAGAAGGGGTCTTTGATCTCAAAGCTGTGCGGGTGGATATCATAGAAAGGATTGTCAATGGAGGAAGCCCGGCGGGTAGTGGGGATCGATCCGTCGATGTCGCACGTGATGTCGGCGATGATTTTCACCCGGAAGTCAGGCCTGCGGGTATCTTCCGGAGCGAAGAGCACGGGGGCTTTGGGGTCCCAGAAGGCCGCCCCGATGAGCAGATCGGTGTGGGGGAGGAACCGGCGGAAGGTGCCTTGGTATTCCCCGGGATAGTTAAAGAAGTGGAGCAGGTCGAAAGGCCTGCCTTCTTTGTGTTCGTTGTAATCGCCCGGGTCAAGCCTCACGTAAACGGGGTGGGGGTGGGGCTTCCCTTCCAGGTAGTGGTCAACGGGCAGGGAAGGGATCCCCGCTGCTTCCATGAGTTCCATAACGCCACCGGCGACCCTGCCCCCTCCAGTGACGGCGATGCGCAGGGGGGGAAGTTTTACGTCCTTCAGTTCTAGCAGCATCTCCTCCATATTGCGGCATTGCCAGGCCGGTTTCAGCGACCAGAGGCGGTGGCGGAGTCCCCAGCCCCTGAGGCCGTTGTAGGCCCCCACGACGCCGGCGAAACGGCCGAAGCCGATGATGCGCATGCCGCTGCGGTCGGTGAGCAACTCGTAATCAACCAGGCGGATGCCACGGCGGACCACCTCCTGGAGCAATTTCCGGTTATGAGGTTGCTTTTTGATGGTGTGGGAGAAGAAAAAATAGGTTTTTCCGGGAATCAGGTCGGCCACGGGTACTTCCTTGACGCCCATCAGGACGTCGCAGCCGGAGAGCTCCTCCTGTACGGGAATGCCCATTTGGCGGTATTCCTCATCGGAAAAGCACCGTATGGGGGAGGGTTGCACGATGATCTCCATGCCGGGCATGTGGCCGATAATATGTTTACACTGCTGCGGGGTGAAGGGTACCCTATGGTCGGGGGGAACCTTGCCTTCCCGGATAATTCCGATTTTCATAAATCAAATTTTATTCCCTGGGCCAGGGGGAGGTCATTGCCGTAGTTGATGGTGTTGGTCTGGCGGCGCATGTAGGCTTTCCATGCGTCGGAACCCGATTCGCGGCCTCCGCCGGTATCTTTTTCCCCGCCGAAGGCTCCGCCGATTTCGGCTCCCGAGGTGCCGATGTTGACGTTGGCGATGCCGCAGTCGGAGCCTGCAGCCGACAGGAACAGTTCTGCTTCCTGAAGGTTGGTGGTGAAGATGGCCGAGGAGAGGCCCTGGGGCACGGCATTGTGCAGGGCGATGGCCTCATCCGGTGTGCGGTATCTGATCAGGTAGAGCAGGGGGGCAAAGGTCTCTTCCTGCACAATGGCGTAATGGTTCTCCACTTCGGCGATGGCCGGAACCACATAGCAACCCGAGGTGTATTCCCCGCCAGTCAGCTCTTCGCCGCCACAGAGGATTTTCCCGCCTTCGGCTTTCACCCGGGCAACGGCTTCGAGGTAGGTTTTCTTCGCCCCGCAGTCGATCAGGGGTCCCAAATGGGTGGCAGGGTCGAGGGGATGGCCGATGCGGAGGCTTTTGTAGGCCGCTACCAGTTTCTGGCTGAACTCTTCGAAGAGCGATTCATGGAGGATGATCCTCCGCGTGGAGGTACACCGCTGTCCGCAGGTGCCCACAGCCCCGAAGATGACGGCACGCAAGGCAAGTTCAAGGTTGGCATGGGGGGTGACGATGATGGCGTTGTTGCCTCCCAGTTCCAGGATCGATTTTCCCAGCCGTTCCCCGATGAGGCGGCCGGCCTTCTTGCCGATTTTCGTGGAACCGGTGAAGGAGATCAACGGAATCCTCGGGTCGGCGAACAGGTCGTCGCCCAAGTATTTCGAACTGGTGGCCACCAGGTTGAGCACCCCTTCGGGGATGTCGTTCCGGTGCAGGACCTCCGCCACGATTTTGTGGACGGCGATGGCGCAGAGCAGCACCTTGGAGGAGGGTTTCCAGAGGACCACATCGCCGGCGATCAGGGCGATCATGGCATTCCACGCCCATACCGCCACCGGGAAGTTGAAGGCCGACACCACGCCGACGATCCCCAAAGGATGGTACTGGTCGTACATGCGGTGATCGGGCCGTTCGCTGTGCATGGTGAACCCGTACAACTGGCGGGATTGTCCGACGGCAAAGTCGCAGATGTCGATCATCTCCTGGACCTCCCCGAGGCCTTCCTGGTAGATTTTGCCCATCTCATAGCTTACCAGCCGGCCCAGGGGCTCCTTATATTTCCGGAGTTCGAGGCCGATCTGGCGCACGATCTCCCCCCGTTGGGGCGCGGGAACCTTCCGCCAAATGACAAAGGCTTTTTGGGCCCGTTCCACCGTTGCGTTATAATCTTCAAGGGTGGCCTGCCTGACGGCGGCTATTTCCCTGCCGTCGGCGGGGGAATAGGAGGTCAGCAGGTCGCCGGCACATTCGTGCCACACCGTCCCCGTGCACAATCCGGAATTGACCTTTTCAATTCCCAGTTGCTTCAGTACTTCGTTAAAGTCGGTATACATATTCTACGTTTTTTGTTTGGTTTACGGTTATTTCAACGCTTTAATTTCCTTGCTCTTTAACAAAGATTCCATTTGAGCAATTGCAATTTCATTCAATTGGGATAAACGTTCATTTTGTTTTAAACCCTTATTAATCAAAACAGCGTTGATGCTTTCCATATTCGAAAGCACAACCAATTGTTCAATACTAGCATTGTCACGGATATTCCCTTCGGCTCCTGCATTGGTTTCGCGCCATTGTTTAGCGGTCATTCCGAATAGAGCCATATTCAGCATATCTGCTTCATCGGCATACATATAGTTTATTTTTTCTTTTGAAAGAGATGCAGGAATAAGGTTTGCTTTAATGGAATCGGTATGAATGTGATAGTTCACCTTAGCCAGAGTTCGTTGGAGGTTCCAGGATAATTTTAAACGGTCGTTTTCGTCCTCTTTAAGACGTTGGAATTCTTTAATGAAATAGAATTTAAATTCTGCGCTTATCCAGGTGGCAAATTCAAATGCAATATCACGATGAGCATAGGTTCCTCCGTAACGTCCAGATTTAGAAATTATTCCAATTGCACTTGTGGAATCAATCCATTTCTGAGGAGTTAGCGTAAAACTGTTTGATCCTGATTCGTTTTTAAAGGCATCGAATTCGATGCCTTTAAAATTAGGATTGTTTAATTGTTCCCAAAGTCCGCAAAATTCAATAGCACCTCGGGTACGCATCCAGTTTTGAATAATGTAATTCGTCCTTTCTGCATCTCTGTAACGTGCCATATCGGTTAGTGAAATGTAATCATTGACTAAATCGGAAATCAATGCAATTTCTCTACCTTGAACAAATATTTTCTTATTTTTCACCATAATGAAGTTTTAAAACCAACAAGGTGATCTCCTCAAATTTTGTGATCATTGAGTGCTTTTACTAGACCCCCTTTTTCGAGGATCTCCATCAATTTTGCCGGAAGGGGATTGAACCGGAAGCGCTGATCCCCGATGGTGACCACTCCCTCGCGAAGGCTGACGGTGACCTGGTCACCGGGGCGATATGCCCTGACGGCCTCCGGAAGCACCAGCAGGGGCAGTCCCTGGTTGATGGCCGACCGGAAAAAGATCCGGTTCACCGACCGGGCGATGACCGCCTGAACGCCCGCAAAGGCGAGGCCCACCGCCGGATGTTCACGGGAGCTTCCGCAGCCAAAATTTTCCCCGGCGATCACCATATCGCCTTTTTTGACGGTTTCTGCAAACCTGGGGTCGAAACCCTTGAAGAGGTGGGGCAGGATTTTATCGGGTTCCGAGCTGTTGACTTCGTAGGTGAGGTTCCCGGCGAACATCTGGTCCGTGTTGAGGTTATCGGCATCGGCATACCCCCACACCCCGTTGTGGTAACGGTTGTCGGCCTGATCGATGGTGACGGTTTTTGCGGCCCCTTTTCCGTGGGGAAAACGATGTCCCTGACGCGTTTCCGGAGAGGTGAACTTCTCTTCGTTGGCCGGGAGGGTTACCGCGGACGGGGAGGTGATTTGTCCGTCGAGGGTTGAGAGGATGACCGCGGACGGGGAGGTAATTTTTCCTTCGATGGCCGACAGGATGACTGTTGCCGGGGAGGCCAGGTAGATGGAGGCGTTTTTGTTTCCCATGCGGCCAAGGAAGTTGCGGTTGGCGGTCGAGATGACAGTGGTGCCGTCGGCGGGAATCCCCTGTCCGGTCCCCAGACACGGCCCGCAGGAGGGGGTGAGGATGGACGCCCCCGCCTGGAGGAAAATTTCGGCAATGCCGGTGCGGATCGCTTCAAGATAAATCTCTTTGGAAGCCGGAATCACCAGAAGTTGCACTCCCGGGGCGACTTTTTTGCCTTTCAGGAGGGAGGCGGCGATTTGGAGGTCGCTCAGCCTGCCGTTGGTGCAGGTGCCGATCAGGGCCTGCTGGATGGGTGTGCCAGCCACTTCGTCGACTGCTTTGACGTTGTCGACCTGGTGGGGTGCGGAGACCACCGGGAAGAGGGTGTTCAGGTCCAGGGTAATTTCCTTCACGTAACGGGCATCGGGGTCGGCCCATAAGCCAAAGGGGTTGTTACCGGAACCGGCAGACGCCTCATTTGCCGTCGTCCTGTTTGCCCGAGAATCGCCGTGGTTTTCCGCAGAGTCAGGGGCACTCTTCCCAAGATACTCCCTGAGTACCTCGTCAGGAGGGAAAACGCAGTTTTTTGCGCCCATTTCGGAGGCGAGGTTGGCGATGGTCATCCGGTCGTCGATGGAAAGGGTGTTGACGCCGTCACCGTGGATTTCCACGGAGAGGTAGTCGGCGCCTTCGGCGCTGATCATGCCGATGAGGTACAGGGCGATATCCTTGGCAAAGACCCCGGGAGGCAGGGATCCCGTGAGGGTGACTTTCAGGGTGTCGGGTACCCGGAACCAGGTCTCCCCGGTCTTCCAGATGCCCGCGGTCTCGGTGCGGTCGATGCCGGCGGCAAAGGCGTTAAAAGCCCCGGCCGTGCAGGTGTGGCTGTCGCTGCCCACGACGATCATGCCGGGACGGGCATGGGACGCCATCAACTGGTGGCAGATGCCGTCGCCCGCATCGTGAAAGCGGGAAACTCCCGTGGTTTTTACGAACTGCCTGATCTGCTGATAGTCGTTGGCCAGCTTGGCATTGGTGGGCGGGGCATTGTGGTCGAGGACGATCACCAGCCGCGAGGGATCAAAAGGCTGCTCCCCCTTCATCTTCCGGAAGATCTTTTCTATGCTGGCACTATTGTCGTGCGACAACACCAGGTCGGGCCTGCGGAACACGATCGCGCCTGCCGGCGCCCCCAACACCTTTTCAGCAAATGTCTTTCCACTCATATTATCTTTTTCAAATGGTCTGATTTTCAAATCCACACTTTGGCACAATTTCAAATTTTCAAATTTTCAAATCTTCAAATTGGTACATTTTCAAATTTTCAGCAGGTCTCCTGCCTGGTAAATCTGCATCTGCACGTCGGAGAAGGGATTCAGTCCGATCGTTATGCCGTTTTCAAGGTTGGTGAGCGTGCTCTTGTCCAGGTCTACGGCCACGCGGTCACGTTGTTTCAGACCGAGCGGCGAGAGGTCGTCACAGGTGAGGATGGGAAATCCGGCGTTGATGGCGTTGCGTTCATAGATGGCCCCGAAGGAGCGGGCGATGATGGCCTGGTTACCCAGGGCGCGGAAACAGTCGACGGCCTGCTGGCGGGAACTTCCCGCCCCGAAGTTGCTCCCGGTAAGGATGAAGTCGCCCGGTTCGCAGCGGGAGGCGAAATCTTCCCACCCCTTCAGGTTGCCGAAGGCATGGGCCCCCATTTCGGACAGCTCGGTGATGGCCAGGTGACGGTTGTGGAAGATCATGTCGGTGTCGATGTTGTCTTCCATCACCAGCCACACTTTCCCCTCGA
>CAZYUA010000025.1:0-63369 GCA_964650525.1 uncultured Prolixibacteraceae bacterium
ATTAAATGTTGATTATCAACAAATTAAAAAGGCTGCCCTTTTGAGACAGCCTCTTGTATTTACTTGATTTTCTTGTGCTCCCCAGGTAGGACTTGAACCTACGACCTACGGATTAACAGTCCGCCGCTCTAACCAACTGAGCTACTAGGGAATGGATTTGTTATGAAACAGGCTTTTTCTAATGCGGTGCAAAAATAAGAGGTTTTTCAGAAAGAAAAAATATTTTTGTAAAAATAACCTGTTCCATCATGCCTGAAAACAATGAGTTTCCGTCCATTCTTGGCGTGGGAAATGCCCTGGTGGATATCATGATCGACCTCCCGGACGATGGATTCCTGCAAGCGTCGGGTTTGCCCAGGGGAAGTATGACGCTGGTAGACAGTGATCTGTCGGCCAGGATTTCAGAAGCCACCCGGTCCTGGCAGAAGAGCATCACCACCGGGGGATCGGCGGCCAATACCATCCATACACTGTCCTGCCTGGGTGCCTCGTGTGGCTACATTGGAAAAATCTGCCGCGACGAATGGGGATCGCTCTTTGAACAGGAATTTCACCTCAGAGGAATCCAAACCCATCTTTTATACAGTCCCATCAGCACGGGGAGAGTAATGGCCATGGTAAGTCCCGACTCTGAAAGGACCATGGCAACCTTCCTGGGCGCAGCTGCTGAACTGGTCCCGGAAGAGTTTACGGTAGAAATGATGAAACCTTACCACTATCTCTATGTGGAAGGGTACCTCATCCAGAACCACCGGCTTATCGAGACCATCCTGAAAACAGGACAGGAAGCTGGTCTTGAGGTGGTTATGGATTTATCGAGTTACAATATTGTGGAGCAAAACAGGGAATTCCTGGAATATCTCATCCGGAATTTTGTAGACATTGTCTTTGCGAATGAGGAGGAGGCACTGGCCTTTACAGGCCAATTACCTGAAAGGGCTGTTTCGATGATTTCGGACCTCTGTGAGCTGGCCATTGTCAAGACAGGAAAAACAGGTTCGCTGATACAGACGGGAGATACACTGATAAGAGTCCGGGCGGTACCGGCTTTGGCCAGGGATACCACCGGAGCGGGTGACAGTTACGCGGCAGGCATGCTGTATGGGCTCAGCCGCGGACTGACACTTCGCCAGTGCGGAGCTATCGCATCGTTCATTTCGTCGAGGGTGGTAGAGATCCTGGGAGCCAAAATTCCCGAAGCCGAATGGCCGGAGTTGCGAAGGAAAGTTGCCGGAATCGTAGCCTGAAACAGGGAGAAATGCAGTTACGGGGACGAAAAGGGGTGACAGAATGGTTGAAGTCAACATGTTATGGAAACAGTACTGGTTAGCGGCGGCAACGGCCTCATCGGGAGGCATCTTTGCCGCAGGTTGAAGGATAAAGGTTACAATGTGGCCATCCTGAGCCGAAAGAGCTTTCCGGGTCAGGAATATATACCGGTACACTGGGATCCGGCAAACAAAAAAATCGTACCGGAAGCTGTTGCCATGGCAGACTACATCATCCACCTGGCAGGAGCCGGAATTGGGGATCGACGGTGGTCTGAAAAGCGTAAACAGGAGATCATCAACAGCCGTGTTGACAGCGCACAGTTGCTGTATGAAGCTGTCACGGCAAATCCCGGTAAGCTGAAGGCCTTTGTGTCATCATCGGCTACCGGGTATTACGGAGCTTACACCTCTGAGGCTATTTACCAGGAGAGCTCCCCCCCGGCGGGCGATTTTCTCGGGGAAACCTGCCGGCTTTGGGAGGAGGCAGCCTTATGCTTCGAACGTATGGGCATCCGGACAGTCAGGATCCGGACAGGGGTGGTTCTCACCCGCCAGGGGGGAGCACTGGCAAAAATGGCTGCCCTCACCCGTTTCGGCCTGGGGTCTCCCCTGGGCAGCGGTCGCCAGTACCTGCCCTGGATCCATGTGGATGACCTGTGCGGAATCTACCTGAAAGCCCTTGAAGACCCGGGAATGAGGGGAGCTTTCAATGCCGTGGCTCCCTATCATGTCACCAACCGGGAGTTTTTTTCTGCTTTGGCTGCTGCTTACAAAAAGACCCTCTGGCTACCCCGTGTTCCGGCTTTTGCACTGAAACTGCTGTTCGGAGAAATGGCCGCTGTGCTTCTGGAAGGAAGCCGGGTTTCTTCAGAAAAGATCAGGGCAGAAGGCTATTCATTCCTGTTTCCGGACTTGAAAAAGGCACTGGAAGACCTGGTTACCCACAGGGGATAAGTCACGGCAGGAATACACACACATAACACAGCAAATTCAGCACACTGCAACCATCGGGAAGTTATCCGACCAGTTGCTGCTCCTCTTCTGTTTCTGACTGGCGGTTACTCTTTTTCCCTTACGGTTACCATAATCTTCCGGGCAATATTCAATGCGGTGGTCAGGGTTTCGATATCGGTGTACAGGATGCCATCGGTTCCGTTATGGCTGCTCCTGCCCACGGGCTGGAGTTCATAGCTACTGCCGGACTTGGTTGCATCTATCGTGGCAGCATATACTGCGGCAGGCTGACAGGAGGTCTTATATTCAGTGTCGTCCGGAAACTTGTTGTTTGTCCAGAATTCATTCCAGTCCCAGGTTTGGTTAATCTCCATGACGATTTTGACCATGCCGGAGACCGGGTTGTCGCTCTTCATCCCAAGGGAAAAACTACCTTTGGGTGTGGCTCCGGTGTACGCGTCGGGTACAGGATTCTCTGCCTCAGGCACATAAACCTCCACTCCCCGCCGTGCACCTTCCTTATGCGACCAATAAGGCAGGGAGGCTGGTCGTTGCACCTTTCCAGGTTTCCAGTAACCTTCCGACTTGTCACCGAACAGGTAGATTCCACGGCCGAATGCCTCCGTCACGAAAAGTGTCTGTATAAAATTCCCGGCGGTATCTTCCAACCAAACAACAAAGGTCGGATGGTTAAAGGATTTTCCCTTTTCAAAGGAGATTTGCAGGGACACACCGCTGCCTCCGGGGTTGACAATGAGCTGTTCAATGACTTCGGGAGATTTTCCTCCCGGAGAACCCGAGGGAGTCCTGCACGACTGACCGGGGAAGAAACCCAGGAGGAGCATTCCTCCGGAAGCAAAGGCCAAAAAATAATTTCTGCTGTTTTTCATGGTGATGCAGCATTAAAATTCAACAATAATTCCCAGCGTCGGAAGCACGGTTCCAGACTCCGAAGGCAAATATTTCAGCTTATAACGGGATGGGTCGTTCTCATCAATCACCGGAGTTCCTTTGTCATTGCGGACCAGAACAAGCACATCCGGATCTTGTGCCTTAAAATTATAGGCATTCTGGATGTCAAAATAGAGATTCAGAGACCAGTTTTTAAAGAACCATTCCTTGTCGACCCTGATGTCGAGTTGCTGGAAATTGGCCAGTCTTTTGGTGTTATAGAGTGTGTAGTCGGGGTATCCCTGGCCGCGGGCATCCCAGGCATCGATGAGGGAAGAACGGTTATAATCGTAGGGAGTATAAGGGCCACCGCCCACAAACCTCCATCTGGCTCCTGCATTCCAGTTTTTTCCGAATTCCGTGGAGGCCGTCAGGTTGAGGATATGCCGGTTGTCCCAGGCGGAAGGGATCAGTTTCCCGGTTTTATCTTCAAATTCCGACCGCACGAAGGTATACGACAGGATCAGATTCAGCCTGTCCATCAATCGGTCGCGATAATAGAGTTCAGCGCCAAAGGCTCTTCCGGAAGAGTTCGAAACCACCGGCTCATCGCCGTAAACCCCGTAATCGGCACCTTTGCTGGCCAGCGAAACGGAATCGTTAAGCGAAAATGGATAGCGGTTGTACCATTTCAGAAATCCCTCCAAGGAGATGCGGGAATTTTCTGATTTACGGTATTCGAGACCTGCCACCAGGTGGTCGGAACGGATGAAGCGGATCCCATTCATTTTATTAACCAGGTCCCCGCGGCTGTTCCGGTATCCCAACGTGGTATAGGAGGGCACCTGGTAGAACCTGCCCAGGTTGCCGTTCAGGTACAGTTTATCAGTTAATCCGTAAGATGCCGAAACCCTGGGTGAAAATTGAGGAAACGGATTGGCCATTCTGGATGAATAGGTGTTCCCGTCGATGCGGAATCCTCCGGAAAGTGTAAGCCGGTCATCCATAAAACTGCGGCTTACCTGCACAAAGGCATTGTATTTGAAAAACCGGAGGGATGATTCATAATTCAGTGCATTCAGGGTATCGGTACCAGAGGGTATAAACACCCTGCGGAAGGTTTCGTTGTTGTACTTCACAAATTCTGCGCCGGTACCGCTGATGATTTTGTACCTGTTGAACCTGGCATTATTCTCATACCTGAATTTGTTTTCAATTTCCTGGGAGCGGTATTTTGACAGCAACAATCCCGATTTGTTGTTGTTGGCATATTTGTCTGAACCGTTGTCGAGCATGTTGCGGCTCAGGACCCAGGTATCAAAGGAATTTTCGCGATAATGCCGGTAAACCGCACCAGTGGCATAGCTCCACTGGTCGTACGATGGAAGGTAATTCAGAATATACTGTTGCTCTTCCGTGGGGTTTTCAATTCCTGTATTCAGCACGCTGTTATCGAGGGCACCGATACTGAGGATGGTCAGTTCGTTTTTGCGGTCGAAACGGGTTTTGATTTTAAAGGTATAGTCGTTAAAAGTAGGCAGAAAGGGAAGTTTAAGCACGTTGAAGAGGAATTCAAGGTAGGATCGCCTTACGGAAAATAGCATTGAGGTTTTCTCGCCCAGGGGACCAGAAGCGCTGAGGGCTATCTCGCTGGCACCCAAAGTCGTTCTGTACACCATGTTGTCGGGGTTACCGTCGATGAGCTTCATGTCGAGCACTGAACTCATCACATTTCCACGGCTGGCGGGGAAAGCACCGGTAAAAAAATCCACCTCCCGGAGGAAGTCGGTGTTGACAATGCCCACGGAACCCCCGCTGGCACCCTGGGTACCGAAATGGTTCAGGTTGGGGATTTCAATGCCGTCGAGGAGAAAGCGATTTTCGGAAGGCCCGCCGCCCCTCACAATAAGGTCGTTGCGGTAGGAGACCCCCGATGCGACCCCCGGCAAGGCTTGAATGACCTTGCTGATGTCACGGTTAGCGCCCGGACTCTTCTCAATCTCCCTGATGCCGATGGATTTAAGACTTACCGGACTCTCTTCTACACGGCGGAAGGGAGTAGCCCGGACTACCACTGTCTCCAGGGCCACAGGCTTCTCCTTCATCGGAATATCTGTAAAGGTGGTCCTGGCGTTGGTCACCTGGAATTCATCCGAGATCACCGTTTCGTACCCCACAGAAGAGGCTGTCAGCCGGTAATAGCCCGGTGCAACCCCTGTAAAAATGAAGTTGCCGTCCATATCGCTCGTGGAGCCAATGGTGGTACCATTAATGATGATGTTCGTAAAGGGCAGCGGTTCGTTACTCGAAACATCAATAACCCTTCCCTTTATTACCCCCGACTGGGCAAAAACCCCGGTGGCAAGAGCCACCAACAGTAGTAAAATGATATATCTGGTCTGCATACAAAAGGTTAGATTTCCTGTATCTTAAAAAAATATTTGCCGTTGTCAAACCGGTCTATTAACAATTGAAATCAAATCCGGTTCAAAAAACAATAAAATTGAGATCCCCTGATTCTCCGGGCAGGGAACTTTTGAATAAACCGGGGAACCAGCAGAGGAAAAGGAGAAGAATGCCCGTGATTCTGCTATGTCGTCTTTCCACTTCAAGCAAACGAAGGTAAGGATTATTACTGAGCCTGGTTATGCTCTACCCAGACCAGAGTTTCCGTTTTGAATCCCAAATTCTTAGCCAGCTGGAGGTAGTTTTGTTTCACCTCATCGGGTATTGTGGTTTCCCTGGACAAAATCCACATATAGTCCAGATTTTTGCCGACCACAAGCGAATACCGGTACGCCTCATCAAGGGCGATGATGTTATAAGCGGCGTAGAAGGGCCCGAAAAAGGAGACTTTAAGCTTTCCCTCGTCAGTTGGGCCTGAAAACCGTGCCTTCCCGATAGCTTGTTTCCACTCTTTTTTGAGGGTTTCGTAGCCCCGGTTTTCAACTTTGATGGTACCATTCCCGTTCATGGAATAAGTGGCCGTCACATTGTTCATATTCCTTTCATACTTGAAGTCGAGCCGTGCAATTTCATACCATTTGCCAAGGTAGCGATCTTTTTCGAAGGGTTTCACAGCTTCAGCCCCTGCGGGCAACAGTAACTGCGATTTACAGGCGACCAGAGCCGCCGTAGCCACCAGGGCAATGCCAAACCAGTTTTTTCTTTTCATTATTAATGCTTTAACTGTAATGTGTATTTTTCAAAACCCGAATTATTTTTCAACTTCCAAATTCTTTTATCCGGATAAGACGGTCTTATTGCAAGAGGGGGCTGAAAATCCATAGAATCGGTCCGGGGTTTTTCGCCCGTACAGTACAACACCCGAGCCCCCGAACGGTTTGAAAATAATGCACTACCCCGCTGCAAGCGGGGTAGCCTGATGGAAAACCAACTTTATTTTGCTCCGAAGAGTGGCGGGGAATGAATCCCATAGAGACTAAAATAATCCGTGGATCTGGGCGTCGATCTTATCAATTACGAAGCTGAGATCCTCCTTGCTTGAAGCAAAATCAAGCTCATCAACATTGATTATCAAAAGTTTACCAAGATTATACCCCTTAATCCAAGCATCGTACCGGTCGCTGAGCTGACGCAGGTAGTCGAGCCGAATCGAGTTCTCATATTCCCTGCCCCGCTTTTGGATCTGGTGGACGAGGGTGGGGATGGAGGCTTTCAGGTAAATCAGCAAGTCAGGGGGGTTAACCAATCCGATCATCAGATTGAATAAGGTCTTATAATTGTTAAAATCACGGGTGCTCATCAACCCCATAGCGTGAAGATTCGGGGCAAAAATCTCCGCATCCTCGTAGATGGTTCTGTCCTGGATCACGGTTTTACCCGATTGATGGATTTCAACGATCTGCTTGAAACGGGAATTGAGAAAATAGATCTGAAGGTTGAACGACCATCGCTGCATGTCGTTATAAAAATCGTTCAGATAAGGGTTGTCATCGACATCCTCGAAATTGGGAGTCCATCCGTAATGTTTTGATAACGATTCGGTTAGGGTAGTTTTCCCTGCTCCGATATTTCCTGCTACTGCTATATGCATTGTACAAGGTATTAGGTGATCCAAAGATAATGGCTATTTTGATCCGAGCAAAGCCAGGAGTTGATCAATATATTGCCGGTCGTTTGCCAGGCGTGGAATTTTGTTCTGGCCGCCGATTTTGCCCCGGTTTTTCATCCACCGGTAGAAGGTACCCTTCGGAACGATGGTCAGCAGGGGCTGTACCAGCGTCATGTTTTTGTAACGCTTGGCTTCATAATCGGAATTCAGCGATTTCAGCGCTTCGTCCAGCAGGCAGATGAATTGTCGGGGATCGGCAGGTTCTTTGGCAAACTCAATGAGCCACTGGTGGGTTCCCTTCTGCTCTTCCCCCATGAAAACGGGGCCTGCGGTATATTCATCTATCACGGAACCCGACTGTTCGCAGGCGGTTTTTAACGCTTGTTCCGCATTATCCACAATCAGTTCCTCACCGAAAGCATTGATAAAATGCCGGGTCCGTCCGGTGATCCGGATTTTGTAAGGCTCCAGACTGGTAAACTGAACCGTGTCACCAATGATATAGCGCCATAACCCTCCGTTGGTGGTTATGACCAGAGCATAATTTTCGCTGGTTGTGACTTCACCGAGTGTTAACACCCTTGCGCCGGGTTGGCCAAACTCCTTCATGGAAATGAACTCATAATAAACCCCAATGTCAAGCATCAGCAACATGTCCCGGCACTCCGGGTTGTCCTGGATAGCAAAAAATCCTTCGGAAGCATTATAGGTTTCCATATAGTGCATGTTTTCCGAAGGAATCATTCTGCGGAACTGCTCCCGGTAAGGCTCAAAATTGACTCCTCCATGGATGAAAAGCTCCAGGTTGGGCCAGATTTCCAGTATGTTATTCTTTCCTGTCTTTTCCAGGATGCGTTTTAACATCACCAGGTACCAGGAGGGTATCCCGGCAAAGGAGGTAACTGGTTCATCCAGGGAGCATTCGATAATCTTTTCCAATTTCTCTTCAAAATCCTCAATCAGGGCGATCCCGGTACGCGGAATCCGTACAAACTGAGTCCAGAAAGGAATATTTTCGATGAGAATAGCCGACAAATCGCCGTAAAAGGAGTTGTTGGTGAAGTTATTGATGCTGTGGCTGCCCCCGAGAGTGAGGGTTTTCCCCGGGAAGATCCTTGAACCGGGGTAATTTCGCATGTAGATGGCCAGTACATCCTTGCCTCCCCTGAAATGACACTCTTCGAGCGATTCACGGGTCACCGGGATGAATTTGCTCTTATCGCTGGTGGTACCCGACGACCGGGCAAACCACCGGATCTCTCCGGGCCAGAGTAAATCCTTTTCCCCCTGTCTCAACCGCTCTACCCAGGGCTTAATATCCTCGTAGGTCTGAAGGGGCAGCTGCGACTGAAACTGACCTTCCGAACCGATGCTTTCAAAGTCGTATAACTTACCGTATTCAGTGTGCCGGGCCTTATCCGTCAATTGGAAAAGTACCGCTTTCTGAATTTCACCAGGATACCTGGAATACAGGTCAATTTGGTGCATCCTTCTAAAATTCAGCCAGTTGACAACAGAACTGATTAACGGCATACAGGTATTTTCTTTGCGACCTCAAAGTAATCACATTTTCAAGTGAAACATGCTTATAACAGATTTAATTTTTCCCTGCCCGTGATTCTTCGAACCAACCGGAATTCAGCATGGGCAGCAGTTTTCTGCCCTCAACGGTATCTGTACATTGAATCAAGATTTGTTGTATTTTTATCCTGCCCAAGGGATCACAACGTCGCAGGCATTACAGACCTTTGTAAAACGGAAAAAATATTCATTCAAACCCTCTGCTGTGAACTACATTGACATTCTGCTGATAATACTCCTGGCAATTGCTGCCATAAATGGACTGGTCAAGGGTTTTGTGGAAGAACTGGCAGGATTGGCCGGGCTTATCCTGGGAATCTGGGCTGCACTCCATTTCTCAGGAATGGTAGCAGATTTCCTCACCAGTCAGTTCAACTGGACGTTCAGGCATCTGTCGGTTGTAGCCTTTTTCATCACCTTTGTTCTGGTGGTAATCCTGGTTGAGATCGTCGGTTCCGCGGTCAACAAGTTAGTCAAAGCAGTCCACCTGGGATTTGTTAACCGGTTAGCCGGACTGGTTTTCGGAGTGGTGAAGGGTGCCTTGATTTTGAGTGTCCTTCTGGTAGTGTTCAATAAGATCGACAAGGATGTTCATATTCTATCCGCAACCACCAAGGCTGAATCGAAGCTTTACGAGCCGGTAAAGAATTTTGCTCCGGGGATCTTTCCCTTTCTGGACTTCTGGGGAGAATACCCAGGTGTCAGGTAGGGCGAATCAGGGCTTCACTGATCTGCTCACACGAGAGCTGTAATAAGATGACCTGTCCTGCCGGGGTACGCTCCATCCGATGCCCGGGTCATTCTTTACTATCCGATTGACTTTCAAAGATTCTATTTTTATCTTTGCCCGAAATTTCCGGAGTATGAATTTTGTTGAAGAGCTTACCTGGCGGGGAATGATCCATGATGTGATGCCGGGTACGAAGGAGTTGCTGGGCAAAGAAATGACCACTGCTTATGTGGGCATAGACCCCACAGCCGATTCTCTGCATATCGGGCATCTCGTCAGCGTCATGATGCTGAAGCATCTGCAGTTATCAGGGCACCGGCCGGTGGCTCTTATAGGAGGGGCCACGGGGATGATCGGCGACCCGAGCATGAAGTCACAGGAACGAAACCTCCTGGATGAACCGGTCCTCCGCCACAACCAGGAATGCATCCGCAAGCAGCTGACCCGTTTTCTCGACTTCGACCCTGGAAAACCCAACGGGGCCCTCCTGGTCAACAACTACGACTGGATGAAAGAGATCACCTTCCTGGATTTCATCCGGGATATCGGGAAACACATCACCGTAAACTACATGATTGCCAAAGATTCAGTCAAAAAACGGCTTTCTCCCGATACGCCATCAGGAATGTCGTTTACCGAATTTACCTACCAGCTGGTCCAGGGGTACGATTTTCTTTATCTGTACCAGCAAATCGGCTGCAAATTACAGATGGGAGGTTCCGACCAGTGGGGCAATATTACTACGGGTACAGAACTCATCCGCCGGAAAACCGGAGGAGAAGCCTTTGCTCTCACCTGCCCGCTGATCACCAAGGCCGACGGCAGTAAATTCGGCAAAACGGAAGCAGGCAATGTTTGGCTCGATCCGGATAAGACATCCCCCTACGAATTTTACCAGTTCTGGCTTAATACCTCTGATGAAGATGCAGGAAAGTATATCCGGATTTTCACGCTCCTGCCCAGGCAGGAGATCCTGGAACTGGAAGACCGGCACCGGGAAACACCCCATGAGCGTCTGCTGCAAAAGAGATTAGCCCGGGAGACGACCACGATGGTCCACTCTTCCGAAGCTTTAACCCAGGTCGAAGAAGCTTCCCAGATTCTCTTCGGTCAAGGTACGGCTGAACAGCTGAAAAAACTCGATGCACACACCCTGCGGTCTGTTTTTGCGGGGGTACCCACTGCCGAAATCGCAGCCTCGCGACTTGCTGGCGGTATCGCTGTCACAGAACTGCTGGCCGGCGATGACGCCCTCTTCCCCTCACGCGGTGAACTCAGACGAACCGTTCAGGCTGGCGGGCTTTTTATCAATAAAATCAAAATCACATCGCCCGACCTTGTGCTGGATCTTTCCATGCTTCTGGGCGGGAAATACATCCTGGCCCAGAAAGGCAAAAAAAATTACTTCCTCATCATCGCTGTATAATACTGTAATCATACTAAAGACCCGATAAAACCGTTTATTCCGAGTCAAACAATTACAAACCATCCTTATGAATGATTTTTTCGATAACCGGCGGATTCTCGACATTATCTGGAAACGCCGGATCCACTTTGTTATCATCGGGATCCTGGCTGTTATCATCCCGTCGGTATTTTCCGGACCAGCCTTCATCAAACCCAAATTCAAAGCAACCGCAAAAGTTTATCCTACCAATCTGGGCAGTCTGAGCGAAGAATCACATACCGAACAAATGCTTGAAATCATAAGCAGTACCGATTTGAAGCTGCGTATGTTCGATGCATTCGATCTTGACCAGGTATACAAGGTTAGCAGGGAAGAACCAAAATATCTGTCGTACATGCTTGGCATATACGGGAAAAACGTATCAGCAAGGAAAACCGATTTCGAAACCGTGCAGATCACCGTGCTGGATGCTGATCCGCAAAGGGCAGCCCTGATGTGCGATTCCATCATTCATTTTTACAACGGGAAAGTCAGGGAAATGCACTCTGCCAAGAACTGGGAGCTGGCAAGGGTAGTGTCTGACAACATCCGGATGCAATCGCGCGAAAGAGATTCCCTGAAACTGGTCCTTGACGGGCAAAGGGAGAAATACAAGGTGTTCGACGTGATTCTTCAGAGCACTGAAGTTACAAGGGGTTATATGAAGGCTTTGGCGGAAGGCCGGGGGAATACTGCAGACGGGAAGGAGATCAAAAAAATATACGACAACCTGATGGAAATGGGATCTGAGATTCACATGACCGAACGAAGGTTTGAAAGCCTTATGCAGTCGATCAACCAATTGAAGGTTTTGTACGATAACAGTGTGGCGGAAGCGCAGAAAAAGATCACCTATTCCATGGTTGTGGAGAAGCCGGTGGTACCCGATGACAAGGCTTTCCCAAAACGGTGGCTGATTGTGGCCATGTCGCTGGCATCGGCCCTTTTTCTGGCTCTGGTGGTCTTCACCGTTCTGGACTTTAACAAACCGCAGTAAGGCATGCTCAGGAATCCTGCCATACGGATTGCCCTCTTTTATGCGGTATCGCTGGCCTTTATCCTCCTGAATGTCTATTTTGTGGTGAAGAGGCAGTCCATGGTGGTGAATCTGTTACCGTTGGCTCTGGTATTTGTTTTACTGGCCATTTTTTCCGTTGACCGGATCATTCATCTGGTAATTCTGCTTACTCCCCTGTCTGTGCCGCTGAGCAGCCTTGTATCGGGCTTGTCGTTCGACATGAACCTGCCAACGGAGCCTTTGCTGTTCGGGATCCTGCTGCTTTTTCTGCTGCGATTGGCAGCCGGTGATGGTTTTGACCGGAACATTCTTCGTCATCCGGTTTCAATCCTGTCGTTTGTATTCCTGGGGTGGATCCTGGTCACCAGTCTCTTCAGCACCATGCATTTGGTATCGTTCAAGTTTCTGCTTGCCAAAACCTGGTTTGTGGCAGGCATCTTCCTTCTGGGAGTTAAATTATTGGAAGACAGAAAGAATTATCAGAAATTTATCTGGTTGTATGTTTCTTCGTTTCTGGTTGTGATTGCCTATACGGTAGCCAGGCATACCACATACGGGCTTTTAAACCGGGAAGCAGCTCATTTTGTGATGACTCCGTTTTACAACGATCACACCTCCTATGGGGCGGTGCTGGCGCTATTTATCCCTTTACTGGTGGTATTATCGTTTAATTCGTTCAGCAGGAGGTGGTTTAAATGGGTAGCCCGGATGGTGTTGGCCATATTTGTGTTTGCCTTGATCCTTTCGTACTCCCGGGCAGCGTGGCTGAGCCTGTTCGTTGCACTGGTCATATGGCTTCTGATCCGGTTAAAGATACGGTTCAGGACCCTCCTGATATCGGGTGTGGCGTTTATTGCTCTGGTGCTGGTATTTCAGAAACAGCTGGTAATGTATCTTGAGAGGAACAAGGATGTTTCATCTTCGAACCTGACAGAACATTTATCTTCAACATCGAACATTACCTCCGATGCCAGCAACCTGGAAAGGATCAACCGGTGGAGTTGTGCGCTGAAGATGTTCCGTGACCGGCCACTATTGGGCCACGGGCCGGGAACCTACATGTTCAAATATGCGCCGTACCAGGTTACGCGAGAGAGAACGATCATCAGCACCAATTCGGGTGATCTGGGAGCGGCACACAGCGAGTACCTGGGTCCCTTGGCGGAGAGCGGTTTCCCGGGGATGGTCACCGTACTATTGTTATTTGCTTCTGTTGTCTATATTGCCTTCCGTACCATGCCCCGGCTGAAAGATCCGGAGCTGAAAGCGTACCTGATGGGAGCAACCATCGGGCTGTTCAGTTATTACATTCATGGCATCATGAATAACTTCCTTGATACCGACAAGGCTTCGGTGCCGGTTTGGGGGCTCACTGCCATGATTGTTGCCCTGGACCTGTACGCCGCAAAGCCAGGAACTGCCGCTCTTGAGGCCGGGGAAGAAAAGAAGCATACCACTCAGGGAACCTTTTCCTGATCAGGGTTACTGTTTAACCCGTTCATTATACGAACGGTCGCGGGTATCCACCCTGATAACATCCCCTTCGTTGATAAACAAAGGAACCAGGATTTCTGAACCGGTTTCGATGGTTGCAGGTTTGAGTGCAGTGGAACTGGCCGTGTTACCTCTCTCCCCGGGCACTGTGTAGGTAACTGCAAGTTCAACAAATGGCGGCAGTTCAGCCGTCAAAGGTGTTTCTGTATCAGCATGGAACTGTATCTCAATAATCTGCCCTTCTTTCATCAGGTCGCTGTTTTCGATCAGGTCAGGGTTCAGGGATATCTGTTCGAAAGTCTCCGTATGCATAAAATTGCATCCCAGGTCGTCCTTGTACAGGAACTGGTAAGGTCTCCGTTCGATCCTTACCACGTCGATTTTGACTCCGGAATTAAAGGTGTTTTCAATGACACGGCCTGTTTTCAGGTTTCTCAGCTTTGTCCTGACAAAGGCAGGCCCTTTCCCCGGTTTGACGTGCAAAAATTGTACGATCGACCAAAGCTGTCCGTTCCATTCCATACAAAGCCCGTTTCTGAAATCTGCTGTTGTTGCCATACATCTGTATTAAAAAATCAGGCGCAAAAATAGGTAAATCTGCATAGAAAACAGACCAGCAGAGTACGAAAGAGAATGCGAAAAGATGAAAATATTAAGAAGCACCCACAGAATGCAAGTCCTTCACCTGCAATTATCGGGTTTTTACCTGTTCTGCCCCGTTAACCCTGTAACTGGTAAGGATAGCTCTCAGCGTACCGGCTTTGGTCTCAAAGTCCAGTTGTACCGGAATCTGGCTCTCCCGGGCAATATAAAACTTCAGACCGTCTGACCTTTTCAGTACTTTGCCCTTGTCAACCACCGGAGACAACACAATACATTCCGTCATTCCCATTTTGGATTCGATGGTTTGATAACCGTTGAATTTCACTTTGACCTCGGAGATGTCTTCACCATTCAGGACAGGTACCAGGAGTGTTTTGCCGGTCTCCAGTCCGGTGAAGGAAGATTGCCTGACCAGGTAAAAAAAGACCGTCAGGAGGTCACTCAGGTTATGCGGCACTTTGCGTCCACCCGTTTTTTGACTATAGATGGAATCAGCCTCACGGAAGAAAAAAACCTCGTTGAAGTACCGGTATTTCTTTTCACGAATATTTTTGAGCGACCGCAGGGGGAGATGCGTCCCGGCATCGACGGTAGTTTCGTACACATCATTCACTTTGAACATCTTATCCGTGACCCCTGTGGTCCTTCCTTTCAGGTGGTAATTCAGTGCTTTTCTTCCGTTATACAAAGTATCTTTAATAACCAGTATGGCTTCTCCTCCTTTCACAATTCCGAATTTCAGGTCAAATGCAATGCGTTCCCGGTTTCTGGCGTTTGTATCGCGGGGTGCCAGAATCATAAAAACAACCAGTATGAAAAAGAGCCCGGGCACCAGGAAAGCCCAAGCCTGCCCGGTTTTGGCAGACCGGGAAAGTGAAAATTCTGTCGGCAGTTTAACCATGACCCATTCGTTTGTCTATAATTTTATTCACCGGTACTGTGGCAACGAAATCTTTCAGATAAAAAGGTTCAAAACAGGAAACGTCTTCCTGATCCTGTTTGTTATACTTATCTTCGGCAAGCGATGACATAAACCGTGCCGAAGCGTGAATGCCGTCTAAAAAGAGGGCATTCTTATCTGTAATCAGGGTTTTGCATTTGGCTGCTCCATTGCCGAAAAAGAGGATGGTGTGATTTTCGAGATCTCCGGAAAAGGAGTTTTGGTGGATAATTTGGGCCTGAATGGGAGTTCTTCTCATTCCTTCCCGGTCATAAAGGGCGGTATATACTTCAAGGCGTCTGGCGTCAAGCATAGGGCAGAGCCATACAGTGTGGCCGGGAGGCAGGAGGGTTGGGCAGACTGTCATTGCGACATGACCAGCCAGGGTATCCAGGGTGCTGACTGCCAGAAGGGGGATATCCATGGCATAGCAGATTCCTTTGGCTACCGAAACCCCGATACGCAAACCGGTGTAGGATCCCGGCCCGCTGCTCACACACACTGCATCGAGTTTGTTGGTCCCCCAGCCTGCCTCCTCCAGAAGTTGCCCGGAAAATACTGTCAATAGTTCAGAATGACTAAAACCTTCCCGTTGCTCCCGAAAGGCAATGATCTTCCCGTCAACCGACAGCCCTGCTGAACAGACTTCCGTTGCCGTTTCCAAAAGCAGGATGTTAGCCATACTATTTTTTGTTATCTGTTTTCAGGGTTACCTCATCCTTACCAATTCCCTTGACATCCGTCGACAGGGAAAGGTCTTTGTAAAGCAACTTTTATCATTCGAAAATCCGTCACCGGTAAGGGTCTGATACATTGCTTTCATTCTGCAATGCGGGTTACAAAAACTGAGCTGCCGCGACCAGCAAAAGGGTCAGGATCAGGAATACATCACTCACAATCCGGTTTTTCAGGGTCAGAAAATAGTTGGTCAGGAGAAAAGTTACCGGTACCGCTGCCACGGTAAGAATATCCATAGAAAGAGATTGCACCAGGAAAACCGTCAGGATCGACAGCAGGAACAGCAGGAAGAAGATGAGATAATAGGTTCTGAAACTCACTTTTCTTTCCCCGACCTGGTTTATTACGAGGTAACTTCCGGCAATCACCAGCAACCCAAGGAAGGATAAAAAAAGGATCACGGGGAGGGTGACTGTTAAAAGGTTTTTCCCCTGGGAGATTGCAGGAGGCAGGATCAGGGAAAGCGTTTTACTGCTGCCGGTCAGGAAAAGGATGGCTGTTGTCAGGATCAGCGGTACGAGAGCACCGGTAGCCACCAGGGTCACTTCGCGCCAGCGGGCATCGCGAGACAGGAAGTAAGCTCCCACCATGAAGGCGGGAAGGAGAATGATCAGCTCATAATAGAACAAGGAACCGGCACCCAGCAAAAAACCGGCATCAAACAGATGACTGAAAGGTTTACGCTTGTCAAAAGCGCTAAAAAGCCTGTTAAGGCCGAATAACAGGAAAAAGACCGCCAGGGAGCCCGGCTGAAACGATGGAAATAGCCGGAGACCGGCCATGATCAGAACAAAGATAATCGCAGGGTATAAGGAATGGATCCCGGGGGAGATATATTCCAGGTAAATACGGTGGAGAATAAAGCTGTTAAGAACCAGTAACAGCAGGGAGAGGATGTAGACAAGCCGGAAGTTGTCTGACATCAACCGGCTGATCATGGCGAAAAGCACATAACGGTCAGGGTTTTCCGGAAGCAGACTGGCCGGCAAAGTCCATAAATGAGTCAGCCAGATGCCCAGCACGATAAAAGTAAATACCAGGAATCCCGGGGTTCGGCTTTTAACTAATCTTTCTGAGAGCATGGTTACAGGTCAAATCCGATATCGGAACGAAAGCATTTCCCTTCGTAACTAATCCTGCCGGCATTTTGATAGCAAGCAGCGAGGGCCTCTTTGTGGGAAGATCCGGCAGCGGTAATGGCCAGAACCCGGCCACCGGCGGTGACCAGTTTTCCGGATTCGCTTTGGGTGCCTGCATGGAAAAGGTGGCAATCCCGGGTTTCCTCAAGGCCGGTTATAGCCAACCCCCTGGGATAGGACCCGGGATACCCTTCCGATACGAGCATTACGGTGGCCGCCGCCTGTCTGCCAAATATCAGCCTTTTGCCTTTCAGGTTTTGGTCTGCCGCAGCCACCAGCAAATTGAGGAAGTCGGACCGGATACGGGGCATGATCGCCTCCGTCTCCGGATCTCCCAGCCGCACATTGTACTCGATAACAAAAGGTTCCCCGCTGCAATTCATCAGTCCGAAGAAAATAAATCCGGTATACTCAATATTTTCTTCCTGTAAACCCCGTAAAGTAGGAAGAATGATGCGTTTTTCAACCTTCTGCATGAAGGCCGGGTTTGCAAAAGAGACCGGTGATACAGCACCCATTCCTCCCGTGTTGGGCCCGGTGTCGCCTTCGCCGATCCGTTTATAATCTTTGGCCTCCGGCAAGAGGACATAATCCTGTCCGTCGGTCAGGATAAACACAGAAAGTTCAATGCCGGTAAGGAATTCCTCAATGACAACGGTTTCGCCGGCCTTTCCGAATTTCCCACCGAGCATCTCGGTGAAGTACTGCCGGGCCTCTTCCGGTGTAGCGGCAATAAGGACTCCTTTTCCGGCTGCCAGACCGTCGGCTTTCAGCACATAGGGAGGATGCATCGATGCCAGGAAGCGAAGGCCGGCAGCATAGTTTTCCCTCCGGAACGAGGCATACCGGGCAGTAGGAATGTGATGTCTGTTCATGAAGGCCTTGGCAAACTCCTTGCTGCTCTCCAGACGGGCACCGCTTTGCGAGGGACCGATCATCCGGACTTTCCGGAGTGCCGGATCGTCAGAGAAAAAATCCCGGATACCCCCGGCCAGGGGGTTCTCCGGACCAATAACGATCAGATCGATGCCATGACGGATCACCTTCTCTTTCAGCAGGTCAAACCGGTCTGCGGCCACCGGAAGGTTGGTGCCGATAGTGGCGGTACCAGGATTTCCGGGAGCAAAAAAAAGCCGTTCCAGCAGCCTGCTCTGGCTGATTTTCCATCCCAGTGCATGCTCCCTCCCTCCTGAACCAATAATCAAAACATTCATTTTCCCTTCCATATACGGGGAGTTCCGGCCGGCCGGTTTCCGATCCGGGTAACGACTTAATTTCCCTGGAATTTGAGCAAATATCCCTGCAAGGCTTCGCTTAGTTTTCCGGCGTTTTGTTCATCTGCGTGATTACGGCAGGTTCGCTCCAGTTTCTGCAGAAAAAACAGATTTCGCTGGATCTCATCGGCAACATCGCCCGAATTTTGAAAGGCCGGCGGCAACCCCATCAGGTAACCAAGGGCTTCATCAAAAGTACGGAAAGCTTCCGCAGCTCTGGCCGAGGCTTTCTCGGTCGCTCCCGTCTGGTATAGGGTATTCAGCATCTCAAGAGAAAAATACTCATACGGTACCACAGCCGGAGAAACCAGCTGAAATCCCTTTTCAATGACAGCAAGGGCTGAATCTTTCCGTCCTTCCTGCAACAATCCGGAAGCCAGGCGGTTGAAATTGTTCCGGATATTGGTCATCATCCTGATGTTATTTTCGTCCAGGTAAACCTTTGGGTCATCCATGTTTCCCCATTTAAATTTGGAGAAAAGGTTGTTATACATGATGCTGGTTGCAACCCGGCCGTAATTGATCCTGTCCTGACCGGATTGGTCGGAGAGGATTGGCACCAGACGGTAAGCAAACCCTTCGAGCTGGAAATATTGCTGGAGGTTCAGAAACTTGGAAGGTCCAATGGTAATGGCAAAATAGATGGGTCTTTCCCAGTTGTTGGTTGCCAGAAGATCCAGGATCATATACTCATCTTTCGGCAGGTAATCCCTGTCAGAGAGGTCGATGAACATGGTATCCACAATTCTGTGGTAATCTTCAGGCCTGACAACCTTGTTGCGGATAACCGCCTCCTTATCCACCTTAAAGGAGATGATTTTTTTGGGAATATAGGCGGCATTGTCAGCCTGCCCCAGTTTGGTGGCGGGGTTATCGTCGGCAACAAAATTAACAGCTTTGATCAGATCTACCGACGTTCCCTTGATCCTGGGATCGTCGAGCAGGTAAACAATATCGCGGGTCCCCTGGGTATATTGTTCCTCCTTCAGTGAGAAGGGAACCGGTTTGGACTCATAGGCCTGTTTTTTCATCTGGGTGATGTACCAGTCGGTCTGAAGGTAGCTGAGATTGCAGACCCGGACATCGGTACGGACCCTTTCGACCTCCTGGTTATACCAAAGAGGAAAAGTGTCGTTATCGCCGTTGGTAAAGATGATTCCCTGTTCAGCACAGGTCTCCAGGTAGTTGGCGCCCAGGTCACGGGCGGTATAGCGGCCGGAGCGATTGTGGTCGTCGTAATTTTCGGCAATCATGATCCCGGGGACCAGGAGGAGTGTTCCCAGGGTCACCACGGCACCGCTGATTTTGTCGGGCACTAACTTTTTCAGGGCTTCCCACAGGGCCATCACCCCCAGACCGATCCAGATGGCATAGGCATAAAAGGAACCGGCATAGGCATAATCCCTTTCTCTGGGCTGGATCGGGTATTGGTTCAGGTAGACTACGATGGCGATCCCTGTCAGAACAAAGAGCAGGGAGACCAGCCAAAGCCCCCGCTTTCCTTCCCGCCCTTTGTTATACTGATAAAAAATTCCCAGCAATCCCAGAATCAGGGGAAGAAAATAGTATTTGTTGTTTGCTTTGGATTGCATGGACTGGGGCCTGGCCGACTGATCGCCCAACCTCCAGTCGTCAATGAATTTTATTCCGCTTATCCAGTTCCCGTGGAGAACGCCCCCGTGGCTCTGAACATCATCCTGCCGGCCTGCAAAATTCCACATGAAATAGCGCAAATACATATGACCGACCTGGTAACGGAAGAAAAACCGAAGGTTCTCCCCCATGGTGGGTTTGTTGATAACCACTTTCTGGCCTTGTTCGTTGACATGCTGGATCCTTCTGCCTTTCACCTTGCCCCATTGCTCATATTCCTGGATATGTCCCTCCTCGACCGAGCTCCACATTCTGGGGAAGAGGATTTTGAATTTATCGTCGTAGTTGGGGCGGATCCGGTAATCGGTGATCACATATTTGCCATCGCGCTGGCTATAGTAGGGGCTACCCTGGAGATACCGGTTTGCAGGATTCAGGGGGGAGTTGTAATACTGGCCATAAAGGAGGGGACGTTGCCCGTATTGTTCCCGGTTGAGGTAGGAAAGAAGAGAAAAGGTGTCGTTGGGACTGTTCTGGTCCATGGGGGTGCCGGCTGAAGAACGGATCAGGATCAGCGCAAAAGAAGAATATCCGATCAGGATAACTGCTATGGCAGCCAGGACAGTATTCCAGAATACCTTGTTGTTTTTGAGTGTATACCAGATAGCCCAGACAAGGCCGGCAACCAGGAGAACAAGATAGAAAAGAGTCCCTGAGTGGTAAGGCAGTCCTAAACCGTTTACGAAAAGAAGTTCAAACCAGGATGCGATTTTCACGAACCCGGGAATGATGACGAACATGATGCCACCCAATAAGGCTACGGAAATCAACAGGGCATAAAGAATACCCTTTTGTGTGACTTCGTATTTCCGGAAGTAGTAGACGAACACGATGGCAGGTATCGCCAGCAGGTTGAGGAGGTGGACGCCGATGGAGAGGCCGACGAGATAGGCAATCAGGATCAGCCACCGGTTGGCATGGGGTTGTCCGGCTACATTTTCCCATTTCAGGATAGCCCAGAAAACGAGAGCCGTCAGAAAGGAGGAGGTTCCATAGACCTCGCCCTCAACCGCCGAGAACCAGAAGGTGTCTGAAAAGGCATAGGCCAAGGCTCCCACCAGCCCGCTCCCGATGACGGCAAGCATCTGGCCGGCACTGATCGATTCGCGTGAGGGAAGCAGCTTCCTGGCCAGATGGGTAATGGTCCAGAATAAGAACATGATCGTAAAAGCACTGGCCAGTGCAGACATGATATTAATCATCAGGGCTGCATGCTGGGGAGACCCTCCCAGAATGGTGAAAAACCGCCCGACTATCATAAATACAGGAGCTCCAGGAGGATGTCCCACCTGAAGATTGGTGGCCGTAGTGATAAACTCTCCGCAATCCCAGAAACTGGTGGTGGGTTCGATGGTTAACAAAAATACGATGGCTGAAACCAGAAATACCACCCAGCCGCCGATAAGGTTAATCAAATTGTATTGTTTCATTTCCATACTGATCTTTTACTTCCGGTACCGGAACAGCCCGGCACAATTTCCCAAAGTGTTGCGAAGATAGTTGTTTTGTAAATATCAGTCAGAAAATAATCGCATTTAACCATTTTTAATCCTTTGCAGCCATGGTTATTACCCTAAAAATGTGGCCGTTGCGCCCGGTATAAAGACAAATAACTATTTCTCCACAAAAAAATAGCTTTTCCGCTCGCCGGTCATATCATACATAAAAGTCTTCCTGCCCGGATAACGGTCAAATACGGTAGCCAGAGCGATGTCGCCGGAGCAGAAAAAACTGTGCATGGTCATCAGTATAAGGAAAAAATAGACAGAGGGCTGTGAGAAAAAGGCGATAATGCCTGCAATGGCCGCGACCTGAACCACCACCAGAGGAGTCAGGGCAACAAAAAAGAAAGCGCTGCGCCCCAAGACAAACCGGTCGGCTTCTGCATAAAAAACAAATTTACGAAGGTTACCTCCGAACGCGATTTTCGGTGCTCCGGTGATCTTAAGCGCCAGCCCGTGCAATAGCTCATGGAGAACTACCAGGAGAGAAAAGCTGAACACCACCGAAGCAGCTGAGAAAAGCAGGTACCCGGAATTTCCCCTGACGGCCAGAACAATAGCCCGGGTGAAGAAGAACAATCCGCTCAGAAAGAGAAGGGTTTGGTAAACCATGTAAACCGGAACCACTTTCTTATCCGTCATCACCTGTTCAATGACAAATTCCTTGATCCGGGAATGTTCAACCGATGCAATCCGTTCGAACCGTTCCGCATCGTTGAGCTCCTGTATGGTGGGTTTTTCGATCATGTTTCTTTCTGCAGGATCTGAAAAAGGTCAGTCAGGTTGACAAGTTTTATGACGACAGCAAAAAGCATGGGAATGGCAAGGGCGAGGAGGTATGCCAGCAGGCGGTTTCCGGAATAGCTCAGCATCAACCCGGAAAGTATGGTAAAAAGAACAAATACCACCAGCTTTACCAGGAAAGAAACCGGGATTTTGAGGCGGAAGACAGTGCAGGCAATCAGTAACTGAGCAAAGCCGGTTAACAACTGGGTGATCATGCTGGCATAGGCAGATCCCAGTGCTTTCAACTCCGGAATCAGGAGCAGGTTGAGGGTGACATTAAGGATCATTCCTCCGGCTGCCATCAGGTTAAGCTGTTTCAGGCTGCCGTTGGCAGTAAGAAGGGTGCCGAAGATATAGGTGGCTGCAATTCCCGGGAATCCCAGCATGAGTAGCCCCAGGATGTTGGCGGAATTATCCACATGGACATGGTACAGGGTACCCATGATGTCACGATCGAAAAACAGGCTTGACACAGAGAGGACGACCGCAGGCACGAACAATAGGGTCACTGAGAGCTGCACCATGGGGCCGATGGGCTCCTTTTTCTTAATCATGCTCGAAAACATGGGTAGTAGCAATCCTGCGACCAGGGCTCCGAACATGGCCACCGCATCCAGCAGGCGGAATGCCTGGGCATAGATGCCAGCCTCCTCTTTACCTGCCGGGTCTGGCAAGAGCCGCTCCAGCATCACCGAATCGATGCGGTTATAGAATGCCATCAGCAATATCAGCAGCGCATAAGGATAAGACTTTTTCAAAAATATCAGGCAAAAACGGAGGTTGAGACGAATGGTTACCGGTCCCGACTTGGCAAGCACCACGGCAAAAGTTATCAGACAAGCTGCGGCATAGGCAAAAGTCTGTATGTATATAAACCATTCGATGCGGAACTGTCCGCCGGTGATGTTGGTAAAAAGCAGAACACTGCAGATGAGGATCATCAGTGTCCGGTCGAGCACCGAGAGCAGGCTGTCGGTGCGGAAAAACTGAAGAGCACTGATGTTCGAACGCAGATACAGCGTAAAGGCAACCAGAAACTGGTTCACAATCAGAAAAAACAACAGGTGAAACTGGATTTTGCCATAGCCGATGAGGGCGGCGGCTATCAGGCAAATGATGGCGTACACCACAGCCAGGACCAGCTTTAACCCGATAATGTTCGAGAGGTGCTTCTTCAGCAGGAATCGGTGCTGTGAAATGTTCCGGTTGTTGAAGTTGGTAATCCCCAGGTCAAGGAGGATATTGAAAATCATAGAGAAATTAAAGAGGGCAAAATAGAGACCATAATTTTCTGTACCTACCACATTCTGCACAGTACGGTCAATACCCAGTACCCAGAAAGGCTTTATCAGCAGGTTCAGGAAAATGAGCAATAACAGGTTGGTAACAAACTTGCGCCTCAAAACTCAGGTTTTATACTTTTCGGACGCTAAAAATAGATTTTTTTGGCATACTTTGTATTTCCGATAGTCGGGGGAAATAATCAGGCGTATGATCATTGTCGTCAATACCAGGCTTTTGTTGAAGAACCGGCTCGAAGGCATCGGGTGGTTCACCTATGAAACCCAGAAACGGATCACGAGGGATCATCCAGAACACCGGTTTATATTTCTTTTTGACCGCCCCTACGATCCGGAATTCATCTTTTCGGAGAACATCACACCGGTAACACTCTGGCCGCCCACCCGGCATCCGCTGTTGTGGTATCTCTGGTTTGAATTCCGGGTTCCCCGCATCCTTAGAAAATACAAGGCCGATCTTTTCCTGTCGACCGATGGCTATCTTTCCAGGCGCACCTTGGTCCCCCAGTTGCCGGTGATGCACGATCTCAATTTCATCCATCGTCCCGGGGGGCTTCCCCGGGCCATCTCAACATACTATAACTACTTTTTCCCCCGTTTTGCGCGGATAGCCCGGCGGATTGCCACTGTCAGCGCTTATTCTGCAGCGGATATTGCAGAAACCTTCCGTACCGACCCGGAAAAAATTGACATCGTATACAGCGGTTACAATCAGAAATACCGGCCGGTGGAGCCGGCATCGCAGGAGGAAACCAGAAATAAATACACCGGGGGAAAGCGGTATTTCCTGTATGTAGGGGCTCTCCATCCACGGAAAAACATTGAGGGTTTGCTTAAGGCTTACGATGAATTTAAACAGCGCCCGGATACCCCTGAGAAATTGGTGATCGTGGGGGGCGAAATGTTTAAGACAGGACCGATTTTCAGGATATACAACAAAATGAAATTCCGCAGGGAGGTGATTTTTACGGGAAGGATCCCGGATGAAGAACTGCGGTTGGTTCTGGGTTCTGCCCTGGCGCTGGTTTTCGTTCCCTTCTTCGAAGGGTTTGGTTTGCCCCTGATCGAAGCAATGGGTGCCGGGGTACCTGTCATCTGTTCCAACACCACCTCCCTGCCCGAAATTGGGGGAGATGCAGCTCTCTACGCCGATCCACGTTCTCCGTCTCAGATCGCCGACGCCATGGAGCGCATCAACCGGAACGAAGAATTACGCAAGGACCTTATCGTTAGAGGAAACGCCCGGAAGGAGATTTTTACCTGGGACAGGACTGCCGCGTTATTATGGCAGAGCATGGAGAAAATCCTGTCGGAGGTTCACCATACCGAAGAGAAAAGAGTCCCGGGACGGTAGGGAGAAAGTCATACCTTATAGTACCATGAAACTACGCCATGAAACGGAGGGTAAAACCGTTGTGCTCCTGTCTGGAAGAGGGACGGCTGGAAGCCGGCTGCGACGAAGCAGGAAGAGGTTGCCTGGCAGGGCCGGTGGTTGCCGCAGCAGTCGTATTGCCCCCGCAGTTTGACCATCCTCAGCTGTACGATTCCAAACAAATCAGCGAAAAAGTCCGGAACAGCCTCCGGATTCTCATCGAGTCGGAAGCACTGGCCTGGGCGGTTGCCTCAGCCTCTCCCGGGGAAATCGATGAGATGAACATTCTGAAGGCCAGCTTCCTGGCTATGAACCGGGCTATCACCCTTCTCCGGCTGCCACCTGAATTTCTGCTTATCGACGGGAACCGGTTTATCAACCAAACCACCATACCCCATACCTGCATTGTCCGTGGCGACGCCCGGTACCGGTCTATTGCGGCCGCCTCCGTGCTTGCCAAAACCCACCGTGACGAATGGATGGTATCCCTGCACCAGCAATATCCCTCTTACTGCTGGAACCGGAACAAAGGCTACCCCACCGCCGGGCACCGCCTGGCTATTGTCCGTTACGGTATCACTCCCTGGCACCGGAAATCGTTCCGGCTGACCGATGAACAGCTCCTTCTCTGGTAACTGGCACCATCCGCCTTACCCAGCCGGCACGAAAAATTCCTGTTCTCCCGGAAACCAAACGGATTCTCCATGATCCACACACTGCCCCAGTTGACCCTGCAGGATAATTTGCTCCAATCACTCGGAAATTGATTTGGTTTTGCTAATTTCGGGAACTGATAATAATGAAAACTCATGAGAAACCTTATCATCATTTTTGTTTCCCTGTGCCTGCTGGCATCATGCAAACAAAAAGAACAAAAGATCAACACCCTTACTGATCAGGAGATTGCAGAAGGATGGAAACTTCTTTTCAACGGCAATGATATGAGCCTTTGGAAATTATACAATGGCGGTGACCCCACGGGTTGGAAAGTGGAGGACGGAATCATGAAAAACTCGGGTGTGGGCAGCGATTTCGGCGGCGATATCATCACCAGAGACCAGTACCGGAATTTTGAGCTGTCTCTTGAGTGGAAAATCGGTGCGAAAAGCAATTCCGGAGTTTTTTACCATGTTCAGGAGGGGGTGGCCCAGGCTATTTACCAGACAGGACCTGAATATCAGATGATTGACGACAAGGGATGGCCCGATCCGTTGGATACCCATCAACTCAGCGGAGCCAACTACGGGATGCATGCCCCTGTCAATGCGGTGGTGAAACCCATCGACGAATGGAACAGCACCCGCATCATCGTCAGCAACCCGCACGTGGAACACTGGCTCAACGGAGTGAAAGTGGTGGAATACGAGTTGTGGAGCGATGATTGGCAGGCGCGCAAGGCCGCAGGTAAATGGAAGGAGGTTCCCACCTACGGAATTGCAGAGATTGGCCACATCGGACTGCAGGACCATGGCGGCCTCACCTTGTTCCGGAATATCAAAATAAAAGAACTCTGACCGGTTATGCGAGGGCTCGTGGACTACCACACCCATTCACTTCTTTCCGATGGCAGTTCCACCTACCAGGAGATGGCAGTGGCTGCAATCGAAAAAGGATTGGATGAAATCGGATTCAGCGATCATGTAAGCATGAAACCGGTCTCCTGGGCACTCCAGGAGGTGGACCTGCCTGTCATGACCCGGCAGATCACGGAAGCACGAAACCGGTTTGGCCATATGATTAACATCCGCTACGGAATAGAAATGGACTATTTCCCCGGAAAGGAGGCACAAATTGCCAGGATCATAGAAACCCTTCCGCTGGACTACGTAATCGGATCGGTGCATTTCATTGATGACTGGAATTTTGACGGCGATCAATCCTTCTATGGGAAATGGAGCAATGATGAACTTTACAGCAAATATTTCCGGTTGGTTATGCAGGCTGCAAAGTCGCATCTTTTTGATATTCTGGGACATGCTGACCTGATTAAAAAATTTTCGATATTCCCGGAATCGGATCAGACCAACCTTTTGGAAGAGGTAGCCGAAGTTATCAGCCAGTCGGGGATGGCCATCGAGCTGAATACGGCAGGGCTTGACAAACCCTGCGCGGAATATTACCCCGGGCCGCAGTTCCTGAAGCTTCTGAACGCACGGAATGTCCCGGTAACCATCAGCTCCGATGCCCACCACCCCGGACAAATTGCCCGTCATTACGACCATGCCCTTCATTACCTCCGCGATTGCGGTTATCGGCGGATAACCCGGTTCCGGGAACGGCAGCGTACTTTCACCTACATCTGAAACCCGGCTTCCCGTTATGGAAATCTCCTTCTTCAAGGGTATGAAACCCTTTTCCCTGCTGATAACAACCGGTTTCATCACAGTAGTGGTCTTTATGGCAACCCAACTGGCAGCCATGCTCCTGGCTATTCCCGTTTTCGGTTATCAGGAAGTCCTTGATGCCCTGACCGGTCCTCAATCCACCGATCCCGGATCTATTCAGGTGTTAAAGTATTTCCAGGTATGGCAATCCATCGGTTTGTTTATCCTTCCGGCAATACTGATTGCTCTCCTTATTGACGGAAAACCTTACCGCTTCCTGAGAATGGACCGTCCTATTTCCCTGATCGCGGGACTGATGGTCCTGGTACTGGTTTTTGCGATAAACCCATTTATCAACTTCACCGGATCGCTGAATGAAGGGGTCCATTTCCCGGAGTGGCTGAAATTCGCTGAAGATTGGATTCGCCGGGTTGAAACTGCAGCTGCCGATCTTACTCAATCCTTCCTGGAAACCGACACCCTTACGGGACTTCTTTTCAACCTCGTCATGATAGCCGTTCTTCCGGCTATTGGCGAAGAACTGCTGTTCCGGGGGGTTCTCCAAAAATTACTATCCGACTGGACGCGCAGCCAGCATGCAGGAATATGGCTTGCAGCCCTGCTATTCAGTGCCATGCACATGCAATTCCTCGGTTTTATCCCCCGAATGCTGCTGGGCGTTGTTTTCGGTTATCTGTTGGTGTGGAGCGGCTCTATCTGGATGCCCATTTTGGCCCATTTCGTAAACAATGCCGGAGCCGTCATGGTTATGTGGCTTATCGACAAAGAAAAGTTAAATCCTTCTGTTGAGACAATAGGATCAGAACGCGGTCAGTGGGCCATTGCTGTGGCCAGTCTGGTCACGGGTTCCCTTTTACTCATCCTGTTCAAGCACTCGCAGGTTTCTTCACGCCCGGTAAAAAGCCAAGACCCGGTGATGACTGCCATCGCCCCAAACAAAGAAGAACTCACTCCCTGGAAGGAGGAACCATAACCCGCCGGCAAGACCGGGCTATGGCATTTTTTTTATTTTTGCAAGGAATCAACAATACCATCATGGAATTTGAAAAAACCCGGTATTTTTTACAATCGGTCAAAACAGGAAGAACATTCCCCGATGCCGGGTGGACAATGGAGGCTCCGGGTGAAACGGAACCCACTTTAATCCGAGCGATCTATGAAAACCGCCGGTTTACCCTGCGGGATGATCTTCCGGGACTCTATCAGTTTGCGTGCTGGCTGCCCATCAACCGGATTCTGGAGGGTTCGTCGGCTCCCATCACTTACCGGAGCAGGGAACTGGCCAGAGCTTTGGGCCTGGAGACTTTGTGGATCACCTTCAGCGGCTGGTGGCCTGAAGCAGGGGCCCGGATGACTACCTGTTCCTTCAAGGAAACAGAAGCCTATTCGGTCTGTGCACGTCTGGACCCCTCCTGTGAAAAAATATTGGTGGTAGCGTCAGCCGGAAATACCGCCCGCTCATTTGCCAAAGTCTGTTCCGACAACAAAATTCCTCTTCTGTTATGTGTTCCCGAAGAAAACCTCGATGCCCTATGGTTTGAGGCACCCCCCGATCCTTGTGTCAGGCTGGTGTGCAGTCAAAAGGGGAGTGATTATTTTGATGCCATTCATCTTTCGAACCTGGCAGCCACGACGGAAGGATTTATTGCCGAGGGAGGTGCTAAAAATGTTGCCCGCCGCGATGGTATGGGAACCACTGTATTATCGGCGGTGACAGCTTCAGGGCACATTCCCGATTATTATTTTCAGGCGGTAGGCAGCGGTACCGGTGCCGTGGCTGCCTGGGAAGCCAACCTTCGCTTTCTTGCCGATGGCCGGTTTGGCACCACCCGCATGAAACTGATGGTTTCCCAGAATGCCCCCTTCCACCCGATTTATGATGCCTGGAAGGCAGGTTCACGGAGCATTCTTCCCATGGACGATGCACAGGCAAGACACCAAACCGAAAGTATCGATGCCCGGGTGCTTTCCAACAGAAGACCCCCCTATCCTCCAGCCGGGGGACTCTACGATGCCCTTGCAGATTCAGACGGAGACGTATTGCTGGCAGCGAACGAAGCAGCCAGAGAGGCTTCGCGGCTCTTTCAGGAAACCGAAGGCATTGACATCCACCCGGCAGCTGCAGTGGCGGTAGCCTCTCTGGTCCGCGCTGCTGCAAATGGTTCGATTGCTGAAAAATCGTCGGTCATGCTTAACATTACAGGTGGCGGCGAAGCTAAATTCAAAGCAGGCAAAAACCTGTTTTACCTTCAGCCATCGCTGATCTTCCCTGTTGATCCCGATCCCGGGGAGGTCCGGGAGAGTATCCGGCGTCTGTTTTGAATCAGACCCCGGAGGTGTCTTTTTCTTATCCCGGTTTTCGCCGGCCTGCAAACTGGTTTTTTTTATCCTCTTCATGCCGGAGTTTGTCATGAAGATCATCAAACCTACCACCAAATGAAAACCTTTCTCCTGTCGTTTCTTTCAGGGCTGGCCAGCCTGGTGGTCATGGCACAGGATTATCCCTTTGCCGACATCCGGCTGCCGGAGGATCAACGGCTTGATAACCTGATCTCGTTGATGACCTCTGACGAAAAAATAAATTGTCTTTCGACACGGCTCTCCCTACCGCGGTTGGGCATTAAAGGCACCCGCACGGTGGAAGGTCTTCACGGGCTGGCACTGAGCGGTCCCGCGAACTGGGCTGTTAAAGGAAGGGGGGCTGCCCCGACCACCACCTTTCCTCAGGCTATCGGCTTAGCCCAGACCTGGGATCCGGAACTCCTCCGGCAGGCAGCATCGCTGGAAGCCGAAGAAGCCCGTTTCCTGGCCCAGAACCCGGGTTACGGAAGTGCGGGGCTGATTGTGTTTGCCCCCAATGCCGACCTGGGCAGGGATGTTCGCTGGGGACGCACCGAGGAGTGCTTCGGGGAAGACCCCTTTCTGGCTGCTGCCATGACTGTCGCTTTTGTGAAAGGACTCCAGGGAGACCATCCCCGTTACTGGAAAACAGCTTCGCTGATGAAACATTTTCTGGCCAACAGCAACGAAAACGTGCGGACAGTCAATTCTTCCGATTTCGACGAGCGGCTGTTCCGGGAATATTACGGTTATGCGTTTTACAAGGGCATCACCCAAGGTGGCTCCCGCGCTTTCATGACTGCCTACAACAAATACAATGGTATTCCCTGCACGGTCCACCCGGTGCTGAAAAATACCACCGTCGACGAATGGGGTCAGAACGGAATCATCGCCACCGACGGGGGAGCTTTCCGCTTGCTGGTAACAGCCCACCGGTATTACCCCGATCTGACCCAGGCAGCTGCCGGATGCATCCGGGCTGGCATTACCATGTTCCTGGACAACTACCGGGAGCCCTTGAAGAAGGCGCTGAACGAAGGACTGGTCACAGCAGAGATGATTGACGGGGCAGTTCGGGGCAACCTGCGGGTACTGCTGCGTCTGGGACTGCTGGATCAGTCACCGGAGAATCCCTGGGCCAAAATCGGTGTCGCTGATACGGTTCCGCCCTGGACCCGGCCGGAGAGCCGCGAACTGGCCCGGAGAGTCACTGCCCGTTCGGTGGTACTTCTTAAAAACCACAACGGCTTGTTGCCGCTACAGCGGGAAAGAGTTAAAAAAATTGCCGTAATAGGACCACGGGCCGACCTGGTGATCTCCGACTGGTATGCCGGTACGCCTCCTTACGTGGTGACAGCCCTGGCGGGCATCCGCCAGGCTGCCGGCGAGGCGGCTGAGGTGACCTATGCCCAGAGCAACAAGGCCGACTCAGCAGTTATTCTGGCATCAGAAGCCGATGTGGCTATCGTCTGTGTCGGAAACCATCCTCTCGGGTACAACCTGGGCTGGGGTCAGAACTACGTGGCAAGTGACGGACGCGAAGAGGTAGACCGTCAGGCTGTTACCCTGGAACAGGAAGACCTGGTCAGGCTGGTGCATTCGGCCAATCCCAACACAGTCCTCGTCCTGATCTCCAGTTTTCCCTATGCCATCCCCTGGTCCAAAGAAAAAGTTCCCGCCATCCTTCACATTACCCAATCGAGCCAGGAACTGGGTAACGGATTGGCCGACGTGCTCTTCGGTGTGGTAAACCCCGCCGGACGCCTTGTTCATACCTGGCCATCATCCATTGAGCAGCTTCCCCCGATCCTCGATTATAACATCCGGAATGGCCGCACCTATATGTACAGTAAGCACGAACCTCTTTTCCCCTTCGGATACGGCCTCTCGTATACCACCTTTGAATATTCCGGCCTGGAAACGAAAAATCCAATGAAAAAGGGAGATCCGGCATCTGTTTCTTTCATTCTTAAAAATAGCGGCAACATCGACGGTGACGAAGTGGTACAATTGTATGCCAGTTTCCCCGGATCAAAAGCAGACCGGCCGGCCATCGCCCTGAAGGCATTTAAAAGAATCTTCGTTCACAAAGGGGAGTTTGCGAAAGTAGATCTTATCATTCCTGCAACCGACCTGGCAACCTGGAATACCGATATAAAATCATTTGTCACAGAGCCAGAAACAGTGAGTTTTTATGTCGGAGGATCATCAGCAGATAAACGGCTTAGCGGAAGTATCATAATGAAATAGAAGGGCCCATCAAGGCCGGGACAAATATTCCCTGCTGCTTTGCAGCGGGAATTCAATGAAACCTTTGAGAATTACCCAAGTCAATGCGCTCAAGGGATTTCAGCCCGATCAATTAACCGGAAGAATTGTATAGTCAAATGCTGCCTTTAATACAGGGGAAACCACTAATTTTGTATCTGGAACACAACCAAATAAATTATTTGCACATGACCACAAAAACGTATTTCATGCTATTGCTGACAGCCGGATTGCTGGCTTCCTGCTCGAGATACAGGGACTATTCAAAGGTTACCTATGAGGAGCCTAATCAGAAAGCCTGGGAGGATCCTCTGGTGAACCAGATCAACAGGGAGGCCCCGAGGGCGCACTTCATCCCCTATGCCACGGTGAAGCAGGCGCGTGAAGACAACTTGTGGAATTCACCCTTTCTCCTGTCGCTCAACGGTACCTGGAAGTTTAAACTGGCCACACATCCTTCGCAGCGTCCCTTCTGGTTTTTCCGGGACAACTACGATACCCGTAACTGGGACGACATCGGGGTTCCTGCCAACTGGGAACAACAGGGATACGACTATCCCATCTATGTGAACGTTGTGTACCCGCATAAAGCCACTCCGCCAGTCATCGAAGGCAACCACAACCCGGTAGGGTGCTATAAGCGTACCTTTGAAATTCCGGAGGACTGGAAAGGAAAGGAGATCTACCTGCATGCAGGGGCGGTGAGTTCCAATATGACTTTGTGGATCAACGGGGAGTTTGCCGGATACAGTGAAGACAGCAAAACCCCGGCCGAATTCAATATTACCCGGCACCTGAAAAGAGGAACGAACTCAGTATCTGTCGAGGTTTTCCGTTGGTGCGACGGTTCTTACCTTGAAGACCAGGACTTCTGGCGAATGAGCGGCATCACCCGCGATATTTTCCTGCAAGCGCGCGACAGGCAGCATATCCGCGATTTCAGGGTAATTGCCGGACTCGATTCCACCTATCTCAACGGGGTTTTCAATCTCGACATCGAATTGTTGAACCTGGCCGGAGAGGCTGTACCCATGGCGGTGGAAGCGGTTCTCAGCGACGGGGATAATTCCCTCCAGGCTTTCACACAACAAGTGGAAGCGGCTCCGGGCGCTTCAAAAGTGACCTTTACGGGAACTTACCCAAACATTAAAAGATGGTCGGCAGAAATCCCAAACCTGTATGAATTGCTGATCACCCTGAAAAGCAAGGACGGGGCCGTCGTGGAAGTGCTGAAACAGGATGTCGGATTCCGCACCAGCGAGATCAAAAACGGACGTTTGTTTATCAATGGACGGTATGTCTATATCAAAGGGGCAAATATCCATGAGCACCATGAAAAAACATGGCATGTGGTGGATGAAGAGACCATGCGCAAGGATATCGAGCTGATGAAGTCCCACAACCTCAATACCATCCGGACCTCTCACTATCCGCAACCGGAATTGTGGTATAAACTCTGCAATAAATATGGTCTGTACCTGGTCGATGAAGCCAACGTCGAATCACACGGCATGGGATATGGGAGCAGGTCGCTCGCCAAGGACACCCTTTGGAAGGACGCCCACCTGTACAGAACCCGTAATATGTTTGAACGGGACAAGAACCAGCCTTCCGTGATCATCTGGTCGCTGGGCAATGAATCAGGTAACGGTGTGAACTTTTACGCCACCTACGACTACCTGAAATCGGTCGACAAGAGCCGTCCCGTGCAGTATGAGCAGGCCCACCTGGAATACAACACCGACATTGTATGCCCGATGTACATGCGGATCGGGGATATGGAAAAGTATGCCCAGTCGAACCCCAACCGTCCCCTGATCCAGTGCGAATATGCGCACGCCATGGGAAACAGTGTGGGCAATTTGCAGGACTACTGGGATGTCATCGAAAAATACGATGCTCTGCAGGGAGGTATCATCTGGGACTGGGTGGACCAGGGAATCCTTACGCAGGATGCCGGGGGCAATCCTTACTGGGCGTACGGAGGAGACTTCGGTCCTGATTCGTTGTACACCGACGGCAATTTCTGCTGTAACGGGCTGGTAGATCCCGACCGGGGTGTTAAACCGGCCCTGAAAGAGGTAAAAAAAGTGTACCAGTACATCAAGTTCCGGCCGGTAAACCTGTCGACGGGTGAGATCACCATTTTTAACCAGTATGCCTTCATCCCTCTTTCCTGGTTCGATTTTACGTGGGAAGTTACCGGGGACGGGAAGGTTGTATCCAGCGGAAGCTACGGACCGGTCGATGCCAATCCGGGTGAGGTTGTGAAAGTCAAAACGGACTTCAGTTTTGACCCGCTGCCCGGAACGGAATATTTCCTGACCCTGCGTGCCCTGTTAAAAGAGCCCCGTGGCCTTCTGCTGGCAGGTTGGGTAGCGGCATCCGAACAGTATCTGCTGCCACTCTCTGAGCCGGCTCTCGCGTTAAATTCCCAAAAGATGGCCCCGGTGAGAGTGCAGGAGACGGAAACCTCCATAATAGTCGCGGGGCAGGCATTCAGCACCGCGTTCGATAAGAGCACGGGCATTATGACCAGCTACCGGACCGGAGATACGGAATACGTGAAGATAGGCCTCATTCCTGATTTCTGGCGGGCACCCACCGATAATGATTTTGGTAACAACCTGCACAAGCGCAGCAGGATTTGGCGTAAAGCCGGCGAGACCCGGCAGGTGAAATCGGTAAAGGTTTCCTACAAAGGAAACCAGGCAGTTGTTACCCTGCTGTTCGACCTGGCGGTTGAAGCGGGAGTGCCTGCTGCAACCTGGCAATCAGACTACACCATTTACGGAACCGGCGACATCAGGGTGGATAACCATTTTAAGATGATTAAAGAGGGACTTCCCGAGATTGTCCGGATGGGAATGAACCTGGTAATGCCCCGGAGTTTTGAACGGTTTTTCTGGCTCGGCCGGGGGCCTCACGAGTCTTACCAGGATCGCAAAACCAGCGCTTTTGTCGGTTTGTACGACCGCTCTGTCGGGGAGTTGTACCAACCCTATATCCGGCCGCAGGAAAACGGAAACCGGACCGATGTACGGTGGGCGGCCGTACTTGACTCCCTGGGCAACGGGTTGCTCTTTAAAGGAATGCCCTGGATCGAGGTTACTGCCCATCACAACATCATGGAAGATTTCGAATCGCCCCAGAAAACGGTTGGCCGGTTTGAGGACGGAAAACCGGTCGTCAACCGCCACATCAACGATGTAAAACCCCGTGACCTGACTTCCGTAAATATTGACCTGAAGCAGATGGGGGTGGGCGGCGACGACAGCTGGGGCGCAATGACCCACGAAAAGTACCGGCTCACCGATAAAGAATACCGGTATTCCTTTCTTATCCATCCAGTTAAGGCCGGCGATGACCTCGCCGAAGCAGGGAAACGGGTTATCCGGTAAACGGTTTCCGGGAGGTTTCTGAAACCTGAAAACACAGTGATCCATGGAGGAAGGGCAAGGCGGAAGTCTGGAGAAACAGGCTGATTGCAGAATCAGAGCTGTCAGAAAATTGGTCTGACCGATCTGCCGCCTGGCTCACAATCCGCTTTTTTTTGCCGTATGCTTAAGGAAATTACGCAACCCTTGTAACTTATGTCTGAAAAAGAAACCTTTATTCTATCTGACCCCATGGTGGAACCCACCTGGGAATTCCTCGGCCAGGTGCTGGGTGAGAAGCTGGCCTGGTGGATGCAGATCAGGGCCTATACCCTGGATAGGTATCCCAACATTTCTGAAGTATGGAGATTTTACAACGACGGCAAACAGTGGCTATACCGCCTAATGCACAAGAAAAACACCATTTGCTGGATTGCGGTGATGGCTGACACTTTCCGGGTTACCTTTTACTTTCCGAAGAAGGCGGAGGCGCTGATTGCAGGTTCATCGCTCCCCGGGGCTGTCAAGGAGGAGTTCCTTAACGCAAGGTCCTACGGCCGGATCCAACCCATCACCGTGAGAATGGAGGATGCCTCCGCCGTGGAACTCGTCAGGCAGCTTGTTGACCTGAAGCTCGCCCTCAAATGAGACCATTTCTCTACCCGGAAGTGTGGTGACCTGACTGCCGGAATGCATCTCCCCACGGAGAGCCCCTCCTGGAATAGCCCTTCGGGTGATAAAGATAATCTTCTTCTGAAGGGCAGGAAATGATCTTTTGGCCGGCCCCGGCTTAACGCCTGACGAGTTTCCGGAGGAGAGGACAGATGTTTTGGGCATAGCGGTAAAAGCCCAGGTCGGTGAGGTGTACCCCGTCTACGCTCTCCTCCCGGTCATCGCCGGTAAGTCCTTTGGCCGGGACATACCAGAGGTGACGGTCTCCCCTGTGCTTCATCTCCATAAACAACTCCCTCAGCAGCCGGTTCTTCTCACCGATTACCGAGTCCATGTTCTGGTCGTAAAAAATGGAGGAATAATGAAGGTTTTCGACCAGAACCAGGGGGGTTTCCGGCTGTTTCTCCCTGAGGATATTCACGAATTTAACATAATTTTCCCGCATCCGGGCTGCGGAGACATTGGGGAGGCAGTCGATGACGAAACAGGAGGCATTGATGGTGGCCATAGCTTCGGCCACTTCCAGGTCGAGCTGGCCGTTTCCGCTGAATCCCAGGTTGATGGTTTCCCGGTTGAGCATACGGGAGAGTTGGGCGGGGTAGGCCATTCCCGGCCGGGATGCGCATCCTCCCTGGGTGATGCTGGTTCCATAAAACACAATGGGACTGGCCCGGCGCGGGGAATCCACCAAAGGATCCAGGAGAGAAGCCTCCTTTTCAATCCCAATTTCCAGTTTTGACACTCCGTCATACAGGGGCAGGTAGAGCATGTACTCCCTCTCCTCCCCGGTCATGTGATCCACCAGCAGGGCGGTGGACTCCTTTCCCGCCGGCCGGCCGGTATTGACATACTTCCATTCTCCCTTTACCAGGGCATAGAGGTCGACACCCTTGATGCCGGTAGGAGCAAAGTGGTTCATCACCACGTCGCCGGTCACCGTCCACCGGCAGGCAATGGTCCTGGAGCTGGTACGGAATCGAACGGCCAGTCCTGCGCTGTTCAGAGAAAGAGACCATAACGGGGGCCGGGTTTTCTGCTCCAGGGCTACCGGTAACCGGTTGAACAGGGAAGGGGTATCCTCAAATCCTTTTCCAAGCAGCACCAGTCCCGAAGCATCCTTGTAAACAAGGCTGTCGGTCGTGGCAGCGCCTGCAAAACCGGGAAGCAGGAGACTGAAGGGAATGAGGAAAAGAAAAAGGCGCAAGAGGAAGAGCGTTGCGGAGTATCGGCCTGGACAATGACAGGAAGCCGTTGGTGGTGCTCCGGCCAGGGGGAGATGGCAGATGCAGGAAAAAGCACTTCTCATGGGGAACAGGTATTTGTTTTCAAACCGTTAGGGAGTGGGAACCGGTGAACTGGTCAGCCGAAGCCGGGCTTTTTTCACCCCTTTTGCCGAAGCCTCAAAGAAGAGTTCACCGGGAGTATCCGATGAGCGGACGATGGCGGTCAGTTCCCCGGAGAAGAGCGGCATCACCGGCGACTGGAACGGAACCAGGCACACGGAGTTCCCATTTGCGGCAGCCTCATATTTGCCGGCACCCTCAACAAAGAAGGAGACCTCGCGGGTGTCGCCGGGACATAGATTTCCCTGTTGATCGACCACCCGCACCCGGATGAATGAAAGGTCTCTGCCGTCAGCCTGCAGGGTGGTCCTGTCGGCCGAGAGCTCTAAATGGTGAGGTTTTCCGGCTGTTCGGACCTCCTTCTCTGCCACGGGGGTGCCGTTTTCGTCATAGGCTACCACCCGGAGCGTTCCCGGCTCATAGCGGGTGTCCATCCACATCAGGCGGTATCGTTTTTGTCTTGCAAAGGCATTTTCCGAAGCCTTGTCGCCCGAATTATGAACCGTCACCGTAAGATCCTTGGTTTGTCTCCCCTGGCTCTTACCATTGATAAACAGCTCTGCCGAAGGATAGTTGGTATAGACAAATACCGGGGTAATTTCCCCTTCCCTACCCTGCCAGTTCCAATGGGGAAGGATGTGCAGAGTCGGTTCTTCCGGATTCCAGTGGCTACGGTAGAGGTAATACCGGTCTTTGGGTATGCCGGCCAGGTCTACGATACCGAAGAGGGAGCTGTGGCTGGGCCAGTCGGTATAGTAAGGGGTGGGTTCCCCCAGGTAGTCGAAACCGGTCCAGACAAACTCGCCGATGCAATAGGGCAGGTCGTCGTGCTGGATGAAGTTGTCCTCGGGAAGGTCAGACCAGTCGCAGTGTTCCACGTCGTAGGAGGAACTCTGCTGGTCGGGGTATTTGGCCATGGATTTCCGTTCCACGGGGAATTTATATATCCCCCGTGAGCTGACCGTCGAGGCGGTTTCGGCTCCCAACACGATTTGCTGGGGAAGTTTCTGATAGGCTTCCTGGTATTTGTGCGGACGGTAGTTAAATCCTGCCACCTCCATGACCGCGGCAAAATTGTTGTTCAGCACCCGGTCGGGCTGGTCCATTCCCTGGGTAACCGGACGGGTGAGATCCTCGCGGTGGCAGATGTCCTGCAGGAAGCGGCTGATCTTCGGACCGCCGGCTGTACCCTGATCGGGCACCTCGTTGCCGATGCACCACATCACCACGCTGGGATTGTTCCGGAACTGGCGGATCAGGTTCACCAGATCCTTTTCGGCCCACTCATCGAAATAGATGTGGTAGCCGTTTCTCATCTTGGGGGATTTCCACTCGTCAAAGGTTTCGGCCATCACCATCAGACCCATTTCATCACAGGCCCTTACGAGTTCCGGTGCCGGCATATTGTGCGACGTACGGATGGCATTGCAACCCATATCCTTTAATATGCGGAGCTGGCGGCGGATGGCTGCCTCGTTGACGGCAGCCCCCAGCGGACCCAGGTCGTGGTGGTTGCATACCCCTCTGAATTGGGTCTTCTTCCCGTTGAGGAAAAATCCCATATCGGGAATTATTTCAAGACTCCTGATCCCAAACCGGGTCGTATAATCATCTCTCAATACGTCTTCAAAGTAAAGTTTCGACACTGCCGTATACAAGACCGGATGGTCGGTAGACCAGAGGGATGGCCTGTCAACCACGAATTGCTGCTCAATTACTTCCGCGTCGTAACGGGTCAGGGAACTTTTCCCGGAAGCCACCTTTTTTCCTGAAGCATCCAGAATATCCGTGACCAGCGAAACTTTGGCCAGGTCCATGGAGGCTGGCCGGTTTACTTCGGTTCTGACCACCACTTTGGCAAACTCCTCTTTGACAACCGGGGTCGTTACCTGTGTGCCCCATACCGGAATAAACAGATCTCCGGTCACCACCAGGTGAACATTCCGGTATATACCCGCTCCGGGATACCAGCGGGAAGATTCGGGGAAGTTTTCCAGTCTCACCGCCAGCAGGTTCTCCTCCCCGGGTTTCAGCAGATCTGTGATGTCAAAATAAAAGGAATTATAGCCGTAAGGCCAGAAGCCGGCTTTCTTTCCGTTGATATAAACGTTGGCATTGCTCATGGCCCCATCAAAAATAACAGACACCCGTTTCCCCGGGGAAAAGTCAGGAACCCCGAATTTTAAACGGTACCATCCGGTCCCGATGAAGGGCAGGCCCCCGGTCCGTCCGGCGTGGGCCTGTGCCTGCTGCTGGCCATCCTGAACAATGGCTACCTCCTGCAGGTCGTTATTGGCATCAAAGGGCCCGTATATAGCCCAGTCGTGAGGCACCCTCACCATTTGCCACGAACGGTCGTCGAAGCCGGGCAGCATGGCATCCCCGGGATCCTCCCGGCTGAACTTCCAATTTCTGTCAAGCAATACTTCCGTGCGGGTCCGGGAGGCTACCGGGGCTGCTAACGCACAAATCCCCAATAAAAAGAGAAAAAATGGTTTCTGTTTCATAATGTATCCACTGAAAAGGCAGAAAACAAATATAGCTTTATCCCGAAGATCAGCCAAAAACTCAGGCATTTTTGGGCAAAAAGAAGAGAAGCCTTTCGGAAACCGATGGGGACCTCCACCGGTAAACAACCTGCAGGATAAAGCTGCCGCAACCTCCCGGACGCAGCCTTTCGTCAGGTTTTTAAGCAATCGAGGTATTTCCGGATATACCTGGCAGCCTCTCCCGACTTATACTGCATAACGTACCGGGGATGTTCCAGGGGTATGACCTCCCTGAAGTAGCCCTTTTTGCGGTTCAGAGCTTCCAGATATTTATAATTCCGGTTATTTCCCAGGCAAACGCAGGCAGACCGGTCGATGCCGAAAGCCAGCTGGGTTTCAAGCGACCGGATGATAAAGGGTTCTGCGAGCTTCAGCAACTGAGGAGTGTCATAATAGTTAAAATTGATTTCCCTGCCATTCGGGTCGCGGCGGGTGAATCCCAGGGGGAATACTGCCGAGATGTAATAATGGCGGTAGAAGTTTTGGGCACCGCCAAAGGCGTCAATGACCCGGTAGATGAAAACGGAGGAGGGCTCATGGGTGTTGATGCCTTCGATGCGGATACCGCATATTTCGAGCATTCGTTTGGTATCAGTGAAGGGGACACCGGTGACACCGGCCCCCAGACGGCCGGGATTGATGCCCAGAATCAGCCTGCGTACCAGGTTATCGGAATAATACTTCCGATAAAACAGGGAAGAGGCTTCCAATGCCTCAGGACTCTCCCGGAAAGGATTCATCAACCGGATTCCTTCAGGCAAAGAAGCTTCAAAGCTGAGCGAACGGTTAAAATCAATAATCTTTTCTGCAAAATTCATGGAAAGACCAGGTTAAGGAGGGTTGGATTCAAAAGGAGAGCAAAAAAAACTCCCCGGGGTTCCCACGCGTTACTTTGTTCCCGTCCCGGGGAGCGGACTTTTTCAAGCCCGTTCAAAATTACAATTTCGCCGCCATATATGCAAATAACATTTTCGGGTATTCACAACCTTTTGCAGTTCTGTAGTAACTTACCCAAGATGATATACCCGTTGACCCGGGATCAGGAATTTCGGCACCGGATAAAAAAAATGATTAGCTTCACAAAGCAATTTACCAGTCAATTATGAAAAAAATAATTCTGATTTTGTTCGTAGCTGGAATGTTAGTTCCGGGATGGGCTCAGAAACCCAAACAGTTGGTTGCCCGTGGTGCGGTTGTTCAGCAACTGGCCGGGGGTTTTCGTTTCACAGAGGGTCCTGCGGCAGATGCCCGGGGCAATGTTTACTTTACCGATCAGCCTAACAACAGGATTTATATCTGGGATCTTTCGGGAAAGTTGTCGTTGTTTCATGAGGATTGCGGCCGTGCCAACGGTCTCTATTTCGATCTTGATGGTAACCTGCTCTCGTGCAGCGATATGGAAAACGAACTCTGGAGCATCAGCCCATCGGGCGAACATTCTGTGCTGATTTCGGAATATGGGGGGAAACGGTTGAACGGCCCCAACGATCTGTGGGTCCATCCCGGGGGAAGCATCTATTTCACCGATCCGTTGTATGTCAGGCCTTACTGGACGAGAAATCCAGGCATGCAGCAGGATGGACAGCATGTTTACCGGCTTTCGCCCGACCGCAAGACACTGACCCGTGTGGTGTCTGACCTGGAACAACCCAACGGTATCGTGGGCAGTCCGGACGGGAAACTGCTCTATGTGGCCGATATCAAAGCCGGGAAGACCTTCCGGTATACCATCCTGCCCGATGGTTCCCTGGCAGATAAAACGCTGTTTGCCCCTTTGGGATCTGACGGGATGACCATGGATCACCGGGGTAACCTCTACCTCACCGGACAGGGGGTCACGGTTTTCAATCCCCGTGGGGAAAAGATTGTCCATATCCCCGTGGAAGCCCGCTGGACTGCCAATGTATGCTTCGGGGGAAAAGACGGTAAAACCCTGTTTATCACCGCATCTGAATACGTATATGGTTTGCGGATGAAGGTAAAAGGAGCAAGATGAAGCAGTACCCCACGGCGAATGCCCCGTGGTTTCCCTGGATCCGGCAGGTTTTTTACCGCGTGACATGGGCCGGTGCCAATCTTGTTTTGCAAAAGGAGGAGTGCCTTCATTTCCGGCTTTTAGTAATAAAGCGATTGGGTTGATGCAGTTCCGGGTGGAACGGAATAACCGGGACCAGTGGCACTGCTGACCCCACCATCTGCGAGACAGAACCTTAAAAAAACTAAAGAATTGTATTAGTTTTGGTACCCTGAAACCAGGAGGCAGGGTGTCGTCAAAACACGATCCGGCGAAGTTTCCGGTTGAAAAGTAATACGCATGAATGGGATGAAAAAAAAACCAGGTTTTCCATTACTGGCCATCACACTTCTGGTACTCCTGCCGGGAGCTGTTATCAGGGGAGGTTCTCCCCAAAGGGTATCGCGGGAGGAGGTCAGGCGGGTCCACGAGCAGGCGCTCACCGTGGATACCCATTGTGACACCCCCTTGAACATGGTTCGCCGTGCCTTCGACATCGGGAAAAAAAACGCCTCAGGAAAAGTGGATCTTCCCAGGATGAAGGAGGGTGGACTCGACGCCATGTTCTTTGCCGTATTTACAGGCCAGAAACCCCGAACGCCCGAAAATTACATAGAAGCCCGGGAACTGGCGCACCGGATGATAAATACCACCGTGGCTGCTGTTGGCCGTTATCCGTGGCTGGCCGAAATGGCCTACACTTCAGACGATGCCGCCAGGATCGAAGCATCCGGGAAAAGGGCTATTTACCTGGGTATGGAAAACGGCTTTCCCCTGGCGAAAGATATTTCCCGGGTCAGGGAGTTCTATGATAAAGGGATCCGCTACATCACCCTTTGCCACTCTTATCACAACGACATTTGTGACTCATCGACCGACCGGGCTGAACCGGAACATAACGGGGTGAGCAGCTTCGGAAAAGAGGTGATTAAAGAGATGAACCGTCTGGGTATGATCATTGACGTGTCGCATATGTCGGATTCATCCTTTTTCGATGTTTTGTTGGCGAGCAAGGCTCCCGTGATCGCCTCGCACAGCAGCGCCAGGGCCATTGCCCACCATAAGCGCAACCTTTCGGACGACATGATACGGGCACTTGCTACCAATGGGGGCGTTATCCAGATCTGCCTGCTCGACGAATATATCAAAGACCCGGACACCGGTTCCAAACTCTACCAAAGGTCCCAGGAATTACGAAAGGTCTATGAAACGCGGTGGAACGAGATGACAGATGCAGAAAAGGAGACATGGAGAAAAGAGCGCCTGGAACTGGAATCAAAAAGTGAACAGTCTCTTCCCTCCGTATCTGATTATGTGGATCACATTGACCATGTGGTAAAACTGGCGGGCATCGACCATGTGGGTATCGGCAGTGACTTTGACGGGGGTGGCGGGCTTTCCGACTGCCGCGATGTAAGCCAGTTCCCCGGCATCACCAGGGAGTTGATCAGGCGCGGCTACTCCGAAGCCGACATAGGCAAAATCTGGGGTGGCAATTTTTTCAGGGCTTTTCGTACCGTGGAAGAAGTGGCCGACAGGCTCAAAAGTGAAGAGTGGTAAAAACCTTCGTCATGGGATACCGGGAACTAAACACTCATTGGCAAAAGCTGCTTGTTTATGAAATTAATATCCATTAATTTTGTAACAGAGGGCATTCCAAAATAATCTTAATATTCAATATATGATTCAGGAAAATTATGTAATAAACAGCAAAGGACGTAAAATAGCAGTTCAGGTTCCGATAAGAGCATATGCGAAACTTGTAGCCGATTCAGAAGAATTGGAAGACATCAGGGAATACCGTAAAGCAAAAACTCACAAAGGAGATGCTATTCCATTTTATCAGGCCTTCAAAGAAATCGAAGATGCTTTGAAACAATGAAGTACACTGTTTATATTGAGCGCTATGCCCAAAAACAGATAATGAAGTTGGACAAGACAATTATCCCTGTTATTAAGAACGTTATTGGCAAACTAGCTGCTAATCCCCGGCCACGTGGATACAAAAAACTGAAAGGAGAAGAAGCTTATCGCATCCGGGTTGGTAATTATCGCATTATTTATGAGATTGAGGAAGACAGAATACTGGTCACTGTTGTTTCAGTAGGACATAGAAAAGACATATTCAGATGATTCCTTAATAGACAAAAAGTTTCCGGGTAATCCAGTCGGTTTCTGCATGGAGCTGGATAAAGTACAGTCCGGCCGGCATTTTCCCCAGCGGAATTTCAATATTGGTTTTAGAGGAACAGTCATGTTCATAAACCAGCTGCCCTGTGATATTCCTGATCAGGATCCTGTCGAAGGGTTTTCCGGATGTAACTGTCACCTGGTTTCGGGCTGGGTTGGGGTACAGGTTTATTGCTGCCTCCGCGGTAATTCCCGGAGGGGTAAAAGTACCACTAAAGGGATCGGCCAGGGGGTGTGTTGTGAAGAGTCGGAATTCCCCGGGAGCCAGGGTGATGCTCTGGGATAAGGTGTTGACAACATAGTCAGTTCCCGGGAAATAGTCGTTCCAGGTTCCGGTCACCGGGAAAACCAGTGTTGCACTCCGGGAGGATGTGGCAAAATTGCCCACGGCTATGGCATACCGGCTTCCGCTACCGAGGCGGTACCATTTAACCTCTCCGCCAAGGCTTCCTGTGAACGATTCCGGGGATGAGAATTCCTCATATGTGGTTTTCAGAAAGTTGAGCCGGGCCATTTTCTTATAAAGATCATACCGGTTGGTATTGTTTACATAGTTCCAGAGGACCGGTTTCGGTGTAAGGCGGCAATCGTTGCTCACCTGGCTTGGATTTGAGCAGGTGTTAATGGAGTAATCGTATCCCAGTTCGCCAAACTGCCAGATCATCTTGGGTCCGGGCAGTGGCAGCAGGAAGAGGGAATTAAGTTCCACCCTGTCGAGGGCTGTCGGGAGCAGCCGGATGTTATAATTGCCTGCTGTAAACCCTTCTTTCAGGCATTTCACCACCACTCTTTCCTCATCGTGGCTTTCCATGTACGTTACCAGGCGGGGGTGGTCCCATCCGCGGGATGAAGCCAGTCCCCCGCTTAGGTCCGCATTGTTCCCCTTGGCTGCTTCGCCGTAAGCCCCGCTCATATTGCCCCAGAGGAGGATGCCGTAGGCTGCCAGTTCCTTTTCCTCACTATTGTCTGAAAGGTGTTCAAAGATCACATAGGCACGGTCGTTCCGCTTCCAGATTTCCGTTGCCATTCTTTTCAGGTTGGCGATCCGGGGGGCATCGTAGGCACTTCCCCAGTCATTGGCACCATAGGGTGTATTTGAAAACCCCTTGGTAAAATCGAAACGGAAACCATCGACTTTGTACTCCTGCATCCAGAAGCTGTTGATGCTGTCGATCAGCTGGCGGGTATAGACACTTTCGTGGTTGAAATCGTAGCCCCACTGGGCGCTGGTATTCTGGAAATTATGTTGCTGGTTGTACCAGGGGTTTTCGGCTGTCGGCCGCCAGGAGGAACGGTCGAGGTACATCTGCACCAGAGGACTCTGTCCGTAACTGTGGTTCAGCACCATATCGATGATCACGGCCATCCCTCGCCGGTGGGCTTCATCGACGAGCTTTTTCAGCCCGTTCCCTGTCCCATAGTATTTGTCGGGAGCAAAATAGAAAGAAGGGTTATACCCCCAGCTTTCATTTCCCTCGAATTCATTCACCGGCATCAATTCTAACGCATTAATTCCCAGTGTTTTAAGATAATCAAGTTTGTCAACCACCGACAAAAAGGTATGTTCTGAAGTAAAATCACGCACGAGAAGCTCATAAATCACCAGATTCTCTTTGGCCGGAGGATTGAAAGAGGGAACCTCCCAGTTGTATGGCTCCTGTCCGGTACGGATCACCGAGGCAACACCACTGGCTTTATCCGTTGGGTAAACGGCTAGCCCCGGGAAAGTGGCAGACGATAGATACTGATCGTCAGGACCGGAGGTCTCATGGGTATAGGGATCGGCAATTCTCAACTGACCATCGATATGATACTGGAAAACATAAGGCCGGCCTTTATCCAAACCGGTGACCTCCAGCCAGAAGTAGTCACCATCTTTTTTCATCTGGTAGCTGTTCTGCAAATCCCAATCGTTGAAATCGCCCACTACAAATACGTTATTTTTAAAAGGTGCCCAAAGCACCAGGGCAGCTGAGTGATCCCCGATGTAGTTAACTCCTTTGCGGTATCCGGGAGGGAGGGTCTGCAGGGTTACCGGTTCTTTGACGAACACCCGGTTGGAGTCGGTCACGGTTTTTTCTACCGAAGACGCTTGGGCAACAATCCATTGCCAGCCACTTTCAGTAAAGGTGTGTTGTCCGGAGATGGTTTTTCCGGTTGTTTCTGCAATCAGGGAAGCGCCGGTTTTCAAGGTCAGGGAGGCACTCATGGAGGCAGTTGCCGTAAGGGTGAAGGGCGTATTACGGTCGAGTATAGCCCCGTCGGCGGGGGAAGAAAGGGAGATCACCAATCCTTCCTCGTAGACGTTGACAAATAAGTCATTGGTCTGTTTTTTATCGCTGTTCCAATTGGCCGATCGGAACACGAAGGCCATCTTCAACACTTTTTCACCGGCAGCTGTTGAGTAAAAGGTGTTTATATCGGGAGAAATCACGAGTTCAAAAATTCCACCACCCTTATGGGTCAGTTTAGGCTGGTTGTTGTTGTTGGCCCAGTCGCCGATGACATGCTGCCAATCGCTTTTCCCTTCGACGATCACCCCGGTGTGGGCATATAGCTCTCCGGTAAAGATTCCGAGTCTGAGTTCCAGGGAAGAATCGAAGGTGATGGTAACCGGTTTGGTGGCTACCGGCAACTCAGGGTTGGTGGCTATCTGGGCGGTAAGAAGCTGGCCTGCCAGGAGAGCCAGGGTTACAAAAAGTGACCGGAGGGTGGTTTTCATGGATTTCTGAATTTCATTATTTACTGGAACAAAGAGGCAGGAGTGCCTTTCTTTCGGATGGGGCATCTGCCGGATTGCAGGAACTCCGGGTTTTCATCCGGGTTTGCCGGGATCCATTTGCGGTAAAGGTAGTTGAAAAAAGGTTAGGGTACTTCAGCCGGGAGAGAGAGAAAGAGGGGAAAAAAAAGCCACAGGGAACGCATGAGTCTGGCGTATCCCTGTGGCCTTCAAGAAACCATCAAAATCTACTGGCTGATTTTGTAGGTATTTTCAGAGAAGTCGAGGTCGATTTTGTAGGTGCCTGCGGTTGCCGGTGTGGGGATAGAGGCAGGGTCGGCTACTGTTTCGTTGGGTCTGAAGGAGAGCTTTCCGAGGGCGCTGATGGCGCCGGTGGTGGTTCCCCACTGGGGAGCCCAGGCTCCGCTGTTGGAATACAGGATCTTCAGACTTTTGGAGGCAGTCAGGGCGGTGGTCAGGGTGTATTTTCCCGGCGCGGTCTTGGTAAAGGGCAACCCTGCTGTGGGGGTCCAGCCGGCGGTGCAACCATCACCGACCAGGTAGACGGCATCGGGCATGGCTGTCACCGAATAGGTGAGGGCGTCAATATTCACGACCACCAAATAGTCTCCGGCAGTGGGCGGACTGGGAATGGCAGCCGGGTCGGCGACAGTTTCCGTAGGCCGGTAAGCCAGGGTGCCACCCTCCCAGGTTCCGGAAGCCTGACCCCATTGGGGAGCCCAGGCACCCTGCGTCTTGATCACCTTGATAGAGGCGTTGGGCTTTAACGGGGTCACAATCCCGTACACGCCGACCGACCAGAAAGGCATAGCCTGGTCGGTTTTGTTGTCCCAACCATCGATGGTAGCATCTCCCAGAAGATAGAGCGGAGGCAGTTTAACATCAAAGGGAATCACCGAGAACTTGAACACCGGGGAATATTGGGCAGGAGCATAATCTCCCACGCTGGCCTTCACCCGGCCTTCCATCTGTACCTGGGTGCCGGCACCATAACTGCGAGCCAGCAATTGCTGGTTCAGTTCTCCGACTTTGAGAGCATAACCCAAACTGGAAGTAACCACTACGTTGACCGGAGAGGCGAAATTCTTGCCCGACTCAGCAAACTGCAGGGTATAGGTGATTGCTGCAGGGAATCCGAAATCCGCAGCCGACCAGGAATAGCTCTCCATGACATTTCCGGTATTTGCCTCTTCCAGGATGTAGCTTTTGGTGCCGGTGGGAGAGGTGACTGCCGGAGATTTAAGAAGGTAAATCTGCGGATCGCGTTCTTCTTCGGCACACGATCCAAAGAAAAGCACACCGATAAACAACAGCCATATAGATTTGAACTTTTTCATCGTTTCACACTTTTAGAATTAATAACCGGTATTTTGTTTGAGGTTAAGGTTGGCAGCCACGTCGGAGGAAGCCAGCGGGAAGAGGTTGTACTTGGCATCGGTGCCGGTGCCATCTTTGGTTCCGCCTTTCCATGCCCAAATATAACTGCTACCGGTGAATTTCCCGAACCGTACCAGGTCGGTACGACGCTGGCATTCCCAGTAAAGTTCCCTGGCTCTTTCGTCGAGGATAAAGTCGAGATTCAGATCACCGGAGCCGATATCGCCTTTCACATCATCCTGGTAAGCGCGGGCCCTGAGGTCGTTCACATACTGCAGGGCTGTAGTGGCCGATCCGCCGCCACCGCCTCTGAGCACTGCCTCGGCATACATCAGGTAGGCATCACCCAGCCGGAACACCGGGAAGTCGGTATCCACGAAATCCTTGGCCGATCCGTTGGCTCCCGTCGAGGTCAAATTGCTCCATTTGGTGACGGAGTACCCTTTGGTAAATTCAAAAAGATCATCCACTTCAAGGGTCTGCCCGTTGGTAAAGAACATAGCCCGGTTGTCGGTGGCATATTTCTCAATGGTAAAGGAGTAATCGGGCATCCCCAGTTTTAGCTTGATTTCATATTTTCCGGCTTCGGCAACCACAATATTGTTTCCTCCATATTCGAGGATACCGTCGGCTCCGTTATCGCCCAGGTTGATATCCCATCCGTCATTGGCCCTGAATTTGATTTCGCCGGCACCCAGTTCCACAATCATTTTCCACTCTTTGGTGAGGGGATCGAACTCCATATTGGTGTCTGAACCCCATCCGCCGGGAGTGGCAGAACCGATAAGGCCCCAGTCTGTTTTGACGACAGAATAGGTTTTGGTGTTCAGGTCGACGTTGATTTTATAATATCCAGGTGTTGCCGTCAGGTTGGCACCGTTAGCCTCCATGGTTCCGTTGGCTCCGTCGTCGCCCCAGTTGACGTCCCAGCTGGGGCCGGCAGTAAACTTGAACTGTGCATCTTCGCTGAAGTAGATATACCCTTCGTAGCGGTCGTCAGAACTGGCCGATGCCAGTTTAGGGGCTGTATCGGGAGACCAGTCGCCGGCGCTGTACCCGCTTTTCGACTGGTAGGAGCCGGGAACATAAATCACCGGATAGGCTGCTGCGTTCTTATACGGGACCCTGGCACTCTTTAACAGGGCGAGGTTCCAGAATTTGCCCACAAACTGTTTGGTAGTACGCAGACCGCCCCAGCCACCGTCGACACCGAAAGCAGCCGGATCCATTTTCCCACCAATGGCTGCCTTGACGATAAAAGTTGTTCCTCCGTAGGTCTTGGCTTTGGTACCGTCAAAAACAATGGGGAAGATAATTTCGTTCGACTTGTGGTTATCGGCGTTGAAAAGGTTGGCATACTGCGGTTCAAGGGAATAACCGGCCCCTGTCACCTTGTTGATGTAGGTGATGGCATCGGTATATTTTTCCTCACCGGTATAGACCTTTGCATTCATGTAGAGTTTCGCCAGAAGCATCCAGGCGGCAGCCTGGTTCGCGCGGCCATATTCCGACCGGGGAGGCATCAGTGTTCCTTCGATGTCCTTAAGTTCCGATTCCAGGAAGGCGAACAGGTCTTTGCGGCTGATTTGTTCCGGGAAGAAGGAACCCACCTGGTTTTCTTCAGTCACAAAGGGCACATTCCCGAAGAGGTCGATGGCATGCCAGTAACTCAGGGCGCGCAGAAAACGGGCTTCGGCATGATAGGTTTCTATCCTGGACCGTACATCACCCGTTATGTTGCGGCTGTCGAGTTTTTCGGCAGTGGTTTCACGGATAAACTCGTTACAGGCTGAAACCTGATAAAACACCCTGTAATAGAAGGTACTGATAAAACCATCGGAAGCGGTCCAGTCCATATCGTGCAAGTCACGCAGGGTGGCGTCGTTCCAACCGATGAGTGCTTCATCGGTTGGCAGTTCCTGGCAATAGAAGTAGCCGCGGAGATACTGGCCGAATCCTTCGTCCATGCCGCTGACATCGGGATTGCCGGCAGGGCCTTGCTGACCACTGAGGGAGAGCCCTGCATACAATTTGGCCAGCACATTGACATAATTATCAGGATTCTCGTATACACTGGCCGATGTAACCTCATCCTTATCGAGGGGCAGGGTATCCAGATCACCGATACAGCCTGTAAGGGCTAACATGAGCGCCGTTACAGCCACAAACATGGTTTTTATGCTATTCTTAATCATGTTTTAAAATGTTTAACAGTTAAAAATCAATATTGACACCGAAGACAAAAGTCCTGGGACGGGGATAGAGGTTGTTGTCGACTCCTCCGCTGATCTCAGGATCCAGTCCTTCATACCGGGTGAAAGTGGCCACATTCTGCATGGTTCCGTATACCCTCACATTTAGTTTTTCCTGCAGGAGGTTGCTAAAGGTATATCCAAGGGCCATGTTATCGATCTTGAAGAAAGAGGCATTGGTCACATAATAGTCGCTGAAGTAGCGGGGATTCTCAAAGCCGGTGGCAAACACGTTGTTGTTGAGGTTGTTGATGTAGCCGGCTGAGTTGTAGAGATTGTTGTAGGTGGCACCGCCCGACCATACGTTGTTGTACATGTAGTTGCCGATATAGGAGCGGCCTGAAGCGTAAAAGTCCCAGTTTTTCCAAGCCAGCTTGGTGGTTACACCCAAAATAACATCGGGAGCAGCCTTTTTATACCGGTAGAGGTCATCTTCGGAGATGATCCCATCGGCGCTGCGGTCTACGAAGACATTTTCAAGTGGTTTTCCGTCGCTGCTGTACACCTGTTCATACACAAAGAAGGAGTTGGCAGGATACCCCACACTGTGGATCTGAATGTTGTTGCCCACACCGCCTGAGATACCGCCGGTTTCCACACCCAGGTAGGTGGGATCGTCTGTAGCCGTAAGCCGGGTGATCTCATTGATATTGTAGGAAGCATTGAAGCCAAGATCCCACGTAAAATCAGTGGTCTTAACCGGAATGGCATTAATAGAAAATTCCACCCCCCTGTTTTCCAGGTTGCCCACGTTGGTCAGCAGGTAATTGCTCAGATTGGTTCCGGCAGGTACCGGGATGAAGTTGATCAGGTCGTTGGTGACCCTTTTATAAAGGTCAAGGGTACCTGTAATCCGGTCTTTGGCGAAGCCGTAGTCCAGACCTATGTTGTACGTAACCGTCTCTTCCCATTTGATGTTGGAGTCGTAACCTTCAGCCCTCAGGGTTGGGTACCAGTTGTTTCCGAAAAGGTACATGGCATTGTCGTTACCCATGGTATACCTGGCCAGGTAGGGATAGTCGTTGTTGGTGATGTTCTGCTGGCCGGTGATTCCGTATCCCAACCGGAGTTTCAGTTCAGAAATCGCTTCTGAATCTTTCAGGAAACCTTCCTCCTTGATCCTCCAGGCCAGGGCAAACGATGGGAACAAGCCCCAGCGCGTATCGGGAGAAAAACGGGATGACCCGTCGTAACGGAGTGTTGCCGTTGCCATGTAGCGGTCCATGAAGATGTAATTGAGACGGCCGAAGAAGGAGACCAGATAATTCTCTGTTTTGTAATCGGTATCCTGGTGGGTATAGCTTTTCTTGAAATTCTGCTCCAAAAAGTCACCTGCTCTCCAGAAATGTTGCCAGGAATAACCCGCCATGGCGTCGACACGGCTGTTGATATTTTCGAAGTTCTTCACATAGTTGAGATAGAAATCGAGGAGGGTGTTTTTCTTATCCTGGGTATACACGTTGTTTCTACCTCCACCCCTGACAGCGTCGTAATCGCCGGGGTAATTTTCCGGACGGACGGTGGTTCCTTCGCTGGAAGAGATATCATAACCCAGGTTCAGGTTGGCCCTCAAGTCGTTCAGGAAGTGGAAGCGGTAATCGAGTTGCAGATTTCCCAGGCTCCGCATCACAGACGACTGGTCGTCGTTCATCATGAGGCGGGCTACCGGGTTGATCGGGGCAATATCAATAGGATCACCGTTTTGCTGGGTCCAGGTGAAATAACCGTCGTACTTGGTATTATCATTTTTCACCGGCTGGGTGGGGTCAAAATGGACAGCCGTCCCGATGGCACCCTGGTCGGCAAAATTGTTTTCGATCATCATCCCTTTCAGGTTGAGATTGACTTTCAGATGGTCGTCGAAGAATGAGGGGTTCAGGGCCACGGCACCGGTAAACCGGCTGAGGCCGTCGGTCATCAGGATCCCCTCTTCGTTTGAATAGCCAAGAGACACCCTGTAGGGAACCTCAATGACATTTCCTGTAACACTGAGGTTATGGTCATGGCTGATGGCGGTCTGGTAGATCTCATCCTGCCATTCCGTTTTGGCATCACCCAGTAATCCCAGTGCATTCGGGTTGCTGGCATACCGCTTGTTAAACAGGAATGAAAACTCATCGGCATTCAGCACATCCACCGATTCGGTTTTGTTAGCCACGGAGACAAAACCATTGTAGTTGATTTTCATGGCCCTGCCTTTTTTCCCCGTTTTGGTGGTAATGATGATGACCCCGTTGGAAGCCCTCGAACCATAGATAGCCGTTGCAGAAGCATCTTTCAGGACGGTAAAGGTCTCGATATCGGTTGGATGTATGGTGCTGAGCGGGTTACGCATCCCGGAGATACCATCGTTATCTACCGGCACACCATCAATAACAAACAAGGGATCGTTGCTGGCAGAAAGGGATGAACCTCCCCGGATGCGGATGGTAGCTCCTTCGCCCGGAGCGCCGCCGCCATTGGTTATCTGTACCCCTGCTATTTTTCCCGAAACAAGTTCCTGTGGAGAAGTGATAGCTCCCCGGTTGAAATCTTCGGTCGACACCGCCTGAACCGAGCCGGTGGCATCTTCCTTCTTGGTGGTTCCATAGCCAATTACCAGAACCTCCCCCAGGGCTTCGACCGACAGGTTCAGACGGATGTTGATCTGTGTCTGATCTCCGACCACTACCTGTTGCGCTTCATACCCGATAAAGGAAAAAGAGACCGACTGGCCTGCATTTACCCCCAGGGTATAATCCCCGTCAAAATTGGTTATAGTTCCAATCGTCGTACCTACAACCACTACAGTAACTCCAGGCAATGGCTCACCATTCGATGCATCGGTCACCTTGCCCCTGATTGTTCTCTGTTGTGCAAAACCCGCTGTCGTAACGAGCAACATTGCAAACAGCCCAAACAATTTCAGTTTTGTTCGAATCATCATCATTTGTAAGTTAATTAGATTTTAAACTGTTTTTCAAAAATCAAGCAAATTGTCTTTTTCCGCGATGTTGGACCTCACGGAAAAATTTTCACCAAAATTAACTTTTAATTCATTACTGCAATGGTTTTCGTTGTGAAATAGTAACCGCAAACGTTTGCGGTTACGTTACCATCAAATATGTTTTACAACATACCTGCTCCGGCCAATTTCCTAAAGAGGAACCGGTAGTTAAGGTAAACGGTGGTTCAAAACTTCAAGACAGAAAAATTTTGTACATTTATGAAAAATTCCGGAATGCACTTTGTCAAACCGGGATTTCCTTGCCCGCAGAAAGCCTGGGGTTTTCGTGTGATTGGCTTTCTGAAAGGCTGCCATCGCCGCGGGGGTTCAGGTAATTGCCTCCTGAGGGCAGGTCATGAAAAAACCGGTGACCCGGGGAGCCGGATTTTCAAACGAAAAAGGACACGTCTACCGGTTTGCTTTTACTACTCTTACGAAACAGTTGGGTTTCCGGTAGGTTTTCAATGAACTACCCTGCCGCAACCAGCGGGGTATCTTGATGGGTTACTTACAGTATTTTTCGCCTCAGAGCAGCGGGGGAATAATCCCATGGAGATGACACAGCCGGGGTAAAAATGAACATGGACAATCAGGGGGAAACAAAAGGAAAGAGACGATGAAAACAGGACAGGTGACCATCAAGGATCTGGCAGGGATACTGGGAATTTCTCCTTCCACAGTGTCCAGGGCATTGCAGGGCCACCCCGACATCAGTGAGGAGACGAAAAATCAGGTTAAAGAAGCAGCCGTCCGTTTCAGGTACCGGCCCAATGTGGTTGCTCAGAGTTTGAAGCAGGGCCGTTCGGGAGCTATCGGGGTAATCATTCCAGAACTGGTCCATTTTTTCTTTTCACAGATTATCAGTGGCATTGAAGATGTGGCCTATGAGGCAGGTTACACGGTGATCATCTGCCAGTCGAACGAAAAATACGACCGGGAAGTCAACAATGCAAAGATGCTGCTGGCGCACCAGGTAGAGGGCATTTTGGTATCTATATCGAAGGAGACGTTTGATTTTCAGCACCTGAAGGAGATTGGTGAGAACAGGATCCCGCTGGTATTTTTCGACCGGGAAGCACCTGGGGTTGCTTCCGACCGGGTTGTCACCAACGACCGGGAAGCGGCATATGAAGCCACCCGGCATCTGACGGAAAACGGAAGAAAAAGGATAGCCCATTTTTCGGGGCCCCGCCATCTTACGATAGGGAAAGAAAGGATTGCCGGCTATGTGCAAGCCCTTGCCGACGCAGGACTACCCATTATTCAGGAGTTGTGTCCTGAGGTAGATTCATTTGAAAAAGCTACCCGCCAGATAGAGAAAATGAGTCTCCACGACCTGGTCCCGGATGCCATCTTTGCCACCAACGATCTGACAGCCATCGGGGCTATGAAAGCCTTGAAAAACAGAGGATTCCGTATCCCTGAAGATGTTGCGATAGTGGGGTTTTCCGATGGCCGTTTTGCCGAAATTGCCGATCCTCTGCTGACTTCGGTTGATCAGCACGGATTCGAAATGGGTACCCTTGCCACCCAATTGTTAATCAACCGGATCCGGCATACCGGACCAGCCCTTCCTTTTGAAACACGGATTGTAAAGGCCGACCTGGTAATCCGGAAATCATCGGTTTCCTGAATCATTTTTGTTTGTAGTTTTGCCGAATTGAACATTTTTCCGGCCATCAGTGAAATCCTTCCGGAGGAATGGGTATTTTCAATGACCTGAATTGAATGAAAAAAACGATGACAATGCAAAAGAAACCTACCTTAAGTTTCTGGCAGATTTGGAACATGAGCTTTGGCTTCCTGGGCATCCAGTTTGGCTTCGCCCTTCAGAATGCCAATGTTTCCCGGATTTTTGAGACCCTGGGGGCCAAGGTCGACGAAATTCCGATTCTCTGGATTGCTGCGCCGGTGACCGGACTGATTATCCAGCCCATCATCGGGCACATGAGCGACAATACCTGGAACCGTCTGGGGCGCCGGCGCCCCTATTTCCTCACGGGGGCGATCCTGGCTTCCCTGGCCCTGCTGATCATGCCCAACTCTCCCACCCTGTGGGTGGCCGCCGGCATGCTCTGGATCATGGATGCCTCCATCAACATCTCCATGGAACCCTTCCGCGCTTTCGTCGGTGACATGCTTCCCTCAGAACAGCGCACAAAAGGTTTTGCCATGCAAAGCTTCTTTATAGGAACCGGCGCCGTGGTCGCCTCTGCACTCCCCTATATCCTCACCAACTGGTTTGGCATCGCCAATACCGCCCCCGAAGGAGAGATTCCCCCTTCCGTGAAATACTCCTTTTACCTGGGGGGCATGGCCTTTTTTTCGGCCGTCATCTGGACCATCCTCCGCACCAGGGAGTATTCTCCGGAAGAGCTGCGCCAGCATGCCCTCGCCGAAGGCCACGCTGCCGTAGAAACCCACGGCGATGACATCCCTGACCCTGGCACCACGAGCAAGAAATTCCTCCGCCGCAGCTTCATCTGGATTACCGCAGGAGTCCTCTTCTCCCTGCTGATCTATTACCTGAAGAAAAACCCCGGAATAATTAACGACTACAAAATCCAGAGTGAGATGTACATCTTTTCCTTTGGCATCACCATTTTTGGAATCATGACCCTCATCGCAGGACTTCTGGTCAAAAACGGCCACACCAGCAACGGGGTTGCCGTGGTCATGCACGACATGTTCAAGATGCCCAAAACAATGAAACAACTGGCCCTGGTCCAGTTCTTCACCTGGTTCGCCCTCTTTGCCATGTGGATCTACACCACTGCCGCCGTCACCAAACATATTTACGGCACCTCTGACCCCACCTCGGAACTCTTTAATAAAGGTGCCGACTGGGTGGGCGTATGCTTCGCCCTCTACAGCGGATTTGCCGCCATCATGGCTTTCCTGCTTCCGGTGATCGCCCGTAAAACCTCCCGGAAATTCACCCACATGATCTCCCTGGTGGCCGGGGGAGTGGGACTCCTTTCCATCTATTTCATAAAAGATCCCAACCTGTTGCTGCTCTCCATGGTGGGGGTAGGTCTCGCCTGGGCCTCCATCCTCTCCATGCCCTATGCCATCCTCACCGGCTCCCTCCCCTCCCACAAAATGGGGACTTACATGGGGATTTTTAACTTCTTCATCGTGATTCCCCAGATCCTGGCCGCCAGCATCCTGGGCTTCGTCACCCGTGACCTCTTCGGCGGAGAAGCCATCTATGCCCTCATGCTCGGTGGTATTTCCCTCTTTGTGGCCGCCCTGATGGTCATGTTCGTTCAGGACCGCGATGATGTCAAAAGGGCCGAGACCCATTAATGCCTTAATAATAAAACGATTACTCACCCATTAAAAACCTTGTCATGAAGAAAAACATAGCCCTGCTTTTGCTGGCCCTTATCACCCTCTCCTTTTGGGCTGCGGGAAAACCCAGGAAGAGCGCTCCCCTGCTGCAACCCAGGGTAGAGCCCACGTGCTGGTGGGCAGGGATGAACAATCCTTCTCTTCAGTTGATGGTCCATGGAACCGACATCGCACTGACCCGTGTGGTGATCAATCACCCGGGAATTATCCTCCAGTCGGTCATTTCCGTTGAGAATCCCAATTACTTGTTTATCAACCTGGATGTACGAACGGCGGCACCCGGAAAATTCGACATCCTTTTTCAAAAAGAAGGGAAAAATGTGGCCATCAGCACCTATGAGCTTAAACAAAGGGAACCGGGATCGGCAGAGCGCGAGGGCTTCAAAAGCAGCGATGCCATGTACCTGGTGATGCCCGACCGCTTTGCCAACGGGGATCCGGGCAATGATGCCCCGGAAGGCATGAGGGATAAGCCCGACCGTGCCAATCTCCAGGGACGCCAGGGGGGCGATATCAAAGGGCTGCGTGACCACCTCGATTACATTGGGGGAATGGGATTCACCGCCATCTGGCTCAATCCTTTGCTGGAGAACAACATGACCCGGACTTCCTACCATGGGTATGCCACCACCGACTTTTACAAGGTCGATCCCCGGTACGGAACCAACGAGGAGTACCGCAATTTCGCCCTGGAAGCACGCGGGAAGGGGATCAAGCTGATTATGGACATGATCTTCAACCATTGTGGCTCGGAACACTGGTGGATGAACGATATGCCGATGCGTGACTGGATTAATGAGTATCCTGAATACAGGATCACCAACCACGTAAAAACCCTGAACCAGGACCCTCATGCGTCTGACTATGATAAAAAATTGTTCCTCGACGGCTGGTTCGTGCCGACCATGCCCGACCTGAACCAGCGGAATCCTTTCATGGCCACCTACCTGATCCAGAACAGCATCTGGTGGATTGAATATGCCGGACTGGCCGGGATCAGGATGGATACCTACCCTTACCCCGACAAGGAAATGATGGCCCAATGGAACCTCAGGATCAGCGAGGAATATCCCGATTTTACCATCGTTGGAGAAGAGTGGCACATGAACCAGGCCATTCTGGCTTACTGGCAAAAGGGGAAACTTAACCAGGACGGCTATCAGGGAAACCTGGCAAGCCTCATGGATTTTCCCCTTCAGAGTGCCGTCAGCACCGCCCTCCGCGATCCCGGAACCGGTGAACTGATGAAAATTTATGAATGCATAGCCAACGACTTTCAATATCCCGATCCTAAAAACCTCGTGGTCTTCCCCGACAACCACGACATGACCCGCTTTTTTGTCCAGGTAAACCGCGATTACGACCTGCTCAAAATGGGAATCGGCATCTTCCTCACCACCCGGGGAATCCCCCAGATTTATTATGGGACGGAAATTGCCATGAACCATACAGGAACCCATGACAGCGAGTTCCGGAAACCTTTCCCCGGCGGCTGGGAAGGAGATCAGGTAAACGGATTCACGGGAACCGGGCTTACCAACTCCGAAAAAGATATACAGCAATTCACCCGGAAACTGTTGAACTGGCGGAAAAACAAAGCAGTGATCCACACCGGAGCCCTGAAACATTTCCTTCCCTTCGACGGCTTGTACGTTTATTTCAGGTACAACGACAAGGAAAAGGTGATGGTCGTCCTGAATAAAAACCAGCAGGAGACCCTTCTGAATACTGAAAGGCTTTCAGAAATGCTGACCGGATGCCGTAATGCCCGGGAAGTCATCACCGGTAACACCTTCGGCGATCTGACAAAGATTTCGCTGCCGGCAAAATCCCTCTCTATTTTTGAATTATCCGCCGGAAATTGATCAAGTGGCAACTTCAATATTATGAACACTAGTAAGAATCAGAAACTTTTTTAATAACCTGTAAAATGAAAACACTGTTTACTTTCCTTCTTCTTGCGGGTTGTGCTGTTGGTAGTGCCCAGGTTCCGATTGAGGTCAAGGTTGAATCCCGCCCCTCCTCGATGGGCATTCAACCTGCCTTTGAAGTGGTGGTTCCGCAAGCCACTCCGAAAGAAGCCATCGATTTGTGGAAAAAAACCATCATACCGGGTGGTTTTCTGAAGAAAACACCCAAGATGGAGAAGGTTAAAGACGAGTGGATCGTCAACAACATCCTGATCAGCGATGTTACGCTGCTTCCGTTGAATGTTTTTACACAGATATCCTCGTTCCCCGGGAACATTTACATCCGGATTTTTATGCAGACCGAAGGAGGGTTCCTGGGGTCTTCCGGTTCTTCGCCTGAAACCACTGCAGCAGCCTCTGCCTATGTGAAAGATTATGCTTTGGAACTTTACAAACAGGCTGTTTCGCGCGAACTGAGGGATGAAGAAAATAAGCTGAAGTCACTCGAAAATAACCTGACCAAGCTTCAAAGGCAAAATAATTCTTACTCCGACAAGGTTGAAGATGCAGAACAGAATGAAAAGGAATTAAGGGTTGAAGCAAAGGAGACCCAGATGATTCTGAAGGACAGCCTTCAGGTAATCCAGCTTGAAACAGCGGAGACCGACAAAAAGACGGTTCATGAACAGCTGCAGAAAGAGATCCGGTCGAAAGAGAAGGAGATCAATAAGACCCAGAAGACACAGACGAAGTATTCCCGGAAGATCAGTAAGAATGAGCAGGATCAGAAAAACAGGGCTGATGAGATTGGGCGGCAGAAGCAGAAAGTAGAGGAGGTCAAGGTGAAATTGGACAATATCCGTTAAGTACGCCGGTCCCGTGTATAGGGCTGGTCAGGAGGGGTAAAACAGGGGGCATCACGAAAGGGGAAGCCCCCTGTTTTATTTGTGCAACGGGAAAACGATGTTACTCCACAGAAAAGGTGACCACCGAGCGTGCCGGCAGGGTGATCTCCAGGGTATTTGCCGAAACAATCCTGGCCCCTTTGAAAGCAACCGGGCTGACAATGGCCGGCTTATCAAAGGTGTTTACAGAATTAAATTCCGGAGCCGTTAACAGCGTAGCGCCGGAGACTTTAGAAAAGGTCGAACCGTGGAGTTCCACCAATAGTTTTACTTCCCGTTTGGGGTGGATATTGCTGAGGGAAACATGCACCTTCCCGGCAGCATTTCGTGAGACGGTTTGGCTGACCGCGGGGAGGGTCTCATCCCCGAAGTTGTATTTTTCGGTTATGAGCGAGGCGGGGAGAAGGGTGGCATCAGCATGGACTTTGTACATATTGAAAACGTGATAGGTAGGGGTGAGGACCATTTTGCTGCCCTCGGTAAGAATCATAGCCTGCAATACGTTGACTGTCTGCGCTATATTGGCCATTTTTACCCGGTCGGCATGGCGGTTAAAAATGTCGAGGGTGGTTGCAGCAATCAGCGCATCGCGCATGGAATTCTGCTGGAAGAGGAATCCCGGGTTGGTTCCGGGCTCCACATCGGTCCAGATTCCCCATTCATCCACGTACATACCGACTCTTTTCCGGGGATCAAATTCGTCCATGATTTGGCTGTGACGGGTGACAATTTCCTCGATGCGGCTGCCCTTTTTCAGTCCTGAGAAATAAAGTTCCTCCCCGAAACCGGTGGCAGCGGTTTTGTCGTTCCATCCCGGGCCGGCAATGGTGTAATAATGGAGGGAAAGGGCGTCCATATTCCGGGCTCCCTTTTGCATCAGCACTCTGGTCCAGTTGTAATCGTCGCCGTTCGAACCGCAACCGACCCTGGTCATTTTATTACGGGCATATTCCCAGACATAGCTGGAATATTGTCTCATTTTGTCGGCGTAAAATTCGGGAGTCATTTGTCCGCCGCAGCCCCAGCTTTCGTTGCCGATTCCAAGGAAGCGGACATTCCAGGGTTTGTCGCGGCCATTCTTTCTGCGCAGGTTTGCCATTTCCACATCGTCGTCAGAAGTCATGTATTCAATCCAGTCGACCATTTCCTCCACCGTTCCTGAACCGACATTAGCCGAGATATAGGCGTCGCAGCCAAGCAATTCGCAGAGGTCCAGAAATTCATGGGTTCCGAAACTGTTGTCTTCGACTGTGCCGCCCCAGAAGACATTTTTGATTTTAGGCCGCTGATTCCGGGGGCCGATTCCGTCTTTCCAGTGGTAGGTATCGGCAAAACAACCCCCAGGCCAGCGCAACACCGGCATATCCAAGGCTTTGAGGGCCTCCAGGACATCTTTCCGGTAACCATTGACATTGGGCAGGGGAGAATCCGTTCCCACCCAGATTCCGTCGTATATGCAGCGCCCCAGGTGCTCGGCAAAATGTCCGTAAATGTATTTACTGATCTTAGGGCCGTCTTGTGTGGCATCCACCGTCAGCCGGTTCTGGGAAACTGCTCCGAAATAGAATCCCAGAACGAAAATCATGGTCAGAATCGTCTGCTTCATAAAACATTGTTTTTTGGTTTTCAAATTACCGTAAATATATCAGTATTTATTACACGTAACAACAGGTTTGCATCTTTCCCTAAGGTTGATGAATGCTGATCGGGTGGATGTCCACCCTGTCATTCCTCTGTCAGGACCAAAAAGGAGTGGGGTTTGATTTCCAGAAGAAAAGTGCGGATGGTTACAGCAGGACTTTTCCTGAAGGCTGGGATCTCCCGCTTGGAGGGAAGAAATTTTTCGCCGGTTTCGAGGTTGGCCATTTGGGTGATGTTCCGCTGCGTGGTCAGTTTAACCCTGACGGTAGTGTCGGCGAAGGATTCCACGATAAAGGTGTTATTGTCGTACATAAATAAGCTTACAAATGCAGGGCCTTCGAGTTGCACAGGCAGGTGTCTGGCAATGGTCTGCCTGATGCGGTTCAGGACGGGTTCCGGTAGGAAATAGAGATCCACGAAGTTGTCGGGGATGGTCAGAACGTAAAGTTTGCCCTTGCTGTAGCCGGCGTAGTGAAGGATAGGCCATCCGTTGGTATCGTCGAGGGCCGAGATCTCCTCCCAGGAGTCGTTGGTGAGGTAGGTCACCTGGGGGATGAGGATGTCGCGGTCAGAAAAAGAGGGGGGGCCCCATCCTGCCGTGAACTGCCTGACCAACGCCTTGCGGCCGGTACACCGGATCTCAGCGACATCCTCCATTCCTTTCCCCTGGAGGGCTTTCAGCAATCCTGTGGTGATCACTACAGTATTTCCCTTCTGAAGATGGTTTTTGATTTTTTCCGTAATCTGTGGGTCAAAGGCGGCGGCTTCTGTCAGAAAAACCAAAGGTTCCCCATCAGGAAAGCGGGGAACGACATCCATGGGGATGCCCGCCATTCCGAGGTAATTATGGAGGAACTCCTCTCCTGTTGAATGGAAAGGCTTGTAGCTCTTCACTCCCACGGGATTTCCCAGGGAACCCAGAAATTTGTCGGCCTTCTCAAAGGTATAGCCGGCAGCGCGGGCGATGGTGGTGGGGATGGTTTCAGGTTTACCGGGAAGAGCAATGGGTTGCATCATGGCGTCGAAGTCGAAGCTGGTTCCCTGCCCCTGCCAGGGGGCCCGGGTCTCCTTACGGATGGGGTACATCATCTGCCGCAGGTCGAAGAGGGTGATTTCGGGAGCCTTGGCAAACAGGGTGATCCAGAGTTGCTCGGCATAACGGTCCACTGTGCGCATCCCCCCTGTGTCGACCCAGCCGCCACCGTTCCCTCCCGGTTTCAGATTCTCAAAATACCGGAAGATGTTATACCCCAGGTAGGCCTGCAGATGCTGGGCCGAGGAGGGATCACGGGTTTCGGTGCCCGTATAAATGCCGTCGAACATCGCCGGCTGCGACTCCAGATTGAAACCCAATCCCTGAAAATGGTCATACCAGTTGGGATATTTTATCACCACCTTTATTTTGGGATTGACAGCCCGCGCAGGCTCAATCACCAGGTCGCGGGCAGCCTCCTTCATCAGCTCCAGCCGGTAACTGGTCCAGCTCAGTTCCCCCTTGGCTTCAATGCAGAGGTCGCACTTGCAGCTGGTAAAGAAAAAATCGTCGAGGATGACCTCATCAAAATTACGGGCGGTATATTCTACAATCTCCTTCACCTTGGCCCGGTGCTCCGGGTTGGTGTAGCAAAAGGTCTCAAAGCGGTTGCTTTCGTCGATGGTGAGGGTGATGCCTCCTGCCGTTTCCACACCCCGGGCCTTAAAAAAGGCCTTGGCTTTATCAAGGGTCTCCTGGTCTACCATCACCAGGTCGCGGTGGGTCTCCAGGTAGATCTTGTCAATGGCTACCTGGCGGGAGACTTCCTCCCAGACTTTCCCGAGCCACTCAGGATCGCTCATTTTCTGTGTCTCATAGGAGCGGGAATAGACCGCCACCCTGAAATTTTTGTAATTTCCTGCGGCAGCCTGGTGGGAGTGAAGACCCACCAGGAGCATTGCCAGCAGGCAAATCGGGCATCTCATCTACAAATTGTTTGTTAGTATTGTTCATCCTGTAAAGAGGCGCAATGCACAAATAACACAATAGAAGCGATGGTTCTAACGAAGGAACCATGAACATCACCACTGTTTACGTTAAGGCCTATAGATCAGTATGGTTCAGGGTTGTGAGAACCAGGCCAGGGCAAACACCAGGGGAGCCTGCCAGTTGATGCAAATTTCATTATGAGAATAGCTCTCTTCGAGGTCCACCCAGTCGGTGGCGCTGTGTCCGCCGCCCACGAGGTAACCCGGCCAGGGGGCTTCGATGGAATCGGCACCCGAGCGACGATCATGGGGTTTCATGGGTGGGTTAAGGCCTACCCCGGTCACATAGGAGCGGTTGTAGTGGTTACGGCCGAA
>CAZYUA010000026.1:0-6399 GCA_964650525.1 uncultured Prolixibacteraceae bacterium
ACGGGACAGCCGGTTGTCCGGCGGTGACAGCCACGGTAGTGGTAGGGAGCCCTGCCGCGCTGAGTGCCGGCGTGGCGGTTTACAACGGCCTCTGCACCGGGGGGGATAACGGTTCTATCAACCTTACCGTTACAGGAGGAACACAACCATACCGCTTCCTGTGGAGCAACGGGGAGGTCACGGAAGATATCAACAATCTGCCTCCGGATACCTATTCCGTCGTGGTGACCGACGCAAAGGATTGTGAAATGAGGATCGGCGGCATGGTGGTCATCTGCCTGAACAATCCTCCGGTGGCACTGAACGACATCAACGCAACGTGGGTGGATGTGCCGGTATCGGGTAATATTCTGACCAACGATTCTGATCCCGACGGCGACAACCTGGTGCTGAACACCACGCCGGTGACAGGGCCTTCGCATGGTACGGTGCTGATCCAACCGGACGGCAGCTATACCTATACGCCGGATCCGGGCTATACGGGCGAGGACAGCTTTGTGTATGAGATCTGTGACGACGGGATGCCGGTTCTTTACGACGAGGCAACGGTAACGATCACGGTGGTGCCGCTGGGAACCCGGGACAACGATCCTCCGGTAGCCAACAACGACGCATACAAGGGAACCATCAACATGCCGGTAAGCGGAAGTGTGCTGGCCAACGACTGGGATCCCGACGATAACCTGGATGGTACGAGTGTGACCCTGGATGGTTCACCCCCCGGAAACGGCACGCTGGTGCTGAATACCGACGGCACCTTCACCTTCACACCGGATGCAGGATTTACCGGCCAGGTAAGCTTCAATTATCAGGTTTGCGACCTTGGAATGCCGGTCTACTGCGATAAGGCAACGGTCACCATTGACATTCTCCCCGACCCGGATGGGAACAGCACGGTGGCGGCAGACGACAGCTACCTCAGCGGAACGGCAACTACCATCACGGGGAATGTGCTGGACAACGACTACGATCCGGAGGGGGATTCCCAGACGGTGGTTACCACGCCGGTGGCCGGTCCGTCGCACGGAAGTGTCACCCTGAACGGAGACGGCAGCTTTACGTATGTTCCTGTACCCGGGTACCGGGGTCCCGACCGGTTCGTGTACGAGGTGTGCGATGATGGCACGCCGCAGGCTTGCGACAGGGCCACGGTCTACCTCCTGGTGGAAGTCCCGGATGTGACGCCGGTGATCACGGCCATCCCGAACATCATGCGGGGCACGACCGATTTCAACATCACGGTACAGGTGACCGAGCTCAACAGGGTGGATACGCGGGGTCTGATCACGGTGTTGATTCCCAGGGATAACCGGTGGGTACTGAACGGACCTTACAATCCTGCGCTGACCCAACTGGGGACTATCCCGGTGAACAATATTGTATGGAGCTACAGTTCGAATGCAACCTACCACATCTTCACAACCACGTCGGTGATACCGGCCGGTGGTTATTCGGTCTTCGGAATTAAGGCTACTTTTGCGCCCGGACAGCAGCGGGGATCCTACACACTGACCAGCCAGATTGTGGAGGGCAGCGGGGGAGAGAACCGGATCACCAACAACGCCGATGCCGAGAAACTGGATTATGTAATTTTCTGAAAAACTCACAGCGATGAAAAAAGCCTTCATAGCCATTCACCTGGTACTTGCGACGTTTCTGGCAGGTGCCCAAAGCTGGAATCCCTACGTCAGTCAGGCAATTGTGACTCCTGCGCCTCTGTTGCCTCAAGAGTTCGGGGGTACCGGAGAACTTTCAGTCAATGTGGGTAATACGGGGAGCAGTACCCTGAAGTTGGTGGACAACCAGGAGATGAAACTGGTGATCACGCTCCTGTACGGCATACCGGATGGTAATCCGTTGAGTGTGCTGGGTGGTACCTGGAAGGACTATTTTGACTGGTCCTATGATCCGGTTATCCGCACCTATACGGCGATCCAGAACCAGGATATCCCGGGCAGCAGCCAGGGAAACATCACTATTTTGTATGAGGTTACTGACAACTCACCGCTGGGGGATCCCAAGAACGGTTTTAACGTGAACCTTACGCCCCCGCCCTACACGGGGGGTATAAATCCCACGGGGGACGACTGGATAGAGTCTTACACCTATGTGAAGGCAGTGGATTGGGGAGATGCTCCGGTAGCCTCCACGAGTTATGGTCCGGCCGATCATCTGATCGACATTTACAGGAATGCCGCGGGATCGTATGTAAACTATATTTTCCTGGGAACGAAGATTGATCCGGAGGGGGCCAACCAGCCTACTTCCACAGCCAATGGCGATGATTTAGCGGGAATAGATGATGAGGACGGTGTACTGTTTCCCCCTTTGATTGCAGGCTCCACCGTCACCATCCCGGTCACCGTCACCGTATTTGACGAAAGCATAGGCTGGTTAAATGCCTGGATCGACTGGAACGGCGACGGCACTTTTGCCGCCGGCGAGAAGATCACCCCGAATAGTCCGAATAACATTGTTTCAGGGGCGGGTACGCAAACGGTGAACCTTACCGTTCCCGTTCCTGCTAACGCTGTTGTGACGAGCCCTACCTTTGCCCGGTTCAGAATTGGTTCCAACGGTGGCAGTTCAGGCAGCAATAACTGGGGAGAGGTGGAAGACTACCAGGTTACCATACAGACCTCGGCCGACCTGGCCATCAACAAGCTGGTAAGCAACGCCACCCCCAATGTGGGCAGCAACCTCACCTTCACGCTTCAGGTTACCAACAACGGTCCGAGCAATGCTACGAACGTGCGGGTCAATGACCTGTTGCCCTCGGGTTACCAGTATGTTTCCGACAATGGGGGAGGAGCCTATGTTTCCGGGACAGGAGTCTGGACCATCGGTACCCTGGCCGGCGGAGCTTCTGCGAGCCTTCAGATTGTTGCCACGGTGAAGCCCACGGGGACCTATGCCAACACGGCAGTGGTTTCAGGTGACCAGACCGACCCGGTACCGGGAAATAACAGCGACACAGAAACGCCGGTGCCGGTACCGCAGGCCGACCTGGCCATGGACAAATCGGTAAGTAACGGTACACCCCTGGTGGGCAGCGACGTGATCTTCACGCTGAAGGTCACCAACAATGGTCCGAGTGCTGCCACGGGTGTTACCGTGGTTGACCCGCTGCCTGCAGGTTACCAGTATGTTTCCCACAACGGGGTCGGAGCGTATGTTTCAGGGACGGGGGTCTGGACCATCGGCAGCCTGGCAGGCGGAGCTTCTGCCACCCTTCTGATCACGGCCACGGTAAAAGCCACCGGTCCGTATGCAAACACAGCAGTGGCAGATGGCAGCGAGCAGGATCCGGATCTGACCAACAACGAGGATTCGGCAACCCCGGTACCGGTGCCGCTTGCCGACCTGGCCATGAACAAAACGGTGAACAACAGTACTCCCCAGGTAGGAGAGACTATCACCTTCACGCTGGTGGTCACCAACAACGGACCCAGCAGCGCCACGGGTGTCACGGTGTCCGACCTGCTTCCGGCGGGATACCAGTATGTGTCGAACAACCTGGGTGCCGCCTACAATCCCGGATCAGGTATCTGGACGGCGGGCAGCCTTGCGGCAGGTGTCAGTGCCACCCTTCAGATCACGGCTACGGTAAAGGCAACCGGTCCGTATGCGAACACGGCGGTAGCCTCGGGAGCGCAAAACGACCCGGATCCGGTTAACAACACCGATACGGAGACAACCATACCGGTGCCGCTTGCCGACCTGGGGGTTGTAAAGACCGTCAGCAATCCGAATCCGCCGGTGGGGAGTGCCATCACCTTCCTCATCACAGCCACCAACCTGGGTCCGAGTGCGGCCACGGGGGTCACGGTGAACGATGCAATTCCCGCAGGGTATACAGTAAACGGTGTGGTGCCCTCTGTGGGGAGCTGGGCTGCCCCTGTCTGGACCATCGGCGCCCTGGCTTCCGGTGCCTCTGGCACCCTTACTGTCTCGGCTACGGTCAACGCTTCGGGTCCCTATACCAATACGGCCACCATCACCGGTACGGAACTGGATCTTGTTTTGTCGGACAATATTTCCACGGTCTCCCCGCTGGTGGGTGAGATTGCCGACCTGAAGGTGGAAAAGGTGGTTGACATGGCAACCCCTGAGGTGGGGAGTACGGTAACCTTTACGGTCACCGCCACCAACAACGGTCCCAGCAATGCCACGGGCGTGGTGGTGAACGATCTGCTGCCTTCCGGTTTCACGCTGCTGACCGCCATACCATCGGCCGGAAGCTGGGCCTCACCGGTCTGGACAGTGGGTACCCTGGTCAGCGGGGCCTCTGCCAGCCTTCAGATCACCGCCACGGTGAATGTGTCGGGCAACTATACCAATACAGCCATCATTTCGGGCAACCAGAGTGATAACAACCCGTCAAACAATACCGCCTCGGCGACGGTGACACCCATACCCCGTACCGACCTGGCCATCTACAAGAGTGTAGACAACGAGTTTCCCTATGTGGGCACGACAGTGACTTTCCGGCTTACAGCCGTGAACAACGGTCCCAGCCAGGCCACGGGGGTGAAGGTCACAGATCTGCTGCCCGCAGGCTACAGCCTGGTCAGCGTCACTGCCTCCCGGGGCAGCTGGCTGTCGCCCGAGTGGAACATCGGCACCCTGGGCAACCAACAATCGGCGACCCTCGACATCGTGGCCATGGTGAACCTTTCAGGCCCCTATTTGAATACGGCTGTAATCAGCGGCTCACAAAATGACCCCAATCTCAGCAACAACAGCGATGACGCAAACACCACGCCGGCCCTGCAGGCTGACCTGGCCATCCTGAAGACTGCAGACAACATGATACCCGATGTGGGTTCCGCGGTTTTCTTTACCATCCGGGTTACCAACAATGGCCCTAATAATGCCACGGGCGTGAAAGTCACCGACATCCTGCCCACGGGTTACACCCTGATAGAAGCTGTTCCGGCCTCCGGGTCCTGGGCGGCTCCCGAGTGGACCATCGGCAGCCTGGCTGCGGGGAGCACCGTCACCATGCAGATAAAAACGGTGGTGAACATCACCGGCAACTTTGCCAATACCGCGAGGGTCTCCGGTACAGAACACGACCCCGATTTGGGAAACAACAGTTCTACGGTTACCCCGGTCGTGGGCAACCTGGCCGACCTGAAGATCCTTAAGGCAGTGAGCGAATACACCCCTCAGAAGGGGAGTACGATGATCTTCTACCTGTATGCCAGCAACCTGGGTCCTAACGATGCCACGGGCGTGGTAGTCACAGATGTGCTGCCGGCGGGATTTACCTATGTGTCCGATAACCAGGGTGGCGCCTACAACCCGTCGTCAGGAGTGTGGACGATCGGGAACCTGAGAGTCGACGGGGGTATGGTTACCATGCTCATGACAGTCAGAGTTAACGAAACCGGCCCTTACACCAACATCGCCGAAATCGGGTCACCCGACCAGACCGATCCCGATCCGGCAAATAACCGGGATGACGTTACTGTGGTTCCCTTTGAACCCGACCCTGCCATCGCGCTGGTGAAGAGCGGGTCTTACCTGGACTTCAATGCCGATGGCAAGGTGAGCGCAGGTGACCGTATCGTCTATACCTTCACGGTGACCAACACGGGGAACGTACCGCTGACCAACATCCGGATCACGGACCCGAAGGTGACGGTGACGGGCGGACCGCTGGCCACGCTGGCAGTGGGTGCTTCCAACAGCACGACCTTCTCGGCCCTCTATACCATCACGGCGGCCGACATCCTGGCAGGCTCGGTGAGCAACCAGGCGCTGGCCACGGGCACTCCCCCCACGGGTCCCGACGTGACAGACCTCTCAGACGACACGAGCACCCTGGAGAACGACCCGACGGTGGTGCCGGTGCAGCAACAGCCGGCAATCGCGCTGGTGAAGAGCGGGTCTTACCTGGACTTCAATGCCGATGGGCGGGTGAGCGCGGGTGACCGGATCGTTTACACCTTCACGGTGACCAACACGGGGAACGTACCGCTGACCAACATCCGGATCACGGACCCGAAGGTGACGGTGACGGGCGGACCGCTGGCCACGCTGGCAGTGGGTGCTTCCAACAGCACGACCTTCTCGGCCCTCTATACCATCACGGCGGCCGACATCCTGGCAGGCTCGGTGAGCAACCAGGCGCTGGCCACGGGCACTCCCCCCACGGGACCCGACGTGACAGACCTCTCAGACGACACGAGCAACCTGCAGAACGACCCGACAGTGGTGCCGGTGCAGCAACAGCCGGCGATCGCGCTGGTGAAAAGCGGGTATTACCTGGACTTCAATGCCGATGGGCGGGTGAGCGCGGGTGACCGTATCGTCTACACCTTCACGGTGACCAACATGGGGAACGTACCGCTGACCAACATCCGGATCACGGACCCGAAGGTGACGGTGACG
>CAZYUA010000026.1:6499-62850 GCA_964650525.1 uncultured Prolixibacteraceae bacterium
GGGGAACGTACCGCTGACCAACATCCGGATCACGGACCCGAAGGTGACGGTGACGGGCGGACCGCTGGCCACGCTGGCAGTGGGTGCTTCCAACAGCACGACCTTCTCGGCCCTCTATACCATCACGGCGGCCGACATCCTGGCAGGCTCGGTGAGCAACCAGGCGCTGGCCACGGGCACTCCCCCCACGGGTCCCGACGTGACAGACCTCTCAGACGACACGAGCAACCTGGAGAACGACCCGACGGTGGTGCCGGTGCCGGTAATTACTGACCTGGCTGACCTGGTGATGTCTAAGACGGTAAGCAACAGCACCCCGCTGGTTGGCAGCAACGTGGTTTTCACACTCCAGGTATCGAACAATGGTCCAAATAATGCCACCGGCGTCACAGTGACTGACCTTATCCCAACGGGCTACCAGTATGTGTCGAATAGCCCGGGAGCAGCCTACAACCCGGTATCGGGTCTCTGGACGGTCGGAAGCCTTGCGGCTGGAGCCAGCGCCACCCTGCAAATCACAGCCAAAGTGCTGGCATCGGGAATCTACCTCAATACGGCAACAGCTTCCGGAGCCCAGATTGATCCGGACCTGCCCAACAACACGGACACCGAAACGACAACGCCGGTTCCGGTGGTGTCCGGTCAGACCGACCTGGTGATGAACAAGCTGGTTGATAATGGTACGCCCCGTGTAGGCAGCAATGTCATCTTTACCCTGTTGGTAACGAATATGGGGCCGGCAACAGCTACCGGCGTAGAAGTTACCGACCTGCTGCCGTCAGGGTACCAGTTTGTTTCCAACAGCCTGGGTGCAGACTACACGCCGGCAACGGGATTATGGCGCATCGGCACCCTTGCGAACGGTGCCACCGCTGTTGTGCATATTACAGCCACGGTGAAAGCTTCGGGAACGTATACCAATGTGGCCGTGGTTGACGGCAATGAGGTTGACCCGGTCCCGGGCAACAATACGGATTCCGAAATTACTGTGCCTGTGCCGCAAACCGACCTTGTCATGGATAAGATGGTGAGCAGCAGCACCCCGGACGTGGGCGCCGAAGTGGTTTTCACTCTGAAGGTGACGAACAACGGTCCGAGTGCCGCCACAGGTGTGACGGTTACCGACCTCCTGCCCTCAGGATACCGGTATATTTCCAACAACAGGGGATCAGCTTACGACCCGGCAACGGGGATCTGGACCATCGGGAATATGGCCGGCGGTTTGACCAGCCTCCTGGAAATCACCGCAACGGTTCTTACCTCAGGGGATTATGGCAACACCGCTGTAGTCTCCGGAAGTGAGCCGGATCCGGAACCTGAAAACAATGAAGATACAGAGGTGCCTGTGCCGGTACCGGTTGCAGACCTTTCGGTATTGAAGGCTGTGAGCAACGAAACCCCCCTGATGGGGAGCACGGTGACCTTTTCCCTGCAGGTATCGAACAATGGTCCAAATAATGCCATGGGCGTGCTGGTGACAGATCTCCTGCCCTCGGGATATGAATATATCAGCAACAACCTTGGTGCCGCATACAATCCGGTCACGGGAGTGTGGACGGTGGGCACCCTGGCAACAGGTGCCAATGCGGTTTTGCAGATCACCGCGCGGGTCAGGCCAACAGGCATCTACCTGAACGGAGTTTCCGTGGCGGGCACCCTGAAGGATCCCGATCCGGGCAACAACAGCGATGAAGTGCTGGTCAACCCGTTGTACCCGCCGCCGGTTACGGTCGATGAGGTGGTGGAGACCTGCGAGGATACACCCCTGTCGGGCAATATTCTGGCCAACGGGGATTACGACTTGTTCGGGAATCCGCTGACGGTGAATCCTGTTTTGCTGCGGGCACCGCTGCATGGTGTCTTTATTGCGGGAGCGCAGGGCGGCTTCACCTATACTCCAACGACGGGTTATTACGGCATGGATATGGCGGTAGTGGCTGTTTGTGCAGGTGACACCTGTTCGGCCGACTCTGTCTTCATCACGGTTTACCGCGATGTAATGGCCAATGCAGGTGCCGATGTGGATGCCTGCAACCAGGAGACCCTCCAGTTCATGGGGAATCCGGTTGCCTGGGCTGTTGGTACCTGGAAACAGATAAAAGGTCCTTCTGTCCTGACGCTGGTACCGGAAGGTGCTTCTGCGGTAAAGGTCAGCGGGATGGTCCGGGGTGTCTATACCCTGGAATACCGGTTGACCAACGGCGCCTGCACCGATGCGGATACTGTGCAGCTCACCTACTGGGGGCCGCCGGTTTCGGATGCCGGGGCTGATGCGGTGATCTGCAGTACCCGGGGCTCCTACCAGTTGTCAGGGTCGGCGGTGAATGCACAGTCGGTGCGGTGGACCACCCTGGGCACGGGTAGTTTTGACAATGCCACAGCCCTGAATGCCGTATATACCCCGTCAAAGGCCGATATCGACGACGGTCAGGTGCAGCTGATCCTCACCTCGCAGGGATATGGTTTCTGCGGTTCACATGATGACTTCATGGTGCTGACGATCTGGCGCCCGGCTGAACTCTTTGCAGGCAACGATGCGGTGATCTGTCAGGGCGGAAGTTACCAGGTTCCCGATGCGGAGGCCAAATTTTACCAATTGCTTCAGTGGAGCCATACAGGTCAGGGCACCCTCAGCGGGGAGACCACTTTGTCTCCGGTATACCATGCTTCCGCTACGGAAACAGGCCCGGTGACACTTTTCCTGACCGCTACCCCTTATGGTGATGGTGAATGTCAGGTAACCACCGGTAGCCTGGAGCTGACATTCCAGCCGGGACCGGAGCTGGTGTGCCCGGAGACCACAACCTATACGTTTGATGCTCCTGCGGGGAGCTGCGGTTACACAGTGCCGGGCAGGAATCTGGATGCCCGGATGACCGGGGGCTGCGGAGAGATGACGCTGGTGCACGATTATCCCGGCCAGGGTGACAAGAGCACCCTGGAAGGTGCCACCTTCCCGGTGGGAACCACACCGGTGCGCTGGCTGCTGACCGATCAGGCGGGGAACACTTCTGCCTGTCGGCTGACCATCACAGTCAGGGACAAACAACCTCCTGTTTTTGAGAACTGTCCGGAAGGACAGGTCCTCACGGTGGCCCTCTTCAGCGGGGTGTGCCAGGGCAGTGCCATCTGGAGTACGCCGGTGGCGCGCGACAATTGCGGAGATCCTCAGGTGGTACAAACCAAAGGTCCTGTGCGCGGTACAGTGGTGCCGGCAGGTGACTACCCGGTGGAATACCGGGCTGTCGATGCTTCGGGAAATGAGGCATTCTGCCGGTTTACCCTCCGGGTGATCGACACGGAAGGGCCGATTGCGGTCTGTCCGCCGGATTGGGAGCATGCCGCCGACGCGGGCAAATGCACCTGGAAACCGGCTGCCGGGACGCTGGACCTCCTGCTGGCGAGCAGCAACTGCACCTTTACAGTACGTTATACCGTGACGGGTGTCACCCAGGCCACCGGCCAGGGCGACGTGTCGGCGGTGACCTTCAACCCCGGCGTGAGCAATGTTTCTTATTCGGTGAAGGAAACAGCCAGCGGCCAGGAGTGGTCTTGTGGCTTCCGTGTTACCGTGGTGGATGAGGAATCTCCGGTGCTTACGTGCCCGGCGACCATCACCCGGGCCACCGACCCGGGCCAATGCACGGCCACGGTGAACCTGTTTGCACCCCAATTTGCGGACAACTGCGGCGGGAATCCCGCTTCAGTGTTGTACCGTATTTACCATCCCGACAACTCTGTAACGGGGCCCTTCACGGGAACGTCGGCAACGGTTACGTTCATGGCCGGTGTCAGCCGTGTGGAGTGGATCATGAGTGATGCCTCCGGCAATGAGGCGGAATGTCTGCAGCAGGTGCAGGTAACCGAGACGGAAATGCCCGTGCTGACATGTCCTGCGGTAACCACCCTGCGTGTGGATGCCACTCCCGGGGAGTGCGGTTACCGGCTGTCGGGCAATAGCCTGGATGCCACTGCCACCGACAATTGCGGACTGGTGACGGTTACCCATACGTATGGGGGCGGGGCTGCTGCCACCACCCTCGACGGGGCTTTCTTCCCTGTGGGCACGACCCTGGTGACCTGGGAGGCCCGCGATGCTTCCGGCAACCACCGCAGCTGCCAGGTAACCGTCGTGGTTACCGACAGGGAGGCACCCTGGTTTGTCAACTGCCCGTCGGGTAAACTCTTTACCATCAGCCTCTTTTCCGATCAGTGCCAGGGTGGCGCCATCTGGAGCATTCCCGTGGCCATGGACAACTGTTCGGGCGTCAGGGTCGAACAGGTGGAAGGCCCGCCACAGGGAAGCCTCCTGGCTGTGGGACGCTATACCATCGGCTACAAGGCTACCGACGCCTCGGGCAACACAGCCCTGTGCGGCTTTATGGTCGATGTGATCGATACCGAATTGCCATTGCTGGCGTGTCCGCAGGATATCACCATGGAGAGCGACCCGGGCACCTGCCTGTGGAACGCACCTCCCGGTTCGCTGACCCCCCTTCTCATGCAGACCAACTGTCCTGCGGAGATCACCTGGGAGGTGGTCAACCCCGACCAGAGCAAGGTGCAGGGTTTGAACGATGTGAGCGGCTATGCCTTCCGCAAGGGCACCAGCATCGTAACCTATAAAGTCACGGAAACCGGCAGCAAACAATCCGTGGAGTGCAATTTCAGGGTGACGGTTACCGACGGGGAAGCCCCGGTGGTGGCATGTCCGGCACCCCTGGTCCTGGAATCCCAGCCTGGTGCATGCGATGCGCTGGTTACCCTGGCCATACCCCAGGCAACCGACAATTGCGGTCTGCCGGTGACTGGCACATACCTGATTTTCCATCCCGACAATTCGGTGAGCGGGCCGTTTGATGCAAAAATCCTGACACACCGCTTTGTCGAAGGGATCAGCCGGGTGGAGTGGACCTTTACCGACGGCACAGGTAACACCTCCACCTGCCGCCAGCAGGTTACCATCCGGGTAAACCGGGAGTACCTGGTACCGGATGCAGGACCCGATGCGGTGATCTGTGAAGGAAATACCTTTACCCTGTCTGGCGCCAAAGCTTCCCACTTTACATCCCTGAAATGGGAAAGCAGCGGTTCCGGCCAGTTCAGCAACACCGGCACACTGAACCCGGTGTACACGCCGGGGCCGGCAGACCTGCTCAACGGACAGGTAATCCTGACCCTGACAGCCTCTTCTGCCTGTGTAAGTGCTTCAGACGAGATGGTGCTGACCATCAGCGGGGTACCCCATGTGGAAGCCGGAGCTGACCGGTCATTATGCAGCGGTGAGGTGCTGAATCTGACAGGGGCAACAGCCTCCCATGTTTCGGGAGTTGCCTGGACGACCACCGGTAAAGGCACACTGGGCGGTGCCACGACGTTAACGCCGGTGTACACGCCGGCTGCCGGGGAACTGGGCACCCTCGCCTTCTACCTGACTGGCAGAGGAATGGCTGGCTGCGGAGAGCTGACTGTGCGCGATACCCTGCGGTTAACCATCCACCCGCAGCTGATGGTGCAGGCCAGCGACGATGCCACAATCCTGGCGGGTAAAACAACCTTCCTCTCTGCCGAAGTGACGCAGGGTTCGGGTGATTACAGCTATTTCTGGGAACCTGTGAACCTTGCTTACACCTACCGCACCAACCGTACCGAAACCATGCCATTGAACCAGAACACCCGGTTCTTCGTCTCGGTAACGGATAACCAGACCGGCTGCAGTGGCACGGATACCGTCGATGTAACCGTAAAAGAAAATATCGACGACCTGCTTACGATCTACAATGCGGTTTCGCCGAACGGTGACGGGAAAAACGATCGTTGGATTATCGATGGCATAGAGCTGTTCCCGGAAAACGACGTGATGATTTTCAACCGCTGGGGCGACAAAATCACAGAGATGAGCCGCTACGACGGAGTGAACGTTTACTGGGACGGGAACAACAAGGACGGCAAGCCGGTACCCGACGGAGTCTACTATTACGTGTTGAGGATCCGCGATATCAAGGATTATACCGGTTGGATCTGGGTCAAAAGGAGTAACTGATCGATGAAAAAAAGAAATGCTATGAAAAAAGGATATTTTATCATTCTCCTGTTGTTCAGCCTTTCGGCCTATTCCCAACAGGATCCCCTGTTCACCCAGTATATGTTCAACAAGCTGGTGGTGAACCCGGCCTATGCGGGGAGTCAGGAGATTTTCTCGGTCGACCTGCTGAACCGGACACAATGGGTTGGCATCGACGGTGCTCCGCAGACCCTGACTTTTGGTGCCCATACAGCCATGAGAAACCGTAAGGTAGGCCTTGGGCTTTTCGGGTACCGTGATGTACTGGGCCCGCAGATAAACCAGGGTCTCATGGGTACCTATGCCTACCGGCTGATCTTTGCCAACAGCACCTTTTCCTTCGGACTGCAGGGGGGGATCAAGTATTTCAACATCGACTGGGACCAGATCCGGGTGAAACACGAGGATTCCTACTTTTACCCGCAGGAGGTCCAGAAGATAACCCCCGATTTCAACCTGGGGCTTTACTTCCAGTCACCGCGGTTTTTTGCGGGAGTCTCTTCGAAGCAGCTGCTGGAGAATGAGTACGGGATGATCAAGATGCCGGATGGGAGTACCTCTTTTTCGAGGTTGCTGCGCCACTTCTACCTGATGACGGGGGCTGTCTTCCCGATGGATGAGAAAATCATCTTTCGCCCCTCACTGCTGGCCAAGTATGTCAAGAATGCGCCCCTCCAGGTGGACCTGAACGCGAGTGTGCTTTTCGGCAACGCCTTATGGGTGGGGGCCTCGTACCGCACGGAGAAGGCCCTGGCCTTCATGGCAGGTTTCCAGATCACACCGAGAATCAGGCTGGGCTACTCCTACGATATCTACCTGAACGAACTGCAGGCCTTCAACTACGGATCGCACGAGATCAGGCTGGGCTTTGACCTCAACCTGTTCGAATACCGGATGAAAACCCCGAGATATTTTTAACCCTTTAACATTCTGGATATGGCTACATATGTTTTCAACAGTCAGATCCATGGGGCGACCATGGTAAGGAAGGTGATGATCGTGTTCCTTGCGGGACTGTTTCTGACAGCGGGGCCGTTGACAGCGGGCAACCGCCGGGCGAACCGTTTGTTTGAACTATACCGGTATTCCAGTGCTATACCGTTGTACCTGAAGGCTGCAGAGTCGGGCAATGAAGCAACGCGGCGGGAGGCTGTAGGGCGGCTGGCTGATTGTTACCGTCTGACCAACGACATCCGGGAAGCGCGTAACTGGTATGCCAGGGCGGTGGCTTTCGACAACCCGGAGCCGGAGCATTACCTCCACCTGGGTCAGGCTCTGCGCAGCCTGAGCCAGTATGCGCAGGCCAGGGAGGCTTTTCTGACCTACGCCACCCTGAAACCCCAGGATGTGCGGGGCAAGATCCTGGCCGGATACTGCGACCAGGTGCAAATGCTATCGGGATTGCCTGAATCGGTGCAGATCCGCAATGCGGAAGAGCTGAACAGCCTGAGTTCCGATTTCAGTCCCGTACTCTACCGGGAAGGGGTGGTCTTCACCTCGGACCGGAAAACGGACCGACTGGATGAGAAGATCTACGAGTGGACCAACTCGGGCTACCTGGATCTCTATTACGCCGATTTTCTGTCGGCGGGCGATCCCTGGCCGGGTATGGGGAGTCCGGAGAAGATGCCGCAATTGTTCAACCAGGCCTGGCACGACGGCCCGGCGAGTTTTACCAAAGACCAAACGATGGTGTTCCTCACCCGTACGCTGAAGTCAAAGGTGGGGAAAGATGCCGGGAACCTGAGAACCCACCTTCTGAAGCTGTTTTATTCGGTTTTGGATGGCAGCGGGAAAGCGGACTTCCTGCCGCTGCCTTTTAACAGTGATCTGTATTCTGTGGGCCATCCGGCGATATCAGGCGATGGCACGCGGCTGGTTTTTTCCTCCGACATGCCCGGAGGCTATGGGGGAAGCGACCTCTACCTGACGGGATTTGACGGCTCCAACTGGTCGGAGCCGGTGAACCTGGGCCCCCTTGTCAACTCGTTTGGTAACGACGTCTTCCCCACCTGGGTTGGCGATACGGCCCTCTGTTTTGCCTCCGACGGCCATCCGGGCTTCGGTGGCCTCGACCTGTACGAGACCTTCCTGACAGGAGGAGCCTGGAGCGACCCTGTGAATATGCTGAAACCGGTGAATTCGCCCTACGATGATTTTGGACTGGTATACATGCCGGAGGATAACAAGGGTTTCTTCAGTTCCAACCGTCCCGGTGGAAAAGGCTCGGATGATATTTTTACCTTCCGGGGCTATGCCCGTCCGGAGGAGGTGGTACGCGAAGAGGCCCCGCTGGTGGCCGGCGGGTATGTGAAAGACAAGCAAACGGGCCTGCCCCTGGGCAATGCCACCGTGTTTGTACTGAACAGCCATACCAACGAGGTGGCCATTTTGAAGACCACACCGGAAGGGTATTTTGAGACACCGGTTCAGAAGGGACTGCTCTATGTGGCCAAAGCCATGATGCCCGGCTATTTCGATGATTGTCTCAACTTCCGGTTTCCGGCAGAAGACATCTCTGCGCCCCTGAAGGTGCCCCGCGACCTGCTGCTCGACCGCTACTCGGTGAACCAGGTGTTCCGCATCGAGAACATCTATTACGATCTCGACAAGTGGTTCATCCGCGAAGATGCCCGCCCGGCTCTCGACAACCTGGTGCGGAATATGAATCAGTTCCCTATTAACATAGAACTGTCATCGCATACCGATTCGCGCGCTAACGATGAATACAATATGGAGCTCAGCGAGAAAAGGGCCGAATCGGCAGTTCGCTATCTGGTGATGAACGGCATCGATGCTTCTCGTTTGATTGCTAAAGGATACGGTGAGAGCAGGCTGGTAAACCAATGCAGGAACGGGGTCCCCTGTTCCGAGGCGGAACACCAGGCCAACCGGCGTACCGAATTCAAAATTCTGTCGGTGGATGCCCGCAAGGCGGAGCAGCCCGAATTTGACCCGTCCGGATTTGTCCACGGAGATGTCATTCCGGTACAGCTGCTGGCTGCCGACTTCTTTAAGGGTTGTTTGGAAAGCGGTGCGGGTTCTGCCGGTGTGGAGCCGGTTTCTGTTCCTGGCACAACTCCCGGGGCCTCACAACGAACGGTCACACCTATAACCGGAACCGCGGAGCCTTTTGAAGAACCCGAATCCCTGTCCGGGGATACCTATTTTGCCGTCCAGATCTATGCAGTGGATAAAAATTCAGATATCAGCAAATTAAACTTTAAGGGGGAGGAAGCCTTTAGCAAGCCGGTTGGAGAATTCCTGAAGTTTTATGTGGGCAAGTTTGATACTTTCAGGGCTGCCAACCGGGAGCGGTTGAGGCTGAAGGACCAGTTTCCGGGGGCTTTCATCGTAGCGTTTTATGAAGGGGAGCAAATACCTGTGAAAGACCTGAGGACTATTCTTGAATAAGGTCCGGAATGCCTGCCGCAGGCTGTGGCTTCCAACCCTTTTGTATCCCTGCAATGCTCCTGGTTTAAAAAGATAATGGCGTGTCTGAAAAGATAGGTCCCTTTCCGTTATATTTGCGGGATCAACTATTCCTGGTATGTCAGAAAAACCATTGATCCTTGTAACCAACGATGACGGAATCCACGCCAAAGGACTGAGAGAGCTGATTGAGGTGATGCGTTTTTTCGGCGATGTGGTCATCATCGCCCCGGAAGCGGCCATGTCGGGGATGTCGAACGCTATAACAGCCGACAGACCCCTGCGTGTGGTGAAACTTTCCGAAGACCCCGGGATTACGGTGTATAAATCGAACGGCACGCCCGTGGATTGTGTGAAGCTGGCTTTTAACCATCTGCTGGAACGCACTCCCGACTATGTAGTGTCGGGAATCAACCACGGCGCCAACTCATCCATCAGCGTGATATACAGCGGCACCATGGGGGCAGCCATCGAAGGCTGCCTCCATGGTGTTCCTTCAGTCGGGTTCTCACTCGTCGATTTTAATCCCGATGCCGATTTCGGCAAAGCCAAGATCTTCACTGCCCGGATTTTTCAGACCCTCCTCGAAAACGAAATGCCCCGCTTTACCTGCCTCAATGTGAACATTCCGTCGGGCGTTCCCAAGGGAATACGCTTTTGCCGTCAGGCACGTGGCAAGTGGATGGAAGAATTTGACAAACGTACCGACCCCCACAACCGCAATTATTACTGGCTTACCGGCTCGTTTGCCAATTTCGAAGAGCAAGCCCGCGACACCGATATATACGCCCTTGAAAAAAACTATGTCTCCATTGTGCCGGTAAAAGTCGATATGACCTGTTACGATTCGCTCGAAGAGATGAAAACCTGGAAATTCTGATGGGAACGCGGCGCCAACAGCAGTACGACACCCTGAAAACCGGGCTGATTGCCGGTGTCCTGCTTCCTCTGTCGGTTTTTCTCATTTTATACCTCCTACGGTATGCATCCATGCCTCTGGGTACTTTTCTTATCCGGCTCCGGGAGCTGAAGATACTGGTGAAGCTGCTGAGTCTTTGCGGGTTTGCCAACCTGCTGGTTTTTCTTTTTTTCTACCGGAACAAAATGGACCGTGCAGCGCGGGGTGTCGTGGCGGCCACCTTTCTGTATGCCATGCTGGTGCTGGTTTCCCGGTTGGTCTGACAACCGGTGCGGGCACTCCCGGGAGGTTTATGGGTGCATGGTTATACAGAAAAAGGATCAGAGCCCTGAAATTCCTTTTTCCTTACTATTTTTGCCCGACAATGGACTACTTCATCATAGCAGGGGAGGCCTCAGGCGATTTGCATGGTGCCGGGCTGATGCGATCGCTGAAGGAAGCGGATCCCGGGGCCCGGTTCCTCTGTTTCGGCGGCGACCGGATGAAGGCCGAAGGGGGTGTCCTGCTCCGGCATTACCGCGAAATGGCCTTCATGGGGTTCATCGATGTGGTCCGGAACTTCCATAAAATAAGGGCTAATTTCGCCCTCTGCCGTCAGCAACTGATACAGTCGCGTCCCGATGTGCTCATCCTGATCGACTACCCCGGCTTCAATCTGGAAATGGCGGCTTTTGCCCAAAAGCAGGGAATTCCGGTATTTTACTATATCCTCCCCAAAGTGTGGGCCTGGAAAGCCTGGCGCATCAGGAAATTGCGATCTCTCGACGGGTTGTTTTCGATCTTTCCCTTCGAAAAAGAGTACTTCCATAATCGGGGTTTGGAAGTTCATTATGCCGGCAACCCCCTCGTCAAGTCGGTGGCAGAGGCGGCAGAGCAGTTCAGGAGCCGGGAGCAGTTCCTGTCCGGTAACAGGCTGCCGGATTTGCCGCTGGTGGCGCTGCTCCCGGGAAGCCGGGAACAGGAAATCCGTCTGATGCTGCCTGTGATGACCCGCCTGGCGGCCGACTTCGCCGGGTACCGTTTTGCCGTTGCCGCCACGGAAGGAGTTCCTCCCTCCCTGTATGCGAGATATACTTCCGATCCTTCCGTTCCGGTGCTTTACAGCCAAACCTGTGAACTGCTCCATCATGCTCGTGCGGCATTGGTGACTTCCGGTACCGCCACCCTGGAGGCCGCCCTGCTGAAAACCCCTCAGGCCGTCCTTTACAAAATGGCAGGCGGCAAGACTGGCTACCGGATGTTCCGTTATTTCTTCCTCCGCGTCGATTTTATTTCACTGCCCAACTTGGTAGCAGGAGAAGAGGTGGTCAAAGAGTTCGTTATGGACGCGATGAAATACGAAACTGTTAAACCGGAGTTGGTAAAACTCCTGGAGGACCAAGAATACCGGCAACAGATGGTAAGCAAATACGAAACGATCGAAACTATGCTCCAGGACACGGATGACCGTCAGCCTGTTGCCGCCACCATGACTGACCTGTTGCATTCAATCAGAAAACGGGATGGGTAGCCTTTTTAGAAAAGAGATGATCCATTTTTTCGGATCCCTGACCGGTTACCTGGCTATTTTGGTGTTCCTGGCAGCCAGTGGGCTCTTCCTGTGGGTTTTTCCGGGGAATTACAACATCCCCGAAAACGGGTATGCTACGCTGGATTCCTATTTTCAGCTGGCGCCCTGGTTATTTTTATTTCTGATACCGGCGATAACCATGCGGCAGTTTGCCGGTGAAAACCGCGATGGCACCCTGGAACTGCTTCTTACCCAGCCCCTGGGCGATGCCCGCCTGGTATCTGCCAAATTCCTGGCGGCACTGGTCATTGCCGGCCTTTCGTTGCTGCCCTCACTCTTATATGTTTTTTCCGTAAGCCGTCTGGGTAATCCCCCCGGCAACCTGGATGCCGGAAGTACCTGGGGCGCCTTTGCCGGGCTCTTTTTTCTTGCTGCCGTGTACATTGCCATCGGGCTGTTTGCTTCTGCCCTGACCTCCGGGCAGGTGGTAGCCTTCACCTCAGCCATGCTGCTTACCTTTCTTTTTTACCTGGGATTGGAGTTCATTGGCAGTTCCGGGGTTTCCTACTTTCTTGAAAAATCGCTCAGCTGGTTCAGCATTAACGGGCATTACCTCTCGGTCAGCAGGGGGGTGCTGGAGAGCCGCGATCTCTTTTATTTTGCAGGGATGACCCTGTTTTTCCTGCTCCTGGCCATGATGACCCTCCGCCGGGGCCGGCGTGGCCTGCAGACTCCCCTGAAGGAGGGGGCGATACTGGCTGCTGTCGTCCTGGCGACATGGGGCCTGGGCAAAACCCTTCCCTTCCGGTTGGACCTCACAGCCGATAAACGGTATTCATTGTCTGCCGTAAGCCGGCAGGTGGCCCGCGATCTGGACGAACCTCTGACCGTAGAACTTTTCCTGGATGGGGAGCTGCCTCCCGGGTTCCGCCGTCTCCGTACCGCCATTACCGACAAACTCAGGGATGTAAGCCGCTATGCCGGAAAACCATTGAAACTGATCATCACCGATCCCTATAAGGCCACCAACGAGTCGAATCGCAGCCGCTATTTGGAGGCACTTACCAGGGAAGGAGTGAAACCTACCGATTTGCGGCAGATCACCAACCAGGGTACCGTAACCTCCCTGATATTTCCCGGCGCCATACTGTCAATGGGAGATCGCAAAACAGGCGTTAACTTTCTCAAATCCAACCCCGGTGTCAACCATGAGGTGAACCTGAATCATTCTGCGGAGAGTATCGAATATGAATTCATTTCGGGACTTATGCGGCTGACGACCCGGGAGAAGCCGGAGGTGGTGTTCCTGCAGGGACACGGGGAGTTAAATCCCTATGAGGTGGAAGACCTGGCAATTGCCCTGTCAGACCGGTTCAGGGTGGGTTTTGCCCTCAGCCGGGAACTCCACGAACGCGACACTCTGCCCCGGGTGGTGGTGATAGCAGATCCGGGAGACCCCTTCAGCGAAACCGACAAATTCATCCTGGACCAGTTGCTGATGCGCGGCAGCCGGCTGCTGTGGCTTCTCGATCCGGTAGAGGTCAGTCTCGACAGCCTGACTCAGGGATTTATGACGCTGGCCTTTCCCGGAAATCTGAATTTGGACGACCAGTTGTTCCGGTATGGGGTACGGCTGAACTACGACCTGGTACAGGATGTGGCCTGCGCCCGCATCCTGGTGAACACCTCGCCTGACGCCAACCGTCCCGCTTTTACACCCCAGCCCTGGTATTACTCCCCCCTGCTGACTCCTTCTCCCGGACACCCTGTCAGCAGAAACGTGAACCTCCTGTACGCTGAATTTGTCTCATCCATAGATACCCTGGCGGATCCTGTGAGCCTGCGCACCAGCCTTCTTTTATCCACGTCGCCGTATGGCCGGAGGGTCAGAACCCCCGCACAGATCAGCCTGGAAAGTATCAACCGGCCCCCGGCCCGCGAAAGTTTTAACCAACCCTCGATTCCCACCGGCGTCCTGCTCGAGGGTACCTTCACCTCCGTATTCCGGAACAGGATGCTCAACCAACTCCCGGTCCCGGCTGCCGGAATCGTGGAAACCAGTACCCAAACAAAAATGATGGTTTTCTCCGATGGCAATCTGATCGCCAACAAGGTGAGGATGAATCCCGGCAGCCAGCCTGAAATATTGCCCCTCGGCTACGACAGGGTCTCCGGACAGACCTTCGGCAACAGGGATTTCTTCCTCAATGCCATCCGGTACCTGGCCGGGGAGGAGGATATCCTGCAATTGCGAAACACCCGTTACCATATACGCTTGATAGACAAGGTCAAATGGCGTGATGAAAAGGTGTTCTGGAAATTGCTCAACACTGTCGTGCCGGGTTTGCTCGTGGTCATTGGCGGACTGGCATTCACGCTCCGGCGCCGGAGAAAATACGGCGTTCATAAATCATGAAAAAATCGCCTGAGCTTTATCTATCTCTTAAACTGAAAGTTTGTATATTCGTATGCCCAAAATGGGAGTTATTGTCAGCAGACGGTTTTCTGAATTTGGAAATGTCTGTTGTTCAGTTTTTTATTTGATAATTACAGAAGGAAATAACAATAACATAAATAATCAAGCCCATGAAATTTGTAGTATCCAGCACCGGATTACTGAGTCATCTCACTGCTATCAGCAAGGTGATCAGTAGCAAAAGCACCATGCCCATTCTGGACAATTTTCTGTTCAGGGTCACCGACACCGGATTGACCATCACGGCTTCGGATTCGGAATCCACATTGATTACCTCTGTAGAACCCGACCTGATGGAAGGAGAGGGAATCATTGCCATTCCTGCCAAGCTGCTGATAGAGACCCTGCGGGAATTTCCGGAACAACCGCTCACCTTCCAGGTGGATCTGGCCACATCGGCCATACAGATCTTTTCTGAAAACGGTAAATACAGCATCGTGGGATACGATGGCGAAGATTTTCCGGCAACACCCGTTGCTGATGAGGATTCTCTCAGCACGGTGAGAATCAGCCGGAAAGCACTGCTCAAAGGAATAGAGAAAACCCTGTTTGCCACCGCCGATGACGAGCTGAGGCCGGTCATGAATGGCATTTTCATCGAGATGACCCCTGATTTCATGAGCTTCGTAGCTTCAGATGCCCATAAACTGGTGCGGTACAGGAGAACCGAGATCAAGTCGGAGCAGGAAGCCTCCTTTATCTTCCCTAAAAAGCCGGCAGCACTCCTGAAGAATCTGCTGGCCAGGGAGGAATACGACGTCCGCATGCAATTCAACAGTAAAAATGCCTTTTTCACCCTGACCGATTTCCAGCTGATTTGCCGTCTGGTGGAGGGTAACTATCCCAGTTACAACTCGGTTATCCCTGCCAAAAACCCCAATTCGATGGTGATCGAACGGCTGGCATTTTACAATACCGTAAAAAGGGTGTCGGTGTTCGCCAATCAGGCCAGCAACCTGGTTAAGTTGTCGATGGGAGGCAACCAGCTGGTCGTCTCTGCCGCTGACATTGATTTTTCCATTTCGGCGGTAGAACGGCTTCACTGTGAATACGAAGGCGACGAAATGGAGATCGGTTTTAAATCCACCTTTTTACAGGAAATTCTTAATAACCTTCCTTCAGCTGAAATACGCATGGAACTGAGCGATCCTTCCCGTGCAGGCTTGCTGCTGCCCGTGGAGAAAGAGGATGAGGATGAGGAGGTTCTCATGCTCCTGATGCCGATGATGATCAACGTCTGATCTCCTGGTTACAGGCAATGCCCGATGACTCTTTACCTAAGGTTTCCGCAGTCTTGTCCTGAAATCCGCTCTCGACTCAGTCGGGACGGGGTAAACGAATGCCGGAAGTCAGCCGCCGGGTGATTGTTTTTATTACTTATACCTACCGGAAATAATGAAGCTGAACCTCAAAAATCCGCTGGTGTTCATTGACCTGGAGACAACAGGCATCAACATCGGCAACGACAGGATTGTGGAAATTGCGTTACTGAAGGTTCACTCCGATGGCAGCGAGGAGCAGAAGGTCTTCCGGATAAATCCCGGGATTCCCATACCGGCAGAGGCTACCCGGATACACGGCATCACCGGTGAGGATGTGAAAGATGCCCCGGCCTTCAGGGAGGTTGCCCGCACCATTGCTCAGTTCATTGAGGGGTGCGACCTCGCGGGCTTTAATTCCATCCGGTTTGATATACCCTTGCTGGCTGAAGAGTTCATCCGGGCCGATGTGGATGTGGATCTCAGAAAACACAAGCTGGTGGATATTCAGACCATCTATCACAAGATGGAGCGCAGAACCCTGGCAGCTGCCTACATGCATTACTGCAACAAGGAACATACGGGGGCCCATGCCGCCATGAATGATGTGCGGGCCACCTATGAGGTACTTCAGGCGCAGCTCGACCGGTACAAAGATGCAGAATTCGAAGACCAGAACGGCAGACGGTCGGTGCCCGTGGTCAACGACATCGAAAAACTAAGCGAGTTTTCCTCCTTCGACCGGAATGTGGACTATGTGGGGCGGATCATCCTGAATGACCAGGGGGTTGAGATTTTCAATTTCGGAAAAAACAAGGGGATGCCGGTGGAACAGGTACTCCGCGAACAACCCGGCTACTATAGCTGGATGATGAACGGGGATTTTCCCCTATATACCAAAAAAGTACTGACCCGGATTAAACTGAGGATGAAGGAGCGGTGAGCCTTGGCAGCGAACATTTTGCGGCAGCTCCCCCAAGGGGAAGCCGCAGGATTCACGGAAGCCCCGCCAAGAGTAAAGACTGATACCCTTGACCAGCCAGGCACCTCTTTTCTGCCGGTCAGGAGATGGATTTTTACGGTTGCTATTTAATACAACCTTCGTAATGAAAATCATCTGTATCGGGCGGAATTATGTTGCGCATGCGCGGGAACTGGAGAACGAGGTGCCCGAAGAGCCCGTTTTTTTTATGAAACCCTGGTCTTCGCTGTTGCGCCGCAACAAACCTTTCAGGGTGCCCCTGTGGAGCAGCTCCATTCACCACGAAATTGAACTGGTGATCCGCATAGACAAACAGGGAAAAAATATCCTGCCCGGGAGTGCTGCAGACCACTACCATGACATTGGCCTGGGCATTGATTTCACGGCCCGCGACATTCAGCAACTACTCAAAGCGAAAGGTCTGCCCTGGGAAAAGGCCAAAGCCTTCGATGGCTCGGCAGTGCTGGGATCCTCCTTTCTGTCGCTGGCCTCTTTTCCCGATCCCCGTGATATACCCTTCCGGCTTGAGAGGAATGGCCAGCCTGTTCAGACAGGAAATTCAGGTCTGATGATTTTCGGTTTTGATGTTATCGTTTCTTATGTGTCAGCATTTGTGACCCTTCATCCGGGGGATCTGATCTATACGGGAACCCCTGCGGGGGTTGGTGCGGTAGTTCCGGGTGACCACCTGGAAGGATACCTCGGGAACCAGAAACTGCTGGATTTCAGGATCCGGTGAGGTTGCTGCTTCCCCCGATAGCCGATCCACAGGAGGGCCTTTGCGGGCTTTGGCAGTGCCCCGGACATCCGGTCATCTGCAGGCTTGAAACGGACAATTAGCTACTAATGGAACAGCCTCATACGTTCAGTCATGCGAAAAAAAAACAGTCTTTCAGAAATCCATGCATTCCTGGAACCGGGGAAGCTGGTCATTGCGGGAGCCTCCCGGGATCCGAAAAAATTCGGGGGTATGGTTTTCAGCGAACTGAAGAAGCGGGGATTTGAGCTCTATCCTGTCCATCCGGAAGCCAGGGAGATCCAGGGAGTCAGGTGTTACCGCACCTTCGGGGAGTTGCCTCCGGGTTTGGAAAAGTTATACGTGGTGACGCCGGCATCAGAGACCACCAGGGTGGTGGAGGCGGCAGCATCTGCCGGTTTGCACCGTCTCTGGATTCAGCAGAAGTCGGAGACTCCCGAAGCGTTGGAGCTGGCATCCAACCGGGGGATGGAGGTGATTTCCGGCCGTTGCGTGATGATGTTTAACGAGCCGGTGGGCTCAGTACACAGGATTCACCGGTGGTTTTCGAAACTCTTTAAATCCTATCCGGAGTAATTGTCGGCCTGTCGGGGTTTACCCGGGAAGCCGCCTATAAGGGAGGGGCAGCCGGTTAAGGCATTTTCCGGAGGTTTTCCCATTGCACGTTCCAGGTACCGTCGTCCGGGAACCCGGGATTGGTTTTTTCATCGCCGTCGTATCCTGCGCACATCAGGGCAACGGCAGCCAGGAGGCCTCCGTTGCCGGGGAGGTAGATTCTCAGCCGCTGGTCCTGGTAGTTGTGTCCGTTGGGCAGGTAGGTGTTTTTGGTGACCGGCATCAGGAGGGCGTCAACGGCTTTTTCCGGAAGTCCCAGCCGTGTGGCGGTCATCGCCATCAGGGGATAGTCCCAGCCCCAGGTCGAAGGCCAATCCCAGCACTCCAGGATGTGAAGAAAGGTTTTGCGCATGGTGGCTTCGTCGACCAATGGCGACGCCGGGAGCATCCCCAGGGCCCCGGTGACTGCCGGATGGTCGCCCATAAACCGTGGGTTGGTGTATGAATCGGGTGCTGTGGCCGAGGCCAGGTAGAGGGAGTCTTGCTGTGCCAGTGGCGGAAGGCTCTCCAGGATTGCGTCCCACTGACTGTTGCGGGGAAGCCCCATCCGCTGGCGCCATGACTGGGCTGTGGCGAGTCCCCAGTGCCAGTAAGCCACCTCGAGCGGAGGGTTGAGGGTCGACGATGCTGGCAGCCTCTCCTGGGCAGGGATAAGCCAGGGCCCCAGCTGGCTGGTGCCGGTATCCGGGTCTCTCCAGGCATACCCGGCCATGAAATCTGCCGTGCCCGAGACAAGGTTGCTGTATTTTTCAAGGGTCTTCCGGTCAGGATGATCGCGGTAGCAGAGTTCTGCCAGGTAGATAAGATGAGGCTGCTGCCATATCAGGAAGCTGCCAACCGAGGAGGGACTATCCACTCCGTCGGGCCCTACCATTTTGGGCCACCGGACACCGGGAAATCCCTGCCGCGCTGCCAGGGCTGCCGCCTGAGGTTCAATGGTCCGATACCAGTCCAGACTGGCCTCCATCAGCGGTATCCGGTTCCACAGGGCAAAATGGACGGCATGCCACCAGTGCATCTCCAGATGGAATTTTCCATACCAGCTGTTAAAAGTGAGTCCGGTTTCCTGCGGGGGAAACGCTCCTGTGCATTGAACCCGGGTGAGGTACTGGGAGAGTATCACTCGGCGCTCCAGCTCCACGGCCCGGGGATCGGTGCATTTTGAGAAGTCGATAGCTCCGCCGCTCATCCAGAAGTTATTCCAGGCTACGGCTGCCGCTTTCCGGGTGCGGTCATAGCCCGGTGAGGGGGCACTCTCTTTTACCGGTGAAAAAGAACAGGTGAAACGGAAGGTATGGTGCCTGCGGCCTGGCTTCAGCACCATCCGGTGTGGTGAAACCTCCTCCAGGGCAGCCTTTCCTTTCCACTCCAGCCCGGTATAATAGACCATTGAATCCAGCCTCCGGGTGATAAGCGCCCGGTGCCTGCCGGCTTCCCTGACTGTGGTATGCTTGCCCGGAGACTCCCAGTCGCAGCCGTCATCCACGTGGCCACCCGAAGGATAGGGAAAAGAGAGCCGGATCTGCAGCCGGCCACGGGTGAAAAGGGGAGACCGTACTTTCACCGCAATAAGGTCCTGCTCCGGATGACATACTGTGGTCACCTCCACAGGCTCCCCATCCACAGTAAACCGGCTGTGGACGACTCCTTCCCAAAGGTCCAGGAATTGTGAAACATCCGCCAAAGCCTCTTTCCCCAATGGCTGCCCTTCGTTTCCCAAAATTTCCAGTCCGACCATGCCCAGGTGGACCCGGTGGGGATTCCTGCGGAAATGATTCGCAGCCTGCCTGCTCCTTTCAGGCTGGTCCCACTGTACGGCATAAGTGACCGGCCGGCCATGGTAATCGGTTTCCCGAAGCGTCTCTTCATACCGGTAGCCACTGGTGTCGGGGAAGGAATGCCAGCCCCATTCGGAAAACGTGCCTAACGAAACCCCCTTGAGATAGGTCTCGGGAAAAGACTGTAAACCCGTAGCATCCACGGTGAAGGCAAATTTGCCATTGCCAGTAGTCAGGGAACACAAAGAATCAAACCGGGTGTTCTTAACAAAATGCCGGGTAACGAGGGCTTTACGGTCTATTCCTTCTCTATGGCCTTTATCTGCGGGTTGGGAGCAGGCACCCAGGCCGGCAACGATAGTCGTCAATAACAGGGTTCTTGGGTTCATGTCGGTCAGGGTATGGGTATGATTCGTACCGGTCCTTGCAGCCCGGAGGGCATAGGTTCCCATCCGGAGGCGTCAAACGGTTTGTAGTTGATATTTACGAAGTTGATCTCGTGATAGTTGCGCCATGAGATTTTTTCCTGGTCCATCCAGCGGATCCGGTTGGCCATCAGGTTGGCCACTTCCAGTTCCAGGAGATTTTCACCGGGTTTCAAAAGGTGGCCAACCCGCATGGAAAAGGGGAGACTCCAGAGGATCCCGGCGTCCTTTCCGTTGATGGTTACCCGGGCACTCTCAAAGAGGTTCCCGGGCTGCAGCAGGTATTCCGGGGCAGGCTTTTCCGGCAGACGGAAAGATGCTGAATAGACGGCAGTACCAGAAAAAGAAAGGCTGTTTTCGGCACCGGTGTCGGTCCAGGGTACCGGATCTTCAAGTATCTGGGGAGCGGGTATCTGCGGTCCTCCATCTTTGAAACGAAGTTGCCAGGGACCCTCTACAGTGATGGCCTCTCCCCCGGAATCCCTGTACTTCCAGGGTTGGGAACGGTATTCCCGGTCAGTGGCAAACAGGAATATGGACTCACCCGGTCGTAACTCCACCCGCACCCGGTTTACGGGCCCGTTTTTTTCTGAGGCTGCCACGCCGGTATACCCGCTTAGGGGATCCATCAGGTAGCAATACCTTGCCGGATTGTTCAACGACAAATATTCCCGGATCGCTGCGGGGGTATGGTTGACCAGAAAGTAATAGACGCCGTCGCCGGTTTTCCTGCGCAGGTAGCGTAGTCCGGTGGATGCCAGTGGTTCGGGCAGGATACCCTGCTCCTTCAACAATCCATCGATATCGTCTGCCACCATCACCGTTCCGGCACCGGCCCGGGAAGAGAACGTCCCTTCCCGTAGGGGGGTAAGTTTCAGTCCGGCAATCAGTTCGGCCAGGGTACTGCGCCGTTCGTTCAGGTTTCCGTAGCCGGGCACATCAGCGGGGAGTTCCCGGAAAATGACCAGGGCACCTTGTTCTGCCAAACGGATGGCTTCCCGCAGGGTGGTCTCCGGCAGATAGCGGGTGGCAGGGAAAACAAGAGCCTTGTATACAGCTCCGGCAGCGGTGGTAAGCTGGTTGTTGCGGACGGAAAGCTTCTCCAGCAGCCGGTCAGAGACGAAGTCCAGGCTGTACCCTGCGGCCTGCCAGGAAGTCACATCCCGGTAAAAGGGTGTGGGATGAAGCCACTGGTCTATATCGTGGATGGAGAGCTGAAGGTTGCTGCCTGCGGGGTCCATCCAGTAGTCGGAGAGAGGCCAGTAGACGAGCAGGTCGTTATGAGGCATGCCGTGCTGAAGAACGGACTGGCAGCGGGTAATATACTGGTTGAGGCCGGAGAGATGAGGCCAGAAGCTGTTCGAAGGGGCGAAGTTGACAGAAGCATAGAAAAGCCAGCCCGGCCACTCTGCACTGGCGGGAGAATAAGTGGTTCCATGGTAAAAGACATGATTCACTCCGGCCAGGAAGACCTGGTCTACCTCGGGTTTGCATTGCGAAAGGGAGACCTTGAAATGTTCGGCCAGCCAGGTGAACGTTTCACAACTGGTGAGTTTTTTGCCGGAGATGTGGGCGGCCGAAGAGGCAAATTTCATCATCACGGGGTCCGGGTCCACATTACGGATATCGGCACTGTCGCGACGTAGTCCGGGGATGGGGAAAAAGCTGGAGCCGAAGGTCTCACATTCCGGGATGTCGGTGGCAGCATACAGATCCAGGAGGTTGCCGGGGGAACCATGGGCCTGGTTGCGGGTAAGACTGTTGATGCGGTTGGCCCATTCGGTCCAGGGAAGGGTGAAATTGTTCAGCAGCAGGTCGGATACGGTTTGCCGGTAGTCGTAACGGATGCGGCGGGCTGTCAGGGAGGTGTCTCCGGCATCGGCCAGCTGGGGTATCCAGGGCAACAGGGAATACCCGTGCTGTTTTTCGAACACCTCTGGCAGGGAGGGGGTCCAATTGGTGCCGTACACTTCGTAGCTGTCGTTGAAAAAGGTGCGGATGCCATGGTTGCTGCCGGCAAAGGCGGAATCAAACCGGGCAAGATAGGCAGTGAGTGCCTGTCGCGAAAAATGGTCCATGGTAAGTCCTTCGCCCCCCGGGGCTGCCCTTTTGACCTTCTGCAGGGTTTTCCCGCAGAAGAGTGCTGTCAGGGTCCAGTCACCGGCTGCGGGATGCCAGTTTAAGGTTCCGTCGGGAGCAACAAGGGCCGTCAGGTCAAGGACCTTGCCGCTGCTGCTGACGGCTGTCAGCCCCTGCAGGAAAGCTCCGGCACGAGCCTGCCTGGGATCCTCGACAGCGATCTTCTCCCGGAAGGGCTTGCCCGAAGCCAGTTTCCATGTCTGCGTCACCATCCGGGATGCCGCCATTCCGGGCGTTATCTGGGGGCCACCGAAAGGCCAGCCTGTACCCTGGTTCATGTCTATGCCCATCCCGTTCTTACGGGCTGACTCCGTGGCGGCATCCAGCATCTCCATCCATCCGGGTGACAGAAAGGAGATATACCGGTCTTCGTAACCGGCGGCCCCGTAAATGGGGGTGATCTCCATCCCCCCGAATCCCGCTTTGCCATAGGCTTCAACCAGATTCCCGATATTTTCGCGGTCTACGGCACTTCCCATCCACCACCACCGGCTCCAGGGTTTGGTCTCCTGCGTCACGGCAGGCCACAGCTCCTTCCGGGAGCCCCCTCCGTTGCACGATCCCAGAATCGCCGCCATGAAAAACAAAAGGATGATTCTTTTCATTTCCTGATTTATTTAGGTACTGCCAACAAGGGATCCTGTCCGGATCACGGCTAAACCGTCGATCCTTTCCCTGTCTCCTTCCCCCGTATTCCCATGACAAATCCGCAGGGTCAGGTGTTAACGGATTTCAACTTGCCAAGGTACACAAAAAAAGGAACCACCCGGGCGGGTGATTCCTTTTTAATGTCCCAACAAATGCATAATTGAATCCTAACAAAAGGAGAGCAACTCCTGAAATACTTAATCCAGGGGTATGAAACGTAAAGCAAGAATCAATCCACTTTAGTAACTGACATATTTGTAGCTGGATACAAAAATCGAATGTCGATAATTAAACCCAAATCAGAATTATTATTCCCAATTTGGGAAATCCTGCAGGGCTGGAGGAAACCAACCCTGAAGAAGCCAGCTGGTTTTTTGTGCGGATGGAGAGGAAACTGCGCCTCCGGATATTTTTCATCATTTTCAAAAAATACAGGGAAGGACAGGCAACATTCCGGGGGCTTCGTACGTCTGATGAAAGAAGCCATGAAAACAGCCATCCATGAAAACAAGTCACCTTTTCTGTCTGTTTGCCTTCATGGTGGTTTTTCCCAAAACCCTGGAGGCCCAGTTTATTTGCATCACCGGGAAGATTGCCGATCGTGCCACTGGTGAATCAATGCGGCAGGTTTCGGTTGTCGAGCAGCATACCGGAATCGGTACCATATCTTCCGAATATGGGTTTTTCTCCCTCTGTCTGAAACCGGGAATGGTGGAGTTGGTTTTTTCAGACGGCCGGTATGTTGAGGTGTCGTCCGGGTTTGAACTTTCGCGCGATACGGTGATGCAGGTGTTGATGGACCCGCGGGATCCTGAGAGTCTGAAGAGGTTCCGCAGGGAAACAGGAGGAGCAGACCATTTTCAGGCTGTGGCAGTGAAGCATCAGGGTAAGAAGAAACAATAACGTTCCCCCGGTCAGAATCCCGGTATGGGATTACGGTTGCAGTTTCTCGAAAGGGGGATTTCCAGCAGGAAAGAGAGGGTGGGCACGAGCTGGGTTGCATCGCAGGGAGTGGTAATTTTTCCCGGCCCGATATTGTTCCCGTAAAAAAGGAGAGGGATTTGCGGTTCCGCGCAGTAACCCGGGAACTTCCCCTCCTGTGCGGGGTGCCATCCTTCCCTGAAGGTATAAAGGATATCCCCTGACCGTTGCGGATGGTAACTTCTGGCAATGGATTCCGAAGAATGGGTGAAGCGCATGCCGCTTCGGGCTTCCCTGGCGGTCATCACTGTTTCTATGCCTTCAAACTGCGAGAAAAAAGCGCCCGTAACAGATTCTATTTCCGCCAGATCCACCTTGTTGATGGCGATCAGTGATTGATCCAGATAGATCTGCTGGTTATCACTGTAGCTGACCCATCGCAAGTTTCCGAAGGTGATATTCAGGTAGGAATTCAGGAGAGCAGTGGAACTGCCCGGTGAAAAAGTCCCCGCCGGAAACCGGTATTTTTCCCGCAGCTGATGGGCAGGATAGGAAGCTGAAACATTGGAAGTCAGAAAGAAGAGCAGGTTTTCCCTGCCGAATTTTTTCTCGGCGAAAGCAATAAGAGCAGCGATATCCTGGTCCAGACGAAGGTAAAGGTCCTCCATTTCAACTGATGAGGGGCCAAAAGCATTGTTTATGTAATCCATGGAAGAGAAGGCAATGGTAACCAGCCCGGGGGCATCCCGGGTGCCTGTTGGTTCGTTATCCATCAGTGAAATGGCAAATTCCCTGATCAGGAGGTTGATGAAAGGCATGGTTTTGAGGGGTCCGAAATGGCCTGCTTCTTTGACCAGGGGGGCTGTGGCATGGGGAAAATGGTTGCGACCTGCTCCATAGCCCTGTTCCAGGGGATCGTTGTCCGGTCCGCTCTCACCATACCTGGAGGGGTCGTTGAGCAATACCCAGTTTCGTTTGGTGTACTCCCTGGCCATCTCTCTCCGGTTGAACTGGTTTACCCACCCGGGTAGCTGTTTCATGTAATAGGAAGAGGAGACCATGCGGCCTGTGGCATTGTCGAACCAGTAAGCGCCATCTCCGGCATAACCGGAGGCCAGGAGAGCGGTGGATTCATTGGCTGCTACGCTGAAAACCGGGGAACGGCCATTGGTGAAGTTTTTAAGCTGGTCGCCAAGGGTGGGGGCAAGGAGCCGTCGCGGGGAACCTCCCGCAGCCTGAGACTGTCCTCCCAACAGGAACTCACGGTCATCAGCCGTACACAGTACCTCTCTTCCGCTTTCACGATCGTACCAGGACAAACCAATGATCCCGTGTACCGAAGGATCTGTGCCGGTAAGAAGGGTTGTTGTGCCACTTGCGCTGTTCTGGAGGTGGTGCATCATGCGCACATCGGTGCAAACCTTTCCCTCCCTCAGGAACCTGTTAAATCCTTCTTCGCTGAATTTCGCGCGGTATCGCACCAGATAGTCAGGCCGCATGTTTTCAACAATGATGCCGATGACCCGTTCCGGCGGCTGCAGCTCCTCCTTTTCACGGGATCCGCAGGCGGCACGGACGGTCAGGAAACCCAGACACACCGCCAGTATCACAAAACGCTTCATGTGGTTGTCATTTGATCCCAAAAATAACAAAACTCTTGCTCGGCAGTGACGCTGGTATTGCTTTATCTGTCTTACAGAGTGGAAAATGTTTCCTGTCTTCATCACGGCATCAGGCGTGGAACACTAGTCATCGCACTACCGGCCTGCTGAATCCGGGCTTAAAAATTCGTTTGTTCTTCATTCGTGCCGGAGACAAAAAGAGTCTTTACGCTTCTACCGGCTCCTTCATTACTGACAATAGTTCTATTGCTGTTTCATTCAACGAAACAAGGGAACACCTTTGAAGAAGAGTGAAAAGATTTTGTAAAGGAAGTTGGGATATCGTTTCGATGAACGATATTTGTTAACGGAATAAGTTGCCCATCCATGGTGCAGAAATGCCATAGTTTATTTTCATACCCCAACGCTTTGCCAATGGGCTGAGAGGAAACGGGCTTACAGCCCGCTTTCCCGGAGTTGCCAGGGAGCGAAACAGGAGTTCCAAACCTGGCGGGTTTTCTGCATTGAACAGGGCCATTTACTATCTGATTGATACATTGTTAAATTATCGTTTGATTATGAAAATTGTTGGTTGGAAATGGGAGTTTGCCCTTCTTGGGGCTACGCTTGCGGTGCTGCAGGGTTGTGCACCGCCACCCTCTTCAGGAGAATGGATCAGCCTTTTCAACGGTAAGGACCTGGAGGGATGGACGGTCAAAATAAGAGGTTATGAGGCCGGAGAGAATTACGGCAATACGTTCCGGGTGGAAGAGGGGTTGCTGAAGGTGAGGTACGACCAGTATGGGGAGTTTGGTGACCGCTTTGGGCACCTGTTTTACAAGGAGCCATTTTCTCATTACCGCATCCGTGCGGAGTACCGTTTCACGGGAGAACAGTGTCCGGGAGGGCCGGCATGGGGATGGCGGAACAGCGGGATCATGATCCATGGCCAGCCTGTGGAAACGATGGAAAAGGATCAGAATTTTCCAGTTTCTATTGAAGTGCAGCTGTTGGGAGGCGACGGGGTGTCCGCACGTTCCACGGCCAACGTATGCACTCCCGGCACCCATGTGGTGATCAACGGGGAGCTGGTTCGCGACCACTGTATCGCATCATCGTCCGAGACCCTGCATGGTGACCAGTGGGTGACGGTGGAAGTGGAAGTTCTGGGCGGGGAGACCATCCGGCACATCGTCAACGGGGATACCGTGCTGGTTTACACCCAGCCACAACTCGATGACCAGGATCCATCTTTTGCCCGTCTGGTGCCCTCAGACGGAGACCGGATGCTCCGCAGGGGTTCGATTTCGCTGCAGGCTGAGAGCCATCCCTGCGATTTCCGCAAGGTGGAGCTGATGGTCCTGAAACGGTAAGATGTGGCAGGCTGGTAGCCTTCAGTTGCATTCCAAACTGCCGGGGACCAGCAGGGCACTCCCGCGGATTCAAATCTCGTTGTCAGGGCTTCACCCGGCGTGTTTCCCTGGCTAACCCTCTTCCGGTCCCCTCTCCTGAGCAATTTCCGGTTTGCCGGTTTTATGGAAAAACCGATTTATGAGGCCGGCACGGTTCATCAGCAGCAGGGACAAGGCAATGACCAGCATCCCGGTCACCGAGAGCATATCAGGGTGTTCTCCTTTTACCAGCAGCCAGCTCAACCCGGCCCCCGCCACGGGAATCAGGAATTTCCAGATATTCAGCTCCGACACTTTCACACCAGGTCTCTTCAGCAGGGTATACCAGATGGAAAAGGCGGAGGCGGAAAGGAAAGCCAGCCACAGGAGAGCCAGATAATAGGTCCAGGGCAGGGGGCAAACGGTAGCCCCTTCAAGCGGAAGGGAGACCAGAAAAAGCAGGAAACCGCCCAGGAGCAATGAGGAGGAGGTGAGGATGATGGGGGAGAGGGGTCTGGCTGACTTGCTGACCAAAACATTGCTGTAGCCAGATACCGTGTTGTTGAGGATCAGCAGCACGATACCCACCCATTCCAGGGGGTTCTTCATGATTACCGTGTTTCGGCTGAGGGTGATGATGGCAATGCCTGCGACGCCGACCAGAAAGCTGAGAATCTTCACCGGGGTCATCCGGTCGTCAGGGTGGGTATAATGGGCTACCAGGGCAACGAACAGAGGGGAGGACCCCACCACCATGGCGCCCAGGGCTCCCGGAACCAGGTTCATACCGGTGTAGAACATCCCGTATTGAATGACAACCTGCAGGAAGGCGATCATCAGAATAAAACGCCATTCCCTCCGGACCTCACGCCAATATCGTTTCCACGCTCCGTACACCAAAAGTACCATCGCCCCGGCCAGCATAAACCGCATGGAGCCAAACCGGAGCGGCGACTGGTACTGAAGCCCGATCTTAATCCCCGCGAAGGCTGTGGACCATAACAGCGCTGCCACAATGGCCAGAAAAGTGGTCGATCTGAACAGGTTTTTCACTATTGCCTGAAATGGTGCAAAGGTGAACAATATTTCAATCGGCAAATCCGGGAACTGAAAAAAACCAGCCATCACATCCTCCTTCCGGGATTTTGCACCGGCAGGATATCCGGGATCAAAAGCGTGGATAGATAAGGGAATTTCCCCCCGCCAGAACCGGCAGGACTCCGAAACTTGTGTTTTGTTCGCTTTTTCCGGTTGCTCACAGGATTTCAACCACTCCGGTCTACCGATTATCCCGCAGGGCGGAAGCGCATCAATGGCCCGGCAACTCCTAAACCTTAATCCGGAATAACCCGCTCCGGCCGGGGCCGGGAGAACAGGTAATTTCTGTATATTTGCACTGCACACTGTCGGTTGGCCTGTTTTTTACCTGGGGTGGTCAATAACCATTTTGTATGGAATAAACAAGGAAAAACAGAACTCAACAGGGTGAGGGACCGCCGGCTTTCGCAAGCATGATCAACAGTGTCAGAGGGGAAACCGTATGGAAAAAAGAGTCATCAGAGGATACCAGGATTTTTACAATTTAACGGGGAATGAGGTGGGCATCTCCCGGTTTGTCACCATTACGCAGGAACAAATAGACCAGTTTTCGCGGGCTACTCTTGACCATCAGTGGATCCATAGCGATCCGGTGAGGGCGGCGTCGGAATCACCCTACCGGGCAACCATCGCCCACGGTTACCTGACCTTGTCGCTGTTGACGCATCTGTGGTACGATGTGGTGGATGTCAGGAATGCAGCCCTGGTGGTAAATTATGGAATTGAGAACCTTCGCTTTAATCAGCCAGTGATGGTCAACAGCAACGTCCGGGCCCGTTTCCTGATGGAATCTGCCCTTAACCTGCGGGGTATAACCAAAATCAGGGTGAAAGTTACTATGGAAATTGAAGGAAATAAAAAACCTGCCTATGAAGGTTCGGTACTCTTCCTTTACCATTTCAAATCGTAAACATTGGTTTCCGTTGACGGACGGGTAACAACAGGGATACCCCGTTCATGTTCAGGGGGTCCCGGCTAAAGAGAAGGGTATACACTTGTCAAACAGGAATAACAAAAGATTCATACCATGGATTTACAGTACATTCTGAACAGTACGGAGATCAGTTTTGAAACAGCCGTAGTCCGGTTGGCTGTCAGTTTTCTGGCAGGATTGCTGGTTGGGATTGAACGGGAGGCTCACAGCCAGCCGGCCGGTATGCGGACCCACATCCTGATCAGCATAGGGTCAACCATGGCTATGCTGCTCTCCATTTACATTCCCCAGACCTATCCCGGGTTCCAGGGTGGTGACCCCGGAAGGATTGCCGCCCAGGTAGTCACCGGTATCGGCTTCCTCGGTGCCGGGGCCATTCTTCGCTTCGGGGTCAACGTAAAGGGACTGACCACTGCCGCTTCCATATGGTCTATGGCCATGCTCGGTTTGGCCATTGGCGCCGGTCTCTTCGCTATCAGCGCCGTGGCTGTCGCCATCATCCTCTTCTCGCTCACCGTGATGGATCTGTTCGAAAAACATTTCTTCAGGGATAAGATACTGAAGAAAATAGAGATCACAGCCTTGAAAAAAGGAACGGACCCTGCCAGTATTCAGCAGGAACTCTGTTCCCTGAGGATCAGGGTCCACACTGCCGACATCCGTGAGAACAACCAGGACGACACCACCAAATACACGATTTACGCGTACATACCGGTGCACCTGGACCTGATAAAGCTAAGGGAGACTATCGGGACAAGGGAAGGAGTGGTGGCTTTTTCGGTTGAAATGATGAATTGAACAGAGATCGAGGTTCTACCATTGTTCCAGGAGACCTTCGCAGGCATCTTCCAGCAGGTCCAGCACCAGTTCAAACCCTTCCTCCCCGCCGGGATAGGGATCGGGTACAAAGGTGTATCCGAACCTTTTGCTGTAGCGGGTAATCTTCCGGATCTTCGCCCGGTCGTGGTGGTTGCGTGCTGCTTTTTTGAGGTCGCTGAAATTTTGGTCATCCATGGCGAGAATGAGGTCAAACCTGTCAAAATCGAGGGCTGCATTAAACTGGCGGGCTACATGGTTGAGATGGTAACCCCGTGCCCGCGCATGTTCTTTCATTCGCGGATCGTCAGGCTCACCCACTTTCCAGTTTCCTGTTCCGGCAGAATCAATGGTCCCGGTAGGTAAACCCCTGGTTTTAGCCATTTTCCGGAATATGCCCTCTGCCGCAGGCGACCGGCAAATATTTCCCAGACATACAAATAAAATATGCTTCATCGGGTAATATGATTCCCCAAAAATAGGGAAAGGTTCCATAGTTTGCTCCTGTCGGCACAATGTAACCTTAAAATCAATTTCCAGTCAAAAAGGGGCTTTCAAAACCGGATTTTGCTATTAAAAACTATCTTTGCGAGGGGTGAAAACTATTTTATGATAATATTTTTTGGAATAAAATCATTCAAATAAACAATTAAGAAACAGATTTATGAGCTCGATTTTTTGGATAGTGCCGGTATCGTCGCTGTTTGCACTTGGTTTTGCCTGGTATTTTTACCGGTCCATGATGAAAAATCCGGAGGGGACCCCCCGGATGAAAGAGATTGCGCAGTATGTCCGCGAAGGGGCAATGGCTTACCTGAGACGGCAGTATTCCGTAGTTTTCAAGGTTTTCCTGGTACTGGTTCTGTTGTTGACCCTGTTGGCCTATCTGGGTGTGCAGAATCCTTTTGTGCCCGTTGCTTTTCTGACGGGAGGTTTTTTCTCAGGGTTGTGCGGGTTCCTCGGTATGAAAACGGCCACCCATGCATCGGCAAGGACGGCCCAGGGAGCCTCTCAATCGCTTAACAAAGGGTTGAAGATAGCGTTCCGGAGTGGCGCCGTGATGGGGCTGGTGGTAGTAGGTTTTGCCCTCCTCGACATTGCGGCGTGGTACCTGATCCTCACAGAACTGGTCTACACACCGGCCAATATGCAGGGAGGACTTGAATTCCTGGGATTAACCTTTGTCCATCCCGGAACCACCGAGCATATCAAGATGATTGAAATCACGGCCACGATGCTTACCTTCGGGATGGGTGCTTCCACGCAGGCGTTGTTTGCCCGTGTCGGCGGTGGCATCTACACCAAGGCTGCCGACGTTGGTGCCGACCTGGTGGGGAAAGTGGAAGCAGGGATTCCCGAGGATGATCCCCGGAACCCGGCGACCATTGCCGACAATGTCGGCGACAATGTCGGAGATGTGGCTGGTATGGGAGCAGACCTTTACGAGTCGTATGCCGGATCCATCCTGGCGACAGCCGCTTTGGGGGCCGCACTGCCCCTGGTGGCCGGCGGTGAGGCTACCAGCTATATCCTGGCTCCCATGATCGTGGCAGCTATCGGAACTTTCCTTTCCATCCTGGGGATTTTCTTTGTCCGCACCAAAGAGTCGGCCACCCAGAAGAATCTGCTGAATGCCCTGTTGCTGGGTACAGGAGGAAGTTCACTTCTGATCCTGTTGGCGGTGGCGGTGATGGCGTTTCTGGGATTCATTACCTGGGGTCTCTTTGGCTCTGTGGTTGCCGGCCTGGCAGCCGGGGTGATCATCGGCCAGTCTACAGAATACTTTACCTCCGATGAGTACCGTCCGACCCGCGGCATTGCCCGTCAAACCCTGCAGGGGCCTGCCACTACCATCATCGAAGGCATTGCCGTCGGCATGTCTTCCACCTGGATCCCGGCTATCACTATTGTTTTGGGCATCATTGCCGCCTTCGGCTTTGCCGGTGGTTTCAGTAACTTTGCCTTGGGGGTCTATGGGATTGGCTTTGCTGCCGTGGGCATGCTTTCCACCCTGGGGGTGACCCTGGCCACAGACGCTTTCGGTCCCATTGCCGACAATGCCGGTGGAAATGCTGAAATGGCCCATCTGCCCAAAGAGGTCAGGGAGCGCACCGATGCCCTGGATATGCTGGGCAATACGACCGCCGCCACCGGCAAAGGCTTTGCCATCGGGTCGGCAGCACTGACCGCCATGGCCCTGCTGGCTGCTTATATGGAAGAGGTCCGGCTCTGGCTGGGCAAAATAGCCGCCGACACGGGAGGCATCCGGGAGGTCGGCGATGTGGTCTTTTATACCGCCAAGGCGGCCGTCATCCCCGTGGCTCAGGAAGGCCAGAAAGTGGTAGACCTGGCAACAGCCACTATTCGCGACTTCACCCAGGCCTATGACCTCTCCGTATTCAATCCCATGTTGCTGGGAGGAATATTCATCGGTGCCATGATGTCGTTCCTGTTTTGCTCTATGACCATGAAGGCTGTCGGCCGTGCGGCCGGGGCCATGGTCGATGAGGTCAGACGGCAGTTCCGCGAAATTGCCGGCATCATGGAGGGTAAGGCCACACCGGAATATGCGCGCTGCGTAGAAATCTCCACAAAAGGAGCCCAACGCGAAATGATCGTTCCTTCCCTGATGGCCATCGCTGTGCCTGTGGCCACAGGGCTTATCCTGGGTGTTGCCGGAGTCATCGGACTGCTGGTGGGAAGTCTTACCGCCGGCTTTACCCTGGCTTCCATGCTGAACAACGCCGGCGGAGCCTGGGATAACGCCAAGAAATACATTGAGAAGGGCAACCTCGGCGGCAAGGGCAGCGAAGCCCACAAAGCCGGCGTCGTGGGCGATACCGTAGGCGATCCCTTTAAGGATACCTCCGGCCCCTCCCTCAACATCCTGATCAAACTCATGTCTATGGTGTCGGTGGTTATGGCCGGTCTTACCGTTACCCTGAGCCTCATCTGATGACCGGCTGCAGATAACGCGCTGATGCCTGGGCTGCCACCAGCGAAAACCATATTCTCACACCCGACAACCAACCAGGGGTCACAGGACGGTAAACCTGCCTTGCCGAAACTGTGACCCCTGGATATTTCAGGACGTCCGGGGTTCTCCTTTATCCGGTATTCATCAGGGTTTCACAACCTCCTGATCCCCGCGGCATCCGGGGCCCCGGAGCCTGCCCCCTCTGCTGCCTTCCCTTCAGGTTTTTTTCTCCGGCCGTGAACCTTCCCTTTCAATAAATGTTACTAATTTTAAAACCGTTAAAACTGAAAATTATGGCAGATCTTTCCACCGTTTACATGGGCATCCCCTTGAAGAATCCCCTGATTCTGGGAGCCTCCAACCTGGTATCGAAAACCGAAACCATCCGTCAGCTTGAAGATGCCGGACTCGCGGCCATCGTATATAAATCACTTTTTGAAGAACAGGTACAGCTGGAGAGCCTCCAGTTGATCGAGGAAATGACCGAATATGAAAACCGGAGTGCCGAGATGGGTAAGTTATTCCCCGACCTGGAGCATGCCGGTCCCAAAGAGCATTTGCTGAACCTCCGGAAGTTGAAAGAAACGGTGGGTATCCCTGTATTCGGCAGTCTGAATGCCCTCCTCGACACTACCTGGGTGGAATATGCCGTAGAGATGGAAAAAACAGGAATCGACGGGCTGGAAATCAACCTGTATGCGGTACCCGGATATTTCGAAGTGTCGGGACATGCCCTCGAGGAAAAACAGATCCAGACCGTTAAGGCCATCAAGCAGGCGGTAAAGATTCCGGTGGCTGTGAAAATCAGTCCATTTTACACCAATACCCTTAATTTCATCAAACGGATCGATGAGGCGGGAGCGGATGGGTACGTGCTTTTCAACCGGTTCTTCCAGCCGGAAATTGACGTCGAGAAGGAAGAATACTATTACCCGTGGGAGCTGACCCATCCCCGCGACTATATGTTGTCGCTGCGGTATGCCGGGCTGTTGTACGGCAACCTGGAGGGCAGCGTTTGTATCAGCCGGGGCCTCTATACGGCCGATGATGTGATCAAGGCCCTCCTGGCCGGCGCAGATACCGTACAAATCGTCAGCACGGTCTATAAAAACCATCCGGCAGTGGTGGCTGAGATTCTCCACGGTATCCGGACGTGGATGGAAAAACACCAGTATCGCACGCTGGCCGATTTCCGGGGTAAGCTCTCCCGGAAAAACCTGAAAGATCCGTTTATATACCAGCGGGCCCAATATGTGGATATTCTGGCAAAATCGGAATCCATCTTCAAGAAATTCCCGATGGTCTGATAACGAAGGCCCCGGGTTTTCTGCCGGGGAAACCGGAAAACCGCACCACAGCTTTTCGAAATACGGATTTTTACGCTCTATGGGATTGAATCCCCGCCGCTCTGCGGTGCAAACTATATACAGTTATCCATCAGGATACTCCCCTGCTTAGGGCGGGTAGTTCAATCCTGTATCAATCTGATATATACGGGGAAGTGGTCGCTGGGGCCTCCTTTGTAGTCGTCGCCAAGGTAGGTGCGGTCGGGAGTTACATCGCCGTTCCGGTACTGGTACTCCATCCAGGGTCTGCTGAAGATGCGGGCCTTACCGTCTTCGACACGGAAGCCTGTGTTCCCGGTCAGGGAGCGGCTGACGATGATATGATCGAGGATCCTCCATTCTTTTCTGAATTTATAGGTCCCTTCCCCCCGGTGATAGGCTGGAAACATCAGGTTGACGAGGCCTCTGGTTTGCTTACTATCGGGAGGGGAGGCTCCCAGTTCTGTGAGAAGGCTCTTGTCGGTGGGTTCGTCGTTCATATCACCCATGATGACCACGTGGCTTTTTTCTCCTTCCAGGCCCTGGACCAGTTGCCGCAGGGCCCAGGCCATTTCCGTGCGCCCGGCCTCCGTTGCCGGGTCATCGTTTTCGCGCGAAGGCCAGTGGTTTATGAAAATATGAAAGGTCTCCCCGTGATGGGTTTTTCCCTGTACCGCCAGGATACCCCGGGCCATCCGCCGGCCCTCCCTGGTTCTCACCGGCACCAGTTTAACCGACTCCGGGATGAATTCTGCAGGCCGGTAGATCAGCGCCATATCGATGCCCCGGCTGTCACGGTCGTTAAAGTGGACAATCCCGTACTTCCCCTCTGCCAGGTTGGGATGCGCCACCAGGTCTTTCACCACCCCTTCGTTTTCTACCTCGCAGAGACCAACAACTTCCGGCAGTTCATCGCCTCCCAATTCTTTCAGCACCTTCGAAAGGTCAGCGATTTTCTCTTCGTATTTTCGGTCATCCCAGGCTTTGGGGGATGAGGGTAGAAACTCCTGGTCGTCTGCCGCAGGATCGTCGCTTGTGTCGTAAAGGTTTTCCACATTGTAAAATGCAAAGGTCATCTTTTGATCACCTTCTCCGGTGACTTGTTGTTTCCCCGGACGGCAGGAGAGCAAGGCCAGAATGAGGACCATTCCCGGGAGAATCCTCCGTAACGGCATGCCTGATGATTTGGTGTACAACATTTCTAACCTATTTGTGTTACCCGGCAGCGATGCCGGCGATTTACCCACCAGGGCCAGATGGCCTCCACCCTTCTTATAAGAGCCGGTTTTCCGTTTTGGTAAACAATGCCTGCTGATCTCAGGAATACAGCAGTGTCGGGGTACTTGTCACCATTCCTCACCGATAGAAACGGTGTAATAGCCGGTGACGTCGACCACCATCATGCCTGCGGCACGGGCGGCCTCCATGCCGGGAAGACCGTCTTCGAAGACCTGGCAGAAGCGGGGCTCCACACCCATACGTTCCGCACAGCGGAGAAACGTCTCGGGGTGGGGTTTGGGGTGGCTGACATCTTCCGACGAGACCAGAATGTCAAAATAGTCTTTCAAACCTAAAATCTCCAGCGTCTTCCAGGCCAGGCGCGTATAGCCACCTGTACCCACAGCCATGGGCAGTCGCCCGGCCTGGTGGCGGATAAGGGAAACCACCGGGGCTATGGGCCTGATCTGATGCATGTTCTTCTCGTATGCTGCCTCCTTCAGCATGCCAGTCTCCATCTCAGGCAGGCTGCTGCCATAAATTTGGTTGATTCGACTGATCGTCTCTACCACCGGGATCCCCGCCAGGGTCTGAAATACCTCAGGGGTGAAGGAAATACCGTATTCCCGCAAAATCTGCCGGTAAGCGATAAAATGGACAGGCATGCTGTCGGCAATGGTCCCGTCGAGGTCGAAAATCAGGCCTCTGGCTTGCGGATGGGCTCTTAATGGTTTCAACGCTTCCTTCATGATTCTGAGGGCAAAAATAACAAAGTTCGTCCCGGAAACCCAATCTTGCCTGAAAACGTGTAAATTTGACCCCTGACTCACAATTATCGCTTTCCATGATCAGCAACTACACCATTCTGGCCATTCCGCAGTGGGCCATCTTTGCCTCGGTCACTATGATGGCTTATGGTTGGTCGGAGAAAAAAAGGATCTTCGGCCTTCTCGGAACAGGAATCCTGGTGCTCACCGCGTTGTTTGCAGCCTGGGTTTTGTATGCGGGGCTTCTGATGCCCGAGGATACCATTTTCAACTCCGGGGCGGAAGCCGGCGGGGATGCCGGGTTAACTCCGGCGGAAATGCCGGCAGGTTTGCGGTTGGTTCCGTTTTACTACGGGCTGGTGGCCAACGGATTGGTGGCTGCCGGGGCTGCAACTGCCGCCCTGATGCGGAAAAAGCAGGCTTCGGTGCTGAAGATCATCGCCGGAGGTATCGCCATTCTCCTGTTTTTTGGTATGCTGTCAGCAGCCAGAACGTAACAGTTTTCTGAAAATACATACATTTGAAAACTTAATCAATCATACTATGGACCTCAAGAAATCTTTCGGTTACGGTAAGGATGGCACTACGGAGATTCCGCGGCCTAAGCGGCTGAATGAATACATCAACCTGCGGTTATCAGCATTGGGGCAGCCCGTGGTCTCTGCCGGCACAGGGTCTGATTTCCTGGAGTTGGCCAACGACCTGATCAAAAACCACCGTGAAAAAAACCGGCTTTTATCGGCATACCTATGTCCAGCAGACCAGCGGATCCAGAATTTCCTGGATAGCTACCTCGACGACTTCAAACCGCAGGTCCATCCGCGGCTGCCTTCCCAAACGCTGATCATCGACAGCTATGGGGTGGCCCGGGCCCTGTCGCTGCCCCCCGACGGCGACATCTTCGAGTCTGGCATCATCACTTCCTACCGCGTTAAACAAGGTGTTCTCCATAATCCGAAAAACGACCGGCGCACTACCGAGGGGGTCTTCCATGTATCCGAGGGGGGTCTCCCTATTCCTGATGATAAAAAATCGGTTCCCAGGGAGACCTTCGCCCGTCTGCTCGAAGCAGCGCTTGATCCCCCCCGGGAGTTGATGCAGCTTCCCTTTTCCAGTAACCAGAAGGAACACGCAGAAGTTTTCGTCTCCCTGTTGCTGAAGCCGGTGGTCTGTCCGGAGGTTTCCGGGGTCTCTCGCTGCAAAACCATGGAAATCCGCTTTTTCGCACCCGGCAACCTGGTCAGTAACCTTGATTTTGTGGAATCCATTTTCGGGAACGGGGGGGATCCGTTTCTGCCTGAAAACGATTCGGCCCTCGATCCCGAAAGGTGGACCGGCCATACCGGCTGCATCATCCTGGCCCCTCACCTGGTGAACCTCACCAAAAAAGAGGTCGGATTGCCCGCCTTCGACAAGGCAACCGAACGTCAGATACGCGATGGGATGTGCTGGAAAGAGGAATCGGAAAAATACAATGGAGGAAAAGCCTTTAAGATCACCGCCCGCACGGAGGAAGGAATCATCATTTCCGTCATCGCCGACAACTACTTCGGGTATTCCAAAAAAGAGGTCAAAACCCAGATCAGCTATTCAGCCAATCTTTTCGGCAACGCCGAGGAGGAGCATGCCGGCGGGGCTATTGCCTTCCCGGGCTATAACCTGGGGGACGAATTCCGCCAGGACAGCCAGATCCGCGAAAACGGACTCTCCTTTGAAGAGATGGTCAGGATGTACGGGGCGTTCATGGAGCCGTCGCCCGAAGGCTACGCCACCGACAAAAACTATCCCGGCATTGTCTATGTACCCCGCGAGTCGGTATTCAGCCTGGTGGAACAACAGGTCAGCTGGGAGAAAGAGGGTAAAACCCATTCCATACGGTTGAAACCTTCTTATACGTACATCCTCCCGGCAGGCTACAAAATCAGGATGGAGAAGAATCCCTATGTTCCTTCCTGGCGGCTGATTGGCTCCTCCGCTGAGGGCACCTTCTGCCACAAACCCTGCACCGTGTCAGGGGGCGGAAAATCGGAAATCTCCAAGTCCATCAACGACGCCATCATTTACGGACCTTACTTCACTGCTGATTTTGAAAATGACTTCCGTAAGGTGGAGGAGATCATCGGCCGCGATTACAATGGGAAATTCCGCGATCCTGTGCTGAACCAGCGGAAGAGCAGGCCGCTGCTGAGCACTGCCCGTTCGCTCGGCTCTGTCATTAAACTGCTGACCCCTTCCCCGGCACTCTACACCGATACCTATAATGAGTGGCTGGAGAGCATTCCCAATTATATCAAGGGGTTGGTGTTTGTTGTGAAGCGGTTTTACCGCCCCGGGTGGGGAGATGCCTGGAAGAAATATTTCTCTGTCGACATCATTGACGGCAAACCGGGCAATGAGCTGAAATTCCGGGACCGGAAACTGGTGGCCAGCTACCTGCGGATAGGTTTGATGAACGACAAGTCGTGGCGTACGTTCAAACTGCGGCAGGATTTCATTGCTGCCGACAAGTTGCAGATGGAAGACGACATCACCGCCTCCACGGTGGTACCGGTAAGCCGGCTGAACTATTTATCGCCCGATCACCAGGAACCGGCGGTTAAGTTCACCCACAATTGTGAGTACCGGTTTTTCCAGCGCCCCGATGAAGCCATCAACCGGGGGTACGATAAGCAGGCCGAGGCTGACCTGGCGGCCCCGAACACCTTTATTTCCAATTTTCAGCCGTTGACCCTCCATGACGCCGAGTTGCTCATCGACGATGCCATTGAATTCGACAAGTACACCACCCCGATCCGTCGGCTGATCGAGGAGGTGGCGGCCCGGAAGCAGAATACCTATTTTGTTTCTTCCTCCCATCCGCGTCTGGTGGACGGGAAGCCTTCGAAAAATATGAGATACCTGCAAAACCGGCCCGACATTGTCAGGCGGCGTGAAAAGTACATTGCGGAGATGGGCACCCGGTTGTACCGTAAGGTGCCAGCAGACCAACCCGTACAGTTTCCCGTGAATGCTGTGCTGGCGGGTCGCCGTAACAATCCGCCGGAGCCCGGAATCCGGTCCCTGGCTGTCTATAACCCGGTCCATTACCAGGAGTTGCCCGAATTGTTCATGGATTTCATTTGCAGTCTCACCGGCAAGTCCCCCTCGACGACCGGTGCCGGCACCGAGGGTGCCCTGACCAAAGGTCCCTTTAATGCTCTGAGTCCCGTTACCGACCTGAACAATGCCCTGGTCTCCTTTATCCTCACCGGGTATTCCGGTTTTACCACCGCTGCCGGATATATAGGCCCTAAATACCGCGTGGACCATGACATCACCCTTCTGATCCCTGAAATCTGGAGCCGCCTGCGCTCCGAGGAGGTGAAACCGGATACCCTCATTGAAAAAGGTCTGCTCGAAAAAGTGGAAGACTTTGACCTCAATGGCCGAACCGTCCTTGCCTCCCGGCTGGGGTACCGGATAACCCGGAAATTCGTCCGCCTCTACTTCGGCAGGGTATTTGAAAACCCGGTTGCTGTTTTCAACGATGAGATCCTGCAGCCTGAACGTCAGGGATTGGAGGTCTTCGCCGATGGCGTGGACAATATCGTCGAAGCGCAGCAACGCGTAGCCCGGCAGTATTTTGCCGATGGCAGCATTGCAGGTGCCTGCCCTCCCCTGAAGGCTCTCCTTCACATCATGGCCGAGGGGCACTTCGAGGGGAAAAACGTCAACGACCCCGCGATCCGGAACCTCTTTGTCAGGGAAACACTCCTGGACAGCGACTGGTACCAGGAAAGGCTCCTGAATAAACAGCTCAGCGACATTGCCCTCTATCAAAAACATGTCAGGTACCTCAAAAACCACCTGGTAACCTCCCTTTCGCCTGATGCGGAAGAGGAAGGTGAAATCCGCGAAAAGCTGAGACTGGCGGAAGAAAAGTTGAAATATCTCAAATCGACCGATTACCTGAAGAGCCTTGAGGGATTCCTCGGCCTGGATCCGTTTGTGAAATAGGTTCGTCGTACTGACGCCGGGAAAAATGGCTTCCGGTAGTGCCGGAGCCTTAGGGGTGGCTGATCCTTCACGTTTGACTACCATGGCAGGTGGTGATTCTGTTCCATAGGTTGTGGTGAAACATCACAAGGTTTATTTCGTATAAAGAACCGGACATTTTTTTGATGATAAACGGTCATTTGTGAACAAACCTAAGTAAAACCCCTATGGATTGTCCCCGGAAATGCCTGGAGTGCGGCACTATTCTGCATGGGCGCTCCGACAAGAAATTCTGCGGCGACCTGTGCCGCAACACCTTCAACAACCGGCAGCAGGGACCCCTGAACAATACGGTGCGCCGGATCAACCGTATCCTGAAAAAAAACCAGTCCCTGCTGGCAACCCTGCTCCGGTCGGGAAAAACTGTCGTTCCCCGCTGCGACTTGCTGGATGGAGAGTTTAATTTTACCTATTTCACGAACCTTCGCACCGACAGGCGCGGCCGGACCTGCTACTTTTGTTACGACCAGGGCTATTTACCGCTGAATGGAAATAAGGTCCTGCTGGTCAGCAAACAGAACGAACTCCAACCACGCTAGATTACCTGCCTCCCCGGTGGCTTTCAGGGTCGGAATTGCTATCTTTGGCGTTTTATCACCGGGTATGGAACTGAGAGTCGTTTCCGATTACGAGCCTACCGGGGACCAGCCCGAGGCGATCAGGCAGCTTACTGAAGGAATTCTCAGCGGAGAGAAATGCCAGACCTTGCTGGGTGTAACCGGCTCGGGCAAGACCTTCACCATGGCCAAAGTCATCGAGCAGGTCCAACGGCCTGCTTTGGTGCTGAGCCACAACAAAACCCTGGCTGCCCAGCTCTATGGCGAAATGAAACAGTTCTTTCCCGACAATGCCGTCGAGTATTTCGTTTCTTATTACGACTATTACCAGCCGGAAGCTTACATTCCCCGTACCGACACCTATATTGAAAAGGACCTGAGCATCAACAAGGATATCGAAAAGTTGCGGCTCAGCACCACCTCTTCCCTGTTATCAGGGCGCCGCGACGTGATTGTGGTCTCTTCAGTGTCCTGTCTTTATGGCATCGGGAATCCCGAAGATTTTCATGCCAATGTTGTTTCTTTGCATACCGGTGAGCTGATCTCGCGCAACGGACTGCTTCACCGTCTGGTCGATGCTCTTTACTCCCGCAGCGGCACCGATTTCGAACGCGGGAATTTCAGGGTCAGGGGCGACACGATTGACATATTTCCGGCTTACTCCGATACGGCCTTGCGGTTACTTTTCCGGGGAGACGAGGTGGAGGAGATCTCCTCCTTCGACCCTGTTGCAGGGACCACCCTGCAAGTCCTGGAATCGGCCACCATTTACCCGGCTAATATTTTCGTAACCACCCGTGAACGGATGAAACTGGCGATTCGCCAGATCCAGGATGATCTGTCAGGGCAGGTGGACTATTTCGTGGAAAATGGAAAGTTGCTTGAGGCCAAACGGATCCGAGAGCGTGTGGAGTACGACATGGAGATGATGCAGGAGCTGGGGTACTGCCCGGGGATTGAGAACTATTCCCGGTATTTTGACGGCCGCACTCCCGGCACACGCCCTTTTTGCCTGCTGGATTATTTTCCTTCTGATTTTCTGACAATTATAGATGAGAGCCATGCTACCCTTCCGCAGATCAGGGCTATGCACGGGGGAGACCATTCGCGGAAGGTGACGCTGGTGGAATTTGGATTTCGCCTGCCGGCAGCCATCGACAACCGTCCCCTGAGGTTCGGGGAGTTTGAAAGCCTGGTCAGCCAGATCGTCTATGTGAGCGCCACCCCGGCAGATTATGAGCTGGAGCAATGCCAGGGGGTGGTGGTAGAACAGCTGATCCGGCCCACAGGGTTGCTCGATCCGGTCATCGAGGTGAGGCCTGTAACCAACCAGTTGGATGACCTGATGCATGAGATCAGCCTCCGCACGGAACGGAATGAGCGGACCCTGGTGACCACCCTCACCAAACGGATGGCAGAGGAGCTGAGCCGCTATCTGGCCAGAGCGGGCGTCAAAACCCGCTATATCCACTCCGATGTGGATACCATGGAGCGCGTGGAGATCATGGAGCAGCTGCGTTCGGGCGTCTTCGACGTCCTGGTGGGTATCAACCTGCTGAGAGAGGGGCTCGACCTCCCGGAGGTGTCGCTGGTGGCCATCCTGGATGCCGACAAGGAGGGATTTCTGCGGTCGGAGCGAAGCCTGACCCAGACAGCAGGACGGGCGGCCAGGAACCTGAACGGCCGGGTAATCATGTATGCGGCAAAGGTCACCGACTCGATGCAGAGGACCATCGATGCCACCAACTACCGGAGGGCCAAACAACTTCATTACAACCAGGAAAATCACATCACCCCGCAGCCAATCATTAAGCCTACCCGCGAGATCATCGGCTACGAATTCCGCAGCGACAAGGCCGGAGCTTTTGCCTATGCCGGGGGCGCCAGCCATCCGGATGTGGCTGCCGACCCGGTGGTGCAGTACATGTCGCCCGAAGCCCTGCAAAAAGCAATCCTTGCGACGAAAAAACAGATGGAAGCCGCCGCCCGCGAACTGGACTTCCTCGAAGCCGCAAGCCTGCGCGACGAAATGTACCGGCTCCAGGAACTCCTCAAACAAAAAACCAATCCCCGCTGACAGGGTCATGCCATTGGTTATTATCCTTCTTATTGCTACTTTTGTCCAAACCCCGGGGAGGTCCCGGAGGCCATCAGGGTATTATCCTGTTAACCATCCGTACTATGGCAAAACCGGCACCACAAATCGTCATCAAGAATAAAAAGGCAGCTTTCGAATACGAAGTAATCGAAAGCCTCGATGCCGGTATGGTGCTGGCAGGCACGGAAATCAAGTCCATCCGCCAGGGCAAGGCCAGCCTGACCGATTCCTATTGCCAGTTTCAGAAAAACGAGTTGTATGTGAAAAATCTCCACATTGCCGAATACGAACTGGGAACCTGTAACAACCATATGGCCAAAAGGGACCGCAAGCTGCTGTTACAGCGGCGGGAGATGCTGAAATGGCAGCGAAAGACAAAGGAAACAGGGCTGACGATCATCCCTCTGGAGCTTTTCTTTAACGAAAAAGGACTTGCCAAGCTGAAAATTGCACTCTGCAGGGGAAAAAAGATCTACGATAAACGGGAGTCTATCCGGGACCGTGAGTACTCGCGCGACATGGCGCGGCGGATAAAATAGAAAAGCAGAGCGCGGTATATTCATCGGCTTAACCTGTTCCCGTTCCCCCCGCAATTTTCATCGCCGGCATTTCACTCGTCTGTTGTCCATTTAATTAATTGTTCTTCACTTATATATAGATTCCGGGCTTGCTCCGGTTCTTCACGCCCGTGGAACCTGCATGGAGGGGAAATACCCATCCTTCTATGTTCGAAGCACCATGCTCGTTTCAATCAGCGGGCCGGGGATTGGGGGGCCTTCCGCGATATTACCTGTTCTTCAGGATCTGGGTGATGTAGTGGGTGAGGATTTCAATGGCTTTCAGGTTGAGGCCTCCCTGGGGCACGATGATGTCGGCGAAATTCTTGGTAGGTTCAATAAACTGAAGGTGGCTTGGCCGGACGGTCTGCTCATACCGGTCGAGAACCTGATCCACATTGCGGCCCCGCTCCATGATATCCCGGCGGATCACCCGAGAGAGCCTCACGTCGGGAGAACAATCCACAAAAACCTTGACATCCATCAACTTACGCAGGTTCTCATCGGCAAGGCACAGGATCCCCTCCACGATCAGCACATGACGCGGTTCAAGGGTAATTGTCGCGGGTTGCCGACGGCACGTGATAAACGAATAGGTCGGCTGTTCCACCGCATGCCCCTCCTTTAAGGCCAGGATGTGCTCCACCATCAGCGGAAATTCAATCGATTCGGGATGATCGAAATTTTTCTTCCTTCTTTCCTCCAGCGAGAGATGCCCGTTATCGTAATAATAGGCATCCTGCGACATGACGGCCACCTCCTCTTCGCAGAAGGCTGCCACGATCTTGTTCACCACGGTTGTTTTCCCGGAGCCCGTCCCTCCTGCGATACCAATTACCAGCATTGTTTTCCAGGTTCTGTTTAATCTCTGTGGGATTCATTCCCCGCCGCTCTGCGGCGCAAAATACAATAAGCAATCCATCAGGATACCCCGCTGCATGCGGCGGGGTAGTTCATTATTGGAACTTAATAAACCGGATGTTCCTTAACACAGCTAAAATAGTTTTATTTTCGCAAAGTAAAAGGAATGAAACAACTATATCCGCTGAAGTTTTACCCGGTGTACCAGGAGCGTCTCTGGGGAGGTAGCCGGATCCGGACGGCTCTCAGGAAAAGAGGTTGCCGCCTGGAGCGGTGTGGTGAGAGCTGGGAGCTGTCGGCAGTCGAAGGGTTCGTGTCGGTGGTGGCCAACGGTTTCCTCAAGGGGAATGACCTTTTGGAACTTACCGAAATCTACATGGGCGACCTGGTGGGAGAAAAGGTCTTCGACCGCTTCGGGATTGAGTTCCCCCTGTTGGTGAAGTTCATAGATGCCGAAGAGGATCTTTCCATTCAGGTGCACCCCGGTGATGAACTGTCGCGAAGGAGACACGGCGCCAACGGAAAAACTGAGATGTGGTACATCCTGGATGCGCAACCGGGAGCCCGCCTGGTGTCCGGATTCAACCAGCTGGTGGACCGCCAGAAATACCTCAAAACCCTCGAAAGTGGAAAGCTTACCGAACTTCTGGAGTTCTCCGATGTGCTGACCGGCGATGTTTTTTTTATCCCTGCCGGACGAATCCACGCCATCGGCAGGGGTATCCTTCTGGCGGAAATTCAGCAAACCAGCGACGTCACCTACCGGATTTACGATTACGGACGGCGCGACGAAAAAGGCAACTTCCGCGAATTGCATACCGCGCTGGCCCTCGATGCCATCGATTTCAGCTTCAGCAGGGAAACCAAAACCCCTTATTTCCTCACACGGAACCGGACTGTACCTGTAGTGTCCTGTCCTTATTTCACTACCGGAATTCTGGAAATGGACCAGCCGGTAGTCAAGGAGATGGGCTGGCTAGACTCTTTCATCCTTTATGTTGGGGTAGAGGGAGAGGGGATCCTCACCTGGGAAGGGGGGCAGGAGAAGTTCCGCAAAGGGGAGACCCTACTGGTGCCTGCCTGCCTGGAAAATTTCACCCTGGCACCAGCCAACGGCTGCGCCAGGTTGCTGGAGGTCTTCATCGGGGAATGACGGTTTTTCTCCCGGGGTGCATGAATCGTTCCTCATTGCCCGGGCTTCGGCAACCCTGAAAGGTAGTTCACATACCAATAAATATATGGAAATCAAACAGGCAAAATTTCTGGTAAGCAGTTCGCGGGTCAGCCAGTGTCCGCTGCCCGACAAACCGGAATATGCTTTTGTAGGCCGGTCCAACGTTGGAAAATCGTCGCTCCTGAATATGCTGGCAGGCCGGAAATCGCTGGCCAAAACCTCGGCAACACCGGGTAAAACACAGCTTATCAACCACTTCCTCATGAACCAAAGCTGGTACCTTGTTGACCTTCCCGGCTATGGTTATGCCCGTGCTCCGAAGGCCGAGATACACCGCTGGTCACGATTGCTGGAAAGATACATCCTGGATCGGACCAACCTGTGCTGTCTCTTTTTGCTGGTGGACATCCGGCACGAGGCAAAAGCTTCCGACCTGGACTTCATGACGTGGCTGGGCGGGAAACAGATCCCTTTTGCCCTGGTATTTACCAAGAGCGACAAGCTGAAACCTTCTGAAGCGGACGAAGCCATCAACCGGTACCGGAACCAGCTGTCGGAAATCTGGGATCCCCTGCCCACCCTGTTTGTCACCTCCTCGGTGAATGCCGGAGGTCGTATGGAGATCCTGGATTTCATCGGGGAGGTCAATGCAACCTGGACCTCCCTGCAACCCGGAGCGCGGAAAAAGAAATGAGGCCTCTCCCGGGATGGAATCACGAAAGTTTTACCTTTGCATAAGATCAAAGAGCCAAACCAAACCAGTGTACCATGGGAACCAAAATTCATCCGCTGAAGGTTTTTTCCTGTCGTAAAACCAGTTATCTGGCGGCCAGGATCTGCGACAGCCTGGGCTTAGACCTGGGTATCAGCTCCTGCACGGTTTTCTCCGATGGGGAAATTGAGCCCTGTTTTGATGAGACCATCCGTGGCTCACACGTCTTCATCGTTCAGTCGACGCCCCCGCCGGCTGATAACCTGATGGAACTGTTGCTGATGATTGATGCAGCCAAGCGGGCCAGTGCCTACAAGGTCATCGCTGTGATTCCCTATTTCGGATATGCCCGCCAGGACCGGAAGGATAAACCACGGGTCTCCATCGGCGCCAAACTCATGGCCGACCTGCTGTCGGCAGCGGGAGTGGACAGGGTCATCACCATGGACCTGCATGCCGACCAGATCCAGGGATTTTTCAACGTTCCGGTGGATCACCTTTTTGCTTCGGCCGTTTTCATTCCCTTCATTCGGCAATTGGGATTGAAGGACATCACCATAGCCTCCCCAGACGTTGGCGGCACCAAGCGGGCCAATACCTATGCCCGCCTGATGGAAACAGACATGGTCATCTGCCATAAATCGCGCGCTAAGGCCAACATCGTCGATTCTATGACCCTTATCGGAGAAGTTACCGGCAAAGATGTGATCATCGTCGACGATATGATCGACACAGCCGGAACCATCTCCAAGGCTGCCAGACTGATGCTCGACAAGGGTGCCCTCAGCGTCCGCGCTTTCGCAGCCCATGGGGTCCTGTCCGGCCCCGCTATCGAAAACATCGATAAGTCCGTACTCGAAGAAGTGTACCTTACCGATTCCCTCCCCCCCCTCCATACCTCTCCGAAAATCAAATACCTCTCCGTGGCCGATGCTTTCGCCGAAGCGATCGAAAGAGTCTATAAAAATCAATCGATAAGTTCGTTATATTTCAAGTAAGTGCTATCTTTGCACCGCTTTTTTCCAGACGGCAAGTCTGAAATTATGCATGCTGTGTGCCCTTTATCATAAGGGAGAACTGAGTACCATAATGAATTTTTGGAAAGTATCATGAAATCAATCGAGATTCAAGGCAGTCTCCGGAAAACCACCGGTAAAAAAGACTCCAAAAAACTGAGAGCCCTGAAGGACGTTCCCTGTGTGCTTTACAGCAAGGATGAAACCATCCATTTCAGTGCACCTTTCAGCCAATTCCGGCCCCTGATTTACACCCCGGATGTGTATACCGTCAATCTGGTTATCGACGGAAACACCTACGGGGCGCTTTTGCAGGATGCCCAGTGGCATCCCGTGGAAGAACAACTGCTGCATGTTGATTTCCTCCGGATCAACGAAAACACTCCCATCAAAGTTAACCTTCCCATCCAGGTGGAAGGAACTGCTATAGGGATTAAAGCAGGGGGTAAGATGAAGCTGAACCTTCGTAATCTGAGAGTAAAGGGTCTGGTGAAAGATATGCCTGACGCTATAACGTTGGATGTAAGCAGGTTGGACCTGGGGCAGAGCCTCAAGGTCGGGGATCTGAAGCTAAGTGGCATCGAGTTTCTCACACCCAAAACCAACGTAATTGCCACCGTGTCGGTGACCAGGGCTGCCAGGGCTGCCCTGTCGGGCAAGGAAACCAAGAAGTAACCCATTTTCTGAGCCTTGAAATACTTAATTGCCGGGCTCGGCAATATCGGAAACGAGTACCACAACACCCGTCATAACATCGGCTTTACGGTTTTGGAGACAATGGCGGCTGTTGCCGGTATTCCCTTTGAGGACCGCCGCTACGGTTTTGTGGCTGAGTACAGGTATAAAAGCCGCATCTTCCTGTTGCTGAAACCCTCGACCTTTGTGAACCTCAGCGGTCGGGCGGTAAACTACTGGCTGAACAGGGAAAAGATTCCTCTCTCCGGATTGCTGGTGGTATGCGATGACCTGGCCCTGCCCTTCGGCACGATCCGGATCAGGGCGCGGGGCAGCGATGGCGGTCATAACGGACTGCGCAACATCAGCGAGGTACTCGGAACACAGGAGTATGCCCGTTTGCGCTTTGGCATAGGCGATGATTTCCATCCGGGAAAGCAGGTGGATCATGTCCTGGGAGGCTGGAGCAGCGAGGAAGAAAAAGAAGTGCCGGCATATGCCGGAACTGTGGCCGATGCCATCCGCAGTTTCGGGACCCTGGGCCTGGATCTGACCATGAACCGCTTCAATACGCGCAAAAAAGAGAACCCGCCCGGCAAGGACCCCGCATCGCATGGCTGAGACGGCAAGAATCGACAAATGGCTATGGTCAGTGCGGGTTTTTAAGACCCGGAGCCTGGCCACAGAGGCGTGCCGCAAAGGGCATGTTGAAGTCAACGGGTTTCCCGTGAAGGCCTCCCGCGACGTGAAACCGGGAGAGGTGGTGCGCGTGCGGAAACCCCCCATTCGCCGAAGTTACCGGGTGGTGGCCTGTCCCCGCTCCCGCGTGGGAGCGGCCGACAGCATCCAATTCATGACGGAGGTGACGCCACCGGAAGAACTGGCACTGCTGGAGGCACACCGTCAGGCGGAAGGGTTTTTCCGTGAACCGGGTTCCGGGCGACCCACCAAAAAGGAGCGCCGCGACCTGGATGACTTCTTCAACTTCTGATCGTCACCAGACTGCTGACCGGAACCAACTTCGAACCTCAAATTGCAATGTCCAGTTAGCAATTAGCCTCAAAAACCCCATCCCGTCCGACTCCCGGAGCGGGGAATATCACGGTCAGCTCCAAAGAGAAAACATCCAGTTCAACGTTGGCTGTTTGAATGGACGGCTGTCCGATTTTGTTTTTTATCTCTATGGGATTAAATCCCCACCGCTCTGCGGCGCAATATAGGTCAGGTAATCCGGCAAGAAATCCCGCTGCTTGCGGCGGGGTAGTTCATTTTCAATGGGATTAAATCCCCGCCGCTCTGCGGCGCAATATAGGTCAGGTAATCCGGCAAGAAATCCCGCTGCTTGCGGCGGGGTAGTTCATTTTTATTTATTGTTTTGGAAGTCGCGGAGGAGCCCGTCGGTGAGCCAGTTGGCCAGTGCCTGCCGGTTGCCGGAGTTGACGATCCGCTGCTGGTCGCGGGCATGGTGGATGTTGCCCAGTTCGATATATACTGCCACCGGCCTGGAGTGGGTGACCTCATAGAGGTCCCTTGCCGATACGGTTCCCCGGTAGCCGCGGTTGGGCTGGTGCCTGCGGTATTTTTCCCCGAAGGTGTTCTTCAGCGTTGTTGCCGCCTTTTCGCCCTGTTTGCTCCGCTTGTCATGGTAAAAGAAGACGTCGATATTCTGGCCTTTGCTGCGGGCATCCACGTGGATGCAGATCATGCGCCGGTACTGGCCGCGGCGGGTGGCGTCGAGACGGTTAACAGCGGCAGTGCGCTGTTTGAGCCGGGCCACCTGGTTGAGGGGGATGGTCAGTCGGGGATGACACACCTCATCCCGGTCGGCTTTCAGGATTTCCGTATCGCGGATGCCGTCGTTGGGGTCGCGGACGATGAAATATACCGTGGCCCCGTGTTCGAGGAGGTTATGCCCCAGGCGGAGGGTTACATCGTAGGCATATTCATCTTCGCAGAGGGTGTGTCCCCGGTATTTGCCCACAGCCCCGGGGTCGGGGCCCCCGTGCCCCGCCACCAGGTAAAATACCGCCCCCCGGAGCTGGCTGCTCTTGAAGGTCACCTCCCGGTAGTCGCTGCCAAAAATGTCGTAGGTGCGGGTGGCTGTTTCACCTGAAGATGGCTTTGAAGACTTTTCTTCCGGAAGTTGGTATTTCCTGCCGGCAAAGAGGGTGTTTTCCGGTCCCAGCCTCTCCTTGTTCAGCTCCACAAAGTGATCAAAAGAAGAGGGGGACAGGCCGTTTTTCCGCAACAGGCTCAGGATGCCGTCGCCCGGCGCTGCCGTAACCGTGCGGGGGGCCTCCTGCGCAACCAGGTTTGCCGCCAGCATCAGCCCGCAGAACCAGAGACCGATCGTTCGCAACCTTCTTCCCATATCGTTAAAAACGGTAATTTTGCTAAAATAGTCACTCTAATTCATAATTTTGCCTTCGCATTGATACGGACACCAATTATTTAACCGGTTCCTGAAATATGAAGAAGAGTCTGCTGATCCGATGGGTGCTGCCCCTGGCTGCAGGAGTGATGCTAAGCCTGCCGTGGCTGGAATTTCCGGGGTGGCTACTGTTCGTGGCTTTTCTTCCGCTGCTCCTCCTCGACGATCTGTTTTCTGAGCATCCGGAGCACTACGGGAGCTTTGCCTTCTGGGGCTCTTCCTTTCTGGCGTTTGTCGTCTGGAACGGCCTCACCACCTGGTGGATCTTTCATGCTACGCCGGCAGGAGCCTTCATGGCAGTATTCCTGAATGCCTTTTTCATGTCGCTGGTCTTCTGGCTGGCTCACCTGGTGCGGCGTACCGCCCGCGGGACAGCTGGCGACGTAGCCTTTGCCGCCTTCTGGATCGCTTTCGAGCTGGTGCACTATCACTGGGATATCGAATGGCCCTGGCTGACCCTGGGCAATGGGTTTGCCGGCACACCCCGGCTGGTGCAGTGGTATGAGTATACCGGCGTTATGGGCGGATCGCTCTGGATATGGATGGTCAATCTTCTGCTCTTCCGGTTGCTGAAGCAGCTTGTACGGGTAGGCGGGCGCAGGAAGCTTGTTCCGGCGGGTATGGCCTTGTTTCTGGTGGTTGTGGTGCCGGCGGCAGCCAGCCTCATCCGCTATCATACCTACCGGGAGGCTCCCGATCCGCGAGGGGTACTGGTGATCCAACCCAACATCGACCCCTATGGCGAGGCGCACGACGATGCTGCCGTGGGCGAAAAGGTCCTCACCTTCACCCGTCTGGCGGAGGAGAGCCTATTTCCGGGCGTTGACTATATCGTGGGTCCGGAGACCGTCTTCGAGCAGAACTGGAACGAGGCCGGGCTGAACGGCTATCCGGCTTTCAGCCGGCTGCGCCGCGTTATTCCCCCGGAGGAGAAGGCTGTCCTGGTCTTCGGTGCCTCCACCTACCGGGTGTACGGTCCGGGAGAAGAGCCCTCAGCCACAGCACGCCATTCGTCCGACGGGCTGGTCTACGATGTGTACAACACAGCCCTGATGACCGACACTTCGGGCCGGTGCCAGGTGTACCACAAGTCAATACTGGTGAGCGGCGTGGAGAAGATGCCCTACCGGAAGTACCTGAAGTTCCTGGACCGGCTGATCATCAACCTCGGGGGCACAAGCGGAAGCCTGGGGGTCCAGGCAGAGCCTGCGAATTTTATCACCCCGGGTGGTGACCGGGTGGCCCCGGTGATCTGCTATGAGTCGGTATTCGGGGGATACCTGGCAGAATTTGTGCGGGAAGGTGCGGGGGTCATCCTGGTGATTACCAATGACGGCTGGTGGAAAAATACGCCAGGCTACCGGCAGCATCTCTCCTTTGCGCGGCTGAGAGCTGTGGAAAACCGGAGGCCGGTGGTTCGTGCAGCCAACACCGGCATCTCGGCCCTTATCAACCAGCGGGGCGACCTGGTGGCGCAGACCCCCTGGTGGGTGGAGACCACCCTGGCCGGGACGATCAACTATAACCAGGAGCTTACCTACTATACCCGCCATGGGGATGTGATCCCCGCGATTGCCGCCCTGGTATCGGTGCTGCTTTTGCTCCAGTGGATCGTCTTCCGTATCACGGGAGGCACAAAAAATCCGCATCAACCCCGATTGCGTAAAACCCCGATGAACAGGATTTGAGTGCCCCGGTGCTCAAACGTCCAACGGTCCGAAGACTCATCCCGACGAGTCGGGACTACCAGGCCTGTTTTTACACCAGAAAGCTTGCTCGTTTAAGTTTGTACTGTTGAGTTTACCAACTTCAGAGTCAATGCGGAAGTATCTTGGTTCAAGGAACGTCGCTGTGCATTTCAAAAATACAATGAATAATCGACACTTCCAAACCTTTTGGGCGGTTTTTGGGGCCGGGGCTGTCGCATGTGCTGCATCCTTCAGAAAATCAGGCGCAAATCATCAGGAACAGGGAGTGAAAAAAGTGGAGAGCGGAGAAAAAAAGCGTAGAGCGGAGAGCGTAGACAAGCGAAGCAGCTTGCCCCGTAAGGTTGAATGACTCCACGGGGCAGTCCCGGCGCAGACGGGAACGAAAAACGGAGAGAGAAAAAGAGTAGGGAGTATGGAGTAAGGAGTGAAAAAGCGGAGAGCGGAGAGCGTAGAGCATAGAGTGCAAAACGAAATGTGGGTAGTGAATAGCAAATAGAGAATACCGATGTTACGCCCCGCAGGGGCAGGTTAGTATAGCCCCGGGCAGCGCCCGGGGATCGCGGAATGCCCCCGATTCCCCCGCCCGCTGTTTGAAAATCAGACGATGCGAATGGCGAATGGCAAAAAGCGGAGAGAAAAAGAGTATGGAGTATGGAGTAGGGAGTGAAAAAGCGTAGAGCGGAGAGAGAAAAAGAGTAGGGAGTATGGAGTAGGGAGTGAAAAAAGCGGAGAACGGAGAAAAAAAGCGAAGAGCGGAGAGCGTAGACAAGCGAAGCAGCTTACCCCGTAAGGTTGAATGACTCCACGGGGTAGTCCCGGCTCAGACAGCCTGTCCCGCTTTTGCGGGAGGAGAGAAAAAGAGTAGGGAGTATGGACCAGGGAGTAGGGAGTGAAAAACGAAAAGTGAAAACAAGCGAAGCAGCCTGCCCCGTAAGGTTGAATGACTATAGGGGGAAATTCCGGTCTACCATGACTTAAGAAAAGGGGGAAGACCTTCACAATCTGTTGCACGCACCGGCAGCTAAAGGGTAAAAGAATTACCTTTGCATTCAGAGCCCCGGGAGAGGGTCTGGGGTGGCCGATGCAGAAAATTTTGATTTACAGCGATATGAATAAGATTCTTCTTTTAGGTATGATGGCAGGAATGCTGACGGCAGTCCGGCCGGCCTGGGGCCAGGAACGTCCCGGGCAGCAACCGGCGCCGGAGACCGGCGAAAAATTCCGTCTCGGCATGGCAGGTTATACCTTCAATAAATTCGACATCGACAAGACCCTGGAGGTAATGCAGCGGGTAGATGTCCACTACCTATGCATCAAGGATTTTCACCTCCCGCTGGCCAGCACGGAGGCGCAGATTGCTGCCTTTCAAGCGAAACTGGCCTCCAAGGGGGTTACCGGTTATGCGGTAGGCCCCATCTACATGCGGTCTGAGGAGGAGATAGACCAGGCTTTTGCGTATGCCAGCAGGGTAGGGGTCAAGCTGGTCGTCGGGGTGCCTGACTATGACCTGCTGCCCTATGTGGAAAAAAAGGTACAGGAATATGGATTCCATTATGCCATTCACCTCCACGGACCGGACATGCCTCTCTACCCCGATGCCGACGATGTCTGGAAAAACGTAAAGGACCTGGATCCGCGCATCGGGATGTGCCTCGACATCGGGCACGACACCCGCAATGGCAAGGACCCGGTGGCGGACCTGAAGAAATACCGGTCGCGCGTATTCGACATCCATATCAAGGATGTTACCGGTATCACAAAACTGGGCTATTCCCTGGAGATAGGACGAGGGGTGATCGACATTCCGGCCTTTGTGAAGATGCTGCGGAAGGTTGGCTATACCGGGGTGTGCAGCCTGGAACACGAAAAAGACATGACTGATCCCTATATGGGCATTGCCGAATCGATCGGCTATTTCAGGGGTGTCGTCGCGTCCACCCAAAAGAGATAGGGTCGGGATTCGTGTGTGCAGTTTGAGCAGGGAGACCCTCCGACCTCCTGCCTGGGTTTGGTCAGGAGTGTCCGGGCCAGATGGCGACAGCCCTTTGAAGCTCTCTTTCTCTGCCTGTTTGAATACCGGAGTCTTTTTCCGAGGAGCAAGATCAGCCTCCCCCTGCACGGAGTGGCGCTCCAGTATTGAACAATTCTGACTTTTTTCTGTTTATGTGATAGGATGAAAGCTTTTCTGATCAAATACAGGTGGTCCCTGGCTGCCGCAGCCTTCGGGGCTGTGGCCGGATTTCTCTACTGGAGGCTCGTCGGGTGCCGTTCGGGTAGCTGCCCTATCCGTTCGGTGTGGTACTGGAGTACCCTCTGGGGAGCGGCAGCAGGTTACCTGCTGGGTGACTTCATCAGAGACCTGGTAAAGAAAAAAGACAAAAACAGCGGGAATAACACCCCGTCGGAAAGGCAGGGGTGACCTTTGGATCAGATAAGTTGATCCTCACTTCCCCGACTGCTTTTGGAATCGGGCACTGTGGTACCCGGATGAATGCCAGTATGTCTTCCTGATCTCCCGGATCTGATCCGGTGCGATCTCTCCAGCCTTCAACAGGACCTCTTTGCCAGTCAGAAATCCGGTCCCGACTAAGTCGAGACGGGGTAAGCGAACCTTCAATACAGTTAAGGTCCGTATGGATCCGGGATCCCTTTTCTTCACCTGTTCCAGGCTTAAGGGATTACCCAAACTTGGAAAGAAAAGACTACTGGGCGGCGACAGTTCCCTTAATGGTGAGGGTCTGCGGTGAATTTTTGGCGTTTGAGTAAACGGTGATGGTCTTGGTGAAACTACCAACAATGTTGGTATTGTATTTCGCCTTCACCGAACCCTTGGCACCCGGGGCCACCGGTTCGCGGGTCCACGAAGGAGCCGTACAACCGCAGGAAGCACTTACATTGTTCAGAATCAGCGGGGTAGCTCCTTTGTTGGTGAAGATGAACTCGCAGGTGCCGTCGCTTCCCTTCACAATTGTGCCGTAGTCGTGAAGGGTTTTTTCAAAAGCGATCACCAGAGTAGTGTCGGGAGTGGTCTGTGCGAGGGCCAGGGAGCTTGTGAAGGCGAGCACCAAAGCCAGAAGAACCAGTTTTTTCATATTTTTTCCTTTTGTAATTTTTGTTGATAATACAGCCATGCAACAATCCTGCCAAAATCGTGGTACCCGGCTGGCACCCGCTCTCAGATGAGTCTCCGGAGGCCGTTCCGATTTCCGGCGATTCGGCGGACAGTTGCCGATCCGGTAAATTTTTGCCAAAATTACTGCTTTTACAATCCGGTGTTCACGTTGTTGCTGAAAACGCAAATATTAGTTTATTTTTGGGGTATTATCAAACAGAAAATTATGATGACAAACAGAAAAATGGTTGCCTTCGCGCTTGTTCTGGTGGTTTGTGCCACTGTTTTTCCTGTCAGAGGTACGAAGGCGCAGCCGGTGGTGGGGCTCGACAACTGGTTCAACCATGAGGTGCATGCCCGGACGGGCAAGGTTTTCCACTATACCTGGAACGACTCTGCCGACAGCGGCTTTTCGCAGCTGGGGGGCCTGTTTGTCAGCCAGGGAGCTGCCCTGGTAACCCTGGAGGTGGCTCCGTCGGGCCGTGAGCTGCAGGACCTTGGTGTTTACATCATCGTAGATCCCGACACAACCCGCGAAAACCCCAAACCGAATTATGTCACCCCCGCGGATGTGAAGAATATCAAACGGTGGGTGAAGCGGGGAGGGGTGTTGTTACTGATGGCGAACGACGGGCCCAACTGTGAGTTTACCCATTTCAACCTGCTGGCTGAGGTTTTTGGTTTCCGGTTTGTGCCGGTAACGTTGAACCCGGTGCTGAACCGTGACTGGGAGATGGGGGCGGAGACCGGTCTTCCCGCGCATCCCCTCTTTGAGGGTGTGTCCAAGATTTACCTTAAGGAGGTGGCGCCCATCCTTTTGTCCCGGCGTGCCCGGCCGGTGCTGAAGGACGGCGATGACATCTTCATGGCTGAAACAAATTATGGAAAGGGGTATGTCCTGGCCATCGGCGATCCCTGGCTCTACAATGAATATATCGGTCACAGCCGTCTTCCGCAAGATTTCGGGAATGGCAAGGCTGCGGTCAATCTCACCCGGCATTTGCTTGGTAAAGTACGCTGATTCTGTGGAACATTGCTGTCCGGCAAGTCACCGTGCCATTGGTAACCTTGTCTTCGGCACGTCAGTCTTTTCAGGGTTGTAAAGGTTTTATGCGGGATTTTCTTCCGGCAAGGGAAAAAGTTGCCGGAGCCATTTGCCGGAAACGAAAATAGGTTACCTTTGCAGCCACCATTAAGGTGGTAAGGTTCTGAATGTATCGGCAATGGGACGTCCTGACGGTTTTTTAGGATCTTCGTCCCCGATTTCAGTGAGGAGACCTCCGGAGAGGTGGGTGAGTGGCTGAAACCAACAGTTTGCTAAACTGTCGTACGGGAAACTGTACCGGGGGTTCGAATCCCCCC
>CAZYUA010000027.1:0-54384 GCA_964650525.1 uncultured Prolixibacteraceae bacterium
ACTTGCATGTGTTAAGCCTCCCGCTAGCGTTCATCCTGAGCCAGGATCAAACTCTCCGATGTAATCAAAAAGTTCTGTCTCTTTCGCCCAGGTCCCTCTTGGAATTAACAAAGCTTGTTTCACCTTGCTTTTTGTGCTTCATCTTTGTAAAGAACGTTCCCTATCTCTTCCTGTTTAGTACCGGTAGCTACGATTCACATCGATTCCACCAGCATCCCTTCTCCCTCTTTATCCTCTTTAGGGGGTGCAAAGATAATCACCTTTTTCCCCTTTCCAAACGATTAACCGAAAAATTTTACTGTTTCCCCCAGGAAAACAAAAAATATCCCCCCTCCAAACCTTAAAACCCATCTGCAAAAAGGGAAAATGGCGTCAGGACTGAAGGAACTTATAGTATTCCATATCTTCAGGAGTGGAGTTGCTGATAAAGTCAGCATGACTGGTAACCGCAGCTTTTGCCAGTCTCACGAAGTTCCTGGCACTCCGGGTGTACTCCCTGTCGCGGTTTGCGTCGAGTGTAAGAAGGTAGCCCATGATGAGATACCCGGCCATTTCGACCAATCTTCGGGCATGAAAGTCGGTGTATTCGTTATTGTTGATCCGGACTACCCGTTCGACAGCCGCAGCGTATTCACCGGTCATGAGCATCAGGGTTTGCCTGAGGCCGGAAAGTTCAGGGGTTACCACGGCTGCCTCGTACATTCTGATTCTGGAAAGGAACGTCCCGGTGGTGACCCCGCGGATGGCAGCCACCATCTGCATCTGCGTTGTTCCTTCATAGATGGAGGTGATCCGGGCGTCGCGGTAAAGGCGCTCAACAGGGTAATCTTTCATGAATCCGGAACCTCCGTGAATCTGCACGGCATCGTAAGCCAGCTGGTTGCAGAATTCACTGGCCATCCCCTTTACCAGGGGAGTAAAGACATCGGCCAGCCGCTGGAATTCCTTCATTTCCTGCCGTTCACCGGGTTCTTGTTTCCGGTCAGCGGGAAGTTGAGAATAGGATTTATACAGATCGACAAACCGGGCGGTTTCATACAACAGCGACCGGGAGGCGTCGAGTTTGGCCTTCATGACCGACAGCATTTCAAAGACGGCGGGAAACCGGATCACCGGTTTTCCGAACTGTATCCTGCCATAGGCAAAGCGGAGGGCTTCCCGGTAGGCGGCTTCAGAAATCCCCACCGATTGGGCTGCGATACCCAGGCGGGCCCCGTTCATCAGGGCCATGACATATTTGATAAGCCCCATTTTGCGGTCACCGACCAGTTCAGCGGGAGCATCGCGGAACACCAGTTCGCAGGTAGGAGAACCAATGATACCCATTTTGTGTTCGATCCGTCTGACGGTCACTCCCCCCATATTTTTATGATGCAGGAACATGGAGAGACCCCGGCCATCGCGGGTGCCCTGTTCACTGCGGGCCAGCACCAGGGAGATTGTTCCGTCGCCATTAGTGATGAATCTTTTAACTCCGTTGAGAAGCCACTGGCCGGAAGCTTCGTGATAGGTAGCTTTTAGCTGCACGGCCTGAAGATCGGAGCCGGCGTCCGGTTCGGTAAGGTCCATGGCCATGGTAGCACCTGCAGCCACCTGCGGCAGGTATTCTGTCTTTTGGGTTTCGGAGGCAAACTCGTGAATGGTTTCTGCACAATCCTGCAAGCCCCAGATATTCACAAACCCCGCATCAGCCCGCGAGACAATGTCGGCAGCCATGATGTAAGGCATCACCGGGAAATTCAAACCCCCGTATTCCCGTGGCAGCGCCATGCCCATCAATCCCGACCGGACCAGTGCATCCAGGTTTTTCCGGGTTCCCTGGGCATACTCCACATGCCCGTCTTTCACTTCAGGACCTTCCCTGTCGACACTTTCCGCGTTCGGAGCTATCAGCTCCCCGCTGATCTCTCCCACAATCTCCAGGATCTTGTCGTAACTGTCCATGGTGTCTTCGGCGTCCACCGGGGCAAAATCGTACCGCTCCCGGCAGGAAAAATTCCGCTCCTTCAACCGGATAATCCGGTCCATCAGGGGATGGGTAAGGTGAAACTTCAGATCTCTGTTATCGGAATAAAAGTTGGGCATGGTTGTTCTGTTTTTGTCATGAAGCCAAATTACCGGATCATCTTATGATAGGAGCGGATGAGTTTGGGGATCACGTCGGCTACATCGCCGGTGATGACATAATCGGCAATGGCGTTGATGGGAGCTTCGGGGTCGGTGTTGATGGAGAGGATGCGGGCAGATTCATCCATGCCGGCCCTATGCTGGATCTGGCCGGAAATGCCGCAGGCGATATACAATTTGGGTCTGACGGTGATGCCGGTTTGGCCGATTTGCCGTTCGTGGTCTGCAAAACCCGCATCCACGGCTGCCCGGGAGGCCCCCACCTCCCCTCCCAAAAGGTCGGCCAGTTCAACCAGCAGCCTGAAATTTTCCTTTGAGCCCACGCCATAGCCGCCGGCCACAACCACCGGTGCGCCTTTGAGGTTCACCCTCCGTTTTTCCATGTGCCGTTCAAGGAGCGTGACCACAAAATCACCGGGATCCAACCATTGACCGGTGTCGATGGGTTTCACCACTCCCCGGTAACCGGGGTCGCGGATCTCCTTTTTCATTACGCCTTCGCGGACGGTAGCCATTTGAGGCCGGTGTTCCGGGTTGATGATGGTGGCGATGATATTTCCGCCGAAGGCAGGCCTGATCTGGTAGAGCAAATCAGAGAAGGTAGTGCCGCTTCTGGGGTCTGTGTGGTCGCCGGTTTCCAGGCCGGTACAATCTGCTGTCAGACCGCTGTGCAGTGCCGATGAAACGCGGGGGCCCAGGTCGCGCCCTGTGGAGGTAGCACCCAGCAGCACTATCTGCGGTTTTTCCTGCCGCAACAACCGGATCAGGATGGAGGCATGCGGCAGGGTTGTATAAGGATCCAGGCGGGGATCGTCGGCCAGGTGCAAGACATCGACACCAAAGGGGAACACCCGGGCTGCCGCCCCTGTGAGATCCTTTCCCAGAACCACGGCCTCCAGGTTGCATTTCAGACCATCGGCCAGCTTCCGCCCGCGGGTCAGCAATTCCAGTCCTACATCCGCCAGGACCCCCTCTTCCGTCTCACAATACACAAAAACGCTGTTCATGGAGTATGTTTATCATTGTTTCCCTGCCGGGACTACCCAATCGTATGACTCGCGATCAGCTCCCGCACCAGTTCTTCAATAGCCGGTTCATCCGGAAGGATCTGGCGGGACTCTTTGGCCTGCAGCACCACATTTTCGATTTTTTTAACCTTGGTAGGCGATCCCTGCAAACCCAGAAGTGCCGGATCTCCATTAATATCGGGCGCCGACCACTCGGTAATATGGAGAAAGGGCCGGTCGTTGTAAAGGAAGAGGTAATCTTCGTTTGCGGACTGTAATTCAGAGATGGTTTTGGCATGTTTGTATTTCATCAGGAGCCGGGCATTGCGGGGGCGGCATTCGCGGGCTGTGCCATTGACGGTGATTAAAAGGGGTAAGGGGCAGCTCACTGTCTCCACGCCCCGTTCAAGTCGCCGGCGGGCTATGATTTTGCCATCCTGCAGACCAAGAATCTCTTCCACGTAGGTCAGCTGGGGAAGTCCCAATTTTTCAGCTACCTGTGGTCCTACCTGTGCTGTGTCGCCATCGATAGCCTGCCGGCCGGCAATGATCAGATCGATGGCACCTATCCTGACCAGGGCCCGTGACAGGGCATAGGAGGTGGCCAACGTATCGGAACCGGCAAAGGCACGGTCACTCAGCAGAATGCCGGCATCAGCACCCCGGAACAGCCCCTCCCGGACAATTTCAGCAGCCCTCCCGGGTCCCATCGTCAACACCGTAACTATCGTTCCGGGAAAACGGTCTTTGATCCACAGGGCCTGCTCCAGAGCGTTCAGATCCTCAGGGTTGAAAATGGCCGGCAAAGCAGCCCGGTTCACCGTTCCGTCCGCTTTCATGGCATCCCGGCCTACATCGCGCGTATCGGGAACCTGCTTGGCCAGCACTACGATCCTGTAGCCTTCCATATCTTATTCATCCTTCCTTTTCTGCAACAAATATAACCAGATCCACTGCAGCTTCAAAAAAAATCAGGATGTACCCCTCCCGGATGGCAAAAAGGACGAAGGACATGACCCCCGGAAGAATAGTATATTACTTATTTACAGATACTTAAAGCGCCATTTGGAATAATCTACCCTTCCGATTGAATTTCCAGCCCCCGTTACCAAAACCCCTAATAAAAAAACCGTAACGCCTGCCAGTTGTTTACGGAACGGAAATCAGTTTTGTTGGACTGATGTCGTCTGATCCGCAGAGAGATGGCAAATGTTACGGTCTGACAAAAGCCGGTATGGCGCGTTTATGCCTGAGCTGCCGGTCCGCCGAAAGTCATAGGCGGCACCATCGGGTTTCCACCCCCGCTGATCTTTACAGGACCATGGACCGACTCGTACTTGGTGAGGTTATCCTGTAACGCCAGCAGCAGCCTTTTAACGTGTTCCGGCGTCAGGATGATCCTGGATTTCACATTGGCCTTGGGGATACCCGGCATGATCCTGACAAAATCAAGTACAAATTCAGAACTGGAATGGGTAATCACGGCAAGGTTGGAATAGATGCCCTGGGCTACCTCTTCGCTCAGTTCAATATTCAGTTGTTGGGACTGTGGTTTGTTTTCGCTCATTGCTTCCGGTCTATTCGTCTTCTTCCAAAGGTTCTTTCAAATCTACCAGCCGGTCGTATTCGGTTTTTGAACCGACCACCAGGTTTTTGTATTCTTTCAGTCCGGTTCCGGCAGGGATGAGGTGGCCGCAGATCACATTTTCCTTAAGTCCGTCGAGGAAGTCCACCTTGCCTGTGATGGCTGCTTCGTTGAGCACTTTCGTAGTTTCCTGGAAAGAGGCCGCGGAGAGCCAGCTTCGTGTCTGCAAGGCTGCCCTGGTAATCCCCTGCAGAATCTGGCTGGAGGTTGCCGGAACGGCATCCTGGGCTTCTATCAGCCGCTTGTCCTTACGCCGCAGAATGGAGTTCTCATCCCTGAGTTTGCGGGCCGAAATAATCTGGCCGGCTTTCAAGCCTTCCCCATCGCCGGGTTGGATGACAATCTTCTTATTGTAAATCCAGTCGTTTTCCTGGAAAAACTCATTCTTGTCCACAACCTGCTTCTCCAGAAACCGTGTGTGCCCCGGGTCTTCAATTTCCACCTTGCGCATCATCTGCCGGATGATAACCTCAAAATGCTTATCGTTGATTTTCACTCCCTGCATACGGTAGACATCCTGCACCTCGTTGAGGATATACTCCTGCACCGCGGTGGGGCCTTTGATGCCCAGAATATCGGAGGGTGTAATCGCACCGTCGGAAAGCGGGGTCCCGGCCCTGATATAGTCGTTATCCTGCACCAGGATCTGCTTTGACAAAGGTACCAGGTATCTTTTCACATCGCCCGATTTCGAGGTCACCACAATTTCACGGTTTCCCCGTTTGATCTTGCCGAGGGTCACCTCTCCGTCGATTTCCGATACTACGGCCGGGTTAGAAGGATTCCGGGCTTCGAATAATTCGGTAACCCGCGGAAGACCTCCGGTGATATCACCGGCTTTGCCAGCTGCACGGGGTATTTTCACCAGTACCTGCCCGGCACGGATCCTGTCCTTGTTGCCGACAGAAAGGTAGCCTCCCACCGGAAGGTTGTAAGTCCGGATCAGGTTTCCCCCCGGGTCTACAATCTGGATGCCGGGATTTTTGGTCTTATCCTTGGTCTCAATAATGACTTTCTCGTTATACCCCGTTTGCTCATCCGACTCTTCGCGGTAGGTAACGCCATCTATCAGGTTCTCGAATTCAACCTGCCCGTCGTATTCAGAAATGATCACCCCATTGTAGGGATCCCATTCGCAAACATGCTGTCCCCGGGTTATCGTGTCCCCGTTTTTGATGAACAATTTCGATCCATACGGAATCGTATGACTGGACAACTGGATGTTGGTATTCTTGTCGATAATCTTCAACTCTGCCAGCCGGCTCACCACCACATCCACGTTGTTCCCATCCTTGTCCTCAAAGGGTACGGTGCGCAGTTCTTCAATCTCGGCATAACCGTCGTATTTGGAAACCACCATCGACTGAGCACTGATATTTCCGGCGATACCCCCGTAATGGAAGGTACGCAGGGTCAGCTGGGTTCCCGGTTCACCGATCGACTGGGCTGCTATCACGCCGGCGGCTTCTCCTTTCTGCACCTTCTTACCGGTAGCCAGGTTACGACCGTAACACTTGGCGCACACCCCGGTTTCGGACTCGCAGGTGAGCACCGAACGGATCTCCACACTCTCTATCGGGGAATCTTCGATGATGGCAGCCACCTCTTCGGTAATTTCATCGCCCGACTTCACGATCAGGTCGCCTTTCAACGGGTGATAGATATCATGCACCGAGGTACGTCCCAAAATCCGGTCGTACAACGACACCACCATTTCCTCGTTATTCTTGATCGAAGACGCGATCAATCCCCGCAGGGTGCCGCAGTCATCTTCCGAGATGATCACATCCTGGGCCACATCAACCAGCCTCCGGGTAAGGTATCCTGCATCGGCCGTCTTGAGAGCCGTGTCGGCAAGCCCTTTCCGGGCTCCGTGGGTGGAAATAAAATACTCCAGCACCGAGAGTCCCTCCTTGAAATTCGCCAGAATCGGGTTCTCGATGATCTGGGAGGTCGTTGATCCCGATTTCTGGGGTTTGGCCATCAAACCCCTCATGCCGCATAACTGGCGAATCTGGTCTTTCGAACCCCTGGCCCCCGAATCCAGCATCATATAGATCGAGTTGAATCCCTGCTTGTCGTTGCTGAGAATCTTCATCACCGAATTGGTGAGCTTGGCATTCGCATGGGTCCAGATATCAATGACTGCATTGTAACGTTCATTATTGGTGATGTTCCCCATGTTATAGTTAACCATGACCTCGTCGACCTCGTTGTAGCCTTCTTCGACAATTTCATTTTTATCCTCCGGGATAATGGCATCATCAATATTAAAGGAGAGGCCTCCGCGATAAGCCCAGTAATACCCCATGTCCTTGATGGCGTCGAGGAAAGCCACGGTGGCGGCATTTCCCGCTTTCTTATACACAAAGGAGATAATATCACGCAGCGACTTTTTGGTAAGCAACTGATTGATAAAACCCACTTCGCGGGGAACACTCTCATTAAAGAGCACCCGACCGGCGGTGGTTTCCAGGATGTGACGGAAATATTCACCTTTCTCGTCTACATCTTCCACTTTGACCTTGATTTTAGCGTGCATACCCACAACCCCTTCGTTGAAGGCGATAATCACCTCATCGGGGGAATAGAAGACCATGCCTTCGCCCCTGACTCCCGGCCGCGATTTGGTCATATAATACAAACCCAGCACCATGTCCTGGGAAGGTACGGTTATCGGGGCGCCATTGGCAGGGTTCATCAGGTTGTGAGAGGCAAGCATCAGTAACTGGGCTTCGAGAATGGCCGCATTGCCCAGGGGCAGATGTACAGCCATCTGGTCTCCGTCGAAGTCGGCATTGAAGCCTGTACATACCAGGGGATGCAGCTGTATGGCCTTTCCTTCGATCAGCACCGGCTGAAACGACTGGATCGACAAACGGTGCAGCGTCGGAGCGCGGTTTAACAGCACCGGATGACCTTTCAGCACATTCTCCAGGATTTCCCAAACAATGGGATCCTTACGGTCAACAATCTTTTTGGCCGACTTAACGGTTTTCACGATACCCCGCTCGATCAGCTTCCTGATGACAAACGGCTTATAGAGTTCTGCGGCCATTTCCTTGGGCAGACCGCATTCGTGTAATTTCAGCTTCGGCCCCACCACGATGACGGAACGCGCTGAATAATCGACCCGCTTACCCAGAAGGTTTTGCCGGAACCTTCCCTGTTTTCCTTTCAGGCTGTCTGACAAAGACTTCAAAGCCCTGTTGTTCTCGGTTTTCACCGCATTTACCTTGCGGGAATTATCAAACAACGAATCCACGGCCTCCTGGAGCATCCTTTTTTCGTTCCGGAGGATGACTTCCGGGGCTTTGATCTCGATCAGCCTTTTAAGCCGGTTGTTGCGGATGATCACTCTCCGGTAGAGGTCGTTAAGGTCAGAAGTAGCAAACCTTCCTCCGTCGAGAGGTACCAGCGGCCGCAAATCCGGTGGTATCACAGGCACCACTTTGATGATCATCCACTCCGGATGGTTCACAGTTTTACTTGCCCGGAACGATTCCACCACCTGCAGCCTTTTCAATGCTTCGTTCTTACGCTGCTGCGATGTTTCGTTGCCCGCCTTATGACGTAAATCGTACGATAATTCGTCGAGGTTCAAAGTTGCCAGAATGGCATATAAGGCCTCAGCCCCCATCTTGGCTACAAACTTGTTCGGGTCTTCATCGTCGAGGTGCTGGTTTTCTTTCGGAAGGGTCTCCACAATGTCGAGGTACTCCTCTTCGGAGAGAAAATCGAGTTGCTTGATACCATCAGCTGCTTTGACTCCGGGGTTTACAACCACATATTTTTCATAGTAAATGATCGAGTCGAGTTTCTTTGTCGGCAACCCCAGCAGATAGCCAATTTTATTGGGTAACGATCTGAAATACCAGATGTGGGCAACCGGCACCACCAGTGAAATGTGGCCCATTCTTTCGCGCCGGACCTTTTTCTCCGTGACTTCCACACCACAACGGTCGCAAACAATACCCTTGTACCGGATGCGTTTGTACTTGCCGCAGTGACATTCATAATCTTTGACGGGGCCAAAGATTCTTTCGCAAAAAAGCCCGTCTCTTTCAGGTTTATAGGTCCGGTAGTTGATGGTTTCCGGTTTGAGTACCTCTCCATGCGACCGTTCCAGGATTTCTTCGGGCGATGCAAGGCCGATGGATATTTTGGAGAAATTGCTTTTTATCTTATTATCTTTTCTGAATGTCATAGTAAAAAGGTTTTTTAATTCAACCGGGAACCGCTTTTGCGTGCCGTTAGCGGGTTATTCCATTCTTACGCTTAAGCAGAGACCGCGCAATTCATGCAGCAATACATTCAGTGATTCGGGAATGCCGGGTTGTGGCATGGGTTCTCCTTTGACTATTGCTTCGTAGGCTTTGGCTCTTCCCATGACGTCGTCCGATTTGACGGTAAGGACTTCCTGGAGAATGTGAGAGGCGCCGAAGGCTTCGAGAGCCCAGACTTCCATTTCCCCGAAGCGCTGACCGCCGAACTGTGCTTTTCCACCCAGGGGTTGTTGGGTAATCAGGCTGTAAGGGCCTATCGACCGGGCATGCATTTTGTCTTCGACCATATGACCCAGTTTCATCATGTAAATGATGCCCACTGTGGCGGCCTGGTCAAAGGGCTCTCCCGTTTCACCATCGTAAAGTACTGTTTTTCCGTACCGGGGAATCCCTGCCTTTTCTGTAAAACCGGTAATCTCATCCAGAGAGGCCCCGTCGAAAATGGGAGTCGAGAATTTGAAACCCAATTCCTTGCCTGCCCAGCCCAGCACTGTTTCATAAATCTGACCCAGGTTCATACGCGAAGGCACCCCCAGTGGATTCAACACAAGGTCTACGGGAGTCCCGTCGGCAAGGTGCGGCATATCCTCCACCCTGACCACCCTTGACACGATCCCCTTGTTGCCATGGCGGCCCGCCAGCTTATCCCCGATCTGGAGCTTGCGCTTCTTGGCTATGTAAACCTTGGCTAACTGAATAATTCCGGCAGGCAACTCATCCCCGATAGTCACATTGAAACGCTCCCGCCGCGAAACAGCTTCCGCTTCCTTGTACTTCATGATGTAATTGTTCACCAACCGGAAGATCAACTCGTTCTTGTCCTTGTCGGTGGTCCACTTACCGGGATTGATGGTCAGATAATCAATTTCCTGAAGCTGCTTGAGGGTGAATTTCACACTCTTAGGAATGACCTCCGTACCGTAATAGTCCTTGACGCCCTGTGATGTCTTTCCCGACACCAGCTCAAAGAGTTTCTCCTCGAGCTTGGTCTTCAGCACAGCAACCTCTTTTTCAAATTTGGTGTCTATCTGGTCAAGCAGCGGTTTGGTGGCGAATTTTCCTTTCTTCTCCTTGGCAACACGTGAGAAGAGCTTTTTGTCGATGACTACTCCATAGAGCGAAGGGGAAGCTTTCAAAGAGGCATCTTTGACATCCCCTGCTTTATCGCCGAAAATAGCCCTGAGGAGTTTCTCTTCGGGCGATGGGTCAGACTCCCCTTTAGGGGTGATCTTGCCGATCAGGATATCGCCGGGACGCACATTGGCTCCGATGCGGATCAACCCGTTCTCATCCAGGTTGCGTGTGGCCTCTTCACTGACATTCGGGATATCGGAGGTGAATTCTTCCACCCCCCGTTTGGTATCGCGTACTTCAAGGCTGTATTCATCGACGTGCACTGAAGTGAACAGGTCGTCGCTGACCACTCTTTCAGAGACTACGATGGCATCTTCGTAGTTATACCCCTGCCAGGGCATGAAGGCCACCATCAGGTTCCGGCCCAGGGCCAGTTCCCCTTTTTCGGTGGCATATCCTTCGGTGAGGACCTCCCCTTTTTTGATTCTCTGGCCTTTCGACACTATGGGTTTGAGGTCTACGGTGGTTCCCTGGTTGGTTTTGGAAAATTTGGGAAGTTCGTAGGTGACAAGTTCAGGGTCGAACGTCACGAACTTGTCTTCTTCGCTCATATCGTAGCGAACAATAATCTGCCGGGCGTCGACATATTCGACGACCCCGTTGTCTTCCGCCTTGATCAGGATGCGGGAATCGCTGGCGGCCCTTCCCTCCAGGCCGGTTCCGACAATGGGAGTTTCCGGGCGAAGCAGGGGTACCGCCTGACGCATCATGTTCGACCCCATCAGGGCACGGTTGGCGTCGTCGTGCTCCAGAAAGGGTATCAGGGAGGCTGCCACGGAGGCAATCTGGTTAGGACCGACGTCGATCAGTTGCACCGACTCCGGGTCTACCAGCGGATAATCCCCGTCAAGACGTGCTTTCACCTTCGGACGAATGAAAAATCCTTCCGAATTCAAAGGGGCACTTGCCTGGGCAATCACAATTTTCTCCTCTTCTTCGGCTGTCAGGTAGACCACCCCATCATCAGTCAGGTCCACGCGTCCATCGGTCACTTTCCGGTAGGGAGTGTTGATAAACCCAAGGTCGGTAATCTTGGCATAGACACAAAGGGAGGAAATCAATCCGATATTGGGGCCTTCCGGGGTTTCTATCGGACAAAGCCTTCCGTAGTGGGTATAATGCACATCGCGGACCTCAAATCCTGCCCTGTCGCGCGACAGACCTCCGGGACCCAGCGCCGACATACGCCGTTTGTGGGTCATCTCAGCCAGCGGATTGGTCTGATCCATAAATTGCGACAACGCATTGGTGCCGAAAAAACTGTTGATCACCGACGACAGGGTTTTCGAATTGATCAGGTCAATAGGGGTAAAAACCTCATTATCCCTGACATTCATCCTTTCGCGGATGGTCCTGGCCATCCTGGCCAAACCAACCCCGAACTGCCCCGACATCTGTTCACCAACGGTCCGGACTCTCCGGTTGCTCAAATGGTCAATATCATCCACGTCGGTACGGGAATTGACCAACTGGATAAGATATTTAATAATCTCAATAATGTCTTCCCTGGTAAGAACCTTAACCTCCATGTCAATATGGAGGCCCAGCTTCTTGTTAATCCTGTAACGGCCTACATCGCCCAGGTCGTACCGTTTGTCGGAAAAGAAGAGCTTGTCGATAACATCCCTGGCCGTGGCTTCATCGGGTGGCTCAGCATTCCGTAACTGCCGGTAAATATGCAGAACTGCTTCCTTCTCGGAGTTGCAAGGATCTTTCTGCAAGGTATTGTAGATAATTGCAAAGTCCTGCTGGTTCTGGTCTTCCTTGTGGAGGAGGATCGCCTTAACGCCGGCGTCGATGATATCGTCGATGTGATCGTCCGAAAGGATGGTTTCCCGCTCGATGATCACATCGTTTCGCTCGATGGAGACCACTTCACCGGTGTCCTCGTCCACGAAATCCTCGACCCAGGATTTCAGCACCCGGGCTGCCAGCTTGCGGCCAACAACCTTTTTCAAAGCGGCCTTGCTGACTTTGATCTCGTCGGCGAGGTCAAAAATCTCCAAAATGTCCCTGTCGCTCTCGAAACCAATGGCCCGTAACAATGTGGTCACCGGGAGTTTTTTCTTCCGGTCGATGTAGGCATACATCACATTGTTGATATCGGTGGCAAATTCAATCCAGGATCCTTTGAAAGGGATGATCCTGGCGGAATACAACTTAGATCCGTTGGCATGAATGCTTTGTCCGAAGAAGACACCGGGAGAACGGTGGAGCTGCGAAACAATAACCCTTTCAGCCCCGTTGATGATAAAGGTACCTTTGTCGGTCATGTAGGGCACGGTACCCAGGTACACATCCTGTACTACCGTATCGAAATCCTCATGCTCGGGATCGGTACAATAGAGTTTTAATTTGGCCTTTAACGGCACACTGAAGGTTAGCCCTCGTTCGATACATTCCTGTATGGAATAACGGGGAGGATCGACCTGGTAATCCAGAAATTCAAGGACAAAGTTGTTGCGGGTGTCGCTGATGGGGAAGTTTTCCTGGAATACTTTGTAGAGCTTTTCGCTTTTTCTGTTCTCCGGGGTTGTCTTTAGCTGGAAAAACTCTCTGAACGATTGAACCTGAACTTCAAGGAAGTCAGGATATTCGAACCTGGATTGTGTGGAGGAGAAACTGATCCTTTCGTTCATTTTATTGATGATCATGCATTTACACCGGTTAGATAAATAAAAAACGAAAATACAAAAGAGGCTATCTCAAAAATGCCCAGCCCAGAAAGAACGATAGTTGAACACAAGTACCAGGATAGACCTTTATGTGTCCTAAAAATCAAGCTGTTTCACCGGCTGGTGATACGCATAAGACCACTTCCGAGGCCAGCTGCGGGGAATCCGAACCGGTCAACGGGATGCATTCTATAGGGTAACCATGCCCCAAGGCCAGGCCAGCGGGGCATGTACTCACCGGGAATCCATTTTTGAGATAGCCTCATATTCCGGGAAGAAGGCCTCACTTACTTTATTTCAATTTCAGCGCCGGCTTCTTCTAGCTGTGCTTTCAGCGCTTCTGCCTCTTCCTTGGATGCTTTTTCCTTCACTGCTTTCGGAGCGGTGTCGACCAATTCCTTGGCTTCTTTCAACCCCAATCCGGTAATTTCCTTCACCAATTTGACCACGGCCAGTTTTGACAGGCCACCGGCTTTCAGAATCACGTCAAATTCCGTCTGGACGACTTCTTCGGCCACATCCGCGCCGGCAGCAACCGGTCCGGCAACAGCCACCGCTGCGGCGGCAGGTTCAATGCCATATTCTTCCTTCAGGATCTTCGATAATTCATTAACCTCTTTAACAGTCAGGTTTACCAACTCAGCTGCAAGCTGTTTTAAATCTGCCATCGTATTTACTTTTTTAATTGAATAATTCGGATTATTTTTCTCTTTCTCCCAGTGTTTTCAAAACACCATGAATAATAGTTCCACCCGACTGCAACTGGGAGAGCACAGTTTGAAGGGGTGATTGTAATAAGGCTACCAGGTCGGCCACCAGTTCGTTTTTCGTCTTTACGGTAATCAGGGCCTCCAGCTGATCATCGCCGATATACACCGACTCTTCTACAAAAGCGGCTTTCAGCTTTGTATTTTTGTGGATTTTCTTAAAATCCCTGATCAGTTTGGCAGGTAGATTTCCCGTATCGCTGAACATTACCGAGGTACTGCCTTTCAGGACACCAAAAAGCCCGGATGCATCTTTTCCAGATTCCTCCAGAGCTTTTCGTAAGAGCGTATTTTTAACTACAACCAGTTTAACTCCCTGTTTGAAACAGATTCTTCTGAGCTCACTGGTACCTTCCGCGTTCAGACCTGTCAGGTCGGTCAGATAAAAATGGTTGTAATTCTTAACCTTTTCGGTTAAACTCTTGATGATAATCTGTTTATCAGAACTCTTCATAACAACGCATTTTTAGTCGGTTACCGACTTGGGTTCAACCTGGATACCGGGGCTCATGGTACTTGAAATATAGATGCTTTTAAGGTAGGTACCCTTAGCCGCAACCGGTTTCAATTTCATGATCATGTTCACGAATTCACGGGCGTTTTCCTTCAGTTTTTCAGGGGTAAAAGAGACCTTCCCGATGGCAGTATGGACGATACCGAACTTATCCACCTTAAAGTCGATTTTACCCTGTTTCACTTCCCGGACAGCTTTTCCCACCTCCATGGTCACCGTGCCGCTTTTGGGATTGGGCATTAAACCACGGGGGCCGAGGATACGGCCCAGGGCACCGATTTTCCCCATGACCGGGGGCATCGTGATGATCACATCCACGTCGGTCCATCCTCCTTTGATCTTGTCGATGTATTCTTCAAGACCCACATAGTCGGCGCCCGCCTCGATGGCTTCCTGCTCCCTGTCGGGGGTTACCAGTGCCAGCACCCTCACTTCTTTTCCGGTACCATGAGGTAGGGTGACCACACCCCTGACCATCTGGTTAGCTTTTCTTGGATCCACACCCAGACGGATGTCAATATCCACCGAGGCATCAAATTTGGTATAGGTGATTTCCTTTACCAGTCTGGACGCTTCGTCGATGGTATATATGCTCGCCTTATCAAATTTCCCAAGTGCAGCTTTCTTGTTTTTCGTAACTCTGCCCATCGTAAAAAATTTAATTAATGATTGAATGGGGATGTTCCCTCAACGGTAATCCCCATACTTCTGGCAGTACCTGCTACCATGTGCATGGCAGCTTCAACGGTAAAGCAGTTCAGGTCAGCCATTTTGGACTCGGCAATTTGTTTAACCTGATCCCAGGAGACAGAACCTATTTTCTTGAGGTTGGGTTCGGCAGAGCCGGATTTGAGTTTGGAAGCTTCCAGCAACTGGATGGCCACAGGCGGTTGTTTGACAATAAAATCAAACGATTTATCAGCATATACCGTAATGACCACGGGAAGAACCTTGCCAGCCTGGTCCTGGGTTCTCGCGTTGAATAACTTACAGAACTGCATGATATTGACCCCCTTCGAACCTAACGCAGGCCCTACCGGGGGGGATGGATTCGCTGCACCGCCTTTGATCTGTAACTTGATTAATCCTGTAATTTCTTTCGCCATAGCAAAAATTTAGAGCGTTTCTACTCCTTCTCGACCTGCAAAAAGCTCAGCTCCAAAGGAGTCTTTCTACCAAAAATCTTCACCATTACCTGCAGCTTCTTCTTCTCTTCATTGATTAACTCAATGGTTCCGTTAAAGCCGTTGAATGGTCCGTCGATCACTTTCACGGTCTCGCCGATTACAAACGGCACATTCAGTTCCTCGCCGGTATCAGCCAGCTCATCCACCTTTCCGAGAATCCGGTTCACCTCGTTTTGCCTCAGTGGCACCGGATCACCCCCTTTGGTCTCGCCCAGAAAGCCGATTACGTTGGGGATGTTTCGCAAAATGTGAACCACCTCGCCCACCAGGAGTGCTTCAATCAGCACATACCCGGGGTAAAAGTTTCTTTCTTTGCTGATTTTTTTTCCGTTCCGGATCTGATACACCTTTTCCGTCGGTATCAAAACCTGTGTCACAAATCCCTGAAGATAGCCTTTGGCGATTTCGTTTTCCACGTATTCCTTCACCTTCTTCTCCTTTCCGCCGATTGCACGAAGGACATACCATTTCATACCCTGATCGCTCATAGCTTCTTCCGGATTTCAATTAATAAAATAAGCCATAGATAACTTTCATTATGCTCTCAAAAGAGATGTCCATAACAAAAATTACGAGTGCTATAATAAAGGAAGCAACCATTACAACCAATGCACTGCTTTGCAGCTCTTTCCAGGAGGGCCAGGTCACTTTGTGGACCAGTTCGTCGTACGCCTCCAGAACATATTCTTTAATCTTTCTAAACATACCTGTCGTCTGTTTCGTCCGGATGGTAAGGGTCGAACTTACTGCGGCAACTCCCGAACTGAGTCGCATCCGGAAATAAAGGATGTCTCAAAGGTGTGTTCCTGTTACCCTCAGAACAAACAAGGTCGCCATGAAAAGGATTAGCTACTGCTTACCCTGCCCGATAGGATGGTATTCATGGTATTTCCCTGTTCAGACCGGTGGTCAGGACCCTTTGAGACAACCTTTGCTTTATTGGATCTCAAAAGGGATAAACCCTGTGGTTCATTCGATGATTTCTGTCACCTGTCCGGCACCAACGGTACGGCCTCCTTCGCGGATAGCAAACTGAAGCCCTTTATTCAGCGCCACGGGATAGATCAGTTCCACCTCAATGGATACATTGTCACCTGGCATAACCATCTCGCGTCCTTCGGGAAGATGGATCTCACCGGTAACGTCAAGGGTCCGGAGATAGAACTGCGGCCGGTATTTGTTATGGAAGGGGGTATGACGGCCTCCCTCTTCTTTCTTCAGCACGTAGATTTCAGCCTTAAACCGGGTATGAGGTTTAATGGAATTGGGTTTTGCCAAAATCATACCGCGTTTGATCTCTTTCTTGTCAACGCCGCGGAGCAGCAAACCCACGTTATCGCCGGCCTGCCCGTCGTCGAGGATCTTCCGGAACATCTCAACACCCGTACAGACGGTTTTGCGACCATCCGCACCAAGTCCGATGATCTGGAGTTCATCGCCGGTATGGACTACACCCGTTTCGATACGGCCTGTGGCTACGGTACCGCGTCCGGTGATGGAGAAAATATCTTCCACCGGCATCAGGAACGGTTTGTCCTTATCACGAGGCGGAATCGGGATCCACTCATCCACCGCATTCATCAGTTCCATTACTTTATCTTCCCACTGGGCTTCGCCATTCATGGCACCCAGCGCAGAACCACGGATCACCGGCGAGTTGTCACCGTCGAACTTGTAGAACGTCAGCAGATCGCGAAGTTCCATCTCTACCAGCTCCAGTAATTCCTCATCGTCGACCATATCCACTTTGTTCATGAACACCACGATCCGGGGCACGTTAACCTGGCGGGCCAGGAGGATGTGTTCGCGGGTCTGGGGCATCGGACCGTCGGTGGCGGCACAAACCAGAATCGCACCATCCATCTGGGCAGCTCCCGTAACCATGTTTTTCACATAGTCGGCATGACCCGGACAGTCGACATGGGCATAGTGACGTTTCTCGGTCGAATATTCCACATGCGCCGTATTGATGGTAATCCCGCGTTCTTTTTCTTCCGGAGCATTATCGATCGAATCGAACGTCTTGATTTCCGAAAGCCCTTTCTTTGCCAAAACCATCGTAATGGCAGCGGTTAAGGTCGTCTTCCCATGATCAACATGGCCAATCGTACCAATGTTGACATGTTCCTTGTCCCTCTTAAAATGTTCTTTTGCCATAATTCCAATTTTTATATTTTGTTAAAATCATCGAGCCGAAAACGAGAATTGAACTCGTGACCTCATCCTTACCAAGGATGCGCTCTACCCCTGAGCTACTTCGGCTTTTCCTGAACCCCCGGAAAACCGGATTTTCAGTTGAGCGGGAAACGGGACTCAAACCCGCGACCCTCAGCTTGGAAGGCTGATGCTCTATCGACTGAGCTACTCCCGCAATTCCCAAAAAAACCGTGCAAAGTTATTATTTTTATAAAAGAACTCAACCCGGCGGTTCCTTTTTTAACGAAATATTATTATTCCGTCTCTCCCGGTTTAATCCAACCACCGGTCGATTCCTCGCCGACTACTCATGTCCGTGAATGTCAGGTCGATGACCGGATAGTACGATCCCCGGAAAATCGCCTGAAAAAGGAATGCAAATTTACAACTATTTTCAGAATTCAGCAACGGAATGTTGTGAATCAACCAATTATTTTTCCCTGGTCTTCTCTTTATGTCTTTTTAACTGCCGGCGGATGGCTTCTACCGCCTGATCGGTAGCTTCTTCGAAGGTGTCGGCCTGCTTTTTGGCAAACAAATATTCTGCCGTGGAGGGTAACGAAAGCCTGATCTCTGAGATTTTGTTGTTGTTGGTTTCCGGTTTGTCTACTTTGAGCAAAACCTCGGCACCAATAATTCCATCATAAAAAAGATCCATCTTCGAAACCTTCCTGTTTACAAAGTCGATCAGCTTCTGATCGGCTGTAAAATGAACCGAATTTACCTTGATATTCATAATTCTACCGTTTTAACCCCTCGGGTGGGCTTGTTGATAAATCGAATGTAGCTTTTCAAAAGTGATGTGTGTATATATTTCCGTTGCTGCCAGGCTGGCATGACCCAGCAACTCTTTGACAGCGTTCAGGTCAGCGCCTTTATTCAGAAGGTGGGTGGCATAGGTATGCCTGAGTATATGAGGGCTTCGTTTTTCCAGTGCGGTAACTCTGCCCAGATACCGGTTCACGATCCGGTAAATCATTTTCTCATAGGCTGGCTCCCCTTTATCTGTCACAATCAACACTTTCCCCTCCCCGAATTGCTCGCTGATGGTTTGAAGGTAAGCTTCCACCTGCGGCTTCAGGCTCCGGGGAAAAGGCACGATCCTTTGTTTGTTCCTTTTACCGGTCACCTTGACCTGGTGCTGCCCCAGGTCTATATTGCCGGCGGTCAGCGTCAGCAATTCCCGCAACCGGATTCCCGTGCCATAGAGCAGGGCGATCACCAGCTTATCCCTTTCTCCCGTAAAACCTTCCGGAAAATAACCATCATCCAGCAGCCGGTGCAGGTTCTTTTCCTCGACAAACCGGGGAAGCTTCTTTCTGATTTTGGGAAGGGGGAGATTATAAACCGGGCTCGCGTCCAGCACATCCATTTTCATCAGGTATCTGAAGAAGGCCTTGAGGGCTGACACTTTGCGTTGGACGGTGCGGGCTGACATGCGGTTCTCCATTAGCCGGACAACCCATTCGCGGATTAATTTCCGGTCTGCCTGCCGGATGCTAAACGAACCGGTGGTCTCTGTACAAAATTGCACGAATTGTTCAAGGTCCTGCTTATAGGCTATCAAGGTATGCGAAGAACTACGCTTCTCATACCGGAGGTAACTGATGAAAGATTCCTGATACTCCATGAACAAACCTCACAATACCGGCAGGAATCACCACAAGGATTACTCCTCCTGCCGCTGCAAACCCTGGATGTAAATCGCTTTCTTCAGCTCAGTCCGCCTCTTGACCGATGGTTTTGAAAATACCTGCCTTTCCCTCAACTCCTTGATTACGCCCGTTTTTTCAAATTTACGCTTGAACCTTTTCAGGGCTCTTTCAATATTCTCTCCTTCTTTTACCGGAATAATGATCATGCTGTTCTACTTTCTTTTACTAATGAGGCGCAAAAATATAAAATATTCAATCCTTATCAAATATAAAACAATTTTTTCGCTTTTAAAAGGAGTCAAGGGTTAACGAAACCTAAATGTTTATTGGCAGGTGAGATAGGGTCTGACTTTCAGGAAGGTGCTGTCGCTGAATACTTTATTTGTCAGTAGCGATACCGGGGAATCAAAGGGGCCGTTAGCCGACCGCAACTGGATGATAGCCCGGGCCTGCCCGTCTGAAATGTAGGGATGCCGGCTAAGAGCATATTCACCGGTGAAGTTGAGCCTTACCATCCGGATCCGGGAGGTATCCACCATAAGCAATCGGCTGAAGCGGCTCAGCTTTTCGGGTGTCATGCCGTAGACCTCCAGCAGCTGGTTTACCGAATAATAACCTCCCAGCAATTGCCGGTAACGGATGATTCTCGCCGCAAACGAGGGCCCGATGCCCGGCAGGGTTATCAACAGCGAGGAATCGGCACCGTTAAGCTCCACCGGAAGGAGCCCGGCAGGCTCCGGCACCTGCTGTTCAGGTTCCTCCTCTGCAATCAGGCTTTCAATATCCCTGTAAAAGGAGGTATCCATACCGTAAACCTTCAAAAGATCGGTTTTATGGTAGAAATGGCCGCCCCGGGACCGGTAGCTCAGCAGGTTTCGTTTCTGAAAAGGTGTAAAACCCAGCCGGGTCAGTTCTTCATCCGTAACCGTGGCCGGGTTAAACGGGAAACGCTCTCTCCCGGCCGGCGGTGGTGCGGCTGCTGACCCTGACTTCCGTTCGGCTGCTATCTGAATGTAAGGCAGCAACAGGTCGAACAGGCTGTCTGTCATACCATACATTTTCCTGAAATCTTCCGCTTTCCTGAAGCGGCCTCCCTTTTCCCGGTACCGGAGCAGGTTGGTTTTCATCGATGGGGGGATAGCCAGGGAATCGAGTACTTCAGCAGCTATCGTGTTGGGATTGAACGGAAAGAGGTGTCCGGCATTTTCGGTTTCTTCACCAGCCAACCCTTCCAGGCACTCCAGGAAACGCTTTTTTTCTTCAGGGCCGGCGACCCTGGGCGCCCCCCATCTGCCGGCCATGAAACTTACGGCCACCGACAAGACCAGCAGCGTGCACAGAACCAGCATCCCGGTCCTTTCCTGGCGGGTAAAGGTAAAATAATCCTTCAGCAACTGTTTGAAATCCCCGCTCTTCATGGGATTCTCCTTCCCTGTTGGCAATACCCGATGAAGCATCACGGGCCCTGAGGAGCTCCGTCTGCGTCCATTCTTCTCTGATGTCAAGTTAGTAAAAAATGGACTATTGGCCAAATTTCAGCAGCGAAATTTCAGCCCCGCGACCGGGATTAGTTACTCAGTCTCAGCAAACCGACCCCATTCAGGAAAATAATGGCCAGACCTACCGGGGCAATGTAGCGGATAATAAATTGGAATACCGGCAAATAACCGGCTTTGAGGCTTCCGTTGTTCGACAGTTCTGCCTTTATCTTTTTGCGCGAAAGAAACCAGGCCACAAACAGGACGATAAAAAACCCACCCACGGGGAGCAGGATATTGGCCGAAGTAAAGTCGAGTACCTCAAAGAGGTTTTTGCCGCCCAGCCGCAATCCCGACAGGGCAGGGTTCCAGGAGAGGGCGCAGAGCACCCCAAGGAGGGTGACGGTGGCAGAAGCGATTCCGGTGGCCTGTTTCCGGGTTAACCGCAACTCCTCCATGAAAAAGGTGACGATGACCTCCAGCACGGAAATCGTGGAGGTAAGGGCTGCCAGCCCCAGGAGGATGAAAAACAGGGCCGCAAAAAAAATGCCTCCGGTCATCTGCTGGAAAATGAGCGGCAAGGTGATAAAGACGAGTCCTGGTCCCTGGTCGGGCGACAACTGGAAGGAAAAGGCTGCGGGAAAAATGACCACCCCGGCAAGAATGGCCACCAGGGTATCGGTGAATGATACCGAAACGGAGGTATTGAAGAGGTTATCCTTTTCAGGAAAGTAAGAGGCGTAGGTGATCAGGGTTCCCATTCCGACGCTCAGAGAAAAGAACACCTGTCCCAGGGCAGCCAGCACCACCGAAGGGGTAATACGGGACATATCGGTATGGAACAGGAACTGCAATCCTTGCATAGCTCCCGGCAGGGTGAGCGAACGGATGCACAAAACCAGCAGGATCACAAATAACAGGGGCATCATCACTACGGTGGTCTTCTCAATTCCTTTCTTGATTCCGGAGAAATTGATGCCGGCTGTCAGGCCCATGAAGAGGCAGAACCAGAGTACAGGCCGCAGGCTTTGGCTTCTGAAAGTATGGAACATCGCGGTGAGCTGTTCTCCGTTTTTGTCTGCCAGCCCTCCGACGACCGATTGGTAGAGGTATTCGAGGGTCCAGCCGGCTACAGTGGTGTAAAATGCCAGAATCATAAAGGCAGCCACGACTCCCATGAGGCCGACGAGATACCAGGGTTTGCCGGGAGCCAGCTTCCGGAAGGCCCCATAGGGATTTTTGCGCGCCGACCTGCCGATGATGAATTCGCTGAGCATAACCGGAATGCCAAAGGCAACGACGAAAGCCAGATAGACCAGGATAAAGGCTGCTCCGCCATTTTCACCCACCAGGTAGGGAAATCTCCAGATATTTCCCAGTCCAACGGCCGATCCCGCTGTTGCCGCCACAACCCCGAATTTGGTGGCGAACGATTCGCGCTTAAGCTGCAGCTTTTTCATACGTACATATTGGTCTTAACAATTTATATATCATTGCGTTACACAAACTCGCTCTTTTCAGGAACAAACTGCTTAGTATGGAACTCGCATGGGAAACAGATCCATCAACTTTTGGTCCTGCGCACCGAAGTGCTTCGGCACACAAGTGTGGCGGGCTCGCCATGCTCGTTTCATTTGTTCAATAATAAGGGTAAAAGGAGATATTCGCTGAAACACAGGTACTATCCATGTGGCTCATCCTGTCAGTGAGTGGACCATTGATGCAGGGATATTTCATTGGTGTCTGCATTTTCTGCCATTTCGCGAATCTATCACTTTCCATCCATACCGCAGACCCCGGAAGGGTAAAAATTTCGGCCCACATATTTTTTCTTGTCGATGTCCGCCAGATCAGAAAGGATAGCCGATAGCGAACGACAGGTTAAAGTCTTCACCTGTGAGCCTCCGGGCTCCGGTGATCCAACCCTTGTGCTCAACCTGTGCGGGATCCCTCATTTTCATTCCAAGATCCAGGCGAAAGATAAAATAGGAAAAGTCAAACCGGAAGCCGGTTCCGGTGCCCAGGGCAAGCTGCCTGTAAAAACTCCCTGGCTTGAACTGCGCCCCCGGCCGGTTGTCTTTTTCGTTGATGGCCCAAATATTGCCCGCATCGAGGAAAAAAGCACCTTCCAGGAACTTGATCAGCTTGAACCGGTATTCCAGATTGGCTTCCAGTTTGATATCCCCCGACTGGTTGGGATAGCTGCCTTCGGGAGCACGGTAGGTACCCGGTCCCAGCGACCGTACCTGCCATGCCCGGATTCCATTGGCTCCTCCTGAAAAATACTTCTTTTCGAACGGCAACACCTCGAAGTTGCCATACGGCAGGCCGACGCCGAAAAATAACCGCCCCACCACCGCGTTGTACTTGTCAAGCATATACCCTTTCCGGAATTCGATGTCTCCCCTGACATACTGTGCATATCTTGTGTCCAGAATCCGGTAGTAGGAGCCCGACTTAACCCCTGAGCTGTCGGAAGCCGCAATCTTTTCAACCCCCAGGAGCCCCGACACCAGGTACAGCAGGTTCCCCGAGGACTCGGCACTAAACTTCAGGTAAGAATAGCTCTCCTTTTTCTGTTGCGGTTGGGTGTTATACACAAACTGGTAGCCGGTGGCCAGGATCAGGTGGTCGGTGAAACTCTCCCTGATGTAGAGATCGTAAATGGAATTGAGGAACTCCGGGTCAAACCGGGAGAGGTTAACCATGTTAAAATCCATGATATTCCAGGTATGGCGCCTGTATTCGGAAGTCATCCATTCGTATCCAACCCGCATGGTGGAGATGGTCCTGGTATAGTCGGGTCGTTTCTGGTAATTTGTTCCGAGGGTGAAGATGGTTTTGGGGAGGGTACTGCCGGAGGCAGGGAAAAAACCGCCGGGACCAATCAGTTTCGGCACCGTCAGGGAGGCTTCCACACCCAGTTCCCGGGTATTAAAATCGAGGGCCTCCTCCCGCACAATGGCCTGTTGCCGTTCCATGGCTCCGCGGAGCTTCAGGTTCAGCATTTCTGCTCCCCGGAAAAGATTGCGGTGCAGGTAATTCAGGTTTCCCGCAATTCCCAGGTTCCCGGATGTATTGGTTCCTTCCAGGTCGAACGACGAAGATTGCCTGCTCAAAGGTGACAATCCCACGGTACAGTCCAGCAACAGACTATCAGTATCGCCCGCGGGGGTCTCCTGGAAACTGATGTTGATGAACCGGAATTGCCGCAAGCGGTTGAGTGCGGTAAAGGTACTCTCGGCATAGCCCTGGTGATAATGGCTGGTTTCGGCCATCCTGTTAAGCCGTAAAAACAGGTTAGGGTTGTAAGGATTGGTTGCGGGGAGCAGGAAAAGGGTGCGCCCTGACCGTACCGTATCGATAGCGGTTCCGCTGCTTCCGGGCGTCAGGTCAAAGGTAAACCGGTTCAGCTTGTACGGGGTGAAGATCCTGGCTGAATCCTGGAGAGCCCCTTCCGGCAGGCGGATAAACAGGGCAAGATCCACACTCCCGGAGCGTACCGCCGTATCGGCTTCAAAAAACAGGGCAGGCTTGCTGAAATAGTAGTAACCGCGGTTTTTATAAAAGGTGGTGATTAAGTCGCGTTCCCGGTCGAGCCAGTCAAGGTCGAACCGTGAGCCCTCCCTGAAATAGCGGGGCTTGTACTCTTGCTGGTAAAGCCGCAGAAATTCCGGCTGACTGATCGAATAACGGGTACTGTCGATCACATAGGGATTCCCGGTGGCTACCTGGTATTCCAGATCTGTTTTCTGACGGTTTTCCTGTTTGCTGGTCTGGTAGGTCACCCGGCTGTCGTAATAGCCTTTGTTATGCAGATATTGAGCGATCTGGTCGCGCGACTGGATGGCAAGGCCTTCGTTGTAGATTTGCGGAGGCTCCCCGGCGCGTTTCAGCCACCCCTCTTCGCGTTCCGGTGATGAGAGATTGTAAAGCCACAGGTGAAACTTCAGAAACCCCAGGATTCGGGTGTTTTCACGCTGCCGGACGTAGGAACTCAGCTCCTCCCTGCTGATCTCCTTGTTGTCGATAGCCACGTTGACCTTGTTAAGCAAAAGCTCCCCTTCCGGAACGTACTTCGTGTTCATGCACGATCCCAGCAGCAGTGAGGCAAGAGAGGCCGTCACCAGGTGCCTGCATAAGCTGGTTTTTATCATCCCGGCAGAATCATTCCCTGCAAAAATAATCATCTGTTGTGTGCAGAGTCTTCCTTTTTGGTATATATTTAAAAAAACATTCCCTATGTTGGGCACGACCAGGATAAAATGGATCCGTTCGCTGGGGCAAAAGAAATTCCGCGATCTCTACGGGATGTTCCTTGCCGAGGGGAACAAGCTGGTTTCGGGGCTTCTGGAATCGGAAATCGTTGTGGAGACCCTGGTGGCCACGGCGGAGTTTCTGGAGCGCACCGACCTTCCTGCTGGTATTCCGGAAGTCATTGTTACTGACCGTCAGACGCTGGCGAGGGCCAGTCTTCTGCAGACGCCCCAGGAGTGCCTGGCGGTATGCCGGATTCCCGCGGCCCCCCTTCCTGCGGAGGCAGGAGCCAGGGACCTGGTGATCTGCCTGGATTCCATCCGCGACCCCGGCAACCTGGGAACCATGGTAAGGCTGGCTGCCTGGTTTGGGATCACCCATGTGGTATGTTCGCACGACACCGCCGACGTGTACAACCCTAAAGCAGTCCAGGCGACGATGGGAGCCCTGGCAGAGGTGAAGGTCCATTACACGGCTCTTGACCGCTTTCTCCAACAGTGCAGCCAGCACAGCCTGCCGGTATACGGAACCTTCCTGGAGGGAGAAAATCTCTACCAGGCTGACCTCACCCCCAACGGAGCAGTGGTTCTGGGCAACGAGGGCAGCGGCATCCGGTATAACCTCCTTCCGCTGATCTCCCGGAAACTGACCATCCCCGGGTTTACCAAAACCACCAGGAGGGTCGAATCGCTGAATGTCTCCATGGCCGCTGCCATCCTCTGTTCTGAATTCCGCCGCAGGCTCCTTCAGCCAGCAACTTAGCCGGATGCCGGAAAAACAGCAAAACAAACCACCCGGGAGCATGAAATTGATCACCGGACTTTACAATTTCCTTCTCTATTCGAAATGAAACGAAAGGGTGAAAACATTGGAGCGGAGCGACCGGATGGCATCGGTGTAGTATTTTCGCTGGGTATTTCCCGGCCCCGGGCCCAGCTGGTCGTTCAATCCCAGGCTCACCTTGGCCTCTACCGATAACCGGAAAAACTGTAGATAGGTATCCCACCCCCCACCCAGCTCCGCATAAAATCCGGTGCGGGTAAGACTTACCAGGTCTTCCGGAGCTGCACGGGAGATGTCGTAGCGCATCGCCCCTCCGAAGATTACGTAGGGCCTGCCATTGTTGATGCGGTTCGCCTTGTATTTCATCAACACCGGAAAATCGAGAAAGGTCGACTTGATGGAATAATCGTATTGCGTATCCTTATAACTGACGGTATTGTCGACCACCGGAATGTTGTAGAGGAGTTTACGTTCCCCGAACGACATGCCGGGGAGAAACCGCAGATCCAAATCGCGGCTGACCCGCAGGTTGGTGATGATGGCCACTGTAAATCCCGGAATCAGCGATGCCACATCCGTGCGGATCATACTTGACTCAGTGACTTGCGGATTATCCTGCGGCCACTCCTGGTAACTGAATCCGGGATTTTCATCCATAATTCTGAAATTCCGCACATCAAAATCCAACGTGCTGAGGCCCAAAGTAAACCCAAAGTGGATCAGTTTATCGTCAAACGTGGTCAGATGGTTCAGCCTCTGTTTCTGCCCCCGGGCTGTCAATACTGCCAGGATGAAAAAACCGGCCAGAACGATCCTTTTCACCGATTTATTGTCAATCATACCCTTTAAACAAACTTAGACGGTTTTTATTGTGTTAAGCTCCTTTTGAAATCCGGGATGCCGGGATGCCGGTTGAAGGGGTTCCCCGGGCTCGTTCAGGCCCCTGATTCCTGTATAGACGGTGGCAATTCCGAAGGTCAGCCGCTTCAGGGAGCACCGGGAAAACCCCTGTTGCCGCATCAGTTCCAGGAAGGCTTCCCCCTCGGGGAAATGGGTTACCGATTCCGGAAGGTAGGAATAGGCTGATGCGTTGCCCGAAACAAGCCTCCCGATACGGGGCAGCAGTACGTTGAAATAAAACCGGTACACTGTGCCGAAGAGGCCGGGTGAAGGCCTGGAGAACTCCAGGATGACAGCAGATCCATCCTTTTTCAGGATGCGGAACATTTCCGCTATTCCCTGGCCGGTATGTTCGAAATTCCGTACCCCGAAAGCACAAATTACGGCATCGAACGATTGATTGCCGAAGGGCAGGTGTTCAGCGTCGCCGGTCATGAATTCCACGGCGGTGGAGCAGTTTATGTTCGAACATTTCCGGCGGGCCTGGTCCAGCATGGCTTCCGAGATATCCACGCCCACGATGCGTGCGGGCTTCAAAGTGAGGGCTGCCCGTGTAAAATCGCCGGTCCCGGCAGCTACGTCAAGGACCGAAGCCGGTCTGTTTGCCTTCAGCATGCCAATGGCTTTTTTCCGCCAGACCCTGTCGAGGTTGAACGACAACAGGTGGTTCAGGAAGTCATAACGGCCGGCAATGGCATTAAACATCCGAGTGACGCGGGCTTTTTGCCCGTCGCCGGGTTCTGGTCCGTTACTGCCGGCCATCAGGTCAGGTTACTCATCTTATCTATGAATCCCATAGAGACATCATCCACCCTGATTTCGCCCCTGGTGACGTGGCCCAGCATGAAAAAGGGCACCTTCATTTCCGACAGCAGGTCTACAAAAGTGTCCTCCCGGTCGGGATCGACATCTACGAGGATCCGGCCCATGGTTTCCCCGAAGAGGAAGGCGTCTTTGCGTATTTCTGCATCGGTGGTGATATCGAAACCCAGGTTGTTGGGAAAACAGGCCCTGAGGAGCGTGAAGAAAAGTCCCCCCTTCCCCACCGGGCTGGCACTGCTGATGAGATCCTGTTTATGGAGCCGGCGCAACGCTTCCTGAATGACCACCTCCTCGTCGATGTTACAGGCAGGCAGCGGCGAATGGGTGATGCCATGGTAAAACTCCACGTACTCCGAAGCCCCCACATCTTCTGAACACCTGCCGATAAGAAAGATGTTGTTGCCCTTTTCCTTAAAAGCGTGGGTTGTGGCCCTTTGACTTTTTCCCATCATCCCCAGCATGCTGATAATGATGGTGGGCGGTACAGGGTCGTGATCTTTAAAATGGTCAAAACGGATTTTCCGGTCGGTAATCCGTAAGTTGAACTTCCGGGCAGCATGCTCCAGTCCCTTTTTGGCTCCCGACGCTATCTGGTGCCCATGAAGATCCATGATATTGATGTGGTACAAAAAGGCACTGACAGCCAGAGGCTCGGCCCCGAGGCACAACATTTTCCTTGCCGCCCGCGAAATCAGAATCTCCGTGGCTCCCTGCGGATTCTCTGCCAGATGGTGGTGAAAGGCATGGGTTGTCATCGAAACGCAGGTCGCAGCGCCTGGCAGCTCAAAAATGCCGGCCTCCTCGCCCTCAGCACTCCCCACCGAATCGGGGGTTATGGGTTCCGTGCTGAAATCATTGAAATAACTCACTGTGCTGAGGTTGGGGTTTACCATCAGCGCGTACACAACATCCCCGATATGCTCGGGCTCCGGGATGTCATGGATCGTAAAAGTTGTATTTCTTTTTTCTGAATCTGTCATCTCCTTTAACTTGGAAAACTTGATCAATTGAACAATGCATTACCCAGGCTCTTTCCGTTGAACACAGGTCACTGGCTTCGCTTGTCCCCGTTTCACGGTATGGCATTCTGAACGGCCGGTCCCTCCACAGACAAGATGCCCGTTTCATACAAAAGTAATGAAGTGAAAGGAAATACAAGCGGACCCGATTTTTTTTTCAATAGCCTCCTTTTCCTGATATATGATTAATTTTGCAGAACGAAAGAACGGTTTTCGGGAACTGATCCCGCGATGCCGGCATTTACCCGATGGAAGCAATAGTTGTTACACCTGTTAAAGACTCTTTGGAAACCACACGGAGAACCCTGGAAGCTGTGGCAAAAGAGTCAGGCAACTTCCGGTACGTTGTATTCGACGATTTCAGCGAAGCTCCCACACGGAATTATCTCGAAGAAAACCAGGAAGCCCTTCATTTTACCCTTATCCACCTGGATGAATACACGGCCAATCCCTCGCCCAATTACAAGCTGGTACTGGAAATGGGACAGGCCATGGCTCTGGAAGCGGAAGTGCCGCTGATCATCGTCGAATCGGATGTGATAATCCGGGAAAACAGCCTCAGCAGGCTGGCAGCCATAGCTGCGACACTTCCCGACCCGGGACTTGCCGGTCTGATCACCGTAAATGAAAACGGAGACTATAACTTTCCTTATGCAGCAGAGAAAAGAGACGGAAGTCCCTGGGTGGAGACCCAACGGAGCCTTAGTTTTTGCTGTACCCTGATTTCTCCCGAATTGCTGAGACAGTACAATTTCAGGAATTTATCTCCGAAGAAGGACTGGTACGACATCCATATCAGCCGGCAGTCGCGGAAGCTGGGTTTCCGGAATTACCTGATCAAAGAGGCAGAGGTAATCCACCTGCCGCACAGCAGCCGCCCCTGGAAGCAGCTGAAATACACACATCCCTTCCGTTATTACTTTTACAAGCTCACCCGTCACCGCGACAGGATCTGACCGGCTTCCCACCCTGTCTGAACATCATTCGCCTTTCTCATCGTCGGATGTTCAAACAGCGGGCCGGGGATTGGGGGGCCTTCCGCTATCCCCGGGCGTTGCCCGGGGCTGAACGATCCTGCCCCTGCGGGGCGCCCGTTCACGTCTGAGCCGGGACTGCCCCGTGGAGTCATTCTGACTTACGGGGCAAGCTGCTTCGCTTGTTTTCACTCTTCACTTTTCACTCCCGTCTGAGCCGGGACTGCCCCGTGGAGTCATGCTGACTTACGGGGCAAGCTGCTTCGCTTGTTTTCACTCTTCACTTTTCACTCTCCGCTCTACGCTCTCCGCTCTCCGATTTTTTTCACTCCCTACTCCTTACTCCCTACTCTTTTTTCTCCCCCGCCTAAGGCGGGACTACGCTTCGCTTGTCTACGCTCTATGCTTTACGCTCTCCGCTTTTTTTCACTCCCTACTCCTTACTCCCTACTCCTTGCTCCCTACTCTTTTTCTCTCTCCGCTCTCCGCTCTCCGCTTTTTTCACTCCCTACTCCTTACTCCCTACTCTTTTTCTCTCCTCCCGCAAAAGCGGGACAGGCTGTCTGAGCCGGGCTATTAAGATTCCGCTCTCCGCTCTCCGCTCTCCGCTTTTTTTCTCCGCTCTCCGCTTTTCGCTTTTCACCATTCGCCATTCGCCATTCTCATCGTCGGCTTTTCAAACAGCAGACCGGGAATTGGGGGCCTTCCGCTATCCCCGGGCGTTGCCCGGGGCTGAACTAAACTGCCCCTGCGGGGCGCCCGTTTTTCACTCTCCGCTCTACGCTCTCCGATTTTTTTCACTCCCTACTCCTTACTCCCTACTCTTTTTCTCCACTCTCCGCTCTCCGCTCTACGCTCTCCGCTTTTTTCACTCCCTACTCCTTACTCCCTACTCTTTTTCTCCACTCTCCGCTCTCCGCTCTCCGCTCTCCGCTTTCTTCACTCCCTACTCCTTACTCCCTACTCTTTTTCTCCACTCTCCGCTCTTCGCTTTTTCACTCCCTACTCTTTTTCTCTCTCCGCTCTCCGCTCTCCGCTTTTTTCACTCCCTACTCCTTACTCCCTACTCTTTTTCTCTCCTCCCGCAAAAGCGGGACAGGCTGTCTGAGCCGGGACTGCCCCGTGGAGTCATTCTGACTTACGGGGCAAGCTGCTTCGCTTGTTTTCACTCTTCACTTTTCACTCCCGTCTGAGCCGGGACTGCCCCGTGGAGTCATGCTGACTTACGGGGCAAGCTGCTTTGCTTGTTTTCACGTTTTACTTCCCCTCCGGGGTCCGGCCTGAAACTAAAAAAGGGGAACCAGATGGTTCCCCCTTTTTAATCAATCAATTCGGTATTACCTCTTGACTATCCTTTCTGATTTGGCGATGCCATCGCTGGTAAACAGTGTGGCGATGTACACACCGCTGACCAGTTTATCAGTGCGGATTTCGCTCTCCGGATACTGGACATCCATTACCTTCTGGCCGGCGATGTTGGTGATGGTCACGCGGGTCAGTTTGTCATGGTTCTGGATATACAATTTCTCAGTGAACGGGTTAGGATACACCTTGAATTCAATGGAATTCAGGTCGTTAAGAGCCGTAGCGAATTTCGGTCCTGTGGTGAATGTCCAGGCACCGTGATCGGCAACAGCGGCAACCTTGTTGCCACTGGCATCGGTCAGTGCACCGGCATCCAGCAGTACATAGTATTTGGTGTCTTTGTCGAGGGCACCGTGTACCTTGGCGTCGTAGACCACGGTAACTTTCTTACCGGTGATCATGGCGTTGGTAATCGGCACCGTGACATAAGCACCTGCCACACCGTCCTTGTAGACATACAGGCTACCTGCTCCGGCGACCACGTTTTCGTCGAGTTCCATCACGAATACCGGATGGTTGTCTTCGGTGGTCACCTTGTTGGGCGTCCAGGTCAGCAGTTTCGGTGCGGTATTGTCGCCAACGAGGTAGGTAAGCGCTACACCGGCGAACTTGTTACCGGCCATGTCAGCAACGGCGTTGCTGATGTTCATGGTGACGGTAGCCAGGTCAGCAGCAGTGACAGCGGCGGTCCAGGTGGTTCCACTTCCGGTGGTTACCACGGTTCCGTTGACAACGGTGAGGGCTTCCGCAACTCCAGTTACGGGTTCAGAGAACGTCAGCACAACGCTGAAGTTGTTCTTCAGTCCGCCAGTAGAGGTCGGAGGCACAGCAGATACGAGTGTAGGAGCAATATGGTCACCGATGGTGTAGGGGAAGCTTCCAGCATCCAGTTTGTTCCCGGCGACGTCGGCAATGCCATTGGACAGGGTGAGTGTGACAGTAGTCTGGTCAGCACCGCTGATGGTTGCCTGGTAGGCAAGGCCTTCGAGTACCGGTACCAGGGTAAGTGATGAACCTGCACCGGCAACGGTCACATTCGTGGTGTTCACACCCGTCACCATTTCAGTGAAGGTGATGATCACACTGAAGCTGTTGGGCATATTGGTACCCGATGCCGGGTTAACCGAAACAACCGGCTTGGTGTTGTCACCCACTGTGTAGTCGAAGGAGACCGGCACCAGGGCGTTGGTATTGGCCGAAATGTCTTTTATGGCATCACTCAGCGACAGGGTAACCACAGAGTGGTCGGGTGCAGTAATAGTAGCTGTGTAGACATTTCCAACAGGAGCTGCAACGACAACCGTACCCTTATCGACGCTGATGGCGCCGTCAGGAACCGTCACCGGCTCATCGAAGGTGATCACCACATCCCAGGTATTGGGGGCAGCAGCCGCAGAGGCAGGTTCAACCTTAACCGTCGGAGCCGTCCAGTCGCCCACCACATAGGTGTAGGTCGCCGGAGCCAGCTTGTTGGCGTTGGGTGAAAGGTCTGCAATCGCGTCGCTGAGGGCAAGGGTCACCGTGGCTTTGTCTTCAGCAGTGATAGCCACTGTATAGACAAGTCCCTCGTTGCTGATGACAGCTGTTGTAGCACCCGTTACGCTGATGGCGCCGTCAGGAACCGTCACCGGTTCAGAGAAGGTGATCACCACATCCCAGCTGTTGGGAGCGTTGGTGACACCGTCAGGAACCACTGTTGCGATAGGAGCCGTCCAGTCGCCCACCACGTAGGTGTAGTCGGCATGGGCCAGCGGGTTGGCATTCTCGGAAACATCGGTGATGGTATCGCTCAGGCACAGGGTAACCGTTGCCAGGTCTTCAGCCGTGATGTGGACTGTATAGACGTTTCCAACAGGAGGAGCAATGACCGCAGTACCGCCCGTTACCGTAATTCCTCCATTGAGTATCACGGGTTCGGAGAAGGTAATCACCACATCCCACTCATTCGGAGCATTGGTTACACCATCCGGTACCACCGTAGCTGTCGGGGGCACATGGTCGCCGATTTCGTAGGTGAAGCTTACCGGCACCAGTTCATTGCCTTTCCAGTCTGTGATGGTCTCCGGCAGGCCGATGACCACTGTAGCATTGTCAGGAGCGGTGTAACCCACAGCATAGACAGAATCTTTCACCATGGTAACAGCCCAGGTAGTGGCGCCGGTGACCGTCACATCCGTGAGGACGTTCAGCACGTCTTCGGAGAAGGTCAGGGTTACCACATTGCTGTTTTCCAGGTTGGTACCCATGGCCGGGTTGGCAACCACGGTGGGAGCCACATTGTCGGCAATGGTATACATAAAGGTTGTCGGAACCAGCGCGTTACCGGCCAGGTCTTCGATGGCTGCGGTGAAGCCCAGGATGAGCGTGTCACCATCGGCGCCGGAAAGCGTGGCTTCGTAAGCCTTACCTTCCACCACCGTACGCAGTTGTACGATCTCAGGACGGTGTCCGGTGAGCGTAACACTGGTCAGGTCGACGCCCTTAACCTCTTCGCTGAAGGTGATGATCACGTCGAAGACGTTGATGGTGTCGTTCACTGTTCCCGGCTTGTAGACAAACACTTCAGGAGCGGTGCGGTCGCCGAAGTGGTAGCTGAAGCTGACAGGTGCCAGTGCGTTCTCATTCTTGGAGTCATCGGTGATCAGTTCCGTCAGTGCCAGTACAGCAGTAGCGCCGTCTTCAGCAGTGATGGCCACGGTGTAGACGTTGTTCCCTTCTGGGGTCACAACACCTTCGCCGTCGGTAACCACAATGCCGCCGTCGGGAACGATGACATCTTCGTCGAAGGTAACCGTCACAGTAAGCACATCCACGCGCAGGTCAACACCCATGGCGGGATCGACGAGTGCGGTCGGAGCCACATGGTCGCCAACCATAAAGGTACTGTCGATTCCTTCCACAAGGCCATTCAGGTTTTCAGAAACATCGGTAACCAGCGCTTTGTCAAGCAGCAGGGTTACTTCTGTCTCATCGAGACCGTTGAAGGTCAGGGTATAGACAATGTTGTCTTCGGTATCGATATCCACGAGGCCTGTAGAGCCAGCCAGGGCAGCAGCCACGCCGGTCACCTCTTCGGAGAAGGTCAGTTCTACCGTGAAGGTGTTGAGCGTGTTGGTTGCATCAGCTGGTCCGTCGGTGATGAGTAGCGTAGGCGGTGTATTGTCACCGATCACATACTGGCCGGTAACTTCCTCTGCCAGCGGGTTGCCATCGCAACCTGCGGCCGGACCGTCCGGAACATCCAGGATGGTGGTCGGAACCGTAATGGTAATGGTATCCATGTCTAATGCCTCAATGGTGATGGCAAAGACGATGTTATCCACGGTGGTGATGGTGTAGTTCACCGCATTTTCCACAACGATGTCGGCAACCGGGTCAGATACAATCTCGGAGAAGACGGCATTGACCACAAACTCATTGACCTTGTTGGTACCTCCGGCAGGGACAAGCTCTACCGTCGGGGCGGTGTTGTCGCCCGTGGTGAAGTTCCAGGTAACCGGATCGGCAATACCCTGGAACGGGTTGCCGGCCTCATCACGCAGCGCGTCGAAGTCGATCATGACGATATAGGAGGTCTCGTCTTTCAGATTGACAACCGGAACGGTTACGGTCTCGTGAGCGATCATATCCTCGGTAATCTGGATAGCCACGTGCAGTTCGTTGGTCGGCAGCTGACCCTGGACTTCCAGGATTTCGTATACCTTAAGCATTTTACCAACGGCACCAGGAGCCATTCTTTCGCAGAATGTCATGACGAGTTCCACATCTTTCTCTATGCACCGGTCACCGTCGGCCGGGAAGGTGCTGAGCAGGCAGTTCGGCGGCGTATCGTCAACGATGGAGAAGTACCAGTCGAAGCCGGCAAACTCGTTTCCGTTGGCATCAACGACGGCGCCTGCCGGGATGATGACATGGTAGGTATCGAACCACAGTTCAGGCATGAAGCTGGCAGCCTGGTCGCCATCCAGGACCGGGGTCCAGGTTTCGACGACCTCACCCAAAGAATTCTCAATGGTGATGGGCAGTACCACCGTCAGCTCGCTGTCGTCGAAGAAGTCGACTTCAACAACCACCGGCGGGGTGTGGTACGAATCCAGGATGGTCTTGGGATCCCAGCTGTCGAGTATCGGAGCGGTGCGGTCGCCCACGTGGTACGGACCCGTCTGGTCTGCATCGCTGGCATTCGGGTTGATAGCATCGTCGAGGACGAAGCCGGCAGCCAGATCGAGCATGTAGTCTTTCTGATCCATTCCGGCGGGAACCACCACGGAGACGATCACCTGGGTGGGATCGGTACCGATAGCAGCAGCCGTGATGAAGTCAACCGGAGCGGTGCCATCCATCAGCTGAGCCTTGGTCACATCGACAGCAGTGATCACGTCGTCGTACTGCAGCACAATGTCGAAGGCAAGCATCAGGTTGTCGGCATCCGGAGTCAGGTCATCCGTAATATACGGTTTGGTATTGTCGTCGATGGCGAAGGTCCAGGCGGCCTCATCGGTCACGGCATTGTTGGCGCGGACACCGTCGCAGTTGGCGGGATCCATGTACACCATGTCGGTCACGAAGCCTTCGTCTATCAGCACGTACCAGGAAGTTTCGTCGGCAAGGGTCACCGAGAAGGTGACGGTTTCGGCCACGAGGTCTTCGTCGGCAGCGGCATCAAAGGTCATCACCTCATCGGTGACGGCATTGATCAGGTGCAGCAGACCGGCGCCATCCTGTACGGGTTCATCAAAGGTCACCACCATCTGGACCAGGTTTTCGAGGTCTACAATGGCGTTGGGTTCAAATGCAATGGCTGTCGGTGCGGTGAAGTCGCCGGTTTCGAACGGCAGTACCGCTCCGGCAAACCAGTTCTGGTTGCCAACCGGCACGAGGCCGAACGGAGCCTGGGTAGGCGACAGACTGGCTGTGGCATTGTCATGAATGGCATCTCCAAGGATTACCAGTTCGTATTCCGTCTGGTCTTCCAGCGGGTTGTCGAAATCTTCGATACCGAAGGAGATCATGTTACCTTCAATCATTTCAGGAGCAATGGTCATGGAAGCCACTACTTCGCCGTCCTTGGTGATCTGCACCAGACCGCTTCCGGTAGCTACGCTGACACCCTCGCTGAAAGTCAGTTCGAAGGCAACGGTGGCCGGCTCGAGATACTCTTCGCTGCATGCCTCAGAAGTGATAGCACTGGCGGTGAGCTCAGGATCGGTAATGTCGGGATCGGTGGTGAATAACCAGGTATCGGGATTGGAAATTCCTGACCAGTTGCGGAGGGTACATTCCACATTGTTGGTGATGACGCCCGGTCCTACAAGCACGTAGTACCAGTGAATGCCATCGAGCAGCGCAACATCGTGGATTGTCACCGTCTTCAGGTCTTCGGAAAGGGTAATCGCACCCGCCGTGACATCTTCCGGAACGTTGAATTCCTTCCAGGGATAAGCATCCTGGTTGGCTACGCCTCCTTCAGGATTTTCGATGAATTCGAAGATCGTGATGACACCGTCTCCGAAGGCCACAGGCTCTTCGAAGGTCATGGTCAGATCGGTGGTTACACCGGCCACGCCGGCAGCCAGGAACTCGCCCCTTTCGGGAGTCATGCTTACCAGCACAGGCTCATCGTTGTTGCCGATGGTGAAGTACCACTGGTTGTGGTGGATACCAGGCAGCAGGGTCAGGGTTCCGTGCGGCACGGGATACATCCAGCTGTTGCCGACTGCATCCAATACCACATCGGCTTCACTGTCTTCGGTGATACCGTTGCCCACAATACGTACATAGTAGGTGGCTTTCGATTCCCAGAGATCTTCCGGAGGAGTGATGGTCACCCTGTTGGCTGTCAGTCCGTTGGCAGCGTCGGTACCATCGATGCGGATCTGCGGGTAGTTGCTGGTGGTGAAGGGGATGATGGCCACCACATCTCCGAAGAGCGTGCTGTGCCAGGTACCGTCTTCACGTACTTTGTAGATGACAACCTGTCCGGCGTCGGTCAGCTCGATATTTTCATCGAAGGTGATCACCAGTTCCTCGTCGATCGGCACGCATTCGTCGCCCGGTGTCGGCCACAGCAAAGCCTGCGGACCATCCAGGTCGCCGGTGGTGAAGTTCCAGGCATCGTTGATCAGACCCTGCTCAAACTCTCCCGCAAACGGATAGTTGCTGCAGGAACGGTCTAAGACGAAGCCGGGCTCGATCTGTACATAATAGGTAGTGTTCTTGGCCAGACCTTCATGGTTGACCTGAACCGTCATTTTGTCGGCTAAGAGGGTGATGTGCTCGGTATCGTCAGCGCGGAAGTTGTAAATCACACCCTGCGGAATCCCGTTGTCGCGGATGATGATCCGTGCATTGGTGCCGAGAATGACTTCCTCGTTGAATTCGATTTCCAGAGCCTCCATCGGGCTTACGTTGATCTCTTCATCTTCAGGGGTAAGATCCGTAATATACGGAGCATCCCAGTCGGTGATGGTGAAGTTCCAGGTTTCGCCAGGGAAGAAGTTTCCATTCGGAATCCGCACAATGTCTTTCAATACATCTTCATAGATATTGAACACATATTTGGCTTCAGATTCCATCGGGTTTTTCAGCCAGAGCTTGTATTCCTTGCCGGGAACCACGATGTCGACATGGTCGATTTCAACGTAGAACTTATCAGAACCGACCTTCTTATAGAATTCAAAGATCTGTCCGTCGGTATCCTTGAGGTCAGCTTCAGTCAGGTAGAGGTTGCTGTAGGTCCACCACGGCGGTCCGACAGGATTCCCGAACTGCGGGGGTACAACCACGTTGACGGTTTTCACGACCACCTTATCAAATTTCAGGTAGACGAATTCGCGTTCGGCTACGCAGACATCCTTGTCAAGAATTTCAGAACCGGCGGCATCGTAGGTACCATCGAACAACTGAGCGGTAGCGGCATTGGCATCCCACACGCAGAAGTTAAGCCATTGTGCACCACCCAGTGTATTGGTACGGCACTTGTTGGCAGATACATCTTTTACGGAGTCGGCAACAATTCCAAAGCTGAACTCATCGAGACTGGAGAGATCGTACTTCGGATAGAGGCTGAACCACGGTTTTCCTTCGGGAACCACAATACCACCAGGCAGAGTAGTTCCACCGCTTATACCAACACCAGAGCTTTCCACAAGTAAGGTCTTGTCAGATCCGCCCAGGGTCAGGTAGAAGTCGTTGGCAAACGAATTATTCAGTTTGCCCATCTGGACATCCTCGTCGAACCATACATAGAATCCCACCTGCTGCGGTACGCCGTCGGGCCACAGGTCGCAAACGTCGACCGAAGAGGCCAGCACATCGTTGGCATCGAATACACCCTGAGCAAGCGGATAGACATTTTTCTGCAAGCCTGTGGCGCCATCCGTTTCCGGATATTCGCCAACCCACATGCGGTTGATGAGCGCCCAACTGGCTACCGGTTTCTTTGTATCTTCGGCGGTAAAGCCAAACTGATGCCACAGAGACGGAATTTCAGGACCTTCACCGTCGATAACCTCAGCAAGATTCTCTACGTAATTGTGGGCCGTCGGAAGGGCATTGTCAACAAAGAGGCTCTTGTTCCATTCAACGAAATACGATTCCTCGCTGTTGTAAGGATGCGTAGTGGTATAGGTAATGGTGACCTTATCCGTGGCGATCCGTTCGATAACGCCGGTATTGGCGGCAATCACCTCGTAGGGAATGGTTGAACCATCCTTATAAACGTAGATGCTGTTGGCAGCGAGTCCCGGCAGGGTCTTGATGATCATATCGTTCTTTTCCTTGAAGGTAAAGACGATCTTGTTGTTGTTTTCCGGTACACAGTTACCCTGCGGCTCCACCTTCACCAGTTCAGGTGCGGTATTGTCGTTGGTCTGGAACCACCATTCGGTGCGTCCGATCCATCCCGGGAAGTTGTTCTGGTAGGGATCTTCCAAATCACATAAAGTACACGTATAGTTCGGTAACCCCTGAGGAAGTACAGGATTGGTAATCTTACTCGCCTTGCAGTTGGAGCCTGGTTTATCCCAGACCACCCAGCGGTCGATCTCGATGTAGTAGCGGGTTTCCTCGAGCAGAGGACTTACCGGAGTAATAATAAATCCGTTAGCGCCAGTTTCGCCGTAGGTGCCGGTACCGTTCCCCTTCAGGGTAATGGGCACAGCCACGTTGTTGTTCCACTCACGCAGGCGCACTTCATACCCGTAGTTCGGAGTGAGGATCACGCCGCCGGTGCCTTCACCGCCCAGCTGTACCTCTTCGCCGGCCTGGATAAGCTCGTCGAATTTGATTTCAAACGTCGCGTCAACCAATACGTTCAGCTGCTGGTTCCATTGTTTGGATACCACTTCGGGAGCATCGTCGTCGCAGAAGCAGAAATCCCATTCCTTGACCGACATATTCTTGTTCGGGGCCGGCCGGATGTCGGCAAACCCTATGCAGCCGGTAGCCGGGTTGGCATCTCCGGAGGCAATGAACACAGGATCATTCTTGGGCCATGCATTCCCGAATGCAGGATTGGAGGTCGAGGCGAACACATCGGTCTCATTATCCTTCATCACCGCATATACGGTATAGTTGTATGCATCGTTGTTGGCATCGTCTTCGATCTCGGCAGGCAGTGTCCAAGTCACCGTTTCCGTTGTTCCATCCACCGTAACTTCCTTGACATCGGTCCATACCTTGTTAAACAGGTCGTTGGCAGTCACGGTTGTGCCGGCAGGCCGAACTACGTAATAAATCGTACCGTCTTCAGCCGGGTAGTCGCGATCGTTGATTGGCACATACGGGTCGGTGGTCTCCCAGCGGGTGAAGTTGATTTCCACTTTTTCCCCTTCCATATCACAGGTTGTGACATAGAAATTGGGAGGTGTGATGTCTTCCGTCCAGAAATTGGCTTTCTTGCTGTAAATCGCATTGTTGGGATCTGTACCAAAATTCTGGAGATAAGGCTGCTGAGATGCGTAGGGCCCTGTTTCAGGCATGAACAGATAGTTGCCCACGATGTCCTGCAGGCCATACAACTTGGTGCCGATGGTGGCAAAGGTGTTCACCCGGATCTGGTATCTCCATTCGTCCTGCATGTTAGCCGTAACGCCGCCGATAGAAGGCGCCAGTTCATCCAGGAAGGTCACCCGTATATGGGTTCTTTCCGGGTTGACAAATTCGCAGACGTAATCCTCAGCCGCCATTTCGACCGGAGTTCCGGTACCAGCTGCTGTCGGATATTTAAGAACTTTGATCCAGTTCTTGATATTGTCCTGTTCGAGGATCAGTTTCGGCGGATTCGGCTGCTGTGGGGTGATGAAGCCGACCCTTGCAATCATCGGTTCTGAGAACCTCACATAGCCGTGAGCGTTGAACGGGACCTTAATGTTCCCATCAACCGGCCAGATGTCGGCTGTCGGGTGGCTGGCATCGCCAAAGGCGAAGGAAGCCGGAATCACCGTTGAATATCCGGAGATGCTGCAATTCAGCCACAGGAAGTTGGCGCCCTCGTAATCAGGGGAGGCCAGCACCGGAGCGCCGGGATTCTGGAAGCTTTGTTTGAAAGCACCTTCCTCTATATAAATATTAAACTCCTGGTTGTTATCGAGCACCAGGTCGGGATCGGTATCAGCCCAGGTAAGGCCATCGGTGCTAGTCAGCAGGGCCACGTCGATCTGGTAGAGAGTGGCGGAGCCATTGGCTTCCTCGATGTACAGTTTCTTGCCGGCAACCGGGGTTACCTTTTCATCCATGGTCACGGAGATCTTATTGACCTGCACATGATTAGGATCAACCAGGGTGGTATTCATGGTACCCGGGGTCACCACGCAAAGAGGACTCCAGAGTGAGATTGCCGGAGCTTTGTCCACGCGGGTTTCAAAGGTCCAGGTATCCAAACCGTCGATCGGACCGGTCAGGTGGTCTGATTCATTGCCTGCCATGTCCTTTACAAAGCCAGCCTGCACATCCACATGGAAATGGGCGTCGAAATGGAGTACGTCGGCGGGAAGAGCAATCTTCAGCATGTTGGCATCGCTACCCGTGGTAACGAAGGTCATGCCAGCTTGCGGGTAGGTGTATTCCAACCTCTTGGAAGTTCCGTTCTGCCATACCTGGATAACTTTCCCATTTACAGGGGTTACCTTTTCATCCCATTTGATACGCAGTTCACCCGGTATCCGCGGATTGATTTCGTTTTCGTCGTCTCCCAGGTTGTTGTCGGTGTCGACCATGATATCCGGACTCAGCGATTGTACTTTCGGAGCCGTTTTGTCGGGCGACCAGAACTTCACGTCGTCCTTGCAGTTGGCCAGCAGTTCGTTGTTCCTGTCGAGGAAGTGGCCGGCGTTCACCGTAAGGGTGTATTCCACCTTTTCGTCCAGCTGAGTGGCCGGAGGGGTATATCCGTAATACGAACTGGGTTGCAGGAACGCATCAAACGGAACGGTGATGGTTTTGGCGGCATCGTTGAAGAGGAAGAGCGTGGAATTGTAAATATTCCAGGTTTTTCCACCGCCGGTGAGGGTAAAGAACGGACCTCCGATGGCCCAGCCCCCCAGTTCCTCGTCATCCACGATGATGTCGAAAGCGACACTGAAGGAGGGTGTCAGGCTGCCAGCCACTTTTTTGCCGTCGATCGTGGTTACCGGTACGGTCACCTCTGTGCCGATGCACACATCTTCCACACCGCAGGCCTGGAACCCGACAAAGGTGTCGGCGATCAAAGCATTGCCGTTGTCGTCAACGAAGACCGGTCCCGGCAGCAGCGGTGAGCCGGGTGCCTGGTAGACAGGGTTGAATTCCATGGTGTAGAAATCACCGGGTTCCAGCTCCACAAAGGGAACAAATCCGAACCAGACCGCATCGGTGAAGTATTTCTCATAGTCTGTTGGTGCCCAAACCGGAGGAACAGCCAGCGGATCGTAGATGTTCAGCAGAACCACGTCGAAGGGCAGTTCCACACCGGCCGAATTTTTCAGTTTGAAATAGGGACGCAGACCATTGGGGTCGGTAGTTACGTAATAATCCTTGTTGTCGAAGCCCATTTCAGACCATTCGGTGATGATGGCGCCGATGGGCACGCCGTTTTCGTCAGGAGTGGTAATCCAGGTACCCTGGCCGGTAGGATTGATACAGTCGACCATATCTTCGTCAAGGTCAGCGATGTAGGGCCAGATCCGGTCTTCCGGGTTCGGGGTTTCGGGCCAGTTGGCCACGACTTTCTCGAATACGAACATCAGCTCGGGAGCCACCGTATCTTCGCTCTTGAAGCGCATAAAGTAGTTGGCGCTGTTGCCTTCGGCCGTGTAAGGAGGATTTCCCACGAAAGGTCCTGACGGATAGGGGCAGTACTGCTCGTGGAGGTCCACGAACGTGTTGTTGTCCCACCATCCGAAGCCATCAAGATGCCTGAGGTCCCTGCGGTTTTCGTCCTGCAGTGAATCTTCGAGCTCTACATAATACCAGGTCTCGGAGAGATACTCAGCACCCGGGGTGGCCACAATTTTGGTGACCCCGCCGTTTTCGTCGCGCGTCAGTTCAAAGGTCAGCGGAATGTGGGTGGCCACATCGTCGGTCACCTCGGCGCCACTGGCAGTGCCCTCACGGAGTTTGACATATTTGCCTACATAGTTCCATGCCAGCGGATCGTTGCTCAGCGGTTCCAGGGTGTTCAGCACCGCTTCGTCCCGCTTGGGTGTAAACATCGGGTTGTTGAACTCGATGGTGATCTTTCCGTTTTTCTTGGCTGCCTTGGTGTCGGTGTTCGGGCAGGTGGTGTTGGCCGGGAACTGCCGTGTGACATTTTCCACGGTAAATTTGCTCACCCACGGGTCGTCGTATACTTCGACATTCTTGCGGCATACGAGCGCTTCGTTGACCACATTGGCAGCGGCATCCATTACCGAGCCGCTTTCGAGGGTGATGCGCACCCTGCCTCCCGAAGGATAGCTGTTCAGCGGGGTAACAATCAGCCCTACCACTTCGCTTCCGCTCATGATCGGCACCACGGAGGCAATCTCCACTTCGTACCACGGAGCGGTAAAGGGAGCTTCGCGGACTTCCAGCTTGATCACATCTTGCCAGCTGGAAGTAGCATCGACAAGGTAGAGCCCTTCCGGGTTAGCCGTAAAGTCGATTTTGAATTTCCCGTTTTTCTTGATTTTCGGATTCAGGGCGGTACTACAGATATCCCAGTCATCCAGCGGGGTGGTGGTCACGTCGTTGATATCCTGGTAGAACCAGCTGATTTCCGGATCGAGACAGTCGGTAAGCTGCACGGGCAGGCTGTACACCGGGCTGACCCTTCCTGCCGGGGTGCCGGGAGGATTGTTGAAGGGTCCTTGTGCATTGGGATCGAGCACAAAATAATAGATGGTGTACTGGTCGCCGTGGTTGGGCTCCGTAAAGTCGTCGATATGTTCGAACGCCGTAAGAGTTTCGTTGATATTGAAGAAATCCGGTGTAAAGATGCCGGGATTCTGTCCGTAGGCACCGTCGTCCACATTGTTAAAGGCAAGGTAAACCCACTCATCATCCGTTTTGGTTGAAGTGCCTTTGGTATCCCACACCATGTGTTCGCCTTTGATAATGGCGGTATCCTTCACGCTTCTTTCGCCCCAGAGGTCATCGACCGGCTGTTTCACGATGGCATAGTAAACGATGCCCGGTTCGTTGCTGGTGATGCGGAGGTCGAAGTTGGTGCACAGCTCGTTGTTGATGGAGCCGAGGGTCACCGGGAAGGCGAAGTCGCCGGTTTTGAAGGTCCATGATTTGGCCAGCACTTTCCGGAGGTCGCCTTTATCCTGGAGTACGTTCCCGATCAGGTCTACCTTCAGGGTTTTCTTCTGGGGAAGAATGCCGGGTTCCAGGAGGATTTTAGTTGCGCCACCTGACACGGTAAAGCTCTTCACCGTATAGGGAATGTTCACCCCGTCGATGCTCAGGGTAATGAACTGGCTCACATTGGCGGAAGCAGCAGGAACACCCGTGGCCACGAGTTCCAGGGCGTCGTTGTTGATGGTAACCAGGATATCGTCGTTTTCCCACAGGGGATCTGTGGCGTTAATAGTCGGGTCGCCATTTTTAACCGCCTTGGCAGAGCGGGTGATTTCGCCGGTCAGCCGGGTGGAGAACCAGTATTGCGTATTACTGAGCGTATACGGATCGAACGGACTGCCGTCGATGCCGCCAAACGGGTTGCCGGCTTTGTCTTCGAGGAGTCCGGCCATCAGGCGCAGGTAGATATCGCGGTCTTCGGGCCAGATGTTGGAGCCGATGGCGCCATATTTCAGCTGACTAGCCGGTTCCCTATAATCCCTCAGGAAAATTTCGATCCGGTCAATGCCTGCCGGAAGAGAAGCTTTCATCAGACTAACGGGAGTTGACCCGGCAAAGGAGCTGTACAGGAGAATATTATTACTATAAACCATCACTCCCTGGGGTTGAGAGTAGATGGCGTCGCCACCGAATTCATCGTTGGGGTCGAGGCCGGCTTTGGCGGCTGAATAGAAGGCGATATTTCCGGGTTTGAAGAAATCGGCGCCATCAGCGGGCCATACGGGTTCGTTAAAACAGACCACTATGGGGTTCTGGGTAAGGCTGACGTTATAGTCACCGTTCACATCGTTGGCGTTGGAACAGTTCACCATCAGCGGGGGATGTATATCATCAACGGTAAACCTCCATTCGTGAAATACAATACCCGGGAACCAGGAAGCATCGGCAAACCGGATGGCGTCGTTCTCGATGGTCACATGGTAGGTGGCATCTTCGAGAAACTGGTGCGCAAACCGCAATTCCACCGTATTGGGACCGGTTTTGACGACTTTCCCGCTTCCGTCTACCTTGTACAGGATGGATTCCACCTGCAGGTAGCCCAGGTCAGTCTCCCTGGACAAGGCGATGACTCCATCCGGCCCGAAGGGCTGGATCGCGTTCAAGTCTTTAGTTAACTGCAACACAAGCACATTCGTTCCCGGTTGTGCCTGGGCTGTTGATTCATCCTCCGGCCAGATCGACTGCACCATAGCCGGTACAGGCGGACTGCTTGCGTATCCGTGATAGAACACACTAACCAGAAAGACAATCATTAAGAGTCGCGTAAAAAACTTTCTCATAGCATGAAAAATTTAATTGAACTTAATTGATTGATTGATTAGAATTTATACGATAATATCTTGTTATTAAAGACATAGTTGTCTTGTATTTTTTTCCTTAATATGCAAACCTATAAAATATCTGTGCAATGTACAAAATAATTGCATCAAAAATATCAACGCTTTTCCCGTAAAAAATGGTTCTGACTGAAAATTTTTCTAACAAATAAGACATTTATAGTTAATAATTTAAAGGCGTCCTGTTCATTTCGTCGTAAACCGGCTTTAACCGGTCCCTGGTACGTTTAATTTAACAGTTCAAATATACGGTTTTTTGGAGAACTACGTTATTCTGGTGTGGATTTTCTAAGAATTCCCAGTAAAACCGGTGCAATGATAAATAAAAATCAATTCCGTCGTGCGGTGGTGTGGTTAATTTTTTTGGGGGCTTGTACAGTTTGTTCATGCAGGACGTGTCGTTGTCCCGCCTACGGGTATGATTCTCCGGGGTTCAGGCATGCAGGGGTGCAAAGATTTCACCCCGGCGGGGTTAGCTCCGATCGTTGGGCCGGGAACCGGGGCCTTCCGCTATCCCCGGGCGTTGCCCGGGGCTGAAATAACCTGCCCCTGCGGGGCGCCCGTTTTTCACTCCCTACTCCATACTCCCTACTCTTTTTCTTCCCCGCCTAAGGCGGGACTACGCTTCGCTTGTCTACGCTCTACGCTCTCCGTTCTACGCTTTTTCACTCCCTACTCCTTGCTCCCTACTCTTTTTCACTTTCCGCTCTACGCTCTACGCTTTTTTTATACCATTATTTATATAGGTAAGCATGGCACTCACCTCTCCGTGGGTTTAAGCCAGTCTTAATCTTACCGCGGGAAGGTCAAAAAGGTGCCCGTCTGGTTGACCATATTCAATAATAGTGTTTACTTTGCAACCGGAAAAGAACAGGAACTATTTTCAGTTAAGAACCATACAATCATTTAATTCTGTCGGTTATGTCAAAAATAAAAATTGGGATCAACGGGTTCGGGCGCATCGGGAGACTGGTCTTCCGGGTAGCCATGACCAAAGAGAACATCGAAGTGGTGGGTATCAACGACCTGCTGGATGTGGATTACATTGCCTACATGCTGAAGTACGACTCCACGCACGGACATTTCAAGGGTACGGTGGCGGTTGAAGACGGCATGCTGGTGGTCAACGGGAAGAAGATCCGGGTGACGGCGGTGGCCGATCCTGCGGGGCTGAAGTGGGATGAAGTGGGTGCCGAATATGTGGTGGAAGCCACGGGGCTCTTCCTGGACAAGGTAAAATGCCAGGGCCATCTCGACGCCGGCGCCAAAAAGGTGGTGATGACGGCTCCGTCGAAAGACGACACCCCGATGTTCGTCATGGGTGTGAACCACACCACCTACACGCCGGATATGCATTTTGTGTCGAATGCAAGCTGCACGACCAACTGTCTGGCGCCTATCACCAAGGTGCTTCACGACAATTTCGGGATTGTGGAAGGGTTGATGACCACGGTGCATGCCACCACGGCCACGCAGAAGACGGTTGACGGTCCGTCGAAGAAAGACTGGCGCGGGGGCCGCGGTGCCGGTCAGAACATCATCCCCTCCTCCACCGGTGCCGCCAAGGCGGTCACCAAGGTGATCCCCTCGCTGAAAGGCAAGCTTACCGGGATGGCCTTCCGGGTTCCGACCCCCAACGTGTCGGTGGTCGACCTCACCTGCCGCCTCGAAAAACCGGCCAGCTACCAGGAGATCTGCGCCGCCATGAAGGCTGCCTCCGAAGGCGAACTGAAGGGAATCCTCGGCTATACCGAAGAGTCGGTCGTCTCCACCGACTTCCTGGGAGACCCCCGCACCTCCATTTTCGATGCCGGCGCCGGAATCGGGCTGAACGAGAACTTCGTCAAGGTGGTGGCCTGGTACGACAATGAGTGGGGCTATTCCGTTAAAGTGGTGGAATTCATGGAGTACATGGCTTCCGTGAAATAACCGGAACTTATAATTAACATAATTAAAGGGGCGAGAGTAGCCCCTTTTTTTATTCGTAACGCAGAGCCTCGATAGGATCGAGTCTCGCGGCCTTAACAGCGGGGTAATAACCGGAGAAAATACCGACGAAAAAACAAAGCACCACCCCCAGCAGGATCCACGCCCAGGGAATGATGAAGGTGCTCCCGATCATCAGGGAGACCATGTTTCCCATGCCGATGCCCAGAAGGATCCCCAGGGCCCCGCCCATCTGCCCGATTACCACCGCCTCGAGGAGGAACTGCTGGCGGATGACCCCGGAGGGGGCGCCGATGGCTTTGCGGATGCCGATTTCACGGGTCCGCTCGGTGACCGACACCAGCATGATGTTCATAAGCCCCACGGCGGCACCCAGCAGGGTGATGAGCCCGAGGAGGGTGGCCACCAAAGTGATGTTCCGGATGTTGTCGAGCAGGATGTTCACGATGTTATCGCTCTTTTCGATGTTGAAGTCGGTTTCGTCGGAAGGGGTAAGTCCCCGCACGATGCGGAACCGGGCTTCAGCCTCCCCGGCAGCAGCATCAATCAGGTGGGTGGCCGGAGGTTTCACCTGGATATCGAAATTCATCCGTGGACGGGAAAAATAGACCCGGGCATTGGTATAGGGGATGAAGCAGATCAGGTCTCCGGCGCCGCCGAAGGCTCCCCCCTTGGTTTTCAGTACCCCGGCCACGCGGTATTTGCCGCTGCCTATGCTGATCACCTTGTCGAGGGGTTCCTCGCCCCCGGGGAACAGCAGTTTCCTGAGGCTGTTTCCGATCAGCACCACATTACCGGCACCTCGTATCTCCTCGGTGCTGAAATTCCGGCCCCGGTCCACCTCGTACCCGGCGGTAGCCAGGTAATTCTCGTCGGCACCCCGCACCGTCACGTTGGGATTGCTCTTTTGCGCCCCGTATTTCAGGGTTCCCATTCCGGTGGCAACCACCGAAACCGACACCTCAGCCGGGAAGGTGAAGCTCTCGCGGAATTGCCGGGCCTGCTGGTAGGTGATATAGGAATGGTTGAGGGTGCGGTACTGGCGGTTTCCCACCTGGGCACGCAAACCACGGCTGGTAATGGTGAAAGTGTTGGCGCCCATGAAGGTAAACTCCTTGGTGATAGAGCGCTTGATGGAGTCTATGGCCGTGAGTATGCCCACCAGGGCGGTGATGCCCACGGCGATAATCAGGATGGTCAATACCGACCTCAGCAGGTTGCTCCGTACCGACCGGAGGGCGATACGGAAGTTTTCCGCCAGGAAAGGAGCTATCCCCCTCATAGATCCATGGCTAGTTACGGCCGCCCTGCAATGCTTCCTGCCAGGCTTTCAGTTCTTCCCATTTGCCCAGGTAGGCAAGTCCGGCCTGCCGTGGCCAGGTCTCCGGGTTGTGAAGGCGGAATCGTTCTCCCGCCTCATCCAGAATGCGACGGCAATCTGCTACCGGGGTTTCGGCCAGCGCCTTCCAGGTGGTGATGCCCTGGTTGCGGAAGATCTCCGCAATCACGGGACCTATGCCCTCCACAATTTTCAGGTCATCCTGGCGGATGGTGGTTCCGAACACCGAGGCAGCCAGGGCGGCATCAAAGGGCACCGCCGGCGGCAACCCCGCCGTTTGACTTCTGACAGCCTCCAGTTCACCCAGCAAGGTGTGGTATTTGTTTTTCCATTCCGCAGTCTCCCCGCCGGCACCGCTTTTCCATGCCAGGAGCTGTTCCTTCTCCTTCATGCAGATCTCCAGCTCTGACCGCAGTTTTTCGGTGTCTGTGGTACTGCGTGACACCATCTTTCCCAACAGGTAGCCCAGCCAGGCACATACCACGCCGACCAGCAGGGGTATCAAAAAGCAAAGAATACACATAAGGCAGTATGATTAAGTTATTGAATGATGATAACGGTTCTCCTGTTCAGTTTTTTGCCCACTTCGGTGGCATTGTCGGCGACCGGTTCGTCGGGGCCCCGCGAGGTGGTGGTGATCCTGCTGCCGTCGATGCCGTTGGCTTCGAGGTGCGACCGGATAAATTCAGCCCGTTTCAGCCCCAGCTGTACATTCTGTTCGCGGCTGCCCGTGTTGTCGGTATGGCCGGTCACCTGCAGGGCGGAACCCTCAGCCTGGTCCAGGTACTCCACGAGGGCGGCGATTCTCTCCCGCTCACCGGCGGTGAGGTTCAGTTCTGTCTGGTTGACGTCGAAATAGAGGATCAGAGGATTGGCGTTCAGCTGGTCCTTCACGGCCTGCCAGTCGGTGGCCCCTGCTGCCTCCGCACCCGCTTCCGGCTCCCGGATGGTGAAACCCACAGCCCCGGCAACCGTATCCCCCCGGATCAGCCACCCTTCCTGCACCTCCCCTTTGACCGTCAACCGGCTGGAGGGAATACCGCATTGCACGAAAAAGTTCTTCACCTGGTTGGCACGCGCATGCCCCAGGTTCGGATAAATCGACCCGTTGTTCTCTTCAGGGGTGCAATATCCGGTAATCAGCAACTTCCTCCCGGCATCACCTCCGAGGTACTCCTTCAGCCGCTCCACACCCATGCGGATGGAGTCATCCACCGGCAGGAGAATGCCAAACCGGTCTTTCAAAAATCCGAAATTTCCGGTTGTCCCGAAGGTAAAATCCTTTCCCGCGAGGGAAAAAGGAAGACGGGTGCCCGGTGCAGTAAGCGCTGCCTCCGGCGTCTCCCCGCTGCGATGGCCTAACTTACCCTTGCAGCACAGAAACCCGTAAAGCAGGATTCCCGCCAGGATGACCAGCCCGATTCCTGTCAGGTAAAGCAGTTTCTTCGACATGGCAATATTTTTTAAACCGGTTAATGGTACGAAAAAAAATACCATTTTGCAAATTTATTTTCGAACCCCACTGCGGGCAGCCAACCGGCATTATGAAGAACAGTTTATCCGATTGTTCGATTATTATAGCCCGGATTTGTGTTTTAACATTTTTTATGATTACCGATAAAAGGTCGGATTGTTCAAAACCGCACCCTAATCTTACCCGTTTATCCCTTCATTTTTAACCGGATAGCCGGCTGACCGGAAGTACAATTCAACGCGTGCGGCTGACTGTCCGGAGAGTGGGCAGCTATGAAACCGTTGCAATTCACGAAAAATCCTGTATAAATTTACCGCCGAAGAGAAAACCGGCTTATGATTTATCAGTTTAGGTGTCATTTTCCTGAATCGGAGGAGTTCCTGATGGAGGTTGATACGGATGCCAGTCACACCTTTTGGGAATTGCACCAGGTTCTTCAGTCGGCGCTGGGATTTCAGTCGCTCGATCTGGCCAGTTTCCTCATACCCCGGGCCGCTCGCAGGCACCGCGACATCGAAGTGACGCAACTGAATCCCGGGCAGCACAAGTCGTTTGTTTTCTCCATGCAGAACACCCTGATCGGGGATATCCTGATTCCCGGGAGAAGGTTGTTGCGTTATGTCTTTGATTTAATGAATGCCCGCTATTTACACCTGGAATTAACCGGAACAAATATGGAAAAGAATCTCAGAAAGCCGATGGTCAAGCTGAACCGGGGAGAAAGCCCGGTGCAGGTTCTGGAGGAAGTGTTATCGGAAGGGTTGTATACCAAAAAGGAAGAGCCAAAGCCTACCGGTGATTACGGAGTTCTGTCAGACTATTATGAAATTTTCGGCGAAATGGAGGAGTACGTATTGTAGACTCCGCAGCTGCCGCTGCTCAAAAGTGGCAGTCACAAAGAAAAGCTGTCCGGATGCTTATCCGGGCAGCTTTTTCGTTTTTCGGACCTATCTTTACATTTTTATACCGGGAAGATGGAAAGGAAACCTGTTCTGGTGGTGATAACAGGGCCGACGGCGTCGGGGAAGACAGCCCTGGCGCTGGCTGTGGCTTCCCGTTTCGGTACAGAGATTGTTTCTGCCGACTCGCGGCAGGTTTACCGGGAGTTGAAAACCGGCACCGCCAGGCCTGCGCCGGAAGAGCTTGCCCGGGTCCGGCACCACCTGATTGGTCACCTCTCGATACACGACGCATACAATGCCAGCCTCTTTGAGACGGAGGTGCTGGCGTTGCTCGGCCGGTTATTTGCTCAGTTTCCGGTTGTAATCATGGCCGGTGGCTCCATGTTGTACATCGATGCCGTGTGCCATGGCATCGATGATCTGCCCTCTGTGGACGGTGAGCTTCGGGAGCATCTCATCGCCCGTCTGCAACGGGAAGGTCTTGAAAGCCTGCGGTTTGACCTTAAGAGACTCGATCCGGACTATTACGGGCAGGCCGACCTCCAGAACCCCAAGCGGATTCTGCATGCACTGGAGATGTGCCTCCAGACGGGAAAACCTTACTCGGCGCTGCTGCGGAAGGAAAGAAAATCCCGGTCGTTTGCGGTAATCAAAGCAGGGCTCAACCCTGACCGGAAAACGTTGTACGACCGAATCAACCTGCGGGTGGATGCCATGGTGGCCGGCGGCCTGGAGGAGGAAGCCCGCGGGTTGCTGGCCTGGCGGTCGCTGAATGCCCTGAATACCGTGGGCTACCGGGAGTGGTTTCCCTATTTCGACGGGGAGATCAGCCGGGAGGAGGCCATCCGGCAAATCAAGTCGAACACCCGGCGCTACGCCCGCAAACAGATGACCTGGTACCGCCGCGACCCTGATATCCAATGGTTCAGCGGCAGCGATACCGGCGCCATTGTGGCATGGCTGGAAGAGGAAATCCGGTCGAAAGGAGAGGGCGGGTGATGCCCTCCGCAGACCGGAGAAATACCGGAGATTGTCTGCGCTGCCACAAGAAGATCCGGGGGTCTCAGGTACTTCACTCATGGTACCCCATCCTGTTGGCTGGATTGTCCGGCTGACGGTTCCAGGATGCCGGGATGGTCGCCGGTGCCGGCAGTACAGCGTGCTGACGGCACCGGCCTGAGGGGAAGGAACCGGGTACCGGGGCTGCCGGAAGCCGGTAATGGCCAACCGGGAATGCCGTCAGCCGGCGGAGGGGAGTTCCTTTTCGTTTCCTGCAGGAGAACTTGCAGGAATATCCTGTAAAAAGAAGTATTTTTGGCTCAGGGGGCCGGAGGTGGCGGCCGTAGCGTAATGAACCTGCCACCCAGCCCGGCATAACAGGAGCGCACCGGAGCTTTCGCCTGCCCGGAATTCGGGATGTCTGCACCGGAATCCGGTACTATTCTATATTGTATGGAACCCTTGAAGAAAATAACCATCATCGGTACAGCTTATCCCTACCGGGGGGGTCTGGCAGCCTTCAATGAGCGGCTGGCCGGGGAATTCCGGCATGCCGGCTTTTCGGTAGCCATAGAGACGTTCACCCTTCAATATCCCTCTTTGCTGTTCCCGGGGAAAAGCCAGTATGCCACCTGGGAGAAGCCCGCGCACCTCGACATCCGGCGGTCGGTGAGTTCGGTGAATCCTTTCACCTGGTTTTCCCTGGCCCGGAAGATCCGGCGGGAAGAGGCCGGCCTGGTCATCATCAAATACTGGATTCCCTTTATGTCGCCCTGTTTCAGCACGGTTGCCCGGCTGGTGCGGCGAAACCGCAACACCCGGGTCATCAGCATTGCCGACAACATCATCCCGCACGAGAAAAGAGCGGGAGACACCCTGCTGACGCGTTGGTTCCTGGGCAGCATCGACGGCATGGTGACCATGTCTGAGAGCGTGTATGCCGATGCCCGCCGGTTCCGGCAGGACCTGCCCCTGCGGATGACCCCCCATCCCCTGTTTGACGACTTCGGGGAGCTGCTCCCGCGGGAGACCGCCCTGGAGCAGCTGGGACTGGATCCCCGGTACCGGTATCTTTTATTTTTCGGATTTATCCGCGACTACAAAGGACTGGACTGGCTGCTGAAAGCCTTTGCGGACCCGCAGCTGGAGACACTGCCCCTGAAGCTGATTGTTGCCGGCGAGTTTTATACCGATCCCCGGCCCTACCTGTCGCTGATCGAAGCGCTGAACCTGCGGGAACGGGTGGTTCTGAAAACGGAATTTATTGTCAATGACCAGGTGAATGCGTATTTTTGTGCTGCCGACCTGGTGGTTCAGCCCTACAAGCATGCCACCCAGAGCGGGGTCACCCAGATCGGATACTATTTTAACAAGCCCATGCTGGTAACGCGCGTGGGCGGGCTGCCGGAAATCGTCCCGCACGGGAAGGCCGGGTATGTGGTGGATCCGGATCCCGGAGCGATCGCGGCGGCCATTGCCGACTTTTTTGGGCAGGGGCGTCTGGAGGCCTTCACCCTGGGGGTGGCAGAAGAGAAAAAGAGGTTCGAATGGGGAAATATGGTACAAGCAATTCTGGAAGTATATGAAGAACTGCAACAATAGAATGCTGATACGAAGCAAAGCGCCCCTGCGCCTGGGGCTGGCAGGAGGGGGCACCGATGTGTCGCCCTATTCCGACCTGTACGGCGGCGCCATCCTCAACGCCACCATCAACCGGTATGCGCTGGCCACCATCCGGCCCTGCGACAACGGGAAGATCGTGTTCCGTTCGGAAGACAAGGGTGAAACGGTGGTTTGCGAAGCAGCTCAGAGCCTTCCCCCGGACGGGAAACTGGATCTTCTGAAAGGCATATACAACCGGATCGTCAGGGATTACACCGGGAAGTCCCTGTCGTTTGAGCTGACCACCTGGGTGGATGCCCCTCCCGGGTCGGGGCTGGGTTCCTCCTCCACGCTGGTGACGGCGGTGCTGGCTGCCTTTGTGGAATGGCTCCGGCTGCCGCTGGGAGAGTACGACCTGGCCTGGCTGGCCTACTGCATCGAACGGCTCGACCTGGGCTACTCCGGGGGTAAACAGGACCAGTATGCAGCCACCTTCGGGGGCGTCAACTTCATGGAGTTCTACAAAGACGACAAGGTCATCGTCAACCCCCTGCGCATCCGTTCCGACATCCTCAACGAACTGGCTATGAACATGGTGCTCTACTATACGGGCACCAGCCGTTTGTCGTCGGTCATCATAGAAAAACAGCAGGACAACATCCGCCGGGGTGAGGAGGTCCGCCTGGAAGCCATGCACAAGACCCGGGAGATGGCTACCCTGATGAAGGAGGCCCTGCTGAAAGGAGAGCTAACCACCATCGGGGAGCTCATGCACGAGGCGTGGCAGTATAAAAAACAGATGGCCGATGGGATCTCGAATGCGGTGATCGACGACCTTTACGACACCGCCCGCAAGGCGGGTGCCCTGGGTGGCAAGATCTCCGGTGCCGGCGGCGGGGGCTACCTGTTTTTCTTCTGCCCGGGGAATACCCGCTACCGCGTGATCCGCGAGCTGGCCCGATTCAACGGGGAAGTTACCCCCTTCGATTTCACCAAAACCGGCGTCACCACCTGGGGATCTTGAGCTACTCAGACGGGAGCGGAGAGCGGAGACAAGCGAAGCGTAGTCCCGCCTTAGGCGGGGGAGAAAAAGAGTAGGGAGTAAGGAGTCGGGAGTGAAAAAAAGCGGAGAGCGGAGAGCGGAAAGTGAAAAAGAGTAGGGAGTGAAAAA
>CAZYUA010000028.1:0-54323 GCA_964650525.1 uncultured Prolixibacteraceae bacterium
CCCTTTTTTATGGATTATTTCGTCTACATCATCTTTTCCCAATCTGCCGGAGTCTTAATTAGGAACTTCTTTCCGTCTAGTGAATCCCTCTTGGATCATCGTGCAAGCAAGTAAGACCCAGCCTTATTTGAGGCTGGTAAAGATCATTTTTCCCGGGTCCAAAAAAGTTTCGCCGTCCCACCGGTAAGAGCCCAGAATCTTCCTCCCGGTGACACAAGCATCCACGCAGCAAAGATTGGGACCAATAACATAAGGGCCATTTCCCCGGCAAAAATGACCAAAAAATACGATGGGGGCTTCCTCCGGATACCCGGTTGTCACAGGCAGAATCTCTAAGGGTATGGAGTAATTGGGAAGTTTGAATTTGCTCTCAAATGACCAATCATTGAATGTCATTCCCGCTGGTTCTTTCCACCAGCGGATCCGGTAGAAAGGATGGTGCCTGTGCCTGGAATCATATATCCTGATATCGGGAGGCATTATGTGATGAATTCCCCTTGTGGTCTGTAAAATGGCCTGAGACAAGGGTGATTTAGCTTTTACTACCAGATCCCTGAAAATACTTTTTGGAATTCTTCCCTCTGGAACCTCTCTTCTGATTATGTCGATGTTGTCATCATTCCAGCAAGCATGAACAATTCTGATGGGGCCAAGATCCAGGAACAAAGGAAGACTTCTCAGCCATTTGAGGTATCCTTTCCATTCTTCCGGAAAGCTTTTTAATTGCCGGATGGATTCCTGGACCGAGGCGACCCGTTTCCCACCAGAAGCTAAAAGAGGTTCCTTGTTTTCCTTCTTCAGGCTATTCAGTATTAGGTTGATTTCGTGATTTCCCAATACAGCCAGTGCAGATCCCTCATCGACCATACCCCTTATCAGCTTAAGGCATTCCCGGATTTCAGGTCCCCGGTTGACAAAGTCCCCAACAAAAACAGCCTTCCTCTCCGGATGTAATAAAATGTCACCTGACTTCCGGTAGCCTGCCGTCTTAAGCATTTTTTTCAGAAGGGTCGCATACCCATGCACATCTCCGATAATATCGTACATCAGTTTTCGAATTGATGATTCTTTACTAAAACAATCGTCGTAAAAAAGCAAGGACTATAGACATAAGCAAAGCAGTGATTAAGAACAATGAGATCAGGAGCAGGTAATTCAACCAGAAAGGGGATAGTATTCAACCCCTTAAAAGCCGTTCTAAACATATTAAAAAAATATTGTTTAAATTTAGCCACATTTGACAAAAAAAAAAGTTAGCAGCCGAAAATTGGTTTTCCGAAATGATTTTTCCTGTTGATAAAATAAACCAAATAAGTGAAGCAAAGATGAAGACTATCATTGATTTGTTTGAGAGTAGTGTAAAGAAAAATCCGGATAACATTTACATGTGGGAGAAGCAAAACGGAGAGTACAAAGGTACAACCTACCGGGAAATCAGGAATGAAGTTATGCGATTTGCTGCCGGGTTGCTTCAATTAGGGCTCCGGAAGGGCGACCGTGCAGGGTTGATATCGGAAGGGCGTAATGCCTGGATAGTCAGCGAATTGGGGATTTTATATGCAGGTGGGATCAATGTACCGTTGTCAGTTAAGCTGGATGCCCAATCGGAGCTGGCATTCCGGCTTAAACATTCGGGTGCCTGCATGGTAATTGTTTCCCGGCTTCAGGAATCAAAAGTTGAAGATGTCAGGGCAGAATTGCCCGATTTGAAGTACGTGATTTACCTGGATGGGAAGGAAAATGCAAGCGATGGAGATATCAGCTTTGAGGAGGTGAAAAAGCTGGGTGATGTTTTGCTGGCTACAGAGCCAGAAAGACTGGAACAGATTTACAGGTCCGTTCAGCCTGATGACCTGGCCAACATCAGCTACACATCGGGAACAACGGCCGACCCCAAAGGGATTATGCTATCCCACCTGAATTATACTGCAAACACGATTCAGGCCAATACCCTGATGACCATTGATGAGACTTTCCGGACACTGGCATTATTACCCTGGGATCATTCGTTTGCTCACACGGCCTGTCTATATTGTTTCATGTTTAATGGTGCTTCCATAGCTGCAGTGGAACAGGGAAAAACGGCATTGGAAACCCTAAGAAACGTGCCGAAAAATATCAGGGAGGTCAAGCCGCATATCATGATGAGCGTCCCCGCCCTGGCAAAAAACTTCAGGAAAAACATCGAATCCGCAATTCAAAAAAAAGGAAAATTCACAAACTGGCTTTTTACTCTGGCATTAAAAACTGCCTATAGATACAACGGGATTGGCTACGACCGGGGAAAAGGATTCCGCATGCTGCTAAAACCACTGGTCAGCCTCTTTGACAAGATACTTTTCAGCAAAATAAGGGATAACTTCGGAGGAGAAATGAAGTTTTTCATTGGAGGGGGAGCACTCCTGGACATAGAACTTCAGCGTTTTTTTTATGCCATCGGGATTCCGATGTGCCAGGGCTACGGGTTATCTGAATCGTCACCGGTTATTTCCAGCAATGCTCTTCACGCCATTAAATTCGGATCCTCCGGCAAACTGGTCAAAAATCTGGAGCTAAAAATCCTGGATGACAAGGGTGCGGAACTTCCCCTGGGAGAAAAGGGAGAGATTGTTATTAAAGGTGAGAATGTAATGGTAGGCTATTGGAAGAATCCGGCCGCTACTGCTGAGACCATCAAAAACGGTTGGCTGTACACGGGCGATATGGGTTATATGGATGCCGACGGCTTTCTCTACGTCCTGGGAAGATTTAAAAGCCTGCTTATTGGTAACGACGGAGAAAAATTCAGCCCGGAAGGCATCGAAGAGGCCATGGTTAACCAATCTCCATTTATCGATCAGGTGATGCTCCACAATAACCAGAATCCTTTTACAGTTGCGCTGGTTGTTCCAAATATGGCAGCAATCGGCCTTGAACTTGAAAAGCGGGGTGTAAAAAAAGATTCGGATCAATTTGGTGAAGCAGCGCTGAAAATCATCCAACAGGAGGCAGACGCCTACAGAAAAGGAGGCAAATTCGAAGGGTTATTCCCTGAAAGATGGCTCCCCACGACAATAGCAGTGCTCACGGAACCCTTCTCTGAAAACAACGGGCTGATCAACTCCTCGATGAAAATGGTTCGCGGAAAAATCACAAAATACTTTGCCCGGGAACTAGACTTTCTTTATAAGCCGGAAGCCAAGAATATCATTAACGCTTTGAACCTGAAAATTTTCAACGAAAAACGTTGAGCTAAACCATAGGGTTATCTTTCCATAAGAAAAGAGCGCCCCATCATTCTGCAGGAGTCTCCGGAATGGCAGAAAAGGGCACCAGGCCTTTTACTCCAATTTCAGGGGTTTCAGTCAGGGATACAGACGCAGGCACTGGAGGGAGATCCGTGGGCTCAGGTTGTGCCGGATGAAAGCCTCGGCATACTTAAATCCTGATTCCATACCGCGAAAAATCTCCATTTTCCCGTGATCATTATCATAAGTACCTTCAATATTCTGGCTTCGGTGTACAAAGCAAGCCTGGTGCTTCACATTCACTACCGACGAGATGTCAACAAAATCAGTGGGAGTGAAGTTTTGTGACTGGTGCCCGGTCATCACTTCAAAGTAGTAGAGGGCAGGTTTGAAGTTCAGACTTTGCCAGGCATCAAAAACCAGGAGAGAACAGATCCGATGGTCCCTGTGGCTATCAATGGGCCAATGGGTGACGATGATGTCAGGAGCCTCCTTATTGAAGAGTTCATACATCGGAACAAACCGTTTGGGGGTTACTTCGGTACTGCCGTCGATCTGACCAAGGAATTCCGGCCTGGCATTCAGAATTTTACATGCTTCCATGGCCTCTTCCGTACGTATTTGGGCAGCCTCTTCGTGCGATTTTCCCCGGCATCCGGCTTCTCCGCGGGTCAGATAGGCTGAGACCACCGTATGTCCGGCACCGGAACATAAGGCCATGAATCCTCCACAACCGGTTTCAGGGTCATCGGGATGTGCCCCGACCACCATAATCTTCATTTGGAGGCCCCCGGAAATACCGGCATTATCTTCCTGTAAGCCTGTACCAGCCAATCCCACGGTTGCCCCAAGGGCTGCAGGTGTAACAAGCGTTAAAAGCCGCCGCCTTGAAATTTTTTCCATGATTATTTATGCATAAGATCCATTATTGTCCTTGCCATGGCACAAACACCGGTTTGCCAGGCAGGAAAGAAATCCGGGTAAAAACCACTGTTGTGCAACGAGGGAAGGGTTTCTCCTTGTAAGGTGAATTCCCTGTAGCGGTCGATATTCACACTGCCCAGCCAAAAAATGGCAACCGGAACCTTTTCTCCTGTCTGGCCATATCTTCCGAAATCCTCACTCGACATGGTCGGGCCACTCATTATCAGGTTTTCTTCACCCAGGAGGCTTTTCATGCTTGTGACCGCCTGATTAACCAGTGCCGGATCGTTATATACTGGGGGCGTATAATGCTCGGTATATAAGAACTCAGGCATTTTATCTTCCGGAAGGCCTGCAGAAATTGCTAACCCATGGGATATGGTTTTCAGTGACTGCTGAATCTTTTCCAGAACACTCTCCTTAAAAAACCGGATAGTCAGCTGAAGTTTCACCTCATCCGGAATAATGTTGTATTTTGTACCTCCGTGGATAGATCCCACCGTTACAACAGCGTTATCCAGTGGATTTACTGTTCTGCTGACAATGGTTTGGAAGGCCAGTACCATCTGAGAAGCCAAAACTATGGGATCAATAGTGGTATGAGGCATCGCTCCGTGGCCTCCTTTGCCATGAATGATCAAGTCGACGGACCGCGAGCCGGCATACATGTTCCCGGCGTGGTATCCGATTTGGCCTGCTGGAAGACCTGAACTGACATGAAACGCCAGGCCGTAATCAGGTTGCGGAAACCTCGAATAAAGCCCATCGCCAAGCATGGCCAAAGATCCCCCGCCAGTCTCTTCGGAAGGCTGGGCTACAGCCAATAGGGTTCCGCTCCAGGAATCTGCCATACCGACCAAAACCGACAGGGTTCCAAGCCAGACAGCCATATGCATATCATGGCCACAAGCGTGCATCACCGGGACCTCCTCCCCTAACCTATTCTGCACCATCTTCCTGCTTGCAAACGGCAGATTGGTTGTCTCCTTAACCGGCAAAGCATCCATGTCGGTTCGCAGAAGTACGACCGGCCCTTTCCCGTTACGGAATACTCCAACGACGCCGTAACCCCCCACTCCGGTGGTCACTTCAAAACCTTTCCCGCTTAGAGCTGAAGCCATCAGAACCGAGGTCTCAGCCTCCAGGCCGGAGAGTTCCGGATTTTGATGCAAAACCTGGTAAAGCGGATAAAGCGTTTCCCCGTATTTTGCTGCTTCCCTGGTTATTTTTTGGTTCAAGCCAATCGTATCTGCCTGTGCAACTGAAACTTTACCCAAAAAGATATAAAAAACTGTAAGCAAGACAGGTATTAACAGGCTCCGGAATCCTTCCGCAAACTTTTTCATGGTCAGGTATCCCCTTAGTGAATTTTATAATAAATATTTTGCATCCTGAATCACAATGAATGAATGGTTTACAAGAGTCAGAATCCGGCAGTTTCATCCGGGTGATCACAGTAATTGATGCCATACATGGCCAGCCTGCGAAACTCTTTATCCAGCCTCTTTCTGAATTCCGGATAATCTCTGCGTGTTTTTTCCGTCCAGACTACTTCCGCCAGGGCACCTAACCGCGGGAAAAGCATATATTCCAGGGTTGGAATATCCGAAATGAACTCGGTCCAGAGGTTTGCCTGCGATCCGATGATATAGGCTGCCGCCTCAGGTTCTAACTCAGCGGGAACAGGTTCAAAACCATATATTTTTTCCAAAGGGATATATCCCCTGAAGGCAACAGGTTCCTTTCCATCGGTCCTGTAATCGCCGGGATTGATTTCTGAACCCCTGGTTTGATAGATATTCAGGTAGCAATAGGCCGTCGGGCACACCACGACGGGGTGTCCACTCCTGGCAGCCTCAATACCCCGGGTGCCCAAATTCTTCCAGGCCATCACTATTGCATTTCCGGAGAGACCGCTTTCCTGAATCTCTTCCCAGCCCACCATTTGTTTATGCCGCGATGCCAGATAGCTTTCAATTCTGTGAACAAAATAGCGCTGCAGTTCTACCTCACTCAGCAAACCTTCCGTTTTTATCCTATTCTGGCATAACGGACAGGCTTTCCAGCGTGTTTTGGGGCATTCATCCCCTCCGATGTGGACCCAGGGAGAGGGGAAAAGGTCACACACCTCATCCAGCACATCTTCGAGAAACCGGAAGGTTTCTTCTTTGCCCGCGCAATAGACATCGTCGAATATGCCCCAGGTTTTCTGTACCTCGTAAGGACCACCTGTACATCCCAGCCAGGGATAAGCGGCAAGGGCGGCACTGGAATGTCCGGGTAACTCAATCTCGGGGACAATGGTCACGTACCGCTCTGCCGCATACCGGACAATTTCCCGAATCTGATCCTGGGTATAAAACCCGCCATTACCGATCCCGTCAAACACCGGCACAGGACCGGAAACTCCTTTATGCCGGTATGTTGCAGGAACAATCGTTTCGTCCCTCCAAGAGGCGATATCAGTTAGCAGCGGGTACTTTTTTATTTCAATCCTCCATCCCTGGTCCTCAGTCAGATGCCAGTGAAAGGTATTCAACTTATACATGGCCAAATGGTCAATATATTTCTTTATGTAGAATGGAGGAAAGAAGTGACGGCCCACATCCAAATGAAGTCCACGCCAGGAAAACCGGGGCTTATCGTAAATCTCCACAAAAGGAACCAGGACACCTGGCAGACTGTCCCGCTCAAATAACTGCCTGAGTGTCTGTAAACCATAGAAAATCCCGTTATTAGCCGGCGAAGTGATGAAAATACCCTTTTCATCGATTTTCAGCCGGTATGCTTCTGCGCCTCCCGGAACATCCGGATCGATCAAAAAACGGATGGTTCCGGAATTTCCTCCCTCCCGGGAAAGGCTTCCATGATAATACTCCAGGAGAAAATCATGCAGGAATCCAGCAATCCTTACAAGATCGGAATTTGTCCAATCCAATTGTACGCCGGTCTCCGGTAAAATTCTGTAACTGCCGCTAGTCCGGTATATTTCCAAAGGCTTCGGTATAAGGGACAACTCACTGCCGGTTGCTGACTGAAAGCACAGCACCAACGCGGGCATAATAATCATTCGGAATCTTACTTTTATATTCATCCAGGCGGTATTATGGAATTGATAATCTTTCGCTGATTGAATCAGGGTTAAAGGCACTCACCGGCCGGGCGCTGATATTTCCAAAGGTAACTTTCGTATGGTGGGCTATGAGCAAAGCGCTCCCCTTTTGCAGATCTGTTTTGCCTTCTCTGCTGACAATGTCCCAGTCAGAGGGTTCCGGACCATGAAGAACCCATAATTTCGCTGCATATAGAGTGGTATCTCCCCGGCTTTGAACTCTTGCTTTCATCCTGTACCATCTATTCATTATTATGGAATGGAGGACCCTTGCTTTCTCCTGATACAAGTCATGGTCATTGATAATCCTGAAACAGCACGAATCGGTATTGTCGAAAAGTCTGAATTCACAAGTGGCACCCAGCGGATACCATTTGACGTGAGGCTGATGCTGATCCGGATCGTGTCCGGGCCAGCGAAGAGCTATAGCTGCATGGCTGACACCATAAACGGGTGGCTCTGGCACCGGAGAAGTAAAACCATGGAACTTCACATCCACCATAACTTCATAATCCTTCCAGGTTGAATCACCTAATGCCACAATCCGGTCATAATAAGCATTTTCCGTATAAATCCCTTCTGATGTCAACCTCCATTTACCATCCACCACCTGTACGGCATCCGTCAGAAATTTCTCCTTCTGCCACTGCACCCTATAGGGCAAAGGCCAGACAGTACCCGGCAAATACTTTACGGTCATCCGTTTGAAATACGTTTTCCCCTGGTTTGTGATTACGCTAATGGCTACCCTGTTTTTCCCCGCTAACAACAGGTTTCTGTCCAGTTCCAGGTTGAAATCACCGGCCCGGGCAAGACGGGTCATATTCCTTCCAAGGCTGAAGGTAGTGGGCAGCCCCTGGTTCAGAGTGTAGGAAACATGGACCGGTGTGTCCTTTGTGTGAATGGTTCCCAGAATGTTGACCCACCTCTGGGGATGGCCGATATTCCCGAAAGACTGGACATCGCCGTACCAGAGTTCAATGACAGGCCTATTTTTGGATTTTTCAGGGAAAACAGTACAGGTCAGAATAAAGGCAGAAAAACCAAACAGAATCAGCAAGGCAATCCGGCAGCTGGTTTTAGCTTGACGGCATTGAGTTATTTTCAGGTTCCTGGTCACTCAGTATTTCTTGATGAATGTAACAGTCTTCATAAGATCTTTCGAACGGATTTGGCACAGGTAAACTCCCGGGGGAAAATGGCCAACAGGGATCGTTGGTGTAATCCGGTTTTGACGGATACTTTGATGAACCTTGTTGCATCCCGGCAATCCGTATATCGTAATATCCACTTCTCCACTGAACCCGGTTAGATCAACAGAAATCTGATCTGTGCAGGGATTGGGAAATAGTATGGGATACTCCTGATTTTTCACACCACCGGCGTTCAGGGCAGAGGGAAGGTTCCTCCATGGAAGATTATTGTAAACAACCATTTCGTTCATGATCATAAAGGTTCCCAGCCCGTGATTATCGTTGGTGTTTTTTGCGCGGGTAAAATAGAAATTGATATCCGAAGAGACACCGGTGCCTTCGCAAATGTCGGTAAGAAAGACCATGCCTCCCGGTATCCGGCTGATTTTAGACAGCACGCCACTATATCCCCTATTAACGCAATCTATGACAGATGAATCCACGATGCCGGTATCAACCGCTCTTTTAAGGGCCAGGGTAAACATCATGGAGCAGGAGGTTTCCTGCCAGTTTCCGGCGTCGTCAGGGTGATCGACTACCTGATACCACAAACCCGTTTCGGGATGCTGGTACACAACCAGCCCCAGGAGGATTTGCCGGTAGTAATCAGTCAATACCTGTCTTTGCGGATAATCGGCCGGAATAATGTCGAGCAGTTCGCTGAGTGCCATGACAACCCATCCGATGGAGCGACCCCAATGGTAGGGAGATCTTTTCAAGGCGTTCCTGCTCCAGCCGGCAGAACCATCTTCATCATATCCGTGAACCGGAATCTGTGTTTCAGCATTCATCAGATGCCCGAGGTAAACAGTGAACTGCCGGACCACCTCGGCATAAGCATCAGTACTCCCACCAAACATAGTTGCGTAGGTTGCCAGGAATGGCATTCCCATATACAGTCCGTCAAGCCAGAGTTCATTGTTAAGGTTTTTCTTATGCCAGAACCCTCCGTCTGAGGTCCGGGGATAGGTATTAAAATCCCCAAAGATATTGTCAGCTGCCAGTTTAAACCTTTCTATGCCCGTTTCCATATATAAATGCAGAATCATAAACCCTGGCATCATGTTATCCAGGCTGATCAGGTCCACATCAATCTTGCCGGCTTCAGAAATATGAAGCATTCCCCAATCCTTGACGAAGTTTAGGTATTCCAGATTACCTGTTCGCTTGTAGACTCTTAAAATTCCTTCCAGCAATAAACCCACTGTGTAGTTCCAGGCCCCGACCGAGGCCGGGGTTTTGGTTTTGATAATCATTTCGGCCATTGCAACGGACCAATCGATATTCTCTATTACGATCAGCACTTCAGCGGTATCCGAATGCACACCATCGGTAACAGCATAGGCAAATCCAACCTTCCCGGTAAAATCTGGCAAGGGTTTGTACACAAAGCTCTGATTGCTCTGCGAGAGGGAAAGGATTCCCTTTTCCGGCTCGGAAAACCAGGCGATGCTAAGCTCATCCCCGTTTAAGTCGTAATCATTATCCAAAGGAGACAGCAGCGCTTGCTGGTAAGGTGACAACGTAACACTGTCGTTTCGGGCCACAGGGCTAACATTTAAATTAACTTCACTGCTGGTGATAAATATTCTGTCAATGTTGGGTCCCCCCTCGGGATTGGAACTTACCAATTTCAGTGAATTAACGCCCCGAGAAAACCTGACATCAAAACCCAGAATTTGCCAGTTAGGCCAGGTAGAGGTGGAAGGGAAACTGAAATCGTCGTATGCAAGAGCGCCGTTGACGAAGATATCCATCGTCCTGGAAGTGCCACCATTCGCAAAAAAAACGTCTATTCTGTAATTGCCTTCTCCGGGGAGATCAATAAGCCATTCAATTGAACTTCCATTTTCATTAAGGAAGTTGATAAAACCTCTGCCTGAAAAGCCGGGATGGTTGCTGTCGACATTGGAACGATAAATAACGTCGGCGTTCTCTGCTTCGATGGAAAACCCGGTTTGTGCCTTACAAGGGACCATGCTGAGCAGAACCAAAAACAACCCCATCATCAGGATTCCCTGAATTCTGAACCCCCTGTCCGCAGATTCTGCTAATAATGATTTGGACATAAACCACCAATCTTATCGAATTTGTACTACAGCATAAACCTGTTCGATTTAAGGTTCTTCGATATGATGCTGTTCGCTCATGTAGGTTTGTCCCTCCAGGGACAGGAAGAAATCGAACCAGATATAGGCAAGCCGGTTACCTGCCTCCACTTCAATGTAATGCTCTGACCCGAGTGGAATGTGCAGCAGAAGATTTTCTTCAAGCAGGATTTGCTCCTTTCCGGCAAAACAAGTACAGCGACACCCGGGTAGTCCCAGGAACAACTGATCGAGCATGGGATGACTGTGTTTCGCAACGATATCAGGCCCGGAAGTCTCAACTGACCCCATACAAAAACGGGGAACCAGTCCCTCAGGAAGGATCATCCGGTTAACAGATTTGCTGCTTTTGATTTCTTCGGTATAAACAGGACAATCCGAAAAGGCCTTTGCATAGAGGCGAGCATGATCTTTCATTTTTCCGGCTGCATAAAGAAGGTCGGCATCATCAAGGGATATCCGAATCCGGATGAAACTGACTTCCTGGTCTTTTTCGGCATGGATGGAGTAAGCCTTTAGGTACGGGATGCTCAAAACCGACTGGTCGCAGAAGAGATGGCGGATACCCTCAATCTCAAGAAAAGCCTTTCCCTCCAGGGACAGGATAACGTCCCACGAGTACTGAGAAGGGGGTTCGGTGATCGTACAGGGTCCCTTTACGGAATACAGGTCTGTGGAAACCCCTCTCAATTCACCAGGCAACAGCTTTTGCCGGGAATGATATCCCGGCAATTCCTTTTCCAGGGTTGGTAACTTCAGCATTTGTGATTTCATATACAGGAATATCTTACATCAGTTACAATTCCGGACTCCTTACTGGCAGGTTTTCCTTTCTGGGACGGATAGCCAGAAGCAAGATGCCGGCAAGGAACACACCGATGGAAGCCAACCGGAAGACGAACGACAACGGGATCTGGGCATCCTTAAGAGCCCCACCTATGTAGATCATGATACCCCCGGCAATCACACTGAAGAAACTCATGATTCCATAACCTGTTGCCTGGTATCGTCTATCGACCACCTGGCAAATAACGGGCATAAAATTCGCATCGTGAAACCCTTTGGCAAGGCCGAAGATGATGATTCCGGCAATGGCAACACCGAAAATGCCGGTTGAAGCCATCAGAAACAAAAAGGGACCACCTATGATAAAACCGATCGCCGGAACATAGATCCTGCCTTTGAGATTTTTTTTAAACCACCGGTCGGCCAGTATACCCCCGGCAACGACGCCTATGAGAGAAGCCACCTGAATAAAGGCAGTTGCACTAATGCCGGCCTGACCAAGTGAAAGGTTAAAACCCTCTTTAAAAAAGGTGGGAAGCCAGGCGTTAATCACCCAGAAGGCTATACCCAGAAGGGCTCCGTAGATAATGATAATCCAGTAGGAACCGGAACGGAACAGGTTCCTGACAATGTCGGTGATGGAGTCCTTCTTTCCGGCGGGATATTTCTCGTTGTTTTGTATGGGTTGGTGTTGTTCCCGTTTATCTCTCAGAATAAAGAAGAGGAACAGGGCATACAGGATCCCCGCAATTCCGAAAATGTGAAATCCCATGCGCCATCCCCAGGATTCAGCCATAAAGCCGCCGGCCCCACCCAGGGCCATGCCTGCATAGAGACCGGTCATCAGGATACCTGAAGCAAGGGAGCGGGAAGAGCCTTTGTGGTAATCCATAACCATGGCCACAGCTGCGGGCATATAACAAGCCTCGCTGATACCCATCATAGCACGGGCTGCAAACATCTCCCCGTAGGAAGTAACAAAACCAGTCCATAACGTTACCAAGGACCATACCACCAGGCTGGTAATAATAACTAACTTCCTGCTGTACCGATCGGCAAAATAACCTCCAAAGGGGCTTAATACACCATATACAATCAGAAATATGGTGGTTAACAAACCGAATTGAGCATCGGTCATGGGAATACTCTCTTTAATCGGATCCCTCATAGAAGCAATCAGTAACCGGTCGAGGTAATTTAACATGGAAACCATCCACAGGGATCCTACAATGATCCATGCATAGTTCTTTTGCATCGAAAGGTTTTTCATCATCACCGAGAATTTTGGATCAGCTTAATTTGGTTAATCCACAGGTCTATCCTGGGGGTTTCCCAGTTGTATGGTTTACCAAGGATATCATAATCACCGTCACCATCCAAATCAGTGATCCTGGATTCATGATTCCCAAAACCGGTTGCAATGACCGAATCTTTGAAATTGCCTTTTCCGTCGCCGAGAAGAATTCTCATCCTGGCATCGGAGGTAGCACCATCCAGGCGCATTTCGGCATTGAAGATATCGCTGTAACCATCGCCATTGAAATCAAGAATTTCAAGCGTGTGGCCATTCCTTATCCCTTCGATAAGTATCTTACCTGTCCATGTCCCTTTCTTCCATTCATACATTACCAGCGGAGCGATGCCTTCACCGGTGACGAAAACCACTTCCGGCCGGCCACCCTCCACCAACTGGCCGGCCGCCGCCCGGCTGAACACATAGCTTTCATCGATTATATGCTGAAGGTAACTCTTCTCTTCCTTGTGTTGAAACCAATAGCCCCCGCCCAAAATGTCATCGGTCCCGTCGAGGTTGATGTCGCATTTGTACAGCCCTTCGTGCTCATTCACTTTTTTGAACGAAGGTGCATATTCGTTCCCTCTCTGCCACATCTGGCTATCGCTGTTGTAAAGGTATATCGGATAATATTCCCAGGTACCGGCGGCCCTTGGATTCTCCGGAATTTCAGCCAAAGACAACGACTGGTTATCCTGGTTCCAGAATACCAGCTCACCCTTTCCATCGCTATCGAAATCACCCATCAGCAGATCGTGGTGTTTAGGAACACCATCATTCTTAATTAAACGGCATTTCCAGGGAATTTCGGAATGGAAATCCGGACAGGGGTTCTCCCACCACCAGATTTCCCTGGATTGCCAGTCGCCCCCGAGAACAAGATCTTCATCACCATCGCCATCAATATCCCAGACCGCTCCTCCCGCTTCAATAGTTAATTTCCTGTTGTCGATGACAAAGGTTTTCCAGATGTCTTTCTCCAACTTGTAGAGCACCACCGAAGGAGCCATGGTACGCTCAGCGATAACGAATTCGTTAACCCCGTCTCCGTTTACATCAATGAGAACAGAGGCAGTCTGCTGGGTCCCGGTATGACGGAGCGGAACCCTCCCCTGGGCAGAAGAAAGTAGCTTCCAGGAAGGATTCTGCGCCCTTGAACAAGCCGCCACATGGATGATCAGCATAAGGACCATCCAACTCCACCACCATGCTTTCTGCGATTTAGTAACGACTATTTTATCCTTCTTCATTAGTGTTCTAATCGGGAAGAGTTTATAAAAAAGGGGTTTCCACCAGCTTCGAAGCAGACCCTTCATCAAGAAACAGGATGGCATCGCGATGTGCTCTGAGAACCGATGCCGGACAAGAAACATCCAAGGGCCCCATAAGGGCGTTGTAGACCGCTTCGGCCTTCCTTACCCCGGGAACCACACAACTGATCGATCTGCTTTTCATAATGACCGGAATAGTCAGCGTATAAGCCTCTGCAGGAACGTCCTGCAGGGAGGAGAACCATCCTTCCCACACCTGTTGCCTGCGACATGCCTCGTCGAGGTTTACGGTTTTGATAATCTCAGGGTCGCTGAAATCGGCAACATGCGGATCATTAAAGGCAATATGACCATTTTCACCAATCCCGATGCAAGCCACATCAATGGGATGGGAAGCCAACAAGTCGGCATATCTTATCATTTCCCTGGGACTGTCAGGAGATTCACCGCAAATAAGGTGCACCTCCTGCGCCTTAATCTTAGTGAGTAAATGGTCAGTAAGAATCTTCCGGAAACTGGCGGGATGGCCGGGAGTCAGTCCCTTGTATTCATCAAGATGAAATACCGACACGCTCCCCCAGTCAATCACCTTCTCCAGGAGCTTTTCCAGAAAAAGCAGCTGGGAGCCTGCAGTGGCAAACAGAACATTGGCCCGGCCATTAGACCGGATGGCCTCCATGATTCTCCCGGAAGCAAAGGACGCTGCAGCTTCAGCCATTTGCTCCACTTCACTGTAAATTTTCACTTCCATAATCAACAAATCTTTAACATTACCCGACGACAGATTTCAGCTTCTCCCAAACATTCACTTCCTTCAATCAGAACAAGGTATGCACCGATTCGATCAGTCCCGTCACACCCTGCCAGGAGATGATCAGGGTAAAAAGGAATGTGAGCACCAGCATGATGTTCATCAGCAGACCAGCCTCTTCCTTTCCCATGAGTTCTTTTTTGTTAAGTAAGTACATGATGGCAAAGATGACAACGGGAAGGATAAACACCTGGAAAACCTGGCTGATGAGCATGGCAAACACCGGGCTTGCCCGGAGCACCGGAACAACCAATCCGAACAGAAGAGCTATCCCGCACAATACCCTGAACAGAGGTCCCCGGTAATTGACCGGCTTATTCGTATAATCGCTGATCAGCAAAGGCGCCAGCATCACGATAGGGATCATGGACGACATTGCTGCGCCCAGGATTCCGGTGACAAATACCGAAATGGCCAATCTTCCCAGCAAGGGTTCCAGCAAGGCAACCATGGTCACGACCTTATCAACGGGTGTATTGGCCACATAGAGGGTACCTGCAGCACAGGCCATGATCGGGAAGCTGATCAGGAACATCATCAGGGCACTGACCGCCGCATCTTTCCGGGCGAGTTTCAATTGTCCTGCTTCCCATTTTTTTTCTTTCAAAAGGATGCACCGTACCACAAATGTGGGTGCTGTGAACGTAGTCCCCACGATGGCAGCAATGATCATCGGAGCATTAGCAGCTTTAGGAATCCTGATCATAAATCCACGTACCACTTCTTCGGGTTGGGGCATGACCAGAAACATGGTGATAAAAAAACTGACGGCCATTAACCCTACAAAAACAACCATGATCTTCTCAAAGGATGAATATTTCCCCATCATCACAAGGCCGAAGACCAATCCACCTATCACCACTGCGACCCAAACCGGGTTCCAGCGGCTCCCGAACAACATACCCGACCATTCGCAAATCAGGTCGGAAATAATGCCCATATTTCCTGCCAGGGCCATCACCTCCACAATAATCAGCCCGACAAGGACGGTCAACGCAATAACCTTGCCGCCGGGGATGTGCTTCCTGGTTCCGTAAAGGGAACCTGTCCCTGTCACCAATGAGAAGCGGCCGTAAGCTTCCAGAAGTACAAATGAGAAGGCACAGGCCAGGACCAGCACCCAAAGAAGGGTCATTCCGTACCTTGAACCTGCCGATGCCATGGTGACGACGCTCCCGGTCCCGATGGTGTATCCTGCCAGGAAGAAAGCCGGCCCTACTGATAGAACCCCTTTCCATAACCATTTAAATGGTGACATTTTTCTCATTTTTATTATTTCAGATCTTTGGAATGAATTCTCCATCACCGGCGATGGGCAGGATCTCCCCGCTATTGTGAACGATGCCGACTTTCAGCCCTGGATTCAGGGCAAGCTTCCTGCGGATATAATCCGGGACCCTCTCTGCCGGCAGATGGTAAAAGCCCATGATATTAGCCAGCAATGGATCCATGGTGAGAGTGGTCTTATAGTTTCGTTTGATATAATTAAGGTACATACACTCGCAAGCGGCAAAACGGTTCCCTATCAAATCGGCGTCCAGCATTTTCCAGAGTGTCTCATCGTCGTACCGTGCAAGACGGCTCATCTCTTCCCCGTGTGTGGGAGCTATCCCTTCGTAACAGGGCGACAGCAGTATGATCTCGCCGCCTGGTTTCGTGGCAAGCGCCGCCGAAAAAAGCCCCTTGTCTGCCTGGGTAAGATCATAATCAAATGGGAAGGAACTGCTGATAGTGATATCAGCTTTTTCTCTGAAGGTAACCCCGTTTATCTTTTTCCCCCAGGCCACAATTTCGCGGTGTGCATCGATAAAATGACCAGACTCAGCACGGAGTATGGTCCCGTTTTCATTCAGAATCACATTGAAAATAAAATGAAGGCCGACCTCGCGGGCAAAATCCTCCATCTCCTCACGGCAAGGTGAATCGATCTTCCCGAGCTGCGAATCGTTAGCCCCCAGGAGGTGCATGGCATTAACGGTTTCCTTCCCTGCCACTCCGGGAAGCAGCATCTTAGCTCCTCCGCTCCATCCGGCAGGATGATGAGGAAGAACCCCGCCAATGGCAATCCGGAAATCGGCTTCCATGACATCCTTGTTCACCAGAATGCGGGTACCCCTGCGTGTCACGCCCATATCCATCAGATTGGTGAAACAATTATGGTTTCTGATCTCTACCCTACTCACCACTTCATCGCCAAACCGTTCCCTGATCTCCTCCACGGTCATGTCACGGTGGGTGCCCTGGGCTATGACCAGCCTGATCTGATGATAGGAAAGTCCGGCAGCACGAAGTTCCTCCAGAACATAGGGAAGGATCACTCTTTGAGGGGTCATCCGGGTACGGTCATCCACCAGGATGACAACCTGTGAACTCCGGCTTACAATATCCCTCAACCTCCCGGTACCCACAGGGTACTGCAGGGCTCGCACAATCTCCCCGGACTCGCTTTCGGGCGGTTCACATGCATTTCGCCTGATATTGAAACAAAGGTTCCCCGAGGGAATCTCCAAATCAATCTTTCTTTCTCCATAATGTGCCTGAATCATCATTCTCTTTCGTTTAAATGAAATTTTTATTGCGGTTGAATCCTGCCTATTTATTTCAATTTTCTTATGATCTCCTGCATCTTCAGTTCCACAATCTCCTGCCACTCTGGCGCCAGGATGCAGTTCATGGTTTCATACCCTCCCTCTCCATAGGATTCCCTGACCGGGGCATAATGCAGGTAACCGTTGGTATATCCGGCCAAAAAAGTATGTTCAGAAGGGGACGCTGCTTTAATATTCAGTCCGGTTTGAACAAACGGTTCGCCAGGAAAAGTAACCACCACAAAATCACCGATGCGAAGTCCGGCAACCTCCACCGCAACCGATTGGCCCCCGTAGGTTTGTATCTCATCCTGCTTCTGTTTCAGCTGCGCAATATTCTCTCCGTTCTCAGAGAGCTTTTCCATCGACACGATATTCCGGAGATACTTCTCTATGTTTTTCCGGTTCATTTCATCCATTTTCTCCAAACCGGAAATCCCTTCCATTTTTTCCCACTGATATCCGTATGATGAGGCGGAAGGAAATTCGGGGGACAAGGAATATTTTACATAAAGAGGGATAAATGTCTTTACATTCAGGCTGGTAGAACGCAACCCCGCCACCAGTTCCCGGTTTTCATCTTCAAGACGCCCTATAAGCTCCGGAATATCCTTGCGCAAAGGCAGCGTGATTCGTTCCGAGACAAATGCAAGGCCAGCCTTTTTGGTGCAATCGATTTCTTTCAGTTTTCTCAGCACATTCAATCCTAATGAATGGCCGAATGGCACGCAACTCCTGGGGGTGTTGACATCCTTGTAGAGGATTTCTGTGATATCTCCCGCTGGTCCCTGCATAAAAAAGGCCATCGCACCATACCCCAACTGGGTCTCGATCACCCCGGAGGCGATGCCCGGGAATTCCGCCGTGACACTTTTGTCGGGCACTCCGGTGTAAGGATGACAGGCATAGTTGTACACAACGGCTTTGGGGGTCCCATCCATTCTTTCCAACTTCAGGATCCCGATTTCCGGATCTATTTTTCCGGGGGTGGAAATCTGCATGTCGGGACGGTCGGGATTAGCATGACGGATGGTGAAAACAGTGCCGTCGTCTAGTTTGATCCGCCGGTTCATCGCAAATGAGTTTTCAGCCCCTGCCCCTGCCCCTGCCTTGACCGGTTCCCTGTTGTCCAGGGCCTTATTTACCGCCGACACAGTTAAATCTACCACATCCGGTGCGATTTTATTCCCCCCATTCAGAAATCCGTCGAGGTGGTTGTGAGAGGCATTGATCAAAACCTGATCGATGCTGAGCGAGTGGTGAAGCCTTTGTTTCACTTCCGCAACAAAATCAGGGGGCATCTCTCCGATGGTACCCAAGGCAACCACATCAAGGGTGATCAATGCGGTCTTTTCCCCGAGGTACTCCAATACCAGGGCCTTTACATACAGCGAATCATGGACCGCTCCGGCCCTTCGCGCCGTTATGTTGCTTTTACCCGTTCCTGCACGCAGCGGCCCCGCCGCAACAACCAGACCGGGGAAAAACAACCCTGCCATGAACAACAACAGAATCCGCCGGGTCGTAACCTTGAAAAAATATCTTCCTTTCATTGTACAAAATATAAAGCAGGTTCAACCAAGTTCTTTCCGCGCCTCCCCCAACAACTTGATAACGTTTGTGCGGCTTTGCCAGGCTGCCGCATCGGGCGATATGGTGTAATCAAACCCAAGTTCAATGGTTAAAAAACCATCGTATCCCGAACTGACAAGATCCCTGAAAAAAGGGATGAAATTAATGGCCCCTTCCCCGGGAATTTTATGCTGGTCACTCAGACCATTGTTGTCGTCAAGATGGATATGAAATGGAACCTGGTTGTTCCGGAGCTGATAAAGAGCGTCGACAAGCGACTCTCTGTTGACATGGCAATGTCCTGTATCCAGAGCGATGCCCATATTGGGGTATTTCCGGTCCCTGATAAACCTGACCCCTTCCTCCACAGTCAAAATCAGGTCGCTTTCATACATATGGGCCGGCTCCAGCAGCAACAGGACATCCTTCTTTAAGGCATCATTCACCAGCTCATCCATGCTTGCCGTAAGCTGCTTCATCCCATTGGCATAGCCCTGTCCATACAGGCTTCGACCCGGGCAGAGGCTGACCTTATTGCATCCCAAAGAAACTGATACGTCTATGCTTCGCCTGATGTATTCCACGCTGTCGCTTCGTATCGTTCCCACCGGGCTGCATAAACTCGTGGGATACCCAAATTGAGCAGGAATGAATCCAGAAATCTCCAACCCTGCATCTTCAATGGCTTTCCTGACTGCAGATATTTCAGCCTCACCCATATCCCTGTAATAGGCATGTGGCCGGCCTCCCCAAATCTCAATACCAGGATAGCCCAGCCCGGCTACCCTCTTAATGGTTTCCTCTAAAGGATAGTTGAAATATAATTTTGTTGAGATACTAAGCTTCATATACTTAATTTTTTAATTGAACCAAACCTGGCAGGTTCCCAAAACCTGCCAGGTTTGTCTTATCCTATCAGGTTTTCCAACATATTTTTCATCCTGACAGCTTCGTCCATGATATTGTCGATACCGCTGATATCGACTACCAGATTTCCTTGGTATCCTACTTTCTTCAGATTTTCAATGATATTCCTGAAATCAATATTTCCCTGGCCTGGCTGGTAATGGTAAGGCCTGGTCCCGTCGTTGTCGGAAAGGTGGACCAGTTTCAGGTACTTACCCAGTTTGTAAATTCCAAGGTCGAGGTATTCACTGATAGCATGGGCATGGGCCACATCGTACACCATGCCAATATTTTCCACTCCGCAGTCATTAAAAAGTGCAACAATCCCGTCGACCGAGGAAATGAAATCGCCCGCCCTCATTTCCATTGCAAATTGCAATCTGGTAGAACTTGCAATTTCCGACATTTTAATAAGCTGACCGGCAACAAGCTCACGCAAATTGCCCCATTTGAACCCTTCCGGTATTTCCACGGCAATGGATGGACCTCCAAGGTAAATTGCTTTCCTTTCTTTGGATACCATCTCCGGGGGAAGATAAAAGCAATTGGTGACCAGTTGGGCACCAATGGCTGCCGTCATCTCACAGATTTTCCTGAAATCAGCCAGCGACTGCTCCCGCTTGTCCTTATCAAACGAAAACATTTCATAGGTGACTGCCATGATACTCACCACCTCTAACCCGAGGCTCCTGGAACGATCCATGACTTTTTCCCAGTTCATGGCATATTCCTCGTATTCTCCGGCCACAATTTCCATCTCCATGGTCGCAAATCCTGCTTCCCTGATTTCTCCCATCACCCTGATCACATCTTCCAGACGCGGCGGAAGCCCATACAACGTGATTGGAATCGTAAATCCACATGTTACCTGCATCATCTTTTTTCTTTTATATTCATTTAGTTATTTGTATTGACTAATTTGGTCAATAGCTCTTCAAAGCACTGCCCATCATCAGGCAGTTCGCTGGTAAACCACTCTCCCCCCCGCTATGGTCGTGATCACATGGCCACTTTCATCCAGGATTATCAGATCGGCATCTTTGTTTTTGGCAATACTGCCCTTGCGGTCGCTCACTCCGATTATTTCAGCAGGGGTAAGGGTGGTCATTCGTATTGCATCAGCAAAGGAGAGCCCCATGGAGAAAATTCCGTTTCTAAGACAAACATCCATAGTGGTCACACTACCAGCGTAGGCCGAGTAATCTGGCAAACGGGCAATACCGTGTTCCACTACGGCTTCGACATTACCGAGCAAATAGTTCCCATCGGGCATTCCCGCAGCAGGCATGGCATCGGTAACAAAACATACTTTTCCGGCACCTTTCACTTTTACCAGAAGATTCATCAGGGCTGAATCAAGATGCCAGCCGTCGCCAATCAGCTCACCGGAGATCCGGTCATCGTACAGCAACGTTTCTGCTGCCCCGGCAACCCGTTTCAAATTCTCCCTCCTGAAATTGGACATGTTACAGAAGAAGTGGGTAGCATGGGTAATTCCGGCGTCGATGGCTTCGATCATGTCAGGCCAGATGCCGTTAGTATGGCCTGCTGCAGCCACGATTCCCCGTTTCACCAGATCCTTCACCAAATGGGGTGCCCCCGGTAATTCAGGCGCCAGGGTAACTTTTCTCAAAACATCACTGAATTCGAGAAAGGGCCCGTAGTGCATGGGATCAGGGAGGGCAAGGAATTCCCGGGGATGCGCACCGCTCTGTCCGGGACTGATATAAGGCCCCTCCATGTGAATTCCCAATAATTCGGCTCCCCGGGAATTACCCTCCCGGATATACTGCCTGGCCAATTCGAGAACATGAAGGAAATTACCCGTCCAGGTGGTAATGACGGTTGCCAGATAAGAAGTCACTCCATGGCTGGCAAAGAATGTTTCCATGACCGGAAAAGTTTCGGGACCGGCATTGGTTACATCAGCTCCCATGGCACCGTTCACATGGATATCGATCATTCCGGGAGTGATGTAATGACCACAGGCATCAAGCACAACAGCATCAGCAGGTTCTTCAACATGTCCCTGTAACCCGAAGTCTACGATCAACCCCTCTTCAATAACCACCACCCCATCCGGTATCTTTTCGAACGGAGTGAACAGAGTCCCGTTCCTAATAACCAGGTATCTTTCTTTTTCGGTTTTCACTCGTAAATATCTATGTTAATGTTCTGATATAATTATAGGTAGCTGGATGATTCATTCAGTTTTTCATTTCCGTGTAACTCGCATGGGAAATAGTTCCATCAACTTTTGTACCTGCGCACCGAAGTGCTTCGGCACATAAGCGTGGCGGGCTCGCCATACTCGTTTCATTCGCCTTCATTCAAGTTATGTATCAATACAATGTTATGCTGCTTAAGGACTATTTCTGCTTTTCATTTCGTGGAACTCGTCCCGTAAACCGCGACTTGTTTCGTACTTTTTATGGTTTTCCATAATCTATGTTCACACAGTTGAAGAGAGAATTCAGGAATTTACCTCGTGGGGTGAAGCGACTTAATTTGCCTGGCCCTACCTTCGCGCGATCTGTTAAACATCGGATCAAGGGGCTCAATATCAAACTCTTTAAGCATTTCATCAGCGCTCATTCGGGGATGCCTGGAGGTTACCAACACCACGGCCAGCTCCCCGGGATCAGCAATGTTGACCCTGTCACCATATTTTTCCTTCAGTGACCTGAGCTTCCCTGTATGGCCTCCCAGGTGCACCAACCTGTAATCAAGGTTGATAGTTGCCACAGCAAAACTGGTGTAGTTTGTAGTTGTGGCCAACAAATTCCCGACCGGATCACGGATTTCGGAAGGCACATTGTAATTGAACATGGAACTAACCCAAAAGGATCGGCAACTGTACGCCCAGTAATTCTGCACGAAGTCACTTCCATGGTACATGGAAGAAAACAAAAGAATATCAGGACTTAGTGCAGCATACCGTTCGCGCAGCTCATCGAAATTCAGATCGAAACAGATCACGGAAGCTACTTCCCCGAAGTCGCATTGCAGCAGAGACACCTGGTCACTGGCAACAAACCCCTCTTCCATCTCTTCAATAGTCGGAAAATTCTTGTCATAGATGCCCGCTATCTGCCCTTCCCGGTCAACCAGAACCACGGAATCATACCATCGTCCGTCTTCCTTCCGGATATAGGTGCCAAAAGCCAGATAACAATGATTATTCTTCGCTGCCGAACGAAAAAAGTCCAGCACCTGGTCACCCCGGAAGTCAAAATAGTTGAACTTTTCCTCCCTGGACCATTTGAAGGTCGGAAGATCACAGGCCTCGGTCAAGACAATCAGATCGGGGTTATAGACAAAAACAGGCTCCAGCTTTTCCTTCCAGGCTGTAATAACCTGATTGACAATTTGCTGAGGTTCGCCACTGATATCAATACCAAACGTTGCAGCTCCTCCGCTCACAGTTGCAATGGTGACCTCCTTTCCGGTTTTGCCTGTACATTGCCCGGCAAACCAAACCGGTAAAATCAACAAAACCAGCAAAATTCTTCTCAATTTCAAAAGCAGCATGGCAGTAAAAGTTAAATAGCTGTTTGATAAGCACCTATAGAAGGAGATTTTCCCGGCCTAAGTATTGTTCCCCGGAAATCATGATGGTAATCCGGACCCTTTCTGCCGGAATGGAGGGCCGGAGAATTTGGATTAGGGGAAAAATCTTCCGGAGTGGCCCCCTCCTTTTTATAAGGGTTACATAGTTTGGGGTCTTTCATTTTTTCGGAAGCGGCAGCCTTTCTTTTCCAGTTCCGGATAAACTTCGTTTTCTCTTCTGAAGTGATGGTCCTCGAACGGTTCAACCCTGATATCGGATCAGGGTAAGGTTTGCCTTCCCAAAAACGAAACAAAGTGGTATTATCCGGCAATGACCAGTATATGTTATTGGAAAACAGGTTATTCTCCAGGATATGATGGACTGGGGCAGTGTACCAGGGCCCGGCCCCGAGGTCGGCCTGTTCCCATTCTCCGCCGATCTGGACCACCCCGATGAAGATATTGTTGGAAACCTCATTCCCAAAGAAATCGCCGTAATAGGCTTCAGGTGGCAGGCGGTCGCGGTTTCCGAAGAAACAGGTGTAAGGAGACACAACCGTATTATTGTAGATTTTTGAATGGGATATATTTTGCAAAATAAGCGCTGTAGCCGAAACACCTGCCTGGTTAATAATATTTCCCCTGATCGTGATACCAAATTGATTGCTAAACTGGGAATGAAATTTCATGCCATTGACGCTGCACCCGGAAACAAAGTTGTATTCGATCAGATGGCCGGTACCGCCAGCCACATCCAGCGCTTCTTCAGAAACGTTTCTCCAGGTATTGTGATGAACCCAGAGACTATCTCCGGCCGAGCCGATGTTGACGGCATCCTCTCCCTCGGTATCTAAAAATTCACAATACCCTATCTCGACCAGGTCAATCGGTGCAGCCACATTGGATTCCGGCACACGGGAAGGAGCATAGGGATTGGAAAACTGAATCTTGGTCGTACTATGTGGGTCTTTACCTCCCTGCAGCTTCAGATTCAGCAGTTTCAGATGCCTGATGCCTTTTTTCAGGTCATCATAGGCCCTGAACAATACATATCCCCTGAATTCCAAATCGCGGATTACGAAGTATTCCAGGGAACCTGACCGCAGTGCCTGGTGATAATCGCTGCAGTTTTCACCGCTGATAACCGGGCGTTCGCCGTCACCGTATGCCCCCAGTACTATGGGGGCCTGTGAAAGGCCTGCTTTGAGATTGGGAATGGTGATCAACCCTTTTCTATCCCCGACAGAGGAAGGGGCAAAGAGATCGCCCCGGCTGAAAAGCACTGAATCCCCCGGACCTACCTGGTCCCAGGATAAATGCAGCTTTTCAAGTGTCCGCCAGGGTGCCTGCAGGGTACCCGGATTGCTGTCATCACCCTCAGAACAGGAGATGTAATAGTTGCGGGGTGATGCATTCCCGCTGACCGGCCGAAAACCCAAACAGAGGAAAATAGATAAAATAATAACTTTCAGAGGCATGGTTATTTTATATTTAGCACTCTCCTGGCATTGGAATAATAGACTTTTTTAAGAATCCGGTTATCCAGGTCCAGTCCACTGTATGGCCAGTGATAACGGTATCCCGGGTAGTAGAAATGCTCATCCCCGGTTTCCAGAATCCTGAAGCTGATTTTATACATTTCAGGAGACTGCCCGTTGTCGGTTCCGAAAAATATCCGGTTTTCATATCTGCGGTAAAAATCGAGCATGTACCGGGGTATGGGACCACTCAGGGCAAATCTGGCTGAATTATCGACATAGAGGTTTGGATAATGGTCGAGCATCCGGGCCAGAATTTCGAGGTCGTGATTGCAGTTGGCGAAGTGACAGGCAATAAAGGTGGTTTCTGGATTATCGCGAACAGCATTCTCAAGGGTTTGCAGAAGGGAATAAAAGCCGGAGGTGCCAATCCGTGTGGTATCGATTTGCCACCTGGCTGCATTCATCAGCCCGTCGTTGTACTTGTCCATAGGAAGATACATCCAGTAGGGATCGGCTACATGAATACTTACCGGCATCTTCAATTCAGCGCACTTTTCATACAAGGGTTTCATGCGGGGATCATCACAATGCATGCCCCAGGCTTTCACCGGCGCCGAAAAGTACATTCCTTTTCCCTTATCGCCCAATTCGCCTACCCCCCTGGCTCCCACCCGGTAGCACCTTTCCAGTTCTTTAACTGCTGCCGGACCAAAACCGGGCTGATCGTAACCCGTATAATCAAATCCGCACCATACATCAAACCGGTTCCCATACTGGGCGTACAAATGGTAAATCGAATCGAACTGAGCTCCCGTAGTGGTTGCCAGAATGATCGTTTTATCAATGCCAAAACGATCCATGGTCTTCACCCACTGACCGATTTCTTCAACAGTTGGCGCAGCACTCTGGTGAGCGTGCACATCAATGACGGGGAACCTGGCTTTAGTAATCTCAGTTACAGGTATATTGAAAATCGAACGGGGTGCATACTCCTTCAGGAGGATTTTTTCAGGATCCTGAGCAGAAGCAGATAGAATAAAACCTGAAACAAAAAGTAATACCGGCAGACGGCAGAGTTTCAGCAAGACAGATGGAGGATGATTCATAAAAGAAGGATTAGAGCTAGTATAAATCGCCTTTCAGCGCGAAAATGGGCTTGTTGGTAATCCAGCGTCCCCTTGTAAAATCAGGAAATTCCCGGGGTTCCCCGTTGTTGGCAACCGAGGCTTCTGAAAGGGGTGTGATAGCGCTCCAGGCTGCTGCATCATAGGCATCCATCGGTGGATATTCTCCTCGCTTTATAAACTCCACGAATGCATGGGCAACGAAGAAATCCATGCCCCCATGGCCGGAACCAGTAGCAGAGGCCAACCAACGGCTCCAAAGGGGGTGTTCGTATTGTTTGAAATATCCGGCCATTTTCTCCCACTTGTCGTATTCTGACTTTCCTTCAATATAGATTCGCTGGTCGGAAATATCGAACTCGGTAAGCCCCTTGGTTCCCTGCACCCTGAATCCGAGAGAATAGGGCCTTGGAAGATTCGTATCGTGGGTTACGATGATAGTTTCCCCCCGGGCGGTGGCAATGGTGGTCGTCACTATGTCGCCCAGTTTCCAGATTAGTTTGGCATTGGGATGGTCCGGACCGCCCCGGGGGTGGTTTACAATATAATCGTGGAGTCCCCGGGCTTTGGTAGCCGCAGAGGTAAGCGAGACAAACCGGTTTCCACGGTTAATATCCAGCATGGTGGCAACGGGTCCGGCTCCATGGGTGGGATACAGATCCCCATTGCGTTTCAGTGAGTGCTCCGTTCTCCAGCGAGCTTCATTGACTGCTTTTTCCCCGAATTCCAGACCTCCCTCCCCTATTTGTCTGCTGCTGCTGAATTTAACCCTGCGAAGATCATGCTGATACCCGCACCGGGCGTGAACCACCTCTCCGAACAAACCAGCCCTGACCATCTGCAGAACTGCCATTACATCTTTCCGGTAGCATACGTTTTCGAGAATCATGCAGTGTTTTCCTGTTTCCTCATAGGCGGTAACCAGATCCCAGCACTCTTCGATCGTATTGGCGGCCGATACTTCCACTCCTGCATGCTTTCCCGACCGCATGGCAGCTACCGCCATCCGGGTATGCCACAGCCAGGGTGTCGAAATGATAACACCGTCGATATCGTTCCTGGCCAGAAGTTCCATAAAAGCAAAATCATCGCCAGTAAAAACATCAGGAGCCGGATGGTTATGTTTGATAAAGAGCTCCCCGGCCTGTTCCAGCGCCCTGGAATTAATATCACAAATAGCCGGCACGATCACATCATCCCTCTGTAAAAAGTTATCCAGATGACTCCTCCCCCGTAAACCCACTCCGATAAATCCTATGCGTACCTTATCCGCTCCGGAACTCATTCCGAATGATATCGGGGGAGCTATGGATAATCCCACCCCTGTAATGAGGCCAGTTTTAATAAAATTTCTTCTGTTCGTTTTCATTGACCCGTTCTTTTGTTATGACCAGTTATCTTTCTGAAGAAGAACTCGGTAAGAAACTCATCCTTAAGGGTGAAAACTTATTCCCGGCAGAAAGGTTTGTCATGAGCGCACCGGTACCCGGGGTATCGGCATGACCGGTTACCACATCCCTGAGATAACACTTTCCCCTCCGGATTCATATTTTGATGAATATTTTTTTTCGGTACATCCAGTAACAAATTCCCCAAAGAATGATGGAAGTGACAGAGGTAACTGCCAGATTCACATAATCTTGTCCTGCCCAGCTGATGGCGGTCACGGCCAGAGGTTTTACGATGGTTTTCAGTACGTCCGATCCCCCTGACTCTGCAAAAAGATAGATAAAAAGAGGATTCATCCCCACGATAGCGAAAAACCGGACGCCCCGGCGGATTTTTAAAACATCGATCCACCAAAATGAGAATGCCAGAAACAGCAGGGTCCAGCCTCCGCTGGCCAGCACAAAAGTGCTGGTGGCGATTCTCTTGATGATGGGGGTTACCGGATTCAACCCATATCCGAGGACAAGGCCTGTCAATCCCGCCCCAACCAGGAGAACTATTTTCCTTTGGTTACTTTTATTGCTCATCAGAAGTTGCCCGGCAAGGACTCCCCAGATGGTATGTGCCGCAGTAGGAATCGCATTAAAAGAGACCCAGTGCCCCGGGGATAATTGTCCTGATATCTTCATATCCAGCCATGCACCAAAGTTATGGTCGGCCACAAAAGGCTGATTGTACCCTTCGACCCAGAATACTCTGAAGATGAACTCTGTAAGCAGAAGAAGCACGAAAGAAAAAACCAGCTGCAGTGCCGCCGGCTTGTGCATCAGCAGGAAGGCAATCAAAATCGTCACGGAAAGCTGAGCCAGTACATTCTGGAAAAAAAAGGTAATCCTGGCTGAAGGAATGCAGTAAAGCCACCACCCCAACAATAACAGGATCAGACACCGGATGAGGATATGACGCCGGATGGTTGCTGGACTCTCACCCCTGCTCCTGCGTTTTGCATACGAAAAGGGCATCGCCACACCCACGATGAACATGAAGAATGGCTGGATCAGATCCCAGAAACGGAGGCCGTTCCAGGGATGATGATGGAAATGCTCACCCAGTCTGTAAATGAAAGTTCCGCCGAACCGCGGGCTTACAAAAAAGGAAAAAAAGCCGGTAATGGCCACAACAAGCAGAAACATGGTCAAGCCCCTGAAAAAGTCAAGAGACATTAAACGTTCTGATTCTATGTTATTAGGTTTGTCCATTTTTTTACAAGATTCATGTTCACGAAACACTGCATGCAAATATTACCAGGTACAGCCGGTCCATGCCCCACAGGCAATGGTCTTACTTGTTATTTTTCAGCCTTATGACTTCCGTGCCGGCCATAATCAGGGCGCCCAGTCCATGATTATCATTGATTTCCACAGGTCGTTTGTAATAAAAGGGGAGGTCGTCCTGAATCCCGGTTCCCACACAAATACCCCTGACCTTAAAATCGTCTGAAATCATACTTTTTAATCCTTCCCAGCCGCGAATGGCTATGGAAGCAAACCGTTTATCAAGCCAGCCTTCATTGACCCCTTTGGCAACGGCATAGGTAAACATGGCTGAACAGGAAGTTTCAAGGTAAGAATCAGCTTTATCGACCAGCTGATGCCATAATCCCGACTCACCCTGGTAGCGTGAAAAGCCTGTAACCTGCTGCCGGAAAACCTGAAGCAGGGTATCTTTTAACGGGTGATTATCCGGCAGATACTCGAGCAAATCACTCTGCGCCATGATGCTCCAACCGTTGGCTCTTCCCCAATGGGCGACACCGTTCCTTTGAATATCGTCGTAATAACAATGATAATAAAGACCAGACCGCTCATCGTAAAGGTATTTGGTAAATTGAAGAACCTGGCGGGCTGCAAAGTCAAAATAGCGGTTATCGCCGGTTAGTTTACCCATTCTGGCCAGGAAAGGCACACTCATAAAAAGATCATCCAGCCATATGGTTTTCTGATAAGGGAAAAGTCTCGCCAGCGTTCCGTCGTCCAGCCTGCACTCTTTCTCAAGAATATGGAGGGCAGTCTTATCAATATAATCACGAAAATCCTCCCTTTTTTCATTCTCATACACTTCGATCAGACCTGCTCCCATGGCTCCGCAATGGTCAAGAAGCTCCATTTTAAAAAACAGAGCCGCCCCGGGGCTGTAAATATTGGCATCGTAAAATTTTCTGAAATAGGGAACATGATCGAAGAAATACGCATAATTCTTCGCCGGGAAACTGAGGATGATACTGTCACCTGTGAACCGGCCAAGTTTAAGCATGGCAAGGTTCAGGACACCATTCATATAGTTCCACCTCACATAAGGACTGACAAAATAATATTCCTTATCGATGGGAAGCCCTTCAGCGTTATCAAATCTTTCGCCCGTCCGGATATTTGCGATCTGATAACTACCTTCCTCCACTAAATGACCGGCCAATTTTTTTAAAATCTCCAGATCATCCATTGGCGGCTGTGCATAACATGCGGCAGTGATCAATCCGGCCAGAAAAATGAACCATCGCTTACTATTCATCTTATGGAAATTTTTCAGTTTATGCTTTAATCCCTATGCATATCATTTCTTTTGTATCACCGGTTACATCCGCCGAACCGGTTCCCTGGCCAAACGGTCGATGAAGGCTTTGGCTTCCGTGATTGCGTTATCAAATCCATTCTCAAAAACAAACACGGCACCTGTGAACGGTTTCCCCAGATCCCCTGTAGCCGGAAAGGTTTCAAAGCCTTTTCCGAACAACAGCTTCAGTATCCTGATCCCTCCATTCCCGGCCGACCTGACAGGCATGATCCGGCCAAAACCGATCCCGCTTTCCTGGTCACCTACCAGCATGATCATATGCCCGTTGTAATTCAGGCTTCCCCCGTCAGTCGGATCATTTTGATACTCCCTGTCAAAAGCATTCCATGCACTTTTTGGATAGAGTTCGATTTTCCTGCCGTAGTTTTTCTGGCCGTAAAGCTGGTAACTCCCTGCCTCTTTGCCACCCGGACGGCCAATGTCAACGCTGTTCCACCATCCTGCAGGATATGTAAGGTAGTCAATCGTGATAAATGGACTATTAACGGATAGGGTATACCGGGATTTGGCCATGATCCGGGGGCTGTTGCATTCCCGGTATTCAAGCAACATGACCAGCGAGTCATGGCTGATGTGGCTTACGACCACATTTTTCAGGGGGCCTCTCTGGGCACAGGCATCAATCACTTCGACCGCCTGGTTCACCTGGCTGTTTTTCAGGATCCAGTCGCGGATAGCATGTTCACTCCCGCAAGTGCCCCCGGCATTGACCCTGACAGAGGCATCAAAAATCGCATTTCCGAATTCGACACAGGGGTAACCTCCGGGCTGGATGTCAATGCTCACATGGCATCCTGCCGGTGAATCGTCTTCTGTCAGGTAAGTTTCAACCAGGAGGGCAGGTCCGGGCCAATTGATTTCAAGGGCATGGCCTTCGGTATCCGAGTGGATATAAACTGAATTTTCCTGTTGAAGCCAGCTGACCGGAACTGCAAGTTCACTGATGTTCATATCATGAAGAACACCAAAGTTGCGGGCAAGACGATGTCCGTTAATCCCGATGTCATGAACGGCGTCATTTTCCTCTGCTTTGCCCGACCAGGTGGATACGGCCAACCGCGCCGCTGTTGCGCGTCTCAACGTGTGGTCATCCACAGCGATGCCGCACTGCTGCCTTTGGCCAGCCCTAACCCCAAAAGCTTCATTGATCCGTGATGGAAGGAACATCCTGACCGCACGGTTTTTTCGCTGCAGCCTATAATATCCGGTTGCCTCCGTCATGTAACTATAACCGTTGACATCGGTGATCCGGGCCATGAACCGGACACTGTCCTGGTCGGGAATCCAGGAATTGTCCCAAACAGCCTTGTACGGAGGTTGCAAAACTGTGCCGGCCGTACCGTTCCATTTGCTTCCCTTCACCAAATATTGCCAGTCACGGGACTTCCCGTCGCCATCCTGGTCAAAGGCCCTGCACCATGGAATAAAATCGACGCTTCTCACCTTTTCGGGATGATCTGTCTCTATGATCATTTCCGGATAATCGCCAATTATCCCTTTCCCTGATGGTGACGTCAAATTACCTTTTACACAAGGCTTCTCCCGGTCATAGTATATCCTGACCACATAGTTGTAAATCCAGTAATGGGGCCAGTTATACCCGTGGCATATCTGAGCACCGCAAAAAAAGGCAAATCTGTTTTTACCCGGTACCAGCAGTTCAACCGGAAACTGAACAGCCGACCTTCCCGCCACCGTCCTGTAATAACATTCCGGGCGTCCGGGGGTAGACGGTTGGGTAATTGGTACCTGTTCTCCGGAATTAACCCGGAATTTCTGGTTGCTGGTGCCAATGTGGCCTCCCCAATAGCAGAATGCTATTTCTGCCCTGACTGCCCTATCAATGTCGCTGACTTCAAGGAAAGTAACCATGGAATCGTTGAAGGCAAAAGCTCCTTTGAAAAAATCCACTTTCCTGCCATATTCAAACTCCCGGAAAATGTCGCCGGGCATCGGATCTCCGGAAACAGGGCGGAGGCAGCTCAAAAAAATCAGGCACAGGACCAATGTTCTTTTCATTTCCGTTGCAGGTTTTTTGACATACAGTACAAGTTAAAATTCAATATTTCAACCATTATCTCAGCAGTATCAGCTTACCTGTGTTCACTTCACCACCCGTAATAAGGCTGCACAGGTATAAGCCCCCAGGGCATTGGTTGCCTGCATCGTTCACCCCATTCCATGTGACCAAACTGGTACCGGCGGGCAAGGTGTTTCTGACCAGGGTACGGATGACCCTACCCGAAAGGTCATGGATGAAGAGATTCACATGCTCTGTCCGGTCAAGAGAGACCCGGATCTCCGTTTCTGAACAGAAAGGATTGGGGTAATAACGGAGGCTTTTCCCGGGGGCTGATTTATAACCGGTTGATGTCAAGGTACCCTGGTATGCACCAATGGTAATATTGCCCGACTCTGGAACTATAGTGCCGTTAATATCATGCGAATAGCCAGATGTGCCAACACCTCCATTTATTGCAGGTGAATTGGGCTGCGGAGCAAAATTGCCATAAGTATAAGAATCAGTCCAGACTGGATTTAATAACATGGGATTGACCATTAATTCAGTAACAGACGATTTGCTTTGCCACTCGCTAATAAATTTAGCCTGATCTGTATTAATGACTGTCCTTGAATTGTTCACATGCGCGGTCATATTTGGATATTGACCATTCTCCCAGAACCGGATCACTTTGTTATCACCTGCCGGAGACCAGTAAATATTATGATGGAAGGAATTATTCGACCACATATTGAAAACAGGTGCACTGTACCAGGGACCTGCACCCAGATCAGTATTTAGCCATGATCCCTGAATCTGGCAAGTTCCCAGAAAAATATTATTATAAATCTCGTTCCCGGCGAAATCGCCATAATATGCTTCAGGCGCTGTCCTGTCCCGGTTGCCAATATAGCCTGTATAAAATGAGGCAATGGTATTGTTATATATTTTCGAATTCGAAACATTCTGAATTACCAACGCATTTGCCGGTGTCCCGGTTCCAACACGGAGTACCACGTTCCCCCTGATAACGATTCCGTACTGGTTGCTGTATTGCGAATGGAATTTGATCCCGTTCACAGAACAGCCCGAGACAAAGTTATACTCAATGACATGGCCTGTTCCGCCTGCCACGTCCAGCGCCTCTTCCGACACATTTTTCCAGATGTTGTGGTGAACCCAAAGGCTGTCACCCACCGAACCAATGTTGACCGCATCTTCCCCCTCTGTATCATAAAATTCGCAGTACCCGATTTCAACTTTGTCGATGGGGGCAGCCACATTCACCTGGGGAACCTTGGAAGGGGCATACGGATTATAGAAACTGATTTTTGTTTCATTTGCCTTGTCGATCCCTCCCTGAAGCTTTATCCTGAGCAACCTGAAATGTTTGATTCCCAGGGCAAGATCATCGATTGGCCTGAATAAAAGCGATCCACGGAACTCCAGGTCCTGAACAGTAAAATATTCCAATGCCCCGGTTCTGAAAGCCTGGTGATATTCTGAACAATTTTGTCCGCTGATCACAGGTCTCTCGCCGGTTCCATAGGCCCCGATGGTGATGGGTGCCGCTGCCGTGCCCTTTTTCAGATTGGGGATCCGCAAAAGCCCGATTCTGGACCCCACTGAAGAAGGAGCGAAAATATCACCCCTCCTGAACAGAACAGAATCGCCCGGACCAACCGAACCCCAGGAGTTGTTCAACTTATCAAGCGTTTTCCAGCTGGTTTGCTGTGACGTTCCGTTGTTGTTGTCGTTCCCTGAAGCCGAAATATAATAATTCTTAGCCCCGGCAAACAATGCCGGGAAAATTGAGACAAATACAAATGTCCACTTTACAAATTCCACCATTACTTTTTTTTCTACTATGATCGTCTTTTCAACAAATGCCGGTGCACTCAATTCCAGGCTTCTCCGGTTGCGGAAGATCCGACGGCATCAAAGTTCTTTTCATATCCTTTTCAGGGTTTTCGTCCGACAGTATTGGTTGCAACCTATCATTTCAATCGTCATCTCAGGAGTATCAGTCTGCCAGTATTTACCTCATCACCCGCAACCAGGCAACACAGGTACATCCCTCCGGGGCACAGCTCCCCTGCATCGTTCACCCCGTTCCAGATGACCGAACTGGTACCGGCGGGCAGGGTGTTTCTGACCAGGGTACGGATGATCCGACCCGAAAGGTCATGGATAAAAAGATTCACATGCTCTGTCCGGTCAAGATAGACCCGGATCTCTGTTTTTGAACGGAAAGGATTGGGAAAGTACCGGAGGCTTTTCCCGGGAGCTGATCTTTGGCCGGATGATGTTAAGGGAATCTGGTATGCTCCAATTGCGATTTTACCTGATGTTGGAACTATTGTACCATCAATATCATGCGTGTAACCAGAAACCGGAACACCTCCATTTATAGCAGGAGAACCAGAAATAGGAGTAAAATCACCATACGTATAAGCATCGGTCCAGAAAGGATTTGTAAGCTGTGGGTCTGTCATTATTTCGTTTACCCCGGACTTTATTTGCCACTCGCTTGCAAATTGCAACTGGTTATCAGCATAAACTGTCCTTGTTCTATTTAGAACACTTCCCTCCTTTGGGTATGGATATCCTTCCCAAAATCTAAAAACATCAAAACTATTGGGATACTTCCAGTAAATATTGTGGTGGAAAGAATTATTCGACCAAATCTTAAAAACCGGTGCACTATACCATAGGCCTGCACCCAGATCAACGTTTTCCCAGGTTCCATAAATCTGTATAGCCCCTAAAAAAATATTATTGAAGATCTCGTTTCCCTTAAAATCTCCATAATATGATATTGGCTGTAGCCTGTCTACGTTGCCAAAAGCGGCTGTATATGGAGAAGCAATTGTATTATTATAAATTTTAGAATCGGTAACATTCTCAAGTACCAAAGCATTACCTGAAGTTGGGCCAGAGCCAACACGGAGTATTACATTTCCCCTGAAAACGAGGCCATGCTGGTTATTTAACTGGCAATGAAACTTCATACCATTAACTGATGTCCCTGACACAAAATTATACTCAACCAGATGGCCAGCGCCTCCAGCTACATCCAATGCTTCTTCTGATATATTTTTCCATATATTATGATGTACCCAGAGACTGTCGCCTACAGCGCCAATGTTTACTGCATCTTCTCCCTCTGTGTCATAAAATTCACAATAAGCGATTTCTACTTTATCAATTGGAGCGGCAACGTTTGGGAATGGCACCTTGGAAGGTGCATAAGGATTGTCGAAACTGATTTTTGTATTATTTCCCTTGTCGATCCCCCCCTGTAATTTAACCCTCAAAAGTTTAAAATGGCAAATCCCCATAGTCATATCATCACCTGCCTTGAACAAAACGTTCCCTCTGAATTCAATATCCTGAACAGTAACATACTCAAGCGCCCCCGATCTGAAGACCTGGTGATATTCTGAACAATTTTCCCCGCTAATCACCGGACGTTCTCCTAAACCATAAGCTCCAATTACTATCGGGTCAGTGGCTGTTCCCTTTTTTCGATTTGGGATCCTTATAAGCCCATACCTTGATCCCACACTGGTGGGTGCAAATGTTTCTCCACGATTAAACAAAATCGAATCACCTGCTCCGATTAGACTCCATGATGCATGTAATTTATCCAACGTCTTCCATGGTGTTTGCACTGAAGTACCCGAACTGCTGTCATTCCCTGAAGCTGAAATATAGTAATTTTTAGCCCCCGATATGAAAGTCGGGAAAATCAAGATAAATACACATGTCCACTTAACAAATTTTACCATAACAAGTTAATTTAATTTTCAACCATGATCATCTTTTCAAGAAATGCCGGAACTATTGTCATTTCCATTGGAAGAGAAATAGTAAATTGTTGCTCAGGTATATTCTTCATACTTTCCGGTTTTCAATCTATTAATCCTTCCCGGATTCCTCCGGGAAGGATTAATAGATTTCACCAAATAATAAACATTACTTTTGAAGAATTAATTTCCCTGATTTTATATAATCTCCGGCAACAAGTTTGTAGAAATACATACCATTTGAAAGGGGTTTTCCTGAATAGTCTGTACCATTCCAAACAACTGAATACATACCAGCAGATTCCTTTCTATTTATCAAGGTTTTTACAATTCTTCCTGATAAATCATAGACACTCAAACTAACCGGACTTTGTTTTTTCAAAACATATTGGATGTTGACACTGCTTTTAAATGGATTGGGAAAAGCATTCACATCCATTCCACTTTCGGCTACATCAATACTTGCAGTATTCAATTTTTCAACAATCTTGATATCATCAATTTCAATTTTACCTGTTTGCGTTCCGTTAAAATAGAGGATAACATAAACCATATTAGCTGTTGCCTTGTAATCAAATGACCAATCCTGTGTTCCTTCCAGTGTGCCATTAAAATTTTTCAATCCAATACCATAGGTAAACGAGTAAATGGCAGGTGTTCCCGAGACAACTTTTGTTTTAAAACTGAAGGTGTAATCTTTGCCCTTAAAAATAGTATCACTGGTATAGAACAGAAAGAAAGGCCTTCCGGCATTCATCCCCGCGGTGATAAAATCAATCGCTAAATCAGATTTTCCCGAAATCGGATCAACTGTATTTACGGTAGCTGTATAAACAGCTTTAACACTATCTTTACCATTATCTTCCAACCAGGTTACTGCGCCTGGTCCTTGCTCAAAATGTCCGTTGATAACAAAATTTGGTGCTGCTTCGTTTTCAGGAGAAATTAAATGCAGAATTTCGTTCCGCAGCAGTCGGAGTGATCCCGTTGTAAAGTTATTATAGTTTGGTAGTGCGGGACCATTATCACTGCCAATCTGCAGGTAAGTTCTGGCTGCTGCATTAGTAACCCCCGATCCGGTGAAGGTTTCTTTCCCGGCTTCCCAGCGTACAAATACTGGCCTGCCAGCACCGGCATAAGCGTTCGTATTTAGTACAGCCATAATCTTACCGGAATTACCTTCGTCCGTAAATTGTGCAGGCATATAATCAAGGTAATCATATTCTCCGGTATAATAATCAAAGGTTTTGCCGGTATAATTAAATTGAGCCGAAGGACTGGTATTTGTTACCCCGTTGAATACCGGGTCACTGACCACCCGCATAACTTTTGTTAACTTATCAAGACCAAGAGAGTCCTTATTTATATTAGAAACTGCTGTTGCGCCGACCAATGCCAGTCTGCCGGCAGCTCTGGCTCCATATGCACTCAACATGATATACGGCTTACTCAATGTAGCCCAAGCTTGTTGTTTGGCTACTGTGAAATCAGCGCTAAATGTATTTCTCCCAATAATTACCAAATCATAAGCCGACAAAGTTGAAGGATCTAAACCAACAATGGAAATTTTATCAACCGTATATCCTGCATTGCTCAGATATTCGATAATAGGATCCTGATACTCCACGTAAGTACTGCTTCTGTTTTCAACGTAAGCAATGGTTTTATCATTCTTTGCCGGTGCCTTCAAAGCAATCAGGTATGAAACTTCATTCATGAACAGACGAAGAGACTGTGCTGTGTAATTACTGTAATTCGGGTTTGGGTTTTGTGGAGAGTCATCAGTACCGATACACAGGTAGGTTCTGGGGGCAATATTTGTTACACCCCCTGTATAAGTTGCCTGCCCTGCAGCCCACCTAATCATAATTGGACGACCGGCTCCTTCTACTGCATCATCATTCAGTACAGCCATCACTATTCCTGAATTGCCCGTCATCACATCGTCAAAGTACTCATAATACCCTTTATAACAACCAAATGCATCTGTTCCATAAGTAACTCCCATGAAAATGGGATCAGCAACTACCGGTTTTGCTTTTGTGATAGAGGTCAGGTCCGTTTTATCATCCAATTGCCCTATGACCGACGAATTAACTAATTTAAGCCTGTTGTTTCTGATTGACCACACACTCAAATTCAGATACGGAACTGTCAGTTTTGCCCAATCATCATCAGGAGCGGTAGCAGGTTCAATTACATCAGCACTATTAATTGTCCTGCTCAAAATCACCAGATCCTGGGTATTTAAAAAAGCAAAATCAATGGGCCTAAGACCTAAGTCTACGATTGTAACCTCATATCCGGCATTTCGCAATTCCTGGACAATCCCATCCTGATGTGCCCTGAAAGTACTGGAGCGGTTCTGCAAAAAAGCGATTTTTTGCGCATTAATGTTCCCGATTACAAAGAACATCACGATCAAACCAAAAAGTAATTTTTGTTTCATAATAATAGAATTAAAAGGTTAATAAACATGTCTGATAAACAACTATAAAATAAAATTCTGCCAAGCCTCGATTTAATTCATTCAATTATAACTTTATCATTGCGAACTATTAAAGTTTTCATTAAAGGCGCCTGTACCCCAAGTTCAAGACTTCTTTTACAGGGAGATGCACCTCCAATTATTATTTGAATTTTCCCATCTTCTATTACCGACTTTCCTGAATCGTTAACAGAACTTATCATTTCCGGTGAAACAATGAAATTCACATTCCTTGTTTCACCCGGCTTCAGATTAATTCTTTTAAATCCTTTCAATGAATATAAAGGAACTGTGAATGAGGCTTCAACATCATTTATATATAACTGAACTACCTCTTCTGCAGCTACATTCCCAGTATTTCTCAATTGAAAACTTGCCTCAACAGTCTCATCCAAATCAATTTCAGTCTTTGATAATTGAAGATTACTATATTCAAAAGATGTATAAGTAAGACCAAAACCAAAGGGATAAAGTGGCTCTTTATCCATGTAACGGTAAGTCCGTCCCTTCATGCTATAATCCAGAAAATCAGGAACCTGATTTAATGACATAGGGAAAGTTACCGGTAAACGCCCTGAGGGAACTGCATCTCCAAAAAGAATATCGGCAACAGCATTCCCTCCCTGCTCTCCGGGATACCATGCAAATAATACCGCATCAGCAAGTTCGTGGACCTCAGCCAGTTCCTGGGGGCCACCCCCCGTAAGTACCACCACAATGGGTTTCTGGCCTGCCGACTCACGAAGCTTCCGGAGGTAATTCAACTGGCCTTCCGGAAGTTTTAAATCGAACCTGTCACCATCTCCCGGTGAAGCAATCGCCGCCTCTTCCTCCCCTTCAAGCAAGGGTGACATCCCCAGAAAAGCGATGGTCAGGTCGTGTTCCTTAGCAAACCAGGTATGTTTGGGTGGTCTCATATTGGGCTGGTTTAAAAGGACTCCATGCCAGTAACGCATCGAAATCCCCTGTTCTACTTTCCCGATAAATCCTTCGAGGAAAGTGACCAGTTCATCGCTCATTCCATAGTAATTACCGAGGAGAACATCGGCATTGGCAGCGATGGGGCCCGTTACGAAAACACTTTTAATGTCTTTGGATAGGGGCAACAGGTTGTTTTTGTTTTTCAACAGGATAACCGATTCAACCGCAGCATTCCTGCTGAGCTGTTTATGTTCCGGACTGTGGATCACTGAGGCCGGTATGGAATTGTATGGATTCATTGCCGGCGGATCGAAAAGTCCCAGCCTGAACCTTGTTTCAAGCAAGGGTCTGAGCGCCCGGTCCACTTCCTCTTCAGAAACCAGTCCTTTTTGAACCGCTTCCGGAATCTGCAAAAAAGTGACACCACAGTCGAGCCCGACTCCGTTTTTCACAGCGAGGGCAACCGATTCCACCGCATTGGCGGTAACCTGATGATGGAGATGGATATCACTCACAGCACCACAGTCGGTCAGGATATGTCCCTGAAATCCCAACTCTTTCCTCAGAATGGTTGAAAGAAAACGGGAACTGCCGCAACATGGTTCATCGTTTGTCCTGTTGTAGGCACACATGATCCCGTCGATTCCGGCTTCCACCACTTTCCTGAAAGCCGGAAGATATGTTTCATACAAATCTTTTTCTGATACCAGTGCATTAAAGTGATGGCGTTCTTTTTCCGGGCCGCTGTGGACAACAAAATGTTTGGCGCAGGCTGCAGTTTTCAGATAACGGGGATGGTCACCCCGCAATCCTTTCACAAAAGCGGAGGCCATGACGCCTGTCAAAAAGGGGTCTTCCCCCCATGTTTCCATGCCCCTGCCCCAGCGGGGATCCCTGAAAATATTGATATTGGGCGACCAGAAGGTCAACCCCTGGTATTTTCCCCTCCTGTCTTTTGCCACAGCCAGGTTGTATTTTGCCCGTGCCTCATCGGAAATCGCAGTTGCAACATCAAAAATCAAATCTTCATCAAAAGTGGCAGCCATCCCGATGGGCTCGGGAAAGATGGTGGCCTCTCCTGCTCTCGCCACTCCGTGCAGGCACTCATTCCACCAGTTGTAAGCAGGAATACCGAGGCGTGGGACAGCAGCTGAAAAATAGACCATCTGGGAAGCCTTCTCCTCAAGCGTTAATCTTCCAATCAGATCATCAAGTCGTTGTTCGATTGACAAGGCCGGATCCTGAAATTGGAAAACCGGAGAGGATTCAGCATGCTCCTTGTTTTTTTTCCCAGGAAAGCATCCTGAAAAAACAAAGAACAGCAAACCGTATATGACCAGCTTCATTTTCATTTCATAACCTTTCCGTCCTCGGTCAATCTGCTCTGAAGCCTGTTCATCAAAGATTGAATCCGGATTGACAAGGTGGCGTGGGCTTCTTCAGGGAACCCGCCTGTCTCCATAAATGTCAGTAAAAAAATGTTTGGCTGTGAAAGCTGTGGTTCAATGCCTTTTCTGCCGAAACCAAAAACGACCATCCCGTCGGGTGACTGGATTCCGGAAGGACGGTTTCCCATATAGGCCATCATATCGGGTTTGTCATCCGGGATCATTTGGGAAAGGACCAGAACAGTGCCCGTAATATCATTACCGAAATAAATCCAGGTCCAGTTGTCCTGAATGGCTGTTCCCCTCAGCAGATCGGGAAAACTCCGGCTGAATCCGCGTGAATCGGTCCCCCAGTATTGATTATACGGGTCATATCTTCCCCCTGGAGTTCCTTCGTACAAAAACCAGTAGGGACATTTTGTTCCCGGTTTCAGCATGGTCAGATAAGCCATAACGGGAGTGAAGGTCCAGGTATATTCTACCAGGCCGTTTTTGGAAACAATATAAATTGTTGAATCGTTGATCACTCTGGAATAACAGGATGATGAACCGGGATGGCCAACGCCATCGTATGGGCAGTTGTTCAACAGATTGGGCAATCCCCGGTATGCATTGGCCGCCAGGGCAGGCCCCTGGGGTAAATTGCTGTTGCTGAAATTGATCCAGTCCGCTCCATTCTTATCAATGATGCTGGAAAATCCACCCGCCGCCTTTTGAAGGAAGAAGGTAGCATACGGCGTCTCAATTTTGTAACACACCTGCCCCTCATCGGGCACTCCATCGGTAATGGTTACCGTGTTGAAAGCATCGTTGCGCCAAAGATGAAGATATTTGTGATAATCCCATCCCACACTGACAATGTCAGGATCCCCATCACAATCCATATCGAACAGCTTGGTTCCCAAATGACTTTCCCGGCCGATGTCAATACAATGCATTATGAAATTCCCTTTTCCGTCGTTTTCAAACAGCTGGGTTTGCCTGGGGCCCTTGTGTTCGGCCGTGATTATATCAATATCTCCGTCAAGGTCCATATCGGCACAGTCCAGATTGTTCATGGAATATTGCTGCAGGATAAGGTGTTGTTTCCATTCACCGGTAAGGCCGGGATTTTCAAACCAATAGAGGCCCGCATCCGGTTCAAGCCCGGGATATCTTTCTTCGGTCACAACAATATCATTTCTGTGATCACCGTTGATATCTGCAATTTTGAAGCGATCGGCATACCCGGGAGTCTCTCCTATGAAATGCTTTTCCCAGGGCTTCTGTATGGTTCCGGGATTTTCCCACCAGCAGATCCCTTTACCCACGCCGTCGACTTCAACAGATGAACAGATATCCGTATCTCCGTCGCCATCGATGTCTCCGTCGCCGATTCCTTCAGCCTGTGCTTCAGGGGCGATAACAGGGTGAGGCCAGAATCCGTTTTCCGGATTATCCGGGATTTCCAGACAACAAATTCCTCTTCCGGTGCTGATGAGGATTTCCGGTTTGCCTCCCGCCACAATCTGGGTTTGGCAATGACCTTGTCCGTTCACATGTCCTGTTTTGGCAACCTCGGCGATTTTTCTGGGGATCCATGAAGAACCGCTGCTGTCGGCAGCCTCCAGCCAATAGACAGCCGGAAGGGCTTCAGCCACACAATCGGCAAAGGTATCGCCGTCGGCATCCACCCAAAAAGCGGCATCCACATTCATACCCAGATCGCTGCGCTTCCATATTCCCGTCATGTCACCACCCGGATTTTTGTAGAAATAGCGACCAGCAACGAGGTCGGACCAACCATCCCTGTCGGCATCTCCGGCATCCAGGCCGAAATAGCGCAGCCATTCCGGTGGATCCTCATCCCCCCACTTTCCCCTGTTATTATCCACTTCAATGTAGGTCCAGTATTTCATCTCCCGTTTGGTATCCCTCAGGGTATTGCGGTACACAGTCACCGGTCCCATGTTGTAATTCCTGGGTACTACTACATCCATGTCGCCGTCGTCATCCAGATCACCGGCAACCGCACCGTAACATCCTTTCTGACTCAGAATGCGGGGCATCCACTGCGAACCCTGTTCCCGGTTGTAATAAATCATAACCGGGTGCCGGTTCTCCACGGTATCCGTATGAAAAATCAACCGGCCGGTCATGACATCAAGCGCTCCATCGTTGTCGAAATCAGCAAGGCTCAGGGAATGAAGATGATGTTCCCCGCTGATAATATGAGGTTTCCAGCTGGAGCTCCTGCCCGGGTTTCCTGTATTCTCATACCAGGTGAGCGGTAAACCGGTGTTTTCGGACAAGGCAATGACGATATCCGTTTTTCCGTCGGAATTCAGGTCTCCCACACTGATTTTGGTGTTGTTATCGTTCCATTCGCCCCGCGCCCCCGTTTTCTGCGTATACCATTCCCGCGCGTAATCACGCCTGATCCACTTACCCCCTTTGTTTTCCAGCCACATGCCGTTTATTACAATGTCGGCATCACCGTCGTTATCCAGATCGCCGATGGCAAGTCCGTCGAAGGGGGGGACTTCCAGGGTGAGGTCCTTCCAATCCGTATCACCCTGAGAATAGAGATGTAACTGGTGGTTAACCGTTCTGACAATCACTTCCGGTTTTCCATCCCCGTCAAGGTCGCCGGTTTCAATATCCTTGGCATAGCTGGTATTACCGATTTCGGATCTTTGCCAGTTCCCGGGCTTTCCGGCAGGGTTCATGTAAATGAAAAGCGGCGAATTTTCATTTCCATCGGTAGCGTCGATATCCTCCATTCCTACGATATCAACCCAGCCATCGCCGTTCATGTCGGCAACAGCCATTCCGCAGGCACGGTAATTGACCTGTGCAATAACCTTTTTTTCCATTCCGGGACTGCTGAACCAACAAAGAGCCGGTTTGGAATCTGTTTTTCCGTCTCCGGTCCTATCGCAAACCATCACGATATCACGGGTGCCATTTCGGTCTACGTCCACGACAACCGGATGACGGGCTGTACTCTTTTCGACCTCCAGGGGTACAAAAGAGGGAATGTTTCCGGCCGATGAAATAGATACCGCCCGTAAAAAGGAGATTAGCAACAGGTAAGAAATATTCCTCATTCTCGAAAATTGTTTTAACCCTTCGTTTGTGTGAAGCCAAGAAATAAGGCTGTGAACAGAAACCTTACCTCCGGCAGCTTCCCACGCAGAATCCTTATCTTTTCAACATAAAGATTGCCGGATGTTTATCGTATCCTTCCATCTTGAAATGCTTTTATCAGATCTTCGGGAGAAAGTCTGGTTTCGAAGTATTTGCGACTCCCCAGCGGAAGAATCACTTTTTTGCCATTTTCTTCCAGGGGAATCTCCTTGTATCCTTCTTCATACAGGTGCATGTGGCCTGTATTCAGTGAAAGTTCAAGTTGTCCTTCACCCGAGGTATGCCAGAAGACTACGCCGCTTTTACCCTCCCGCTGATACAGGAAAGCCCTTGCATCAGGATTACCGCCTGCCGCATGCATGATTTGGGAATAGGGCAGCATTTCATACCCGCCTTTTTGGTTCCGGAGCAAAAAGTACTCCTGTTCCGGGTTTTTCAAAGCCGTTTTCTGTTCCTGGGTAATCTGTTTTCCCAGCCTTACTTCCTCCCAGCGGCGGATGACCTCAAGGTTATCGTTCACCCGAGGATGGGACCTTAGTCGCTGCAAATCGCCTTTTAAAGAAATGGGACAGTCCCACGCAGCAGCCCGGCTGCACACATATTCCACCATATCGGGTTGCAGCCCGATACTGTTTTCGCCCGGCAGTTCATCTTTGATCCAGCCGAAATTCACAGGAGTAAAGCTTTGGGCCATTTCCGCTGCGGCAGGCAGCTGGTTGATCTTTACCGCTTCTTTTATGTATTCGGGAGCAAACGTATCGAACGCATTTCCTCTCGTAAGGATGTGCCAGCTGAAATGGGACTTAAAAGCACCTTCCGAAAACAAGGGTGCCGGATTGAGACAGTTGTGCACTTGCAACTGGGCTTTTGAAACATTGTACCAGAATGGTGCCTGCACGTCTTCTGCTCCATCGTAGTAACCGAAACGGAATCCCGCCTGGTTGTACAGGCTCCCCAGCCGTTCAGCCACTTCCTGCTGAATCGTGGTCCTCTGGTCAAACCGCACAAATATGGGCCAGTTGTCAATATCCAGCAAGCCGCCTTTCACCCCTTTCTCATGATGAGCCGGACGGGTATTCAATACTCCCCTTTTGCATCCGGTAAAAGCGTAAGGCCGGGTGTCGGTGAATCCTTCGTATTCCACCAGTTCGCTTCCGATTTTCAATATCCGCCGTCCATCGTCCAGGGTACATTCTGAGGGATTTTCCTCCACCTGTACCAGGCTGCTTGTATCATCCAAAGCCCCGGAAAGAGTAAAGATTCGGAGCAGGTTCAATCTGTGGTCAGGTACCGGGCTTACGTACAAATCCTCTTTCTGTGCTTTAGAGTAGTGAAAATGAAGCCCGGGGATCATTCCTGCCTCCCGGATCTTTTGAATCACCTCCTGCAAATCAACCATGCCGCGGGGATACCCGGAATTCCAGGAATAGTGGCCCATAGTCCGGACAAAAGAATAATAATATACCTGGATCGCCCTGAAACCAGCCTGACGGGCAAACTTCAGGTATTCATCCACGTTGCCCGGGTTTACATCCGACAGCAGAAAATAGGAATAGGAAAATTCCTTCTGCCGCCGGCTCTGAACTCCCAGTGGCAGGTTAAAGTCATGCTCCAAACGGTCAATACGATCGAGCAACCGGTCAGATGTAGTGGTTATCAGCGCAACACCTGCCTCTTTACCTCCAATTTCCGAAACCCGTTCACCCGAAAGTATCCGGTAGCCTTTTTCCCGGACTGCGTCTATCCGGGTATGAGGATTTGTAGCCAACAGATTGACAGCTACCTGATCATCCCAGACTACATTAAGCCATTCGCCAAAATTAGCCCTGTCTGCCACCGGCAACTGCAGGACAGTAATTGCGTCAATCGGATGTCTGCGCTGATCACCGAACTGCGGAAACCGGAATTCAAATCCTTCGTAGGTAAATGCAATATAGTCCTGAGCAATATCTACCCGCAGGTTTACGACCAGATGAAGCGCTGAAAAGAAGATATGCAGATATTGTCCGTCCCTGGAAACCGAATCGGCAGCGTGAACGGTGGTTTTGGCAATTGAACGAAGCTGAAGCTCGTTGTTGTAAGGAAAATTCAAGGTGACGGTAAAGGCCGGGATATTTTCATTCTGAATAAGACATTCCTGGCCTGACGGTTTATGGATAAGGCTTTTTGCTTCGCCTCCCGGGCTGAGGGTAAGCCTCATTTCACCATTCTCGATGAGGATGTCCCGGCCTTCTGATGTTGGTTTGTCCGCTGAGCATGCGATCCATCCGAAAAGGGCAATCACCTGAAAACAGAGGAAAATGGCAGCTGCCAGGGGCCTAATCCACATAAACCGCCCTACCCCCGGTGGCTTTGTTGTTCCCACTCTTTTTTTTTGTGTTGTCATTCTGCAGTTGGTTGGTTTCAATTCATTCAACTTTGTTTTGCAAAACTCACCGGGCAGATTTGAACCAATCAACCCCTGACATCAGGATCCGGATGAGAAAAAACTGGGATAACCGGCTATCTGTGAAGCCTGCGGAAGCCCGGCAAGGTAATTTTCAGGCATTTTGTGAACTTTCTCAGGCTCTGTCTCGATAGCCGGTTAGGCACCTGTAGCAATCATAAAACAGAACTGATTTATTGGCGCAGAATCATTTATTTACGACAGCCAACAAGATGAATAGGATACAAAGTAGGCGATGCTTCATGGTTATTTAAAAAGTCGACATTTCTTTTATTAATAGTGCAACGGATTTTCATCCTGCCATTCGATGACACCGTCCCTGATCCGGTTTCTGAACGTGAGGGTGTCGTTGGCATAACACCAGTTTCCCTTTGCATTTTTGTATTTATAGCTCAGGTAAATTTTCCGATCCTGCAGAAGGCGTGAACGGTTAAACAAACTGGGACCATCGGGCAGAATCTGGAACGTGGATCCGGTAACCCCTGCCACGGTAATATCAGAACCGTTCAGGGTCAACATCATTTCCTTTTTGGTGGTAACCTGGTCACTGTACCCATTCACCAACAGCGACTGGGGCCCAGACGTGGTCAGGGTCCAGATTTTGTTTTCAGGCTGCGGAATTGCCGTGACATACTGAATGGTGTCCAACGGATTTCCGGCTGCATTTTTTTCAATGGTGACTCCACCATGCCAGTAGTTACCAAACAGCATATTCTCATACTTGACTGCGATAACGGTTGAACGTTTGGCAGGCAGGATGGAATCAGCATCTGCCTCGGTAATGGTCAAGCCAAGGGCGTAAGTGGGAATCAGGGTGCCTGCATCGGCCAGGAACAGGGCGGAATCAGCTTTGACTGTTACCGTTCCCGCATTTTCTCCAGCCTTGATTACGATTTCACTGCTGTTGCTCAGACTGAAATAGGAGGAAGGCAGAGGCAACAGGGTGGTCACAGGCGTCATAGCCGTTTTGATATAACCGGTTTGCGCTTTCATTTTGGTCAGGACAGCAGGTACCAGCAGGCTGTTATCAATAGTAAAAAGAACTTTCCGGTCGCGGGTATTGTCCACAATCCCACCCAGGGATACTCCACAATTAAACTTCATTCCCTCCCCGACAACCAGGGTTCTTACATCGGTTTGATATACAAAATAAACGGAATCGTAATCAAAATCCTTGACGTACTCATCATAGCACGACGTTAACAGGGATGATAAAATGATTATTCCAAACAATTTTTTCATTTTTTCCTCTTTAAGAATTATGGTTAATTCCAGCCGTCCCAGCCCTCGTTTTGAATCAGGGCATTCATTCTCAATATTTCGTTATAAGGAATAGGTAAGTATGCAGATCTGAATGCCCGGGGTTCCACCACCTGGTTAAAATCGTAAGAGAACGTATCATCAGGTTTTTTGACAATACCCGCCTTATGAACCGGTATGTTCAGTTCATCAACGGATGTAGACCATCTGCGAAGATCGTAGAAGCGGATTCCTTCAAAGCAGGTTTCAAGACGGCGTTCATTTTTAATAAATTCATCAAAAGCGGATTCTCCGGCCGCCGCGATTTCGTCCAGGTAAGGATCTGAAATGAATCCATTGGCACCATCACTTGTTTTTCTGCTCCTCAGATGCTTAACCGCTAACTTTGCCGACAGTCCGTACCTGGCAGAATTATTGGGCCCCACCACATGGTTGGCTGCCTCGGCAAAAGCCAGACACATGTGGGCCCAGCGGATGAAAAACTTGGAATGGGGTTGCCGGTTTATGGCAGCATCAGACCAGTTAAGTCCCATGAACACGAATTTCTTAATGTGATAGTTGGTTCTGCTGTTGTTTGGAGCGGCATCGGCAGCATCTTTTGCTCCCTCCCAGTTTTCGAACGTATACATGGTCGCTCCCGTGTTATTCCTTTTAGCAGCTGCTGTATTATAAAAAATCACACTGTAGAAGCGGGGATCCCGGTTAAGATAGGGGTTTGAAGGATCGTACGCACTCCGCGTATCGGTAATGGGATAGCCATTTTTCATCGGGAAGGCATCCACCAGGTCCTGGGTAGCTCCCATCGTTCCGTTTCCCTGAAAGCCACCGGGGTAAAACATGCGTTCCATGGCATCATTTGTGCCATACCTCGATGAAAACACGATTCCCGGGAAATTCGGATTAAACCAGTTGATCTGGTTCACCGGGTTGAATCCGTTGGTAACCCGGTCTACCGTCAACTTGAAATCTATAACTTTTTTTGCGTTTACCGCGGCACTGTCCCAGCGGGACACATCGTTGCCCGGATTGAAACGCGGACTGGCCCAGGTAAGGTATACGTTTGCCTTGATGGCCCGGGTGGTGATGCCGTCAAATCGTCCCCAAAAACGACCACCCGCATAGGTCCGGTCGGCTGCATTGGTGACCAGGAAGTCCCTGTGGGCAATGGGAAGGTATTTGTAAGCAGAATCACAATCGGCAATGATCTGGTTTACACACTCATCGTACGTATTCCGTTTCAGGTTTATTTCCCGGGTTATGTCCAGGGGTTCCAGAACCAGCGGAAATCCCAGCATCTCCCCGTTGGTTCCTTTGCCTCCGAATTTCTGGAGCAGATCCCACTGGAACCAGGCACGCAAAGCAAAAGCTTCCCCCTGAAGGCGGTATCGCAGCAAACTATCCAACCGCGCATCGATCAGGTACCGGGTATTAAAACCTCGCCTGTCCTTCAAAAAGAGGTTGACAAGGTAGAGCCCCCGGTAATCCCTTCTCCAGTAAGTCTCAAAAGGATCGAGCGAAAAGGTGAGTGACCCCACAGCCAGTCTCCGGATGCTATTAGTGGAACTCGTCGCCACTGCGTCATCGGTTGCACAATCCAGGTATGAACCTTCGTTGTCGTTATAATTTCTGGACATGTAGTCGTAACACTCACCGATCAGGCCCTGCACCCTGTCCTGGTATTTCCAGATATCCTCCCCGGAAACATCCGCATTGGGATAGGGTTCCAGATAATCGGTACAGGAAAACAAGGCCCCTGCCAGCAACCCGGATAATACTATCAATTTTCGGATATTCATGGTCTTCTTGCTTTTTAAAAGATTAATTTAATTCCACCTGCAAAAGTCCTGAACAGAGGATATACCTCTACCCCCGAATCTATGGATTCGGGATCTACCTCATTTACCTTACTGAAGGTGTACAGATTGGCACCCCGTACAAACAGGCGGGCACTGCGTATTCCTGTCATCACAGACTTCTTTGCACGGATGTTGTAGGCAATTTCAGCATTTTGAAGCTTAAAGAATCCCCCTTTGGTGAGCCAGAAATCAGAAGCAATGAAATTGTTGTTTACCTTGTTGTAGGTCAGCCGCGGATAGGCTTCCCCGACATTTTCCTTTACAAAGTCCGAATAGGTGTTGTTGCCCCATCCGTTCCAAAAATAGCGGTTGGTGAGCGGGATATCGTAAAATGCCCTTCCGGTACCCACCAGGGTAAGGTCAAAACCGTAGGCCTCAAGTTGTAACCGGAGTGCATATAACAGCCGGGGAGAAGTATGCCCCCTGGGACTGCGGTCGTTGTCGTCCACAAAACCATCTCCATTCAGATCCTTGTATTTCAGATCGCCGGCTTGCAATACCTCATCAAAAAGCTGTGGAACGGTTTTGGGTTCTTCGTCGGAAGTGAATTTTCCCAAATAGGTTTGTCCCCAGTACGTATCGGTGGATGTTCCTGTATGATACTGGTAATCATTCCGGTAGGCAGGCTCATCGTATTTGATATACTTTGAATTCCGAATGGTGGCATTTCCCCCTAACAAAAACCTGAGGTTTCCTATTCTCTCGGAATAACTGATCCCGGACTCCACCCCTGTATATCTGATCTTATTAAAATTGAAACGGGGAAGTGCATTCGAGATTCCTGCCACATAAGGGATATAATTCTGAACCGCGATAATTTGTCCGTCGATCAGGTCGTTATAATAGGACAGTTCAAACACCAATTTATGCTTAAACAGGGAAGCGTCGAAGCCGATATTGATTTCTTTCCGCTTTTCCCAGGTAAGGTCGGGATTGCCGGTACGGGCAGGATAGGAGCGGTCGACATAATCCCCCCCTGCCGTTCCGAACCAGGTTCCTGTCGTATAGGGCCCGAATGTGCTACCTCCCGTATATACCCAATTGTCGCGGTAATAGTATGGCTGCATATAATTTTCGTATCCCAGGATCCCAGCCTCGCCCCTCAGCTTCAGATAATCCAGGAATTTCCATTTGGGCATGAAAGGTTCTTCCGATATCACCCATGAAATGCCTGCTGTCGGGAACAAGCCATAGCGGTTATCTTTTCCGAGGCTGGATGTCCCGGCATAGTTCAGTGCCCATTGAAGGTTATACTTATGATTATAACTGACAAGTCCCGACCATATTCCGTTCTGCTGGCGTTGCGGCTGAACCAGGCCGTCCCTTGTGGTACGCGACAGGTAATAGGTAAGCGCGGTTTGCAGCCAGGTTTTTCCAAACGACTTTTCATAGTTCAGATTTTCATACAAAGCAATCTTTTGAAAATAGTAATCGTGAAGCTTTGCCTGATCAGCCTGGTCCACTCCGTCATGTACCTTCGTCAGAAGAATGGTATCGGCACCTTCCTGGACTTTGGAAGGCGATACCAGATAAGCTGTATAATCCTCTGCTTTTCCCACCCTAAGGAGGTTGTACAGGTTGAATCCGACATACGTCCTCGATTTCAATCCTTTCAGGATGCTTTTCAGGTCAAAGTCAAGCGCTGTATTTGCTGCCCCTGTCCGTCCCATTTCGGTATAGTAACCGTTGTCCTTCAGGTTTGCATATGGATTGCTGGTATAGGAGGGACTGACGGCATACCATGGAGCTTTCAGAGACGGATCGTTGTTTGCATATATCGGGAAAGCAATGGCAGGTACCGTGGTTATATCCCTGATTACAGAGGGAAATTCAATGATGTTCAATGCAGGGTTATCGGTCGTTTCCAGAGTAAAATCGCTGTCATACCCATAATTCGGTGAACGTCTGAATGTAAGCCCTCCATAAATGTTGAACTGCATTTTTATGAAATCATTGATCCTGATGTCAATGTTTGAACGTGTAATTATTCGGTTATAATCTGAGACAGCCCCAATTTTATAAAGGTCACCTTCACCGCTGTATCCCAGGTAGGAAAAATACTGGACGGCATCGTTCCCTCCTCCGGAGGAGACATTTGCACGACGGTATGCCATATTGTTTTTGAGCATCATTTCCCTGAAATTGATGCTTGGGTGAAACTTGTCGTAAGGATCATTTTTTGCAAAAGCGGCAATGTCCTGATCGCTATATAAAGGAGTAAATCCACTGTTCTGTCGAGCGCGATTGTTTAACCTTGCATAGTCAGCGCCTCCGACCCACCCGGGCATTCTGTCCACAGTACTGATGCCGCTTTCCAGGTTCACCTTCAGAATCCGTTCATTTTTGTTCCCGCGTTTTGTTTTAATGAAAACAACGCCATCGGCAGCTTCAGGCCCGAACATCGCTTTTGCCACAATGTCCTTCAATACCGTTACAGATTCAATTTCATTGGGGTCAAGGGGCATTTCCGTTGTTTCGGTGGGTATTTCATCGATGATATACAGGACACTTCGTCCCCTGGATACCATGGATATCTTTTCCGTAATTCCGAGAACACCCAGGCTTTCTTCGGCACTGAATCCGGGGGAGCCGTTCTTCTCAATGACTTCCAGTCCGGGAGCCAGTCCTGTCAATGAATTCCGTATATCGGTCGAGGGGTACTTTTCAAGCTGGTCAGGAAACAAAACGTTCGATCCGCTGGTGATATGTCTTTTCTTCATTGACATAAACGGTAAAGGCACTTCATCGTCCGAGCTCAAATAAAATCCCGGCTTCTTCAGAACGATCCCCTCCTTGTTTGCCACTTCACCGGCCCTGATCACCTGTTTTTCATATCCTATGAAAGAGATGGTCACAAAATCGCCCGGCAGGGCCATAAAAGTAAGTTTCCCATCCTGCCCGGTCACATCATAAAGAATTCCTTCTCCCACTACCACACTGACCCCCGGAAGCGGATTCCCATCCTCACCCGATACTTTCAGGTTCACAACAACAGGTTTTTCTTTCCCTTCGGCATTCTGTGATTTCACCGGGAATGCCAGGCAGATGCAAAGGGAAAAGAGTCCGGCAATCCTGATTGTCTGATATTTAAATTGTGCGAATCTCATAACTTTGGGTTTATAAGTTAGTTCCACATCGGGTTGGGCGTAAACTTCTTCATTTTGTAATTGTCGGCATCGTCGAACGGGAAATACCACATGTATTCCCTCCACTGAATCTGCCTTGCTGCTTCCAGAGGTTTGCGGGTATATTTAAACCCTGTCGGATAAGTTTCGCTCACCGGAACTTTTTCAATTTCCATACCCATCATCGGGCCTTCATAAATCCTGGGTGCATCTTTCCACCGGCGGATATCATGGAAATAATGACCTCCTTCGAGGCAAAATTCAACGAACCGTTCATTTTTGATTCTTTCTCTGAAAATCTCCTTGCTACCGGTAAATTTGGGAAGGACATCTGCCATGCCGATACGGTTACGGATCAGGTTGATGGCCTGAACCGACGACATCGATGCGCCCGGAGCCGGGGAGTTGGGCCCGTAAGCTTCGTTGGCCGCTTCCGCGTAGTTGAGGTAGAGTTCGGCAAGACGCATGAGCGGATCGGTGATCTTCACCAGTACCTGGTTTTTCACACTCTGATCGCCCCATGTTTTCCGGGTATAGTAACCCGTACGGGTAATGCCCGCATAAGTGGGGTCGATCAGCTGACCATACTGGACACCTCCGTCGACCACTTCATAATAGATATGGGCTTTCCCGAAGCCCAGTATCGGAGCCTGGTTGTACATTATATCGATATAGAACCGGGGATCCCTTCCGGCGTATGGGTCCTGCTCCTGGTAATGTCCCAAAGCGTTTGCCTCATTCCTTTCATCCGGGGTACGGAGCGGATCACCCCATTTTGTCTCAAACCTGTCGACCGTGTTCTGGGAAGGACATTCACCCGACCACCCGGTCTTTCCGTCTGCAAAAACGCCTGGATTTATAAAGGTCCCATAATAGCGGTAATTAAATTCAAGTGCATACCAGGCCCATATTTGTTCATTGGTATAGGTGGTACCAACGAAATTGAGCTTGTATCCTGCTGAATCCTGAAGAGCATATCCGTACTGCTCGGCAACCTGTATGGCTTCCCAGCTTGCAGCAGCAGCCTTCTTCCAGGCTTCCATATCATTGTTCGTATTGCTCAGCGGGCTTGCACCGTACAGGAGTGCCCTTGACTTGAAAGCAAGTGCTGCCACCCCGTTGGGTATTTCCTGCTCGGGATTGTTGAGATGTCCTGCGTTGCCCGGCCCCGGATCGCGCCTCATTTTGTGGGCTTTTTCAAGATAGAAGGCAGCACTGTCAAAATCAGCCGCAATTTTTTGTGCAGTCTCAAAATTGGATAACCTGGGAATATCCCATTCGTCATCCGATCCGATCACATAATCAATGTATGGCATGCCACCCCAGTTCCGGTAAAGCTCAAAATGAGCAAACGCCCTGACAAAACGGGCCTGGCCGATCAGGTCCCATTTCTCTTCCTGACTGGCATCTTTCAGCATTCCGATATTTTCGAGGGCTGTGTTGGCGGTCCTGATCACACTGAACATCGGCCCCAATAATGGATAATATCCACAGTTGTACGTAAAATGCCTGTGTCCCTGGTAAGATCCCAGCCTGCCCTGCCTGATGGTTTGGGTATCCTTCAAACGACCTCCGTCGGCTTCATCGGTCAGACATGACCATGGCCAATCGTTCATAAGGTTCATTTTTAATGGGAAAGCACACCGGATATTCCAGTCACCTGTTGTGTTGTACACATCCTTTCGGGCTCCGTCGTATACCGCTTGGAAATAATTCCTGAAATTTTCCCTTTTTGAAAAGACCTCTTCCTTGCTTAGTCCCGACTCGGGGGCTTTGTCAAGATAATCCTCGAGACACCCGTTCGTGATAAAGGACAATAGCAAACCGGCCAATACGATATATGTTGTGAATTTTCGTTCCATAGTCCTTTGATATTTGAGATTAAAAATTCAGTTTCATTCCGATTTTGACACTCGACATCTGGGGATAAAAA
>CAZYUA010000029.1:0-52036 GCA_964650525.1 uncultured Prolixibacteraceae bacterium
ATGTCCGATGAGAACCAGCTTTCACTTTGGAATTTCTAAACCGGACAGCAGTGAAGACAAATAGCAAATGCATTGATTTTTTCCCGAACTTTAGTTAAAATCCGAATTGGGATACCCGATCGCTGAATTCTTTTTGTTTGATGCAACAAGATGAATAGGGTGCGAAGACCTGATCACTGGCTGCTGTTCTTTTCAGCAGCAAGGTTATTCTAAACCGTCCGGTAATATCAACTTTTTTGAATGTAATGCACTCTGGTGCTTCATATTGATTTGCAGAACTTTTTCAGATACTGATTGAAGAGTATAAAAATCAAAATTCAGACATCAATGAAAACGCTAATGTTTTTAACCGTCATCTGTGTGTTATGTATTCCTGCCACTGCCCAGGCGCCTCTCTCCTTCAAATACCAGGCGGTTGCGCGGGATGCTTCGGGCAACCTGCTGGCAAACAAAAATGTCTCTTTCATGATCACTATCCGGAAGGGTAGTACGGGGGGTGCAAAAGCTTACACCGAAACGCACACCGGAAAGACAACCAACGCATTCGGCCTGGTTGAACTGGAAATCGGAAAAGGCACTGTTGACCTGGGTGCCGGGTTCCCCGATCTTTCCTATGTCAGCTGGGGAACTGCCGACTATTTCATCACGATTTATATGGACCCTGCAGGCGGTATCGCATACCAGGAAATGGGCACCTGCCAGTTGCTGAGCGTCCCATACGCATTGTATGCCAGAGATGTTCAGAACAAAAATGATGCGGATGCCGATCCCGCCAATGAGATCCAGAAGTTGTCCATCAGCGGGACCACCCTGACCCTGGATAATGGGGGAGGATCTGTCACCCTGCCGTCGTCGGGAGGAGGGGATAACTGGGGCGTCCAGGTGGTGAAAACCGATTACACATTGTCAGGTCAGGGTACCGACGCCAATGTGCTGCGCGTAAACAACGAGGTACTGAATCCCCTCTGGAAAAATATCAAAGGCATGCCGGCCGGTTTTGCCGATGACACCGACAATGTGGCTGACGGGGACACCAGCAGCACCAACGAAATACAACAACTGATCATCGAAGACTTTTCGCTGGCGCTTACGAAAGGCGGGGGAGGGGTGGTGCTGCCCCGCGACAACTGGGGCACTCAGGTGGTGGTCACCCATCCCAGCCTGGCGGGGGACGGCACGGAGATCTACCCGCTGGAAGTGGTCAGCCAGGAGATCACCCCGGAATGGACGAAGTTGCAGAATGTACCGGAAGGATTTGCAGACGGCATTGACAATGTGAACTATGCTGACACCAGCAGCACCAATGAATTGCAGGCGCTGACCCTCAGCGGCACCCTGCTGACCCTTTCAAAAGGAGGAGGCACGGTTACTTTGCCATCGTCCGGCGGGGGGGATAACTGGGGCACCCAGGTGGTGAAAACAAACGGGACGCTGACAGGGCAAGGCACGGATGCAAGTACATTGGGAGTCAACCAATCCGCGCTTCAGCCCACATGGGGTAACATCAAGTCTGTTCCTGCCGGTTTTGCAGATGGGATTGATAATGTCAGCGATGCCGATACGAGTGTCACCAATGAGATACAGACACTTGCCCTGAATGGCAACAACCTGAGCATCAGCGGGGGAAATGCCGTGACGTTACCGGTTCCACCGGGGGACAGTTGGGGTACACAGACTGTTTTGACAGATGCAACCCTTGCAGGGAACGGAACAGCAGCGGCACCTTTACAAATTGCTTCACAATCGGCAACCAACGGGCAGGTGCTGAAATTTAACGGAACTTCCTGGCTACCGGGGGCTGACCTTACCGGTGCCGGTGCCACGGTACCAGGGGGAGCAACGGGACAAATTCAGTTCAACAACAACGGGGCTTTCGGCGGGGATGCCGGTTTTTTCTGGGACAATGCCAATAAAAGGTTTGGTATAGGAACTACCACGCCACAGTACAGTCTTTCTGTTATTACAGGCAATGTTCGAGGGGTTTTTGGAGAATCATCTTACTCTTCAGGCCAGGCATGTGGCGTATACGGGAATGTAACTGCGCCTTCAGGAGTCACCTATGGTCTCTATGGTATGTCTAATTCTACCAATGGTTATGGCGTCTATGGACTTGCTACCACCACCTCACAATTTGGAACCGGTGTGGCAGGTAATTCAAGATCACCTGATGGTGATGGAGTTTCAGGAATGAATACTTCAACCACCGGAGATGCCGTTGGGGTTAGAGGGGTATCAAGTTCCGGCACAGGAACAGGAGTTTATGGATATTCCAACGCTTCAGCCGGTGTAAATTACGGAGTAGTTGGTGTTTCTGGTTCTTCTTCCGGAACCGGAATTGAAGGGCATAATAAAAATCTCTCGGGTACTACTTATGGCGTCAAAGGTTATGTGTACTCACCAGATGGATTTTCAGGCCATTTCACCGGGGGAAAATTCCTGGTCAACAGCCTGGCACAGATCAACAATACCCTTTCTATGGAAAACCATATCATTTCCAATGTCACCAATCCCGTGAATCCCCAGGATGCAGCCACCAAAGCCTATGTGGATGCCTCGGGCGGTGCCTCGGGCACACCGGGAGGGTTGAACGGACAGGTACAGTTCAACAACAACGGGGCTTTCGGCGGGGATGCCGGTTTTTTCTGGGACAATGCCAATAAAAGGTTTGGTATAGGAACTACCACGCCACAGTACAGTCTTTCTGTTATTACAGGCAATGTTCGAGGGGTTTTTGGAGAATCATCTTACTCTTCAGGCCAGGCATGTGGCGTATACGGGAATGTAACTGCGCCTTCAGGAGTCACCTATGGTCTCTATGGTATGTCTAATTCTACCAATGGTTATGGCGTCTATGGACTTGCTACCACCACCTCACAATTTGGAACCGGTGTGGCAGGTAATTCAAGATCACCTGATGGTGATGGAGTTTCAGGAATGAATACTTCAACCACCGGAGATGCCGTTGGGGTTAGAGGGGTATCAAGTTCCGGCACAGGAACAGGAGTTTATGGATATTCCAACGCTTCAGCCGGTGTAAATTACGGAGTAGTTGGTGTTTCTGGTTCTTCTTCCGGAACCGGAATTGAAGGGCATAATAAAAATCTCTCGGGTACTACTTATGGCGTCAAAGGTTATGTGTACTCACCAGATGGATTTTCAGGCCATTTCACCGGGGGAAAATTCCTGGTCAACAGCCTGGCACAGATCAACAATACCCTTTCTATGGAAAACCATATCATTTCCAATGTCACCAATCCCGTGAATCCCCAGGATGCAGCCACCAAAGCCTATGTGGATGCTCATAGCGGCGGGGGAGGAGCCATACCGGGTGGCGCAAACAGACAAATACAGTTTAATGACAATGGCACATTTGGCGGAGATTCTGCCTTTACATGGGACAAAACCAATGAATACCTCGGAATCGGTACATCTTCTCCCGGATCACAGCTTTTTATTAACGGAAGGGATAATAATATCGACCTGAAAATGGTCAATAACCAGACAGGTTCAGGTTATTGGGACGGGTTCAAGATTGCATTGGCAGCACCGGCGTTTGGCTCAACAGCCCTGATATGGCATCACGAATTTGCACCGATCTATTTCGGGACCAACAACACGCTCAGAATGGTGCTTTCCCCTGAAGGAAAAGTCGGAATCGGCACCAGTTCACCGGTTGATTTGCTTCATATAGGAGCTCTTTCTGGCAAAGGCATTGTCATTGATGAACTGAACTGGACCGACAGCGCCCGGATCATGTTCCGCGAAGGAGGGAGTGATTTGTACGGCGGCTTCCTGAAATATGATGCTTCCCTTGACAAATTTATCCTGGGAACGCTGGAAAACGGTACAATGAACAATGCGGTTTCCATTGACAGGATATCGGGGAACGTGGGGATTAATAATCTTTTACCAACTTCGAAATTAGATATCAAAGGAGAAACAAACTTGAATTACAATAGGATTATTAATGTTGCCAACCCCGTCAATCCCCAGGATGCGGCCACCAAAGCCTATGTGGATGCTTCAGGCGGGGGCTCTGCTGCCCCCGGTGGTGCATCAGGAAATGTGCAGTTCAACAACAACGGGACGCTGGGGGGTGATGCCGGCCTGCACTGGAACAAGACTACCAAAAGGCTGGGAATCAACGACAACACACCCGATGCCAGCCTCGACGTGGAGGGATCCGCCAAATTCGGGGCAAATGGATTGGAATTATGGGAGATTCGTGAAATCACCGGATATACCAACAGCTCAGATTATATGACCACAGTGGCTTACCCGGCTGGCTATAACTACATGAATACCCGGATAATGAGTCTCGATGTCCTGGAAAATAACAACCGTTGGATCGGTCTTGGCGGACGCACCGATGCAGAAGGAAATGTCTGGTACACTCTTACCTCTTCAAATATCATTATTTCGGTTCCCATTACAGGATCATGCTTCGGAAAACTATACAGGATTCTTGTAATGGCCGCAAAGGATACTTTAAACTGACATCTTTTCAGACAAATAACCTTTTCTGACTTCCCGGATAAACGGGCATCCGGCTAAGCGGGGATTTAAGGACCTGTAAGGATTTCCCATGCATGCCTGTCCCGGCTATCGCCATCCTGCCGGCAGGCAGGATGGTCAGACCGAAATGAAAAGCTGTTCATTTCCTCCGGTATACCTGTTTCGGGTTTTTTCTTATCTCTGTGGGAGTAGTTCCCCGCCGCTCTCCGGTGAAATGTAAAATTAAGTAATCCATCAGGTGCGGGGTAGTTCATTTATCAGGAATTTTATCATGTTCTGTTTGTACAAGCCTTCAATCGGATTACTTTTACGGCTTTGCCGGAAGCACCCGGTTTCCCGGGAGAGGCCGGCCGGCAAGGATACCGGAAAACGGCACCGGCGGGCAGGAGCACCCGCCGGCAGGGAAACGGGCATAAAGGCATAACCATGTAACGGCAGGGAACACTCTGAAATGCTATGGCAGGACAAAAAACGGTCAATGTGATTGGCGCCACCGGATTGGTGGGGCGTGCGCTGGTGCGGCAGTTGCTGGACCATGGGGAGACAGCGAAAGTGAGGGTTTTTACCCGCAGGGAATCAGGAATCAGGCATGAGCGGCTGGAGGAGCACATCGTGGATTTCGGGGATGCTGCCTCGTGGGAGTCTCTCCTCACTGGGGATGTGCTCTTTTCGGCCCTGGGGACTACACTAAGGCAGGCCGGCTCGAAGGAAGAACAATACCGGGTGGATTACACCTGTCAGTTCCGGTTTGCCGAAGCCGCGGCACGGGCGGGGATACCGGTCTATGTCCTGGTTTCGTCGGCAGGGGCCAGTGCCCGCTCTCCGGTTTTTTATTCACGCATGAAGGGGGAACTGGATGAGGCTGTGCTGAAGCTGCCGTTCCGGAGCATCACCATCCTGCGCCCGTCGATCCTTGAGGGCCGGCGGGAGGTCCCCAGGTTTATGGAGAGCTTGTCGGCAGCCATAATGAGAACAGTTACCCGCCTGGTTTTCCGCAAATACCGGCCCGTGCCGGCAGAGACGGTAGCCCGGGCCATGATCGCCGCGGCTTACCGGCGATCCCCGGCTTCCGTGGTTTCCCTCGACGAGATCTTCACCCTTGCCGGTTCCTGAAAGAAATGCCTGCCAGGGCAGGCTTTGGACCGCCTCTTACTTCAGCAGGTCGCGGGCTGCCAGCACCAGGAACAGGAAGTTGGTAGCCCCGCCCCCCATCACATACTCTGTCTGTTGCCAGAAATAGGGCCATACTTTCAACTCCGGAAAGTCGGGCCGGATGATGCCGGTGCCGGAAACGGAGCCCCCGGGAATAAACGACCAGTCGGCACGGTTGACGCCGTAAGCCACGGTGACCGAACGGCTGCCCACGCCTGAAACAAACGAAGAGGTATTTTCGCCCGGGTGGTTCCCGAGGATGAAATGGAGGGCATTCATCACCCCCCGCTGATCGAAGATCGCAGGATAGCAGGTATGCAGGAAATAGTGGCGCACCCCGTATTGCTGTATGTTCCAGCCATCGCCCCAGATTTGTGGCCGGTAGGGTATGCCGAAAGGATTTTCGTGTTGCAGCCGTTCGGTTTCCAGTTTATAGGCAGCGGCGGCTTTCTCAGCCAGAGCTATCAGTTCGGGGTGGGCCAGGCGGGGAAGCACCCTTCCCAGGTGGGCCACAACCTCAGGGTCTTTCAGGGCCTCCTCTCCGGCCAGGGCCAGGATCTCTCTCCCGTAGAGGGAGTCACCGGTGGCAAGCAGGAGTTCGATGGCGGCTTTCAGCCTGAGGTTGCGGCTTCGCGGACCGGGGTGTGCCTGGTTTCCGGCATACAGGGCGATGGCTGTTGCCAGGGAGCGGCGGGCCAGGGAATCGTCAAACCCCCTCATCACCCGGGCTGCTGCTGCCAGAGCCCGGGCAACCTCCAGTTCGCGCCCCGGGTTCTCCTCCGTGAAGACCCACCGGTCGTCGCGAAGGCCCGATTCCTGCCCCGTCTTTTCATCGGCTCCCAAACGGGGGTTGTACTTCAGCCCGTCGGTCATGGAGGCCCCGTCGCCCAGAAGAACGTATTGCCGGAGGCTGTTGCAGATGATGCCCCGGTAGAGACGCCCCAGGTTTTCATAGCCTCCCAGGAGGGTTAGCAGCCCGTGACCGATCTGCTGCAACAGGTCGTCTTTGCCGTCGGGGTGATGGATTTCGACCAACCGGTTTTGCTGGTCCACGAGGGTCATGTCCCACTCCGGGCGGAACTGTTCGCGGATCATGGCCAGCACCCAGACGGTGCCGGCCTGCGATTCTGCGCGAAGGTCGTAATCGCCGGCATCGTGCCATCCGCCCGCATTCAGCCCCGGCACCTGCTCCCACGGACTGAAACGGGTCAGCGTCGAGGGTCCCTGGAGATAGCCGTCAAAATGGTTCGTATCGGTGGGCGCCATCAGGGCATCGTCCATGTGGCACAAGCCATGCCAGACCCGGTAGCCTTCGTTCACCCGCATATGGCACATCTGTACCGGAAGAAAATATTCGAGCGTGGGCTGCCAGACACCCTGCTCGTAAACCGCTTCCCCGATGCGGAAAGGTTCCGTCAGAACTTCCCCCATCCTTAGTCGGTAAACCCCCTCTTCGCGGACTGCGGAAAAGTCGAACCGGAAGTAGTTGAACCGCAAAAACTTACCCCAGCTTATGGGCATTTCTTGCATGACAATTTCTGTTTCACCGTTCTCGTTGTACCGGAGAAGGGAGACCGGGGAAGGTTCGGTGACCGTGGCGTCGGTTTCGACGACGGCCACCTTTTCCTGGCCGGGATGATACCCCACCTGGCTGACATGGATCACCGGGCGGGATGTAAATCCGGGGATCACCCTGGCATCGACCAGCCACTCTGCGGCCCCCCGGGTTTTCCCCGGGGCTACCAGGCTGCGGACCACAAACCAGCCGTTGTTGTGGTACAACCGGCCATCGAGGAGCTGCAGGGGTTCTCCCAGCGACTCTATGATCATGGTTTGCGCCGGTTCCCCGGGTGCGACAGTGAGCTTTTTACCTGTGGCCAGGGGCGCTGCCTGCCAGTTGCCGCTGAGATCCTTCTCCATAGGTCCCGAAGGCTGCGTGTTGAACAACCCGTGGGCCCCGTCCAGGTACCAGCTTTTGCCAAACAATAGCCCGGGGAACAACTCCAGGTTGAATCCCACCTGCTGTTCCCACACCTCCGGTAAGGGCGCATCCAGGTCCACGATGATCCTGAACCGGCTTCCCTCAGCTACCACCCGCACCGTATAAGCAAAGTTCAGATCGGGGTAGACGACCGGATTGAACCCTTTCCGGTTGATGGAGGAGTCGGGGTACCAGCAGCGCACCTGGATCTCCTTATCAGACACACGGGTTTTCGCCCCTACCTTTGGAATAGGCTGCCACTGCCCCGGCGTGGGCTCCAGGCGCAGATCACCATTGGTGGCCACCCGCGTGCCGTTCTGGATAATACCGACACCCCCCTGGTGCCCCTCGGGATAGATGTCGGTGAAAACCATCACATGTAACCCCGGCATGTCAAAATAGCCCCGTGCACTGACCTTCAGCTCCTGCGCCGGACAAAACCGGACCAGTAGCAGGAAGAACAGGAATAACATGGTTTTGTTCATGGCTGATTTCTTATAAGAATGTCATATAAAAATAGGTTGCTATCAATGGTATACCTAATAATTTTTTCTGATATTCCCGCCAGGCTTCGTTTTACCCGGTTTCCTCTGCCGGGGAAAGGAGGGCGGGTGCTCCGGGGTAAAACGGCATAACACCGGATAGCAGGGTGGCTTTCAAATGTACGCATTTCCATGAAAAATCGTATTTTTGAGGGAATAGAAACGATCCGGGCCTGACAGTGGGGTCCTGCGGCTGGAATATTCCCCGGCACCCTCACGATAATCCCTGGCAACGCAAAACGAGAGGTATGAAGAAAAGTTGGTTATTTCTTTTTCTGATGATTTTTCCGGGTTGGGGGGTCCTCTGTTTTGCGGAGGGCCCTTTGCTGCTGGATGAGGGATGGCGCTTTCAGCGGGGAGGAGTTCTGGGTGCGGAGAACCCCGGATTCGACGACTCTTCCTGGAGGGTGGTGGACCTTCCCCACGACTGGAGCATCGAAGACCTGCCGGGAACCGCCTCTCCCTTTGATCCGCATGCCATCAGCCAGGTGAGCGGCGGGTTTACCACGGGAGGTACGGGTTGGTACCGCAAACCGTTCACCGTGCCGGCAGAGTGGCGCGAAAAACAGGTTCAGGTTCTCTTTGAAGGAGTCTGCATGAATGCAAGGGTATGGCTGAACGGCCGCTCCCTGGGGAGCCACCCTTACGGGTATACCTCTTTTGGGTTTGACCTCACCCGGCATCTCCGGTATGGAGAAGAAAATGTCCTGGCGGTGAAAGTCTCCAACGAGGGGGAGAACAGCCGCTGGTATTCCGGCTCGGGTATATACCGGCATGTGTGGCTTTCGGTTCTCGATCCGGTACATCTGGTACGATGGGGAACCTTTGTCACCACTCCGGAGGTTACTCCCCGGCAGGCGCTGGTGAAGGTTGCTTCGCGGGTTGTCAACACGCTGAAGGAACCGGTGAGGGTCCGGATGGTCACACGGGTTCTTGCCCCGGACGGTGCGGAAGCGGCAAAAGCGGTGATGGAAGCCACTGTTGCGGGGGAGGATACCACGGATCTCTTTAGTGACCTGGTGGTGGCGGCACCCCGGTACTGGTCGGTGGAGAGTCCGCAGCTATACAGGCTGGAGACGGAGCTGTTCCGTGAGGGTCGCACGGCTGCCAGGGAGGAAATACCCTTCGGGATCAGGACGATCTCTTTTGATGCGGAACAGGGTTTCCGTCTCAACGGGCAGGAGCTCAAGCTCCGGGGAGGCTGCGTGCATCACGACAACGGGCCTCTGGGGGCGCGGGCTTACGACCGTGCCGAGGAGCGCCGGGTGGAACTCCTGAAGGCTGCCGGCTTCAATGCGGTGCGCTGTGCCCACAATCCGCCGTCGCCCGCCTTCCTGGATGCCTGCGACCGGCTGGGCATGCTGGTCATCGACGAAGCCTTCGATATGTGGGAAAGACCGAAGAATCCTTATGATTACCATTTATATTTTCCGGACTGGTGGCAGCGCGACCTGGAGAGCATGGTCGTGCGCGACCGGAACCACCCCTCCGTCATCATGTGGAGCATAGGCAACGAAATCCCCGAACGGGCAACCCCCCGGGGTGCGGAGTGGGCAGGAAAGCTGGCGCAACAGGTCAGGCGACTCGATAAGTCCCGCCCGGTGACCGCCGGGGTTAACGGCATCACCCCCGACAAAGATCCTTATTTTGCTGCGCTGGATGTGGCAGGATACAATTATGCCGTCGGCGATGTGAACCAACCCCGGCAGGTATATCCGGAAGACCACGCCCGGATACCGGAACGGATTATCTACGGTTCCGAGTCTTTTCCCCCGGAGGCTTTTGCCAACTGGCGGGAGGTCAGGCGTTATCCCTGGGTGGTGGGTGATTTTGTCTGGACGGCCTTCGACTATTTAGGGGAGGCGAGTATCGGATGGCGCGGTTTTCCCCAGGAAAACGGATTTTTCCCCTGGACACTGGCCTTTTGCGGCGATATAGACCTCTGCGGGTGGAAGAGGCCGCAATCCTTTTACCGGGATGCCCTGTGGAAACCGGACCAGCTCTCCCTGTTTGTCAAGCCACCGGAGCCCTCCTTTGCGGAAAATCCGGCACGGGAAGCCTGGTCGAAATGGCACTGGCCCGATGTAGTGGCCTCCTGGAACTGGGAAGGGCAGGAGGGAGAACTGCTGGAGGTTTCCGCCTATTCTTCCTGTTCCGAAGTGGAGCTTTTTTTGAATGGCAGGTCGCTGGGCCGCCGTCTGACGGGTGAAGCCCAGGAACACCTCGCCCGGTGGGAGGTCCCCTGGCAGGGGGGCACCCTGCAGGCAACAGGGTATCAAGGCCGGAAAAAAGCCGCTTCCGCGGAACTCGTTACGGCGGGCACTCCCACCCGGATACGGCTTACTGCCGACCGCCCGGTCATCCATGCCAACGGTCAGGATCTTTGCTATATCACTGTGGAGATCACCGATGAGGCCGGAAACCGCAATCCCCAGTCCGGGCGGCTGGTGCGCTTCGAAACCGAAGGCCCGGGAACCCTGATTGCCACCGGCAATGCCAACCCCGTGAGCCTGGAAAGCTATTCCCTGCCGCAGAGGAAAACCTGGCAGGGCCGCTGCCTGGTGATCATCAAAGCAGGAAAACAAGCCGGCACCATCCGGCTGAAAGCCTCCGCTGATGGATTACTGCCGGCTGAAATAACCCTGACGACGCAATAGACAGGATACAGGGTCCCCCGTTTGTCCGGCTTTCCCCACTTGCCTCCCGTATTCCCGTAAAAGGCCTGAACTTCCCACCCTTATCCTCACGGGGACATGGTCTCGGCAATCCCGGGCAGGGGAAAAACAGGATTTTGCAGGAGGGAGGGGAGTGACGCCTGTCGGCATCCGCAGCCAGGACCCTGACCGACGGCTGTGCCCGGGATGTCCTGTGTGCCGGTGGCGATCAGTCCTCCCCGTTTTTTCCGGCCAGGTAAATTTCGTCGATGAGATGCTGGTACTTGGATGCGAGGACGTTACGGCGCAGTTTCAGGGTGGGGGAGAGCTCCCCGGTGGCAGGACTCCACTCAGCGCATACCAGCCGGAAGCGCTTGATTTCCTCGTGCAGTCCCAGCGTCTTGTTGACCTCCAGGACCTCTTTCTGCATCAGTGCCACCACCTGGGGCAGCCGGACCAGTTCCTTGTTGTTGTCGTAATGCAGGTGTTGCCCGGCGCACCAGTCGTGGAGGAGTACAAAATTGGGAGAAATCAGTGCGGAGGCAAATTTCTGGTTGGCGCCGATGACCATGGCCTGATCGATCAGCATGGAGGATTTCAGCTTGTTTTCAATCATCTGGGGAGCTATGTACTTCCCGCCCGATAATTTGAACATCTCCTTCTTCCGGTCGGTGATCTTCAGGTAGAGTCCCTCTTCGAACGTGCCGATATCGCCTGTATGGAACCACCCTTCGGCGTCGATCACTTCGGCGGTCATTTCCGGCGATTTGTAGTACCCCATCATCACCCCGGGGCCCTGGCACAGAATCTCGCCGTCGTCGGCGATTTTCACGGTGAATCCGTCGAGCACCGGACCTACCGTACCGATTTTCATCAGCTTTTTAGACGGGTTATTGACGGCAATCACGGGTGATGTCTCCGTAAGACCGTACCCTTCCAGGTTCAGCATTCCGGCCATGCCTAACGTCCTGGCAATTTTGGGTTGCAGCGAAGCCCCTCCGGAAACTACATATACGATGTTCCCGCCCAGAGCGGCTCTCCATTTCGAATAGACCAGCTTGTCGGCCAGCTTGATCTGCAGCTTCAGGAAGAGAGGATATTTCCGGTTGTACTCGAAATGACGCGTCAGTTTCAACGCCCGGAAATAGATCGATTTCTTCAGACCTGTCAGTTCTTTGCCCTTGGCCACGAACCCGTCGTACACCTTTTCGAGCAACCGCGGCACCGAATTGAACATGTGTGGTTTTACCTCCTTAATGGCGGTTACGATTTGCGCCAGGTTGCCCACATAATAGACCCCCATTCCTTTAAACTGGAAATGGTAATTCACACTTCTTTCGTACACATGACACAACGGCAGAAAACTGATCACCCTGTGCTGATAGCCCAGATCGTGCATGGTGGCGTGGGTCGTGAAATTCGACACCAGGTTGCGGTGCGAAAGCATGACCCCCTTGGGAACCCCCGTCGTTCCGGAAGTGTAAATGATCGTGGCAAGCTCCTCCGGGAGGATCGACCGTTTGATTTCAGCAAGCTTCGCCTCCAGGCGCACACGGTTCTCCTCGCCTTGCTGCAGGATTTCCGAGTAATTTGGCAGCCCGGGAACCTCTTCAAAGGTGTAAAACCCTTTTACAGTGGGAATATCCTTAACCACGGGTACCAGTTTTTCTGCCAGTTTGGCATCGCCGGCGATCAGCAGGGTCGCTTCAGAATGGGTCAGGATGTACTGGTACTCCTCTTCGCCAATGGTCGGATAAATGGGCACATGCACAGCTCCCGCCATGGAGATCCCCATGTCGGCAAAGTTCCACTCCGGCCGGTTGCTGGTCACCGTCGCCACCTTGTCTCCCCTGCCAATGCCCAGGGCCAGTAACCCCAGGGCAAACAGGTGCGATTGATGGTAATACTCCTCCGTTGAATAGGTGTACCAGTCGTTCCCCTTTTTCCCTGCCAGGGCATCGTTGCGGGGATAGTTTTCCAGGATGTGTCCGAGAATGTCAAAAGTCCGGGTTACTTCTTTGCTCATAGCATCTATTTTTTTGCGGCAAAGATAAATATCCTGTAAGCCTCCTGCAGACTGATCAGAACAGCTTTCCCGGGCGCCATATTATTTATATTAATTCTAAATAGTATTTATACTATTAAAAATCAATAATTTACAAAAAAATATTTGGAAAAAAAATTCAGATGGTTCTATAAGTCGGTAACGAAGGAGGCTGCTTTACGGATGGCAGCCCCGAGGCCTGTGAGTTCCTTTCCTCCGGCCGTGGCATAAAAGGGCTGGCCGCCTCCGCCTCCGCCGATTTCTTTTCCGGCTTCGCGGACGATGGCAGCAGCATCGAGTCCGTGTGTTTTAACCAGGTTTTCAGAAATCATGACGGTGATCATGGGTTTTCCCCCGATGCTGGTGCCCAGGACCAGGAACAGGTTGGAGACCTCCGCCTTGAGCAGGAAGGCCAGTTCTTTCACGGCCTGTGCTGATCGCAGGCGGGGTTGGGCGGTGATCAGGCTGATCTCTCCGACGGGAAGGATGCTTTTTATCAACTCGTTTTTGATCATCAGGGTAGCTTCCCGTTCGAAGGTTTCGATCTGTTTTTTCAGGCGGTTGTTTTCTCCGAGCAGGTTTTCAACGGCTTCGGGCAGGTTCGCGGTTTGCCCCAGCAGCGACCGGGCAGCTGACAGTTCCTGCCATTTTCCCTGGATGTACTCCTCGGCGGCTTCCCCGGTGATGGCTTCGATGCGTCGGACTCCGGCGGCGATCGCTCCCTCCGACAGGATAAGAAACATCCCGATCTGGCCTGTGGCATGGACGTGGGTGCCACCGCAGAGTTCCAGGGAGTCGCCGAATCGTATGGCCCTGACGGTTTCGCCATATTTTTCGCCAAACAGGGCGATGGCGCCCATGCGGGTTGCTTCTCCGAAGGGTATTCCATCGAGTTCCTCCTGTACCAGATTTTGCCGGATCATAGCGTTGACCATTTTTTGCACTTTTCCCGTTTCTTCAGGGGTCATCTTGCTGAAATGGGAAAAATCGAACCGCAGGTAGTCCGGATGGACCAGCGATCCTTTCTGTTCCACATGTTTTCCGAGGACTTCGCGCAGGGCATGGTCCAGGAGATGGGTAGCGGTATGGTTGGCGGCTGTTTTCCTGCGGGTGCTGTGGTTGACGACAGCCCTGAAAGGGAGTCCGGGATTTTCCGGTATTTCTGAGGTGATGTGGATGATCAGGTTGTTTTCTTTCTGGGTATCCAGGACCCGGATCGTGGTGCTGCCCGACTCGAGATATCCTGTATCGCCCACCTGCCCTCCCGATTCGGCATAAAAGGGGGTTTTTTCCAGCACTACCTGGTAGAAGGTTTTATCTTTCCGGTTTACCTGGCGGTAGCGGGCTATCCGGGTGGAGGTTTCCGTTTGCCTGTACCCTGTGAATTCGACCTGTTCGATTTTTATCAGTTCGGTCCAGTCGCCGGTTTCCTGTTGGGCATCGTTACGCGAACGTTCTTTCTGGGCTTTCATCTCCAGGTCGAAGCGGGCTGTGTCTACCGACAATCCGTTTTCGCGGGCTATCAGTTGGGTGAGGTCGAGGGGGAAACCGTAGGTGTCGTAAAGTACGAAGGCGTCGCGGCCCGACAGGGAGGTCTGGCGGGAGGCGAGGGCTTTTTCGGTCAGCTGGTCCAAAAGCCGGATGCCGTTTTCGAGGGTTCTCAGAAAAGCCTCTTCTTCTTCGCGGATTACCCGTACGATCAGGTCCTGTTGGGCTGCCAGTTCCGGGAACGCATTCCCCATGGTGTTTTCGAGAGCATGGACCAGCCGGCACAGGAAGGGTTCGCGGAGCTGAAGGAACGTGTACCCGTAGCGTACCGCCCGCCGCAGGATGCGCCGGATCACATAGCCGGCCCTGTTGTTGGAGGGCAGCTGGCCGTCGGCAATGGCAAAGGAGACCGCCCGGAGGTGGTCGGCGATCACCCGCATGGCAATGTCGCTTTTGGGATGGGCCCCGTAGCGGACCCCGGCCAGACGGCCGATGGTGCCGATGATCTCCTGGAAACCATCGGTATCGTAGTTCGATTGTTGTCCCTGTATCACCATGCAAAGCCGCTCAAAACCCATCCCGGTGTCGACATGGCGGGCCGGCAGCTCCTCCAGCTGCCCGTTGGCTTTCCGGTTGAACTGTATGAATACCAGGTTCCAGATCTCGACGACCTGCGGGTGGTCGCGGTTGACCAGTTCCCGGCCGGGGATGCGGACCCTTTCTTCTTCGCCGCGGATGTCGGCATGAATCTCTGAGCAGGGACCACAGGGACCTGAGTCGCCCATCTCCCAGAAATTATCCTTTTTGCTGCCATCCAGGATCCGTTCCGGAGGCAGGTACCGTGACCACAACCGGGCGGCTTCCTCATCCCTCTCCAGATTCTCCGCTTCATCCCCCCCGAAAACCGTGGCATACAACCGGTCAGGGGAAATCCCAAAACGCTCCGTCAGCAGCTCCCAGGCCCACGCTATCGCCTCCTCCTTGAAATAGTCGCCAAACGACCAGTTCCCCAGCATCTCAAACATGGTATGATGATAGGTGTCTATGCCCACCTCTTCCAAATCGTTGTGCTTGCCCGATACCCGCAGACACTTCTGGCTGTCGGCGACTCTTTTCCAGCGGGCTGGCTCATTCCCAAGAAAGATATCCTTGAACTGGTTCATCCCCGCATTGGTAAACATCAGCGTAGGATCATTCTTAATCACCATCGGCGCGGACGGGACTATCCGGTGTTCCTTTTCAGCAAAAAAACCCAGAAATAATGCGCGGATCTCTTTAGAATTCATATACAAACCATTCAATAATCTCTGAAAGATTGTTAAAAAATATTAAAGACTTCATTATTATCGGTTTCAGCCTTACTTATATGATTACTTTTGCAATTCTGATAAATGGAAGCTGATACAAGTGTGCAAATTTATCTGAAATAATCGATTCCGGGGGTTACGGATTAAAAAATCAGAGCAGACAGCATGGCGAAAAGAAAATATCGTTTTAACCCCGACACATTAAATTACGAAGAACACGGTACCTCTTTCCGGGAGTTTTTCGGGCGTTTTATGGCCTTTTTTACCAGCAGCCTGGCTTTTTCGTTTGTGATCGTGCTGGTGGTCATCCATTTTTACGAGACCCCCGGCAGCAAGGCGATTAAGCGGGAAAACCAGCGTTTGTTATCGCAGTATATGCTGATGCAGAAGGATATGGAGACCGTTTACCAGGTGCTGGATGAACTTCAGCAACGGGATGACAACTTGTACCGGGTGATTTTCGAGACGGAGCCGATACCTTCTGACATCCGGAAGGCAGGATTCGGGGGGGTAAACAAATACGCCCACCTCGAGAACCTGGAGAATGGTGCGCTGGTAATCGCTGCGGCCCGCCGGCTGGATGTGCTGTCGAAACAGGTGTATGTCCAGTCGAAATCGTACGATGAGCTCATGAAGCTGGCTCTCACCAAGGAAGAGATGCTGGCCTCGATTCCGGCTATCCAGCCTGTTGCCAATGTGGATCTGAAACAGACAGCCTCCGGATGGGGCGACAGGATCCATCCGATCTATAAAATCAAGAAGTTTCACTACGGAATGGACTTCACCGCCCCCACAGGAACCGAGGTGTATGCCACCGGCGACGGCGTGGTGGAGGAGGTTACCTCGGCACTGGCGGGTTACGGCAACCTGGTATCCATCAACCACGGGTACGGGTACACAACCCTCTACGCCCATTTAAGTGCCACCAGGGTGCGTACAGGCCAAAAGGTGAAACGGGGCGAGCTGGTGGGTCTCGTGGGGAGTACCGGCACCTCTACGGCACCTCATCTTCACTATGAGGTGCACAAAAACGGCGAACCGGTAAACCCGCAGTATTTCTATTACCTGGACCTCACTCCGCTGGAGTACGAAAAAATGATAGCCATTTCCTCGAACATGGGACAAAGTTTTGACTGATCCGGTGCCATTCAGGGAACCCACTATAGAAAAGGTCTTTTTCAGCATCAGTGAAGTAGCTGAGATGCTGAATGTCAATGCCTCTCTGATCCGTTTCTGGGAGAAGGAGTTTACCTTTATGAAACCCCGCAAGAACCGGAAAGGGAACCGGATGTACACCCGGGAGGATATAGACCAGTTGAAGGTGATTTACCATTTGGTCAAAGAGCGTGGAATGACCCTGAAGGGCGCCCACAGCCTGCTCCGGAAAAACCGGGAGGGGACCGCCAAAACCGCTGAGGTGGCTGGGCGGCTCATGACCATCCGACAGCAACTGGTGGATATCAGGGATCAACTTGCCGACGAATGAGTAATCAGGTTACCATTGCAGAGGTACTCCGTTTTTTGGAGGAGACCGCTCCGTCAGCTTTACAGGAGAGTTACGACAATGCCGGATTGCAGGTGGGAGAGCCTGATAGGGCTGTGACTTCCGTATTGGTAACCCTGGATGTCACCGCAGAGGTTATTGAGGAGGCCATCGAGACGGGCGCCAATCTGATTGTGGCCCATCATCCCCTGATTTTCACTCCTTTGAAAAAGATTACCGGCGCCACATGGACGGAGCAACTGCTTCTCATGGCCATCCGTCATCAGGTGGCGGTCGTTGCGGTCCATACCAACCTCGACAACATCCGCGAGGGAGTGAACCAGTGCATTGCCGGCAAACTGGGGCTTCAGGATTGCAGGGTATTACAGCCCCTGAGAGGCCGGTTGCGGAAGCTGGTGACCTTTGTTCCGCCTGATCACGCCGATAAAGTACGGGATGCTCTTTTCGATGCGGGAGCGGGAGTCATCGGTCGTTACGACCGGTGCAGTTTCAATGCCGGGGGTTATGGCACCTTCCGGGGCGATGCCGGAACGCATCCCTTTGCCGGTGAGGCGGGAAAGCTCCACAGGGAAACGGAAATCCGCATAGAAACCATCTTCCCCGCCTGGCGGGAAGCTGCCGTCATCCGGTCGTTGCTGGAAACCCATCCGTATGAGGAGGCAGCCTATGATGTGTTTGCCCTCGAAAATGCGCTGCCACTGGCAGGAGCCGGTCTCTGCGGACACCTGCCGGAACCCCTGGAGGAACCCCATTTCCTGGAACTGCTGAAAAAAAGCTTTGGCACTCCCGTAATCCGGCATTCACCCCTCCTGGGAAAACCGGTGAAAACCGTAGCCGTTTGCGGCGGGGCAGGCTCTTTCCTGCTGAAAGAAGCCATCGCCGCAGGTGCCGGTTTCTTCGTGACCGGCGATACCCGCTACCACCAATTCTTCGATGCCCTGGGCAAAACCGTCCTGGCCGACATCGGCCACTTTGAAAGTGAACAGTTTACACGGGAACTTTTTTGTGAATTACTTGCCAAAAAATTCAATACCTTTGCAGTCCGATTATCGGGAGTGGCAACCAACCCCGTGAGGTATTACAGGTAATAACAAATCATTCAGAACATTTAATCTGCATCGTTATGAGTACTCAGTTAGGCAGGGCCGAAGAGAAGGAAGTGTCTGTGGAAGTCAAGTTGCGTGCCCTCTATGAATTACAAAGTGTGGTTTCGGCCATCGAAAAGATAAAAACCCTCCGGGGAGAACTGCCCGGCGAAGTCCAGGACCTGGAAGATGAAATTGCAGGGCTGAAAACCAGGATCAGCAACCTGGAAGAGGAGATCAAAGGTATTGAGACCGCCATCAGCAACAAGAAGATAACCATCAAGGAGGCCCAAACGCTGATCGCCAAATATGCCGAACAGCAGAACAATGTGCGTAACAACCGGGAATTCGACTCCCTGGCCAAGGAGATTGAATTTCAGAATCTGGAGATCCAGCTTGCAGAAAAGAGAATCCGGGAGTATACCCTCGATGCGGAGGCTAAGAACAATGCCATAGGCACCACCAAAGAACAGCTGGCTGAGAAAATGGAGGACCTCAACCGCAAGAATGCCGAACTGGAAGAGATTACCGAGGAGACCCGGATCGAGGAAGAGAAGCTGAAGGGCAAGGCTGAGAAGATTGAATTTTTTATTGAACCCCGGTTGCTCACCGCTTTCAAGCGGATAAAAAAGAATGCCCGGAACGGTTTGGCTGTCGTTACCATACAACGGGATGCCTGCGGGGGCTGCTTCAACAAGATCCCTCCCCAGCGGCAGCTCGACATTGCCAGCCGGAAAAAGATCATCGTCTGCGAATATTGCGGTCGCATCCTGGTTGACGAAAAGATCAACGAACTGTTGCCGGAAGAGTAGCCGGAGCCTTCTGCTCCCCGGTAATGGCTGCCTGAAGGATTAACAACTCCTGCTGCCGGCCGGCCAACCCGGCCGCGGCAGTTCCTGCCGGATGCAAACGCTCCTTTCATGCACCAACCGTGATGATGAACCCCATGGGTATACCATTTGTTTTACAGGATAAACCCAAAAACGTAAAAATTGACACAAATGAAAAAAGTTGCATTATCCTTGCTCGCTGCCATCCTGGTGACCTTTGTGCATGCTCAGGAACCCCGGGATACCTCCTATTGGAAAAGAAACGGGGATTTTACCCTGAACTTCAGCCAGGTCTCCTTCTCCCATTGGGCGGCCGGGGGCAAAAACTCCGTCTCCGGGGTTGCTCTCTATAACTATGCCGCCAACTTCCTGAAAGACCGCATGAGCTGGGACAACAGCCTGAATCTGGGTTATGGCCTCCTCAAAGAGGGCAAGAATACCCTCATCAAGTCGGAAGATAAGATGGATTTCAGCTCCAAAGCAGGCTACCGGATGAAGGAAGAAAGCAAATGGTATTACAGCGGTCTGCTGAATTTCCGTTCGCAGTTTGCCAATGGCTACAACTATCCGGATGTGGACCATAAAATTTCCGGTTTGTTTGCTCCGGCCTACCTGACCCTGGCGCTGGGTGCCGACTACAAGCCAAACGACCGTTTCAGCCTTTTCCTGTCACCCCTGGGATCGAAATTCACCTTCGTGACCGACGACGATTTATCAGCAGCCGGAGCCTTTGGCGTCGACCCCGGAGAAAACTTCCGGGCAGAACTGGGGGGATCCCTGAAATCGGAATTCAAATTCCCCATTGTCACCAACGTCGATGCGGCTACGGTGCTCGGTCTCTTCTCCAACTACCTGCACAATCCTCAGAATGTCGATGTGAACTGGGATTTCCGCATCAACATGAAAATCAACAAATACCTGTCGGCGAACCTCATCACCAACCTGATTTACGACGACGATGTGCGTGTGGCCGTTGACAGGGATGGCGACGGAAACTTTGAAGGCAAAGGACGTCGGGTGCAGCTGAAACAGCTCTTCGGCGCCGGCTTCAGCTACAAATTCTGATCCGGAAGGATGTGACTGCATTGGAGAGCCTTTTCCACCTACCCGTTGGTGGAAAAGGTTTTTTTTTCCTGCCGCCCCCCTTTTGTCATGTTGGTGCCGGACTGGTAATACACCGGTCTGCGTTTACCATTCTGGCATCTCTATACAGGATCCTGTATAGACCTTTTTTCATTAATTTTAGGGGCACTGTCCTGTTTGCAAACCCAAATCAGTTACCTCGGTGACGGTGATTCTTTTTATTGCAGCTTTGTTCCGGAAGGGTTTTCTCACTCCGGCCAGCGGTTGTATTTTCGGGTGATCTCCCGGAGAAAGCGCCGGTGTTTGCCTCTGAGCTGGTTCCAGCGGAACCGCCAGCCCCAGTTTCCCAGGGCTACACCCGGGATGTTCATGCGGGCTTCAGCTCCGAGTTCGAGCAGGTCCTGGAGGGTTGTCACCGCCCTGGTGGCCACTGAGGCCCAGGCCATTTCGATCAATCCCCAAACCGGCTGCCAGTGGTAGTTTTTCAGGTAGGCCAGGGCATTTTTTTTCTCCTTTTCCTCGGCGGCATGGAGCCAGGCCCAGGCTGTGTCGTTGTCGTGGGTGCCGGTGTAGACCACGGAGTTCACGTTGTAATTGTGGGGCAGGTGTTCGTTTTTTTCATCGGAGGTAAAGGCGAACTGGAGGACTTTCATCCCGGGCATGTTAAAGGTATCGCGGAGTTGTTCCACTTCGGGGGTGATGGTTCCGAGGTCTTCGGCGATCAGGGGAAAGGAGCCCAGTTGTTGCCGGAGGATCTCGAGCATCTGGTGTCCGCGGGCGGTGACCCATTCGCCGTGGATGGCGGTTTCCTCGCCTGCCGGCACCGACCAGTAAGCCTGGAGGCCGCGGAAATGGTCTATGCGGACCAGGTCGAACATCCGCAGGTTGAAATGGATGCGGGCCAGCCACCAGTGGTACTCCTGGTCGCGCAGACTCTCCCAGTTAAACACGGGGGTTCCCCAGAGCTGTCCGTTTTTGCTGAAATAATCGGGAGGTACCCCGGCCACTTTCAGGGGGTTCAGGTCGCTGTCGAGGTGGAATATTCCCGGGTTGGCCCACACGTCGGCGCTGTCGCCGGCCACATACAGGGGTATGTCGCCGGTGATCCGGACATTGCGGGAGGCTGCATAGCGGTGGAGGTTGTTCCACTGTTTGAAGAAGCAGTACTGGACGAACTGGTGGTAGGCGATCTCCTGTTCCAGGAGGTTGCGGAACTCTTCCATGGCGGCGGGCTGGCGGGTTTTCAGTTCCTGCGGCCACTCCTGCCACCGTACCTCCCCGAAATGGTGCCGGGCGGCCATGAACAGGGCAAAATCGGCCAGCCACCAGTTGTGCTCATCCAGGAAGGCACCATACGAACCCCCGGTAATGCCGGGATGACCGGGCCCGAAACGATGAAATGCTTTGCGCAGGAGCCGGGTTTTCCAGGTGGTGACTTTTTCAAACTCCACCTGCCGGATGTCGAACCGGGGTATGGATGCCAGGTCACCAGCCTCCAGGAGTCCTTCCTCCTGCAGGGTAGAAAGGTCCACCAGCAGAGGATTGCCGGCGAAGGCAGAGAAACACTGGTACGGGCAGTTGCCGTAATGGACAGGTCCCAGCGGAAGGATCTGCCACAGTTGCTGACCTGTCTCACGGAGGAAGTCAATCCAGCGATGCGCCTCCCGGCCCATGGTTCCGCAACCCTCTTTTCCGGGCAGGGAGGTGAGGTGGAGCAACAGCCCGCTGCTTCGTTTGTTTATCATACCGGCATTGCTTTGTTGCCGGATTCCGGCATGGCTTCAAGAATGGCTTCCAGGTGGTCCTGGAATTTGCCCACGGTTCCGATGTGGATGCGCTCACCCGGTGAGTGGGCTCCCTTGATGGTGGGTCCGATGCTCACCATGTCGAGCCCGGGGTATTTCTCCAGGAAGAGACCGCATTCGAGCCCGGCATGGATGGAGCGGACCACCGGCAGGTTGCCGAAGAGGCGCCGGTAGGTATCCACGGCGATCTGCAGGATCGCTGAATCGGGGTTGGGGGTCCACCCCGGGTAGCCATCGGAATGGGTAACCTCAGCTCCGGCAAGCCGGAATACCGAAGCAACCATGCCGGCGGCCATCTGCTTGCGGCTGTCGATTTCGCTCCGCTGGCTGGTGGTCACGGCGATGATCCCGGGTTCGGTGAACTTCACGGCTGCCAGGTTGGTGGAGGTTTCCACCATGCCGGGCATCCGGGTGCTCCACTCCAGGACTCCGTGCGGACAGGCAATCAGGGCATCCAGGAAATGTTTTGCGGTTGCAGGGTCTGCAGTAAAGGCCGGCAGGGCGGCAGGGCTGGCACCCAACGCCAGTTGCGGTTCTGTTTTGTCATATTCAAAACGCACCAGGCCGGAGAAACGGTCAAACAGGGAGAGCAGTCCGGCAGCGTCGCCGGGGTTGACAACCACGAGGGCTTCGGCTTCCCGGGCGATGGCGTTGCGCAGATTGCCGCCGTCGAAAAGCGCCAACGAAAACGGGTATTGCTCAGCAGCCAGGGCCAGGAACCGCGCCAGGATCTTGTTGGCATTGCCCAACCCTTTGTGGATGTCGTCGCCCGAATGGCCGCCGGTAAGCCCGGTAACCCTGAAACGCAGGGCTGTCCTGCCATCGTCAACGGCCACCTCCCGGTAGCGGAAAAATGCCGAGGTGTCTATTCCCCCGGCACAACCGATGAAGAGCTCTCCTTCATCTTCCGAATCGAGGTTGATAAGCGTGGTTCCCGAGAAAAAACCGGGTTCCAGGGCACGGGCCCCGGTAAGCCCCGTTTCTTCATCGACCGTGAAAAGGCACTCCACCGGCCCGTGGCGGAGCGTCTCCGAGGTGAGAACGGCCATCTGGGCGGCGATCCCGATGCCGTCGTCGGCACCGAGCGTCGTACCTGCAGCGGTTACCCACCCGTTTTCTACAACCGCCCCGATGGGATCATTCTCAAAGTCAAATTCCGTATCGCTGTTTTTCTCGCATACCATATCCAGGTGGGTCTGCAGCACTACAACAGGAACCCCTTCCCGCCCCGGCGATGCCGGTTTGGAAATCAGCAGGTTCCCGGCACGGTCTTTTTTGCAGGGAAGCCTGTGCGCTTCTGCAAACCGTTCCAGGAAAGCGATGATCTTCTCCTCCTTTTTGGAAGGACGCGGGATTCTCAGTATCTGAGAAAAATAGTGCCACAAAGGCCGGGGGGTGAGCTCAGAAAACAGATCCATAGGTCAGCAAGGATTACTTTTTATCAAACAGGTAGGTCTCTTCTGAATCGCCCCACTCTGACGAAGTCTGTGTCTTTACCGACAGGCACCCGTCGACCAGCTGGTAGGTTTCGGTCAAATTCATCTCGCCGCCTTCTCCAAACGGAATGGTCGTCTTGATAATCAGCGATTTTTTATCGGCCGACCAGTTGGCCGTCGATTTTTTGGAAGTGTCCTGCCACCCTTCGTTGACGCACTCCTTGCCGTCGAGGGTGAAAGCATCGTTGTTGGTAAAGGCCTGACCCTGGAATTCCGAGTGCCTGACAACGGTCAGGTTGTTGGTTTGCTGACCGATCACCAGTTCCTGCGGTGCCATGCTGAACTGCTCATTCAGTTTGCTTTTGGCACTGTTCAGTTTCCAGGTTCCGGAAAAATCGGGAGCTTGTGCCATCGCCCCCAGCGACAGCAGCAGGGTAACCATAAAAAGGCCAACCCTGCGGAGAAAAGAGACAGTTCTTGTCATTGCTTTGATTTTTGGTTGGTGAATAATTTCTGATGTCTTGATGATTACGGTTAAAAGATCAAAAATAGTATAAATTCGAGGTTATACAACATCCCCGATGCGAGATTCGGAACGGGTGATCATTTCGATCCGGCCTCCCGGTGACAGGTATTCCGGAGTACCGGCAGCGGGAGGTTGCCCGGAAACAGGGGTTCCTGGTTTCTTCCTGCCGGGGGCTTATGGTTTTACGGTTATTTTCCGGGGAGGCTCGTCAAATTTACCCGGAAATCTTATTTTTGCAGGGGAAAACAATCAATTAGTAAAGGGAGAGATATGAGAAAGAGTATGATTTGGGTACTGGTACCGGGGTTGCTGCTGGCTGCCTGCACGGGCCGGAAACAAGAGAAGAGCGACACTATGATAAATCCGTTTTTTGCGAAGTATACCACTCCGTTTGAGGTTCCGCCGTTTGATGAGATCCGGCTGGAGCATTACCTGCCGGCTATCGATTCGGGGATCGTGGCACACGAAGCGGAGATTGCCGCCATTACCGCCGACACATCGTTGGCGACTTTTGCCAATACGGTCCTTCCTTACGACCAGGCGGGGGAATTGCTGGAGAAGGTCCAGAGTGTTTTCGGGCCGTTGAATTCGGCGATCACCAATCCGGAGCGTCAGGCACTGGCCCGCGAGATCACCCCCAGGCTTACACGTCACCGCGATAACATTTCCATGAACCCGGTGTTGTTCGGGCGCATCAAGTCGGTGTACGACCGCCGCCAGGAGCTCGGTCTCGATGCCCAGCAGCTGCGCCTTGTAGAAAAGTTCTATCAGGACTTCGAGCGCAACGGCGCCAACCTGTCTGCCGCAGACCAGGCCAAATTAAGGGCCATCAACGAGGAGCTGTCGAAAGTGCAGCTTCAGTTCGGTGAAAATGTACTGGCCGAAAGCAACAAGAACTTCCGGCTGGTAATCGATAAGGAGTCTGATCTGGCCGGACTGCCGGAGGATGTGGTCCTCAGGGCTGCCGACCAGGCCCGCAGGGAAAACCAGGAAGGAAAGTGGCTCTTCACCCTCGACAAACCCAGCATGCTGCCCTTTCTCCAGTATGCCCAAAACCGCGACCTGCGCGAGAAACTCTACAGGGGCTATTTTATGCGGTGCGACAACGACAATGAATTCGACAACAAGGAGATCATCAAGAGAATTGTCAAATTACGGGATGAAAGAGCCAAATTGATGGGTTTCAACAATTTTGCCGAATTTGCCATCGACATCAACATGGCTGAAACCCCGCAGGCGGTGTATGATTTTCTGGGCAGGTTATGGACTCCTGCCATGAACATCGCGAAAGCCGACCGGGATGCCATGCAGCAGATCATCAGCGGCGAAGGGGGTACTTTCAAGCTGGCACCCTGGGACTGGTGGTACTATTCCGAGAAGTTGCGCAAGCAAAAGTTCAACCTTGATGAAAGTGAGATCAAACCCTATTTCACCCTCGACAATGCCATCAGCGGGATATTTTACGTTGCCAACCAGTTGTATGGCATTACCTTTGAGAAGAGGGGCGATATTCCGGTTTACCACGATGAGACGGTGGCCTATGAGGTCAGGGAAGCCGATGGTTCGCACGTGGGGGTGTTGTTCATGGATTTCCATCCGCGCGATGGCAAGAGGGTGGGTGCCTGGTGTACCGGTTTTCGCTCTGCTTCTTACAGCAAAGAGGGAGAGCATATCTATCCGCTGGTCTCTATGGTGATGAACTTCACGCGTCCTGCCGGTGACACCCCGGCATTGCTCAGCTTTGACGAGGTGTCGACCCTTTTCCATGAATTCGGCCATGCCCTTCACAGTCTGTTTACCGATGGTCCTTATCGCCGTACCAGCCGTTCGGTGCCCCGCGATTTTGTGGAGCTCCCCTCCCAGATTATGGAAAACTGGGCTTCCGAGCCCCAGGTGATGAAGGCCTACGCAAAACATTACAAGACCGGCGAAGCCATCCCCGACAGCCTGATTGCCAAACTGGAGGCTGCCTCCACCTTCGACCAGGGGTTCATCACCGGCGAATACATTGCCGCCTCGCTGCTCGACCTGGACTATCACACGGCGAAAGACGGCCAGATCAGCGATGTGCGTGCATTCGAAAAACAATCGATGGCTAAATACGGGCTGATTCCCGAGATCCTGCCGCGCTACCGGAGCACCTACTTTTCGCATACCTTCAGCGGTGGCTATTCTGCCGGGTACTACGTATACCTGTGGGCTGCCGTTCTGGATACCGATGCCTTTGAGGCATTCCGCGAAACCGGCAATATCTTCAATCCGGAGGTGGCGGCGCGGTTCCGCACCCTCCTGGCCAAATCAGGAGCCGGTGAAGGTATGGCCGTTTACCGTACCTTCCGTGGCAAGGATCCCTCTATCGAGCCGCTGTTGCGGAAAAGAGGACTGAACTGAATCCATGTGCTTAAGCCAATACCCGCGGCTCCGGTTTTTTCTGGTCAATCTGCTGAAAGGGCTGGTGTGGCTCTCCCTGATACTGGGTGCCTACCTCCTGTTCATAGAACTGGTATACAAGGATAACCCGGCGTACTGGATCGATAAATTCTACTCCAAACCCTACCAGATATACGGGTTGTACGTGTTTTCGGAATTCTTCTTCGGGCTGTTCCCTCCTGAGATCTTCATGATCTGGGCCCTGAACAAGGGAACGACCCTGCAGTATGTCTTCCACATTCTCCTGTTTACCGGTATTTCCTATGCGGCCGGGTATACCGCATTCCTCCTGGGGAAATACCTGAACCGGGTGTTGTATTTTCGTTTCTTCCAGCGGAAGTACTTCAGCAAATATATGCCCCTGGTGAGGAAGTACGGGGTGTTCCTGATTGTGGTTGCCGCAGCCACGCCGCTGCCCTACTCGGCTACCAGCCTGGTGGTGGGGGCTTCGGGTTACGGTAACCGCAGTTTCCTGCTGGCTGCACTTTCTAGGGTGGCACGGTTCTTTATTTACGGAGCCATCATTTACCAGACACACCGGTTCTGAGGCGGCGACCCACAGCATCCGCCGAAAGAAGTCCGCGCCGTGTTAACCGCCGGTGTTCATCCGGCTTCTGATGGTTTTTCTCAGGAACGGTAACCGGGAGGTTCCGGGACGTCTTATGCCGGGTCTCTGGTGTTGCCTGTATCTGGTTTTGCTAACTGCAGATAGCAAAACCGGGAGGTGCCCCTCCGTGGAAGATCCTGTGAACATCTGTTGTTCTTGATTGTTTAAGGGGTAGAGCACAGAACGACGAATTATGAAAAGGGTTCACTCATTTCTGGTAGTTTTTTCACTGTTTATCAATATTCATATGAGTATGGCCAATCGACCTGATTTTGAGGTTGCCACTCTGGGGGGTGGCTGTTTTTGGTGCACCGAGGCGGTCTATGCCCGGATGAAAGGGGTGGAATCCGTGCTTCCGGGTTACAGTGGCGGTAGTGTCAGCAACCCATCGTACCAGGAGGTGTGCACCGGCACCACCGGGCATGCCGAGGTGGTACAGGTGACCTTTAACCCTGCCGTCATCTCATACAGCGAGATCCTGGAGGTGTTCTTTGCGCTCCACGATCCTACGACCCTCAACCGGCAGGGCGCCGACATCGGCACCCAGTACCGTTCGGTCATCTTTTACCATTCCCCGGAGCAGAAAAAAGAGGCGGAAAAGATGATGGTGCACTTACGTGCGGAAGGGACCTTCGATGCGCCCATAGTTACGGAAGTGACGGCATTCTCCCGTTTTTACCCGGCTGAGGAGTACCACAAAAACTATTTTGCCCGCAATCCTTCGCAGCCTTATTGCCGTATGGTGGTGGCCCCCAAGGTGAAAAAGATGGAAAAGGTCTTCCAAGAGAAGCAAAAATAATCAACCGGAGCAGGGAGCGGTCCAACCTTCTGACGTTTAGTGCGGTATAAGGTAAAGGGGGAAAATGAATCCTGTTCAATATTGCAATTTACACTGAAACCACCAGCAGTCAGATCCCCTGAACGAAAGGCTGAAAGCCTTTTTCAATCCAGCCCAAGGCAACGCCTTGGGTAAAATGATCGGGTGTTCGCCAATGCGCCCTGTAAGGGCAAATCAATCAGTAAACAAATACCGTTGATCATAATTAATTCCATATTCCTTCAGAAACGACATTAATTCTTCTTCAAACGTCCGCTTCTTGTGATGCTCTTCCTGCTCTTCGATGTACTTTCTGGTTTTTTGAACCAATGCAGGACTAATTGAAAATCCGGCATACCCCCCTTGCCAATAGAATTTCGCATAATATGGATCAAGTGTCTTTATCCATCTGCTGCTATTCCGTTTAATTTCATACGTAAATAATGGTCTTAACAGTTTATATATCATTGCGTTACATAAAATCGCTCTTTTCATGAACAAACTGCTCAGTATGGAACTCGCATGGGAGATTATTTACATCTCCTTTTGTTGTGAAAGTTCGCCATGCTCGTTTCTTCAGTCAATGTGGCCAGACAACCATTTTTGGACATGATACACAAAATGTGCACATGATTGTTTGTCCCATTAATGGTAACCGGGATGGAGCCATTATCTTTTATGAGACTTCCGATGTATGAGTAAAGACGGCTTTTGTCTTCATTGCGGATATGAACACAGGAATTCTTGATATGGAAAATGATGTGAACATAAAGTTTGGATAATGATTGGGCCATGGTTTATAAGGTAAGTTGCCCTTTCAGGGCGCATCATAATCTTCCGGTCAATTGTTACCCAAGGCGTTGCCTTGGGCTGAAATAAGTTGTCCCTCCGGGACGCAATGGAAAACATAGTTTTCAAAAAGGGGGTCATGCGGTAATAAGCAAAAATTCAAAAAAATACACTTCATTATCAGGTTATTATAAATCGATCCACGAAAATAATCAAAAAGTGTCTGAAGTCAGCAAAAATACCGGTGAGAGCGTATGGTTGGGGTAGTGGTCAGTTTTCTTTCATTATCCTGAAGAAGTCAGCCACGATGGCATCCCGGTTGAATTTTTCCCAAACGGTGATCCATCGGGAGTTGCCGGGAATCTCTTTCCATCCGTCCTCTTCGTACCAGGGTGCCGGTATCTGGTAAGAACCGGCCCATGCAGGGTTTTTGGCGATGGCTACGGCGGCCATGTCGAACAGGGCCCGCCCCTGGTCTGCTCCCTGCATTTCGGCGTTTTCGAAAAGGTTAACCGAGTACTCCCCGAAACTGAAAAACTCGCCCCCGTGTCTGCCTGTAACGGGGGTTTTCAGCTTATGGCCACTATCGGCCATGTTTTGCCTGATCTCTTCCCTGGTCACCCGAACGGCTGCGGTGCCGTCATCATGCCCGTACCTTACCAGCACCATTTCGAAGGGCACATCGGTCGATAACACAAAATTCAGGGCCGGGATATCATTTTCGAGGTTGTATTCTCCCGGATCGGGATAGTTGGCGCCCAGCCATACCACCCGCATCTTCCGGCTGATTTCCGGGGCTTTGGAAAGTGCCAGGGCCACATTGGTAAGCTTTCCGACGGCAATGACCACCAGGGGTTCTTCTCTCCTCTCCCGGGCTTCGGAGATCATATATTCCACCGCCTCCAACCCGTCGTACCAGGGTTCGTCCATCTGTTCCCAGATCTCTTCAAACGTACGGTCGGCGCCCTTCAACAAAGGCATCCTGCCCAGTTTGCCAACCAGTTTCATGACCCGCTTGGCCTCGTCGTATTGTTCGTCGACACTCCCGCCATTCCGCGTGGCATTAACCGTCACAGCCTCCACATCGAACACCTCTTCGTTACCCAGCAAATAGGCAAGTGCATGCTGGTCGTCGAGTTCGTTGTTGGTGTCAGTGTCAAAGATCACCTTTATCCGTGACTCCGGTACCGAACAGGAGGCAAAAACCATTCCGGCAACTACCACCCAAAGACAGAATTTCGGCAAGACCATATTTTTTGCATCAAATCTACAAAAACTCATGGACACTCCGGAAGGGCCGGAAAAAAATTGTTCTGGGTCAGGGTACCGGGTACTGCCGATTTTCCCGGAAAAGACCAGGTACAATATATCGCATTACTTTTACTATTTTTGAACTATCAACCGTTCAACGTATAGGCGCCGCTATTCCGGAGCTGAAGGCTGGGAAAAAATTGTTTTCTTTGTTGCAGTTAATGATTGGGTTTGTGACCATGTTACAGGCCTTTCCCGGGCAGCCGTAAAGCAGCAGGGCACAGCAACGGAGCCATTCCTGCGACAAATATTTTTTGGAGCCAATGAGGAATTTACATGTGACTAAAATTGAAGCTGAGGGAGAGATTGCACTCAGGAACACCTCCCTGCTTCTGGAAAATCTGGCTGATCTTCAAAAAATCGAGTGCCTGAACTGGAAAGAATATCCGTACAGGCCCCGTGTTGAATTCCGCATCGGGCATGCAGGCGATTGGATACTGCTGAAGTTTTATGTTACCGAAAAATCGATCCGGGCGATGGAGACCCAGATTAATGGGAAGGTCCATCTGGACAGCTGTGTGGAATTCTTTCTTTCGCTCGACGGGGTTCATTATTATAATTTCGAATTTAACTGCATCGGCACACCTCATGCAGCGTGGGGCAACAGCCGTCATAACCGGATCTTTCTTTCCCCGGAAAAGGTAAAAACCATCCTGGTACGCTCCTCGCTGGGCAGCGAGCCTTTCGAAACCCGGACGGGTCAGTTCACCTGGGACCTGGTGGTGGTGATTCCTGCTTCCTGCCTGGTATACGATGAGGGGATTGATTTTTCCGGTTTGTCCGGAGAAGTCAACTTTTACAAGTGCGGCGATGCCCTGCCGGAACCCCATTTTCTTACCTGGAACCCTGTGGGAACCCCCCAACCCGATTATCATGTGCCGGAATATTTCGGGAAAATCGATTTTGAATGATCCGCTGAACCAACACTGGAAATATGGCCATCGAGATTAAAGAGGTTACCGACAGAGCCGGGCTTCGCCTGTTTATACATTTACCCGCCCGGCTTCATGCAGGGCATGCCAACTGGGTTCCCCCGATATATCTTGACGATTGGGTCTATTTTGACAAGCGGAAAAACCGGTCTTTTTCCTATTGCGATACCGTCATGTACCTGGCCTGGCGCGATGGCAGGCTGGCCGGACGGATCATGGGCATCATCAATAATCCCTACAACCGGATCCACGACGAACTCCATGCCCGGTTTTGCTGGATGGAGAGCGAAAACGACCCTGCAGTATATGCTGCCCTGATGGGCGCAGTCGAAGGGTGGGCCCGACAGAAGGGGATGACCCACCTGGTGGGGCCCCTGGCTTTTTCAGACAAGGACCCCCAGGGATTCCTCATCGAAGGGTACAACGAACCGGTGGAAATCGCCACCAACTACAATTTCCCCTATATGGTGGACCTGACCAGGCAATATGGCTTTTCCCCCAAGGTAGACCTGGTGGTCTATAAGGTTCTGGTGGAAGATGTGCCCCGGGAATTGTTCACCCGGGTGGCTGAAAGACATGCCGCCCGCAAAAACGGCCTTACAGTACTCGAATTTACCTCCCGCCGTAAGTTGAAACCTTACATCCACAAAGTGCTGGGTCTGGTGAACGAAACCTACACCCACATCTATGGCTTCCAGCACTATACCGAAAAAGAGATGGACGACATCGCCGACCGGTTTCTCTATCTGATCAATCCCCGCTATATCAAGGTGGTGGTTAATGAAGCGGACGAGGCGGTGGCTTTTATTCTGGGCATGTCGGATATCAGCGAAGGAATACGTCGTGCCGGTGGCAGGCTGATTCCGTTCGGGTGGATCCATGTGCTTCTGGCGTCGAGGCGCTCGAAACAGCTGAACCTGTTGCTGGGAGCCATCCGGCCCGACTACCGGGGCAGGGGCCTCGATATGCGCATGGGGGCCTACCTGCTCGAATCAGCTATAAAAACCGGTAAAACCATCATCGATTCCCACCTCATGCTCGAGCACAACGATAAGATGCGGGCCGAAATGGACCGCGTGGGAGGAAAAGTGTACAAACGGTTCAGGATATTCATCAAGGATTTGTGAGGGTTGGTCATGCTCCTGCTTTCCCTCATCAGTCGGATAATCCCTGAAAACATCCTGCTGTTTGGATTCGATTGTACTTGTTGCCTATTTTTGATTTCAGGATTCGGAATAGCTGAACTGCAAAGTTGATTTTCTATGAATACCGGTCGACCACCAGGAAAACCAACCCGGCAAAAGCCAGCCAAAAAACAGGAAACTACCGCTTCCCTTTCTGATGCAAAGGGGGTGATTGCACGAAACGGCCCGGAAGATCTGCCCCCGGTTCCGGGTCAGATCCTGCAGGAGTTGAAGGAAGAGGTGGAAAAATACCGCACCATTGCCGACAATACTGCCGACATGGAACGGTATGTTCTGGCCGATAGCACCCTGGTGTACGTTTCTCCCAGTTGTGAAGCGGTCACCGGTTATTTGCAGGAAGAGTTTTACCAGGATCCCGGTTTGCAGTACAGGATCGTCCATCCCGATGATCAGTCCACCTATCGCCTTATGTGGACCGAATCGTTGGCTTCAGGCTCTCCCTTGCACGGTCTGGTGCTGAGGATCGTCCGTAAAGACGGGGAGGTGCGGTGGATGGACATCCGGATAAAATCGATCTTTGGCGGGGATGGCACCTTAGCAGGGTTTCGCAGCAGCACCCGCGATATCACCGGGGAGGTAAAGACACGGGAGTTGCTGCAGTTGAGCGAAGCCCGTATGAAAGCCGTGACCGACAGCCAGACAGAGCTGATTGTCAGGCATTTGGCAGACAGCACGATTCTGTATGTAAACCAGTCCTTTTGCAGGTTCATTGGGGCAGGTGAAGAGCAGTTGGCTGGCAGGAAATGGTTTGATCTGGTCGACGCGGAAATAGATGCCAGGATACAGTCTGCCATGAAGCAGATCACCTTTGATAATCCAACCGTTTCACTGGAGTTGCCGTCCAGGAGGCAGGATGGGGTGTGGCGCTGGGTTTCCTGGCGCAGTACCGGGATTTTTGATGCTTCTGGCAGCCTGATGGAGTTCCAGGTGGTTGGACGAGATATTACCGCGCGCAAAGAAACAGAGGAAAAACTGGGAAAAACGCTTGAAGAGGTCCATCAACTAAAGCAGAAACTGGAGGAGGAGAACCAATATCTGCGGGAGAAGGTTACCCAGCCGGTTCAGATCAGCGGGATGGTCACCGGTTCCCCGAAGATGCAACAGGTCCTCACGATGGTACAGCATGTGGCGGCGACCGATTCCCCGGTTCTCCTGTTTGGTGAAACCGGCACGGGCAAGGAGGTGATAGCCAATGCCATCCATAACGGCAGCCCCAGAAGCAAGCGGCTGATGATCACCGTGAATTGTGCCGCCTTGCCGCCATCGCTGATAGAGAGTGAACTGTTCGGGAGGGAAAAGGGGGCTTATACCGGCGCTCTCACCCGCCAGATCGGCCGGTTTGAAATGGCCCACGGATCCACGATTTTCCTGGACGAGATCGGCGAACTCCCTCCCGAAATCCAGGTAAAACTGCTGCGGGTGCTTCAAACCGGGGAATTCCAGTTACTGGGAAGCCCGCTGACCAGAAAAGTCGATGTGCGGGTCATTGCGGCCACCAACCGTGATCTGCAAAGGTCGATGGACGAAGGGAGCTTCCGCAGAGACCTCTTCTATCGCCTGAACGTATTCCCGATAACCCTGCCGCCCCTGAGGGAGCGAAAAGAGGATATCCCCCTGCTGACCTGGAGTTTTGTTGACGAGATTACCGGCAAGATGGGAAAACGAATTGAAAAAATCTCAGCCCAAAGCATGAATACCCTGGTCGGGTATTCATGGCCGGGCAACATCCGCGAACTCCGGAATGTGGTCGAATACAGTATTATCTTGTCGCACGGCCCGGTGCTGGATATAATCCTTAAAGAACAGCGGGAAGAGGTTCAGAAACCCGAAAGGTTGAATGACGAACAGCGCAGGCATATCCTGAAGATTTTGGAACTGACGGGTTGGCGCATCCGGGGAAAATTCGGGGCTGCTGAGCGGCTGGGGTTGAAAGAGTCAACCCTGCGGTTCAGGATGAAAAAACTGGGAATAACCCGGGAAGGAAACCTGCGCAGCGGCGGCGTTAATCGGTCAGGCCAAACCTGAAAACCGTACATTGCTGGTATTTCTCGCCCGGTCCCAAAACGATCGGCGGAAATCCGGGTTGATTGGGGGTATCGGGAAAGTGCTGGGTTTCCAGGGCGACGCCGGAATATTTCCCGAACCGTGTTACCCCGTCAATTTCCAATTCAGGAATCCAATACCCGGAGTACAACTGGATCCCCGGCTGGGTGGTGAACACCTCCACCTGCCGTCCTGAACCGTATTCACGCAGAGAGGCAGCATATACCAGGTCTTCATCGTCGTTGTCGAGCACATAATTCAGGTCATACCCGTTTTCCAGGGACCCAATGTCACGGCCTATCCGCTTTCCGGATGTGAAATCGTAAGGTGTCCCCTTCACGGGAATGATTTTTCCGGTGGGTATCAGGTCCACTGACTCGGTTATGTGGCCTGCGGTAATGACCAGTTCATGGTTCAGGATGTTCTCCTTTCCTCCGGTGAGGTTGAAATAGGTGTGGTTGGTCAGGTTGATAAGGGTGGTCTGGTCGGTGGTACCGAAATAGTCGACCGACAGCTCGTTTTGGTTGTTCAGCAGGTAGAGGCAGCTGATCTCCAGGTTGCCGGGGTAGTTTTCTTCCAGGTGAGGGCTGAAGTAAGAGAGGAGCAGTCCCACCTTGTCCTCCTCTTCCATCATTTCCGCATGCCAGAGCCTCCGGTCATAGCCTGTATTGCCTCCATGCAGATGATTGGGGCCGTTGTTTACCGCCAGTTGGTAAGGGATACCGTTAAGGTTGAAACGGCCGTTTTGGATCCGGTTGGCCACTCTCCCGATGATCGCCCCGAAATAGGGATAGTTCCCCAGATACCGGGGATCCAGGTAGTGCCCGAGTTGATCAAACCCGCATACAATGTTATCCGTATTTCCGTTCCTGTCGCGAACCCTGACGGAGGTGACGATGGCCCCGTAGTTGGTGATTCTGACCTCTGCTCCGTTGTCGTTCTGCAGAGTGAACAAATAAGCCACTTTACCTTCCGGTAAATTCCCGAAAACTGTTTTTGAAATCTTCATAATTCACAGGTCTGAAAATGGTTTATCCGCATGAATGCGCCAAAGTTAGAAAAATTGTGATAAACAGGCCAAAAAACTGAAGTGTGAAAAATATTTCTAATTTTGCTACACTACCTCTGCCGGGAAAAGGAGGCGGTGTTCCTGCCTGAAGGCCATGCACGGAAAACCATACCCTCCAGGCAACCTTGCCGGCCGAAGGATTCAACCTGTTCTGCAAACTAATTAATTATAGCCGGTATGACGATTTCTGAATTAAAGCAAAAGTTCGTTGAAAAGTATGGGGAGGGCGACTTCCACGGGTATTTTGCCCCGGGCCGCGTAAACCTGATTGGCGAACACACCGATTACAACGGGGGATTTGTGTTTCCCTGTGCCCTGAGTTTCGGGGCTTATTTGTTACTGCGGAAAACGGAGGCGAAGCGAGTGCGGTTTGCGTCGCTGAACCTGCCGTTTGAGGCCGAAGTGGCCCTTGGCGACCTGGATAAGCCGGTAGGCCGGGAGTGGGTGAACTATCCCATCGGGGTGTTTGCCCAGTTCCTGAAAAAGGGAATCCGGTTTGAGCAGGGGGCCGATATCCTGGTCTATGGCGATGTGCCCACCGGTGCGGGACTCTCCTCCTCGGCGGCTCTCGAGATGGTGACGGCGGTGGCGGTAAACGAAACCTGGGCGGCAGGTCTGGAGCGCCTTGACCTCATCAGGATGAGCCAAAAGGCAGAGCATGAATTTGCCGGCGTCATGTGCGGCATCATGGACCAGTTTGTCTCAGGCATGGGCAAGGAGGGCCATGCCGTTTTCCTGAATTGCGACACCCTGGAGTACGACCTGGTGCCCGTCAAACTCGACGGGATCAAAATCGTCATCAGCAACACCAACAGTCCCCACAAACTCGACTCCGGGATGTACAACCTGCGGGTGTCGGAATGTCATGCAGCAGTGGATGCCATCAACCGGTACAAGCCCATCCGGGCCCTGGCCGAGGTTACCTGGGAGGAGTTCCTGCAATTGGAAGACAAGATAGAGAACGCGGCAGCGCGGAAGAGGGCACGGCACGTGATCAGCGAGATTGCCCGCACCGAACAGGCCGTCGGTGAGCTCAGGGCCGGAAATATACGGCAGTTCGGCCAGCTGATGAACGGCTCGCACGACTCCCTGCGCGATGACTACGAGGTCACCGGCCCTGAACTGGATACCATGGTCGAAGAGGCCCGGAAAATTGACGGGGTCATCGGCTCCCGCATGACCGGCGGCGGTTTCGGCGGATGTACCGTAAGCCTTGTCAAAGAGGAAGCCGTCGAACCCTTCATCGCGGAAGTGGGCAAAAACTACCGCCGCAGAACCGGCCTGGAACCCGTCTTTTATGTTGCCCAAACCGGCGACGGCGCCAAACGGCTCTTCTGAATCTGCGGAACAGACGAAAGCCGGCTCCTGCGCAAGACTGCGCCGGAATCCCCGGCCTGCACAAGGAACCGCCGGCAACCCGGAAGATAATTTTGTTTAACTAAATCATACTACCATGTCTGACCAGCGCAAAAACAAGTACTTGTTCCCATTGATCGTGATGGCCTTTCTCTTCTTCCTCTTCGGGTTCATCACCACCATGAACAACTCCATGATCGATTTTCTGAAGGATGCATTCGGGTTGAATGATGTTCAGAAACAGCTTCCCAATACCTTCTTTTACGGGGCCTATGTGCTCTCGGTTCCCGTAGGATTTCTCATCCACCGTATCGGCTACAAGAACGGGATTCTGTCGGGCCTCGGCCTGGTGGCTTTCGGGTTTTTCCTGTCGATACCGCTGGTGGCCATGGGGTATATCCCTTTTCTGGTGGCTGTGGCGGTCTTCGCCATCGGGGTGGTCATCCTCCAGGTGGCTGCCAATCCCTATGTGAATGCCCTCGGTGCCCCCGAAACGGCCGCCAGCCGGCTTACCCTTACCAATGCCCTCAATTCGGTGGCTACCGTCATCGCGCCCATCTTTGTCTCCCTGCTGATTGTCAACGATACCAGCGATCCCAAAGCAGTTCAGTTCCCCTTCGGCCTCATCGGGGTTGTAACCCTGGTCATCCTGGCCGTCATGTTTTTCCTGAAGCTTCCTGAGATCAGCGGACGCGAGGAAGAAGAACTCACGGGGATCAAGAAAACCTACAAGAGCAGCGCTTTCCAATATCCCCACATGTGGCTGGGATCGCTGGCTATCTTCTTTTATATGGGCATAGAGATCGGGATACCCAGTTTCTTTGCCGATTTTTCCGAGAAGCTGGGATTTACCTTTTCTTCGGAAGACCGCATCGACATGCTGAAGTTTTACTGGGGCGGGCTGATGGTAGGCCGGCTGGCGGGGATTTTCATCCTGCAGAAATTCCCGGCCCGCAAGATACTGGCTATCTGCGCCCTTTGCGGGGCTGTGCTGGTAGCTGCGGCACTGACCATCGGGGCAGGCTCCAGCAACCTGGCCTTGTGGCTTTTCCTCGGCACGGGCCTCTTCCACTCCATCATGTGGCCGACGATTTTCAACCTGGCGCTCGAAGACCTCGGCCCCCACGCCAAAGTGGCTTCCGGGGTGATCTCCACCTCCGTGATCGGCGCTGCCATCCTGATGCCCCTGATGGGGGCCATCCAGACCGCCTCGGCATCGGTAGTCCTCGCCATCAGCTGCCTTTTTATCTATTATGCCTACCTGTTGTTCTTTGCTACCCGGGGATCCAAAATCAGAACCTGACCTCCCGGACTCCCCGGGAACTGTGGATCCCGGCGGCTAATCACAGGGAAACCGGGCACAAACAGGAAGGCCCCGGCGAAAACATCAGCCGCCACAGCGCAGGGATCCCATAAATGATAAGGAGAAAATTTTCGGACCGGGAAATGGGTTATGATAAAAGGTATGGGTACTTTTACCCCAACCGGATCAAAGCGGGAATATGGACTTATACTATCAGGGACATCCGAGACACCTGCTGGCCGTAGATTGCGTCATTCTGGGCTATGAAGGCGGCGGGCTCAAGCTGTTGCTGTATCCGCGCAGTTTTGAGCCTGTGAAAGGCCAGTGGTCGCTGATGGGCGGTTTTGTCAGGGAGGAGGAGTCGTGCGAGGAAGCGGCTTCACGGGTGCTCCTGCAGACCACAGGAATGACCAATATCTTTCTGGAACAGGTAGGTACCTTTTCCTCTCCCGGCCGCGAAACGTTCGCACGGGTTGTCAGCGTGGTCTACTACGCCCTGATCAGGATTCAGCAATCGGGTTCCGGACTGCTGCAGGAACACGGGGCACAGTGGTGGCCTCTGCCGGAAATTCCCCCCCTGATCTTCGACCATGATTCCATGGTGAAAAAAGCTATCGTAAGGTTGCAGCAAAAAGCCGGCTACAGCCTGGCAGGCAGCGAACTGCTGCCCGAACAGTTCACCCTGCTCCAACTCCGGAAACTATACGAAGCCATCTACCAGCGCCCGTTCGACGCCGGGAATTTCAGAAAGAAAATCCTGTCGCTCGGGCTTCTGGAACGAACCGGTGAAAAAAATGCCACCGAATCGCGCAAAGGGGCTTTCTATTTCCGGTTGCGCCGGGATGCCGGGGAGCGCGAAACCGAAAGAATCGTAAAATATTAACACGGACGATTTCCAATAATACGTAACAAAAAATAACAGTATGGGAACACTTGACTGGATCATTATGGGTCTTTTTTTCCTGGCAATGATAGGGATTATCGTTTATGTAGTCCGGCAGCGGGAGAAGGACACCACCGACTATTTCCTGGCGGGTAAGGATGCGGGGTGGCTATCGATCGGGTCGTCGATTTTTGCTTCCAACATCGGGTCTGAGCACCTCGTAGGGCTGGCCGGTGCCGGGTTCATCAGCGGGATGGCCATGGCGCACTGGGAGATCCAGGCCTGGATCATCCTGATCCTGGGCTGGGTGTTTGTGCCTTTCTACGACCGGATCAAGATCTTTACCATGCCGGAATTCCTGGAGCACCGGTTTTCCTCCGGTTCGCGCACCATCCTCTCTCTGATATCGCTGGTGAGTTATGTGCTCACCAAGGTGGCGGTGACGGTTTATGCCGGGGGGGTGGTTTTCAAGGAAGTTTTTGGCATCGAATCGCTTTGGGGGATTGATTTTTTCTGGATCAGCGCCATCGGCCTGGTGGTGATCACCGGGATCTACACGGTTCTGGGGGGCATGAAGGCTGTTCTCTACACCTCGGTGCTGCAATCTCCCGTATTGCTGATCGGATCGATCGTCATTCTGGTCATCGGGTTGGTGAAGGTGGGGGGATGGGCGGAAGTCCAGCACATTGCAGGGCCCAACATGCACCTGATGCGTTCGGCTGCCGATCCGGAATTTCCCTGGCCGGGGGTCATTATCGCCTCCATGGTGATTGGCTTCTGGTACTGGTGTACCGACCAGTTCATTGTGCAGCGTGTGCTGTCGGGGCGGAACCAGAAGGAAGCCCGCCGCGGTGCTATCCTGGGGGGCTATTTCAAGCTGCTGCCGGTATTCATTTTCCTGATCCCTGGCATGATAGCCTTTGCCCTGAACCAGAAAGGCCTGCTCGACGTCTCCTCGAGCGACTCTGCCTTTGCTGCCATGGTTTCGCAACTGCTGCCGGCAGGGGTCAAGGGCATTGTGGTCTGTGGGCTGCTGGCAGCCCTGATGAGCTCCCTGGCCTCGCTGTTTAACTCCTCGGCAGCCCTGTTTGTAGGTGACTTTTACAAAAAATTCAAACCCGGAGCCAGCGAGAAGCACCTCCTCGTGGTGGGTCGTATTGCCACGGCTGCCGTGGTCATCCTGGGGGTCGTCTGGATCCCGGTGATGCTCGGACTCGGCAAGGTACTCTACGACTACCTCCAGGCCGTCCAGGGCCTCCTGGCCCCTGCTATTGCCACGGTATTCCTGCTGGGGGTTTTCTGGAAGAGAACCACCGCCAAAGGAGCCCTCTGGGGCATGATTGCGGGATTTGCCGTCGGCATGTTCCGCCTGCTGCTCAATGTGACCATTGGCCTTAAAGCCGGTCTGGTGACCACCGCCGATAAACTGGTTGCCCGGATCGGGGCTGCCACCGACTATACGCGCGAATTGCTGGTCACCCGCCTGAATGAGTTTTCCGTGGATCTGGGGAAATCGCTCCCCCCGGAAACCGGTGAAGCCCTCCGCACCTCCGTGCAGGAGGCTGCAGGCTCCCTGACCCTCCTGACACCGGAAACCAGGGACACTGCCACCAGCCTCCTCACCCAGGTCTCCGGAAGCCTCCAGCAGATGTTCACCGGTCAGTACGGCTTCCTCTTCAAAATAGCCTCGGTGAATTCCTACATATTCACCGCTTACCTGTTTGCCTTCTGTATGCTCCTGGTGGTGGTCATCAGCCTCCTGACACGGGCTCCCGGTGCCGCCCAACTGGCCTATACCATGAAAGGAACACAGACACCCGAAAACCTGGCGGTCACCAGGGCAAGCTGGAATAAATGGGATATCATCCATACGGTCATCATCCTCGGGGTGGTGGCGCTGTTCTATTTCTATTTTTGGTAGCAGAGCGGGAAGGCTCCAGGCTTACAGGCAGAAATCCTTACCCGCGACTCCCTTCTGGCGGGAGTGGCTGTTGAAATACCCGTGGCAGCCGGTGCATGGCCGGGGGAGGGGCCTGTTCCGGTGGCCGGAAGCGGCGGAAGGGCTTATGAGTAACGTGTTGAACATTAAAAATATAGAGTATGCCGGGAAAATATGTGATCGGGGTCGACTTTGGCACCGATTCTGTCAGGTCGCTGCTTGTAAACGCTGAAAATGGTGAAGAGGCCGGAAGTGCTGTGTTTGACTATCCCCGCTGGAAAAGGGGGCTCTATTGTGATCCTCTGAACAACCGTTTCAGGCAGCATCCCGACGATTACCTCGAAGGGTTGGAATATGTGGTGAAAGAGGCGCTGCGGAGGGCCCCTGCGGGGGTCGTGGAGCAGGTGGCCGCCCTGTCGGTCGACACCACAGGCTCCACCCCCGTGGCCGTGGATGAAAAGGGAACCCCTCTCTCGCTGACCCCTGGTTTCCGAGATAATCCCAACGCCATGTTCATCCTCTGGAAAGACCATACCGCCGTGCGGGAAGCCGATGAGATCAACGCTCTGGCCAAACAGTGGGCCACCGACTTCACCCGGTACGAGGGGGGCATCTACTCGTCTGAATGGTTCTGGGCCAAGATCCTGCATGTGTTGCGTGAGGATGCCGCGGTTTTGCGGGCTGCCTGGTCGTGGGTGGAGCATTGCGACTGGATACCAGCCCTGCTGACCGGCAATACCAATCCGAAAACGCTGAAGCGGAGCCGGTGCGCTGCCGGGCACAAGGCCATGTGGCATGAGGCCTTCGGCGGCTTACCCTCAGAAGCGTTTCTGACGGCCCTCGATCCCCTGCTGGCGGGGTTGCGCGACCGGCTCTACAAGGAGACCCACACCTGTGATGTAGCTGCCGGGACCCTGACCCCGGAATGGGCTGCCCGACTGGGATTACCCGCCACCGTGGTGGTGGGCGTCGGCGCCTTCGATGCCCACCTGGGTGCCGTGGGCGGAGAGATCAAACCTTATTATGTCTCCAAAGTCATGGGCACTTCCACCTGCGACATGCTCATTGCCGCCCCCGGCGACCTGGACGACAAACTGGTCAGCGGCATCTGCGGGCAGGTCGACGGCTCCATAGTCCCCGGCATGGTGGGGCTGGAAGCGGGCCAGTCGGCCTTCGGAGATATCTATGCCTGGTTCCGGAACCTGCTGGCGTGGCCTCTCGACCATATCCTGCCCGAATCGGCGCTGGCTGAGGAGGGCGTGAAACAGAATCTCAGGGAGGAGACCCGCGAAAAAATCCTGGCCCGGCTCACCGAAGAGGCGGCAGCCCTGCCCATCGACGAAGAGGGGGTGCTGGCGCTCGACTGGATGAACGGCCGGCGCACCCCCGATGCCAATGCAAACCTCCGGGGAGCCATCACCGGCCTCACCCTGGGCACCAGCGCACCCCGCATATTCAGAGCCCTGGTCGAAGCCACCGCCTTCGGATCTAAAGCCATCAACGACCGGTTCATCAGCGAGGGCATCCGCATCGACGGGGTCGTGGCCCTGGGCGGCGTGGCCAAAAAATCCCCCTTTGTCATGCAGATCGTGGCCGACGTGCTGGAGTTGCCCATCAAGGTAGCACGATCGGAACAGGCCTGCGCATTGGGTTCGGCCATGGCTGCCTCCGTGGCTGCCGGCATTTATCCTGCCATTGCGGAAGCCCAGGAAAAAATGGGGGGAGGCTATGAAACCGAATACTTCCCCATCGCTGAAAATGCTGCACAATACCGGGAAATCTATAAGAAATACCTTGCCCTGGGAGCGTTTAGCGAATCGGCCAGGTAGTCTTCCCCCACTTCATTCCATTGCACTTCCTTCCCGGGCAGGCTGAGGAGATTTGGCGGTCCGGCCTATGATTCCGGAATCCCGGAGACCGGCGGTGCCGCGAAGGGAACGGGTACCCCGGGGGTTTATACGGTCGAACCCACCGAAGTTTCTGGATTCTTCACAGGAGTGATATCCTCCTTCAGCAGTGAGAGAAATGGACTCATGCTTGGAATTATGGCCTTTTTTTTGAAGGTTTGCAATAAATGTGTAACTTCGATCCCGAAAAACGTGAACTCTCCTTACCCGACACCTTTGAGAACACCGCATTTACATCGAATCCTGCTGTACATTTGCTGGTTGGCAGGTTTGGCCGGAATCACTTCACCAAGGGCTGCAGCCTCAGAAATCCGGTCACAGCACAACCTCGACAGCCTCCGGAGGTTGGCAGCCACAGCCGATGATACCCTTCGCTCAACGGTCTATTATGAGATGTCGCAAATCTTTAACCGGGATCTGAGGCAACAGGATTCCGCGCTTTTCTATGCACGGAACGAACTGGCGGTAATACAAAAGAAAGGGTACCCTAAATGGCTCGAATGGCACCGGGGCAGAGCCTACGGAGACCTCGACAAAGCACATATAGCCCTGGGAAATACCGACAGTGCGCTCTATTATGGCAACCTGGCCATTGAGGTATATAAAAAAGCAAATAAAAAGAATTACGAAATCAACGCAGCTTCCCGGGTTATTCATAACCTGTACATGGTGGGAAGAGTGAAGGATGCCCACCAGCTGATCCTGGAATACGACCGCATGGCAGAGGAGCTGACCGACACCCTGTCGGTGGCTGATTATTACAACACCACGGGCGCCTTGCTCAGTTCCCTGTCTGACAGCTCTGCCATAACCCGGTTAAATAAGGCCTATCAGTTGCTGGATAAGATCCGGCATCCTTATGCTCTGAGCACGCTGATCAACTTAGGGGGATGGTATCAGGTCAATGCCAACGATTTCGACAAGGCGTACGGGGTGTACCAGCTTTACCTGAGCAAGCTTCCCAAAGACAGCCTGCCGGGGATAGCCAATTATTATATCACCATGGGAATACTTTTCCGTGACAGGAAAAGGGGAAATACCGATTCCTCCCTTGTGTATCTGAGCAAAGGACTGGAGCTGGCCTCTTCGCTGAATATGAAACCAACGGCAAGGCTGGCAGCCTGGCAGCTGGCAGCTGTTTACCACGGACTGGGTAAGGAGAAGGAAGCACTCCGGTATTGCACACAGTCTCTGGAAATGTCCGAGGCTGCCGGGGATGTTTTCAGGGTATACCGCTGTCTGGCCATTATGGACGATATCTACCTGGCGCTCAACGAACCATCCAGGGCCTACGAAGTGTTGAACCGCTACAAGCTTTTGGATGATTCCCTCAACGTTGAAAAACAAAAGAGCCAGGTCCGCAACCTGGAATTACAGCACAAGGTGGAGCAAATGGATTTAGAGAGGCAGCTTCGCGAAAGGGATATCCGGATTTTGAAACAGCGTCGTCTGGGAGCCGGTCTGGGCATCGTTTTTTTGTCGCTTTTGGGTGCGGTCATGGCTATTCACCTGGAACGTACCAACCGGCAGCGGAAACAGCTTTTTTTGCGTGTCCGCCAGTTGGCAGCCTCCGCGGGTGACCTTGCCGGCATGGCGACGCCGGTACCGGAAACACCGGCAGACTTGAGCACCCTGCCCCAGGAGGAGGGTAAGGCCAATGAGCCCGGGAGGCCGCAAGTCAGTGACCTGACAGCCCTTCATCTCAGCCATCTGCTCCGCTCCTGGATCCGCGGCAAGGGCTACCTTGAACGGGTAACCATCCTGGAACTGGCCACCCGTCTCAAAACCAATTCCCGGTATCTGTCGGAGGTCATCAGCCGGGAATACCGGGTCAGCCATTTCAGCGACTTCATCAACAAATTGCGCATCAATCACCTGTTGCAGCTGCTCGAATCGGAGCCTGTTTACCGGAACTATACGGTGGAATCGCTGGCCGGACACCTGGGATTCGGCTCCAAAACCACCTTCATCAAAGCCTTCAGGGAGATGACCGGCCTTACGCCCTATTTCTACCTCGATCATCTGCGAAGGGCTGAGCCGATACCGGCAGCCCTGGCCGGATAACCGGCAAGTACCGGCATCCTTCCTGTCATCACCCCGGGAATCGTCGGGGTGGTGTCCCGGACTCCCCTTCCATACCTATGGTACGGTAAAACCGGTGACACTCCGGTCATCGGGTAACTGGGATGAAATGCGCAAAATATTGCGCATTTCATCCCTTTTTTGCGCAGCAAAGCGATCAGCCGGACTTCAACAGGAAATCGCCTGTTTTTGCTAATTCACAGATAGCTATCTGCTTACATTGACTTCCTTTCCTGTTTCGAGACCATTTCCCAATTTGGTATAAAAGTTGCCTGTCTGGGAGCAAATTCTCAGAATGGTACATGTCGTATATAGTTGCAAGGCCGAACCGCTGGTCAGCGGCAAACTGCTCGACGTACTGCAGATGGTGACCAGCCGCACCCGCATCCTGCCGGGTTGCCTGCAGTCGGATATCTGGACGAAAGAAGAGCAGAACGCCTTCATGGTTTATGAAGTATGGTCGTCGCGGAAAGACCTCGACAGCCACATCAGCTCCTTTTTGTACCGCAGTTTGCTGGTCGCCTTCGAAATGTGCTCGGAAAAACCGGATATCCGATTCTGCGAATGCGAAAATGTGCAGGGATTCGAAAAAGTGGAAGCCCTGCTCCTGGAAGATAACAATCCGGAAAAATAAACGTATGCTGCATTTCTTCCGGTGTTTGGTGCTTTCAATACCTTTATATATCTTTGTTTGGGTTTATTATAATTTGAAGTTTTCTTCTGTGGGTCCGGAAGGTGTATTGCTTTTCAGGGTCAAATATGGTGAGTGCCTGTCCGAGATTTTGAGGAGATCGGGTTGCATTCACCGTCATCTGCTTTAAGAAGTTCTCAATGAAAAATGGTGCGGCAAAAGAGAACAGGCGGGAACGAAAGGTCGCGGGATCCTCTCTTTGATCATTTGTCAAGTGAAAGGTTACTATCAGAGATTTAGTGAAACGAGCATCCCGGCTGAACCGGGACAGAAGGAGTATGGTAATACGCTCCAATGCCTGACTTCGCGCCTGTGGCCTGCCTGCCTGCAGGCCAGAAGGCAGGTAAGTTCCAAAGAACGCGGTTTGTTCATGAGAAATGGGTGATTTTGTAAAACAACAACTTGTAAGCTGTTAAGACCAACTATACGTATGAAAAAGATAAACCTAACTTGCCCGCTCTCCCCTGGCAGGAGACTCCTGGTTACAGGATTGTTTCTTTTCCTTACAACGGGTTTTGCATCAGGGGCAAACTATGCTGCCGGTTCCCTGATCATCCCCATGGATGTGCAGTACCAGAACTACGGAATGTGGAGGGCTTACGGGCTGGTGTACAATCTGCTCAGCAACGGGGTTCCGGTGCACTGGGCCATCGGGCAAGGCAAAAGCTGGAACGGTGCGGACTTTACCGCTTCTGCGCAGGATTTGCGCACCGGTGCCGGCATAGGGTCTTATACCTATTCCGGCGGTCCGTTTATCATCGATCAGGCCGATGCAGCCCGGGCGATCCCCCTGATACAGGCCTGGTGGGCCCGGTATGCCAACCAGCCGGCTATCCATCAGACGACCGCCGACTTCACCGCCCGGGTGGATATCATCCTGAATAACCCTCCCCGCATCGCCAACGAGGAGATCAACTCCGGCATTACCATCTCCTATTACAATGCGGCCGGGATCCCCGATATGGATGGGAATCCCTGGTCCTCTTCCTCCCGCAACCTGCTCAACCAGACCGAGATTGCCGGCGGGGCCCTCTTTACCTATGGGACCTGTTCTGCCCGCAACTTCGATGTGTTCGTCACACCCCACAACAGCGGCTATTCTTATTCACTGACCGATCCTGCCGATATAGGGACCAGGACCTATGCCGCCCTCGACTATTTTGTGATGCAGGGAGGCGGATGGATGGCGCTCTGCCATTCGATCCTGAGCAATGAGAATGCCATTGCCGCCCTGTACAAATCCGGAAGCCCTGCCGTCAGGGCCCTCTTTACGGCTCCTGCAGCAGGGGAGGGGGGGTTCCTGACGAAAAATGGCTTTTCAGACATTTCCAACAAGAGCGGTACCTGGACGGTGACCCGGCCTGAATTGCCCCTGGCGCAGGGGGTGGCCACCACCGCGATTCAGGCGCTCCCCGGCGGCTCGGTGCAAAACTGGCCGGTTTCGAGTGTCGAATACTGGTCTGAAACCGAGAGGGTGGCCCACTTCCTGAATACGGACGTGGAATACGACTGGGCCATCAACGGAGTGGCCCATAATGGTGCCGGCGCCGGCAAGATGACCTGCCTGGGAGGCCATTCCTATTCTACCTCCCTGCCTTACTCCGGTAATTATGAGGCCCCCTACCTGCGCTTTTTCTACAACGGCCTCTTCTTCAACGGGGCGGCCGTGGCCAAGCTGACCCTGGTAGCCTCGCCCGGGAGTGCCGGCCAGTCGACAACAACTCCCGTGAGCCTGCAATTGCGGAACACCGGCGCCAGCGTTGCTTCCCAAGTCAAGAATGTGAAAGTAATCCTTCCTGTCGGGGTAACGTATGTTTCAACCACAGGGCAGCAGCCCGATTCCCAGACCGGCGGGGGCACAGAACCCCTGGTGCTCACCTGGAACTCCCTGCCGGACGTGAATGCCAATGATCTTGCCCTGACGGTGAACGTGACGGTGAATTTTGCTATCAAGGGAACCGCCAAAATTGCCGATTTTGAAGCAGCATTCGGGGATGTATACCTCGAAAAGTTCAACCTGAAATCGTGCCACAGCGTGCAGGTTACTGCGGTACCCGTCCCCGACATCACCAAAACCCCGCCGAGCCAGGGACCTCTTTACCGGGGCCAGACCGCCTTGTGGACCCTCACCTACCGCAATGCCGGCGATGAACCCCTGTACAACGGGGTGGTGGAAGATATTCTGCCTGCCGCCTTCACCTTCAGAAGCGCCATCCCCTCACCTGCAAGCATCGTGCCCCTGCCGGATGGTACCACCCGGGTACGGTGGAATGTGGGCACACTGGCCGCACAAAGCGCTCCGCAAACCATCACCCTCAGAGTCTATACCGGCGGAGTCCCCGGCGAATATACCAATTACGCCACACTCAGCGGACAGGATGCGGCCGGCAACAGCTATACAGACCTCAGCAACGGAGCTGTCGTTATCATCCAGGCACTCGATATCAAGGTTAATAAGTCGGTCGATATTCCTGCCACCGACGTCACCACGCCCGGTGCCACCCTCACCTATACCGTCAGGCCCCTTTACGAGGGAGCCTCGTTGCTGACGAATGTTCTCATTGCCGACCCGGTGCCGGCCTTTACCTCTTATGTTACCAACAGCGCCACTGCCGGCGGGCAAGCCGGTTTCATCCCCCTTCCGGCACAGTCTGGCAGCAGCGAGGAGGGTACCGGTACCCTGACCACCAGTATTACGGTGACAGGCCCATCCCTTCTGGCGGAAGGCGGAACCACCACGGTGACCATGCAGCTGACCAACAACAGCGGAAGTGCCATAACCACTATTGTACCCACCCTGGTAGACTCGAGAAACGGGAAACCTTTTAGCCCGTCAACCAGCGGATTTTCTCTCAACAACGGAGCTGCTGCCTCCGTCACCTTCGCCAACTGTCAACTGAACGAAATCGGGGAGATGACCTTTGAGGGGGAAGCCTCCGGGGTGGTGGGCACAGAGTCCGTTTCCTTCCCGTCGGCATTTTCAGCCAGTGTGCTGGTGGTCAGCCGGCTGAATGCCCCACCCTCAAACATCGTAACCTGGCGTCTGGGTACCAATACCGCTGGCGTTCCGGGCGAGGCTATCCAATCCGGCCACACGCCGGGAATTTTTGCCTTCAGGGGTGCCAATAACAAGGAATTCTCCAAATACGGGATGGTTTCCGGCTCCTGGGTCTCGCGGAACCAGCCCACGAATGGCATTGAAAAGGGAGGCTCTATGACCATCGACAATTCGCAGGACAGGATCTATGCCCTTGAAGGCAATTCCAAGGTTTTTTACACCTATGTCACCAAGGACGCTACCAATGCCTGGTCCCAACTGGCTCAGACCTCTGACAATGTGGGCGAAGGCGGCGCGGTGCAGTTTCTGGAGGTGGGCGGGGTGAAATACGTCTTTGCCCTGCTTGGCGGCAGCAAACGGTTCCGCCGGTACAATGTCGCCAGCGACACCTGGACTTCTCTCCAGGACACCCCGGAAAACATCAAAAAAGGGGGTGCCCTGACCACCGACGGTACCTACCTGTATGCCTTGCGCGGTGACGGAAAAAAAGATTTTTACCGGTATAACATAACAGCAAATACCTGGTCCTCTATGGCATCGCTGCCTGAAAACATCGGCTGGGGAGGCTCCCTGACGCGCATCGGGAACTTCATTTATGCGCTCCGGGGCGATGGCAAAAAGAGTTTTTACCGGTACGACATTGACGGCAACAGCTGGACGGCGATGAAGGATACCCCGGGCAACGTGGGGGATGGCGGCGCCCTGACCAACGACGGCACTTTCATCTATGCCCTTCAGGGGAAAACCCTGGCTTTCTGGAAATACGACCCGGCAACCGACACCTGGTCTATCCTCCCCAATGTCAACTTCACCGGGAATGTGGGCCAGGGGGGGGCTTTGGTCTACGATCCGGGGAGGGATCCCAAGGGGTTGTTTACCGTGATGCGGGCCAACCGGTCGCTGGTCTCGACAGGCGATACCATCACGATCACCTATGAAGCGACCAACAATGGGAACAACGACATTACCGGTATTGTTCCGTCGGCGGTGACGGTGACACCCACAGGAGGTGCCACTGCCGCGCTGATCAGTGGTCCTGTTCCGGCTTCCCTTAATCTGGCCAGCGGTGCGTCGGGTTCCTTCACATGGAAGTATGTTTCCACGGCAGGAACCAATCCCGGCACCCTGACCTTCAGCGCCAATGCCACTTATCCAAATAATAATTATTTTCCGGTGGCTGTATCCCGGAGCGTGATTGTTTCTCCACCCCTCACCTTTCAGACAAAGATCGCGGATGCGGCCAGCCTTCCCCCCGACCTCAACCAGGTCAGCAATCTGGCCATGATCTCCGATCAGTCGGCCTTCCTCTTCGGCACCAACTCCAACCTGGCCAACACCACCCTGCGGCGGCCGGCCCTCACCCTTTCCAAGAGCAACAGTCCGGAGGGAACCGTCGCACCCGGCGACGAGATCACCTATACCCTCACCCTCACCAACGACGGCACCGGACAAGCCACCAATGTGGAGGTCACCGATGCAGTGCCGGCCAATACCACCTATGTGGGCGGCAGTTGCACAGGCGGAGCCTCCTGCGGACCCAGTGGCTCCGATATGGTATGGACCGTCGGAGACATTCCGGCATTCTCTACAGTAACGCTTACCTTCAAGGTAACCGCCAACACGGGGCTGCCCATCGGGACCTACACCCTCCCCAACAGTGCTGCTGCCACCTCCTCCAATGCAGGCTCTCCTTCGAGCAATACGGTGACCAACACCCTGCTGGTGGAGCCGGAGCTTACCATCGTGAAGATCCAGACCAGCAACTCCTCCAAAAACGGCGAGGGCATTGTGATGCCCGGGAATACCATAACCTATACTCTTATTATCAATAATGTCAGTCCGACGGTTGCAGCCACCACTATTTCCGTAGCCGATGTCGTTCCGGAATACACTACCTATGTTGCCAACAGTTGCACAGGCGGAAACTCCTGCGGCACTGACGGAAGCGGCAACCTGGTTTGGAATATCACCAGCCTGGCAGCAGGCAGCTCCGCCACCCTGACCTTTCAGGCTACCGTGGACACCCCCAACGAAAACGGAGCTATTATTCTGAACAGCGCTCTCCTCACTGCCGATGGGCTCACTCCTGTGCGGAGCAACTACGTTTCTTACACCATCGAAGCCTCTCCGGCCCTGGCGGTGGCCAAGAGCGCCAATCCATCCTCAGGCACAACGGTGAAGCCCTACGATGTTATCACCTATACGCTGGAGATCAGCAATACCGGCGATGCCAACACCGACGGGGCTGCAGTGGCCGATTTCATCCCGGCCGGCACCACCTACATCGCCGGCACCACCACTATCAACACTAAATCAGTGCCCGAGCTGGTACCGGGGGTTTCGCCCCTCGAAGGCGCCATGCCCGTTTTCTCCCCCGACATGGGCGATGTGGATGGTGACGGCGGAACCCTGGCCGTGGGCTCTCCCGCCACCGTAACCTTCCGGGTGAGGGTGACGGATACCATCGCTGACGGGTTTACCATCAGCAACCAGGCCGTGGCCTCGGCACCGGGGATACCGGATGTGAACAGCAACACGGTGACCCATACCGCGGATGTCGACAGGCGGATGTCGGTCGTTAAAAGCGGCACCCTCGACATGACGGTGGTGGATCCCGCCGGTGAGCCCAACGTGGGGGATAAGATCGGTTACACCATTGTCGTCACCAACACGGGGAATGTCATCCTCACGGGAGTGACGGTCAGCGACAGCAGGCTGGCATCGCTGACGCCGGTCTGGCCGGGGGTGGCCGGGAGTTTGCAACCCGGGCAGTATGCCACCTTCACGGGCAGCTATATCCTGGTAGCGGCGGATCTCCAGAGCGGGAGCGTCAGCAATACAGCCACGGGCGACAGCGACCAGACCGGCCCGGTGCAGGATACCGAGCAGGTAACCCTTCCGATAGCAGACCTGACGGTGACCAAGGGCGATGCGCCCGATCCGCTGTTCGTGGGGCAGGAGCTCACCTACACCCTGGTGGTCACCAACAACGGACTGCTGGCTGCGGCCAATGTTTCCCTTGCCGACGTGCCGGATGCCGTTTTGCAGAACCTGCAATATTCGGTCAACGGAGGAGCGTGGAGCGGTTATGCCAGTCCCCTGTCGCTCGAAAGTTTGCCGGCCGGGGGCTCGGTTACGGTGCAGATCCGGGGGACGGTGTCTTGCCAGGCCACTGCCGGGACCATCGTAAATACGGCCGCTGTGTCCACCAGTTCGCCGGAGAGCAACACTGGGAACAATACGGCATCGGCAACGACAGGAATCCGGGTGCTGGCGGCGGGTCCAGTAACAGCGGGTCAGACCCTGTGGTGCACCGGCGATGGAGGATACACCTTTTCTGTAGCGCCGGTTGATGGGGCAACGGGGTACATCTGGAGTGTTCCGGCCGGGTCGGTGATTACCGGAGGCCAGGGGACGCCCTCTATCATTATGACCGCGGGGGGCACCTCCGGCGATGTCTGCGTGGAGGTGACCAACGGGGCCTGCACCGTACCCTCCTGCCTTGCCATCACCATGCAGTCACGGCCGGGGAAACCGGTCTTTACAAACTGACGGCCGGTGTTCAAATTCGCGAATTTAAACAGCAAGATCTATTAAACTAGTTATAGTGGTTTGGCCCCCTATTGTTAGGACTCATTTAGCAACGGTTGAACAAAACTAAA
>CAZYUA010000030.1:0-45225 GCA_964650525.1 uncultured Prolixibacteraceae bacterium
CCGTGACCAATGACCAGGGATGCACCTCTCAGCCTTCTGACAATGTGGTCATCACGGAACAGCCCCCAACCCCCACAGCTCCCGCTGCCGCAGCCATCACTCAGCCATCCTGTGACAGCAAAACCGGTAGCCTGACACTGACTGGCCTGCCGCCCGGGGGTACATGGATGCTGACACGCTATCCCGGAATGATAACTTCCTCCGGATCGGGAAACTCCACCTCAATACCTGCCCTCGAGCCCGGAACCTATACCTTCACCGTGACCAATGACCAGGGATGCACCTCTCAGCCTTCTGACAATGTGGTCATCACTGAACAGCCCGTCATCGAAACGCCAATAATTACCTTAAATGGAAATGTACTGCATTCTGATATTCCAAATGGAAATCAATGGTACAATCAAAGTGGATTGATAAACGGTGCAACATATCAAGATTATATTCCTGCATTCAGTGGTAGTTATTACGTTATAGTGAATATGTCGGGTTGCAGTTCTGAGTCATCAAACATTATTGATGTCGTAATTTCGGGGACCAGACTGGCTGAAAACAATAGGATCATCAGCGTTTATCCTAATCCTGTTTTTAATGAACTGGTTATAGAATTAAAAGGGAACGACGAGATAACCGACTTTAAAATTCTCAATTCAATCGGGCAAATAATATATGAGAGTAGTATTTTGGAAAAAGTTGTGGTTCAGACAACCAACTTCTCCCCAGGTGTTTATGTAATAATGCTTAACCCAGGTCAACATTTAATTTTGAAGAAACTGATAAAAAAATAGCCGGATTGGATGTGCCGGAATAGGGTCGAAAATAATTGACCGTCGATAAAATGAAGCGTTGTGACCTTATCAGATCTCCAACCCAGTCTGACCAGATGTTCGTACCAAGTGGGTCAAATGTAAAAACAAAACAGGCCGGTGAAAACACCGACCTGTCAACCGAGGTAGCGGGGGCGCGACTCGAACGCACGACCTTTGGGTTATGAGCCCAACGAGCTACCAACTGCTCCACCCCGCACTATTTACCTGCATCTGAGAATATCTCTGATACCCCTCCCCCGCTTTCTGCCCGAAGACACTTTCTTAATCTCGAGATACCTTTTAACATCCCCATAGCCGGAACGCGCTGCAAAGATATATAAATTATTCATCATTTTTGCCGTAACTGGAAAAAAGAAGAACGTTAAACATTTACATGGGCTGCAAATGTCCCTTATACGACCGGAACCTGTGAAAAAGCTTCGTCCAAAACTTCCCGGTATTGGGGATAAAACGTATGAAAACACCAATTCCTGAACTCCTGCAACTCAGCAGGCTTCATCCAGGCAATACACTTCTTCAGTTCCTTTTTAAATATAAACTGATTGAAACTCATCCTGGGAAGAACTACCTTGGCATATTCTATCATGGCCTGTTTTTTACACCTATGAATATAACCCTTTTTACCCTGCCAAAGTATAACCAACCTCCCCGATTAACATAGTTTAACAAATTCATACGTTTTTGTCTTTTTTACAATTACAACCTTTTTAATTACTTTTGAAAACATTACCATACAGAGCACGGAGGGTTTTTAACCTAAATGCTGGCTTTCAGTATTTTAGAACTTAACCGGCCCGAAGATCACTTCTAATGCCTGGTTACCATGAAGATTATGAGAATTGTTTATGCTACGGTTGCCTTTTTGCTGGTTTCTTGTACCCAAACCCATCAGACAACCAGGACAGAACGGACGCCTGAAATACAATTTGGCCGTACAGGCGGTTTTACCAACATTCCCGTTAACTATGCTATCCGGAAGAACCGGGAAGTTTTCAGATTACGGGAGGAAACAAGCGAAAAAATCAATAAAATCAGTGCCGGGAATTTGAGGGAAATCATGGCCCTGGTAGATTCTTTGAATTTCCAAAACCTGGGAAGCGGAAAAGCTGGTAACGTCAACTTTTATATCCGGGTGATGACCCCCGAGTATGACCACACCGTTCAGTGGTCTGAATCAGAACAGGATACACCCATTTACGTTTTATACAGCAAACTTCTGAATACTTTAAAGAAATAAGTATAAAACGAGCCCCGGGTTTCTACGCCGGGTTCCACAGGCTATGATAACAGATCGTGTTTTAACATAATTATATAATTGAAAATCAGAATATTAACTTAAATCAATACGGGTGAAAAAATCATTTTTGGTTTTCGGAATCTTGCTGATTCCGGCATTTCTTTCAGCTCAGGCCCATTCTTTTAAAACGATTTCAAAAAACCTGCCAGGCACTGTTGTCCCAGGTTTTTCCCACATAACCATCGGTTGTTCGTCCCCTTTAAAGTCATCACAAGTTAAAATATTACCTTTCAGACAGGTACCTAATCTTGTTCCGGGGAGAATCAGGTCGGGACTGAACGTTATTACCGACATTCATGGGGCACCTGTTTATATGGAACGTCCGGTTCACCCGTTGAAATCCGCTCTTTCCAGCGAAGAAGAGTTGTTTGCCTTCCTGGAGGAGACCCGGGAAGTTACCGGCATTGACAATCCGCAGGAATCGTTCCGGATTGAGGAGCTTGCTACAGATGAGCTGGGAATTACACACATCATGGGCATTCAGCAGTATCGTGGAATTGTCATCTACGGTTCGCAATTTGGATTTCATATATCTTCAGACAAAGTACGGCTTACCGGCAGGATTCGTTGTATCCGCGGGGCTGTGGACACGTCCCCGGCATTGCTGGCGGGGGAGGCTGAAGCCATTGCTGCCGCAGACCTGAGAAAGGAGACTGTCTGCAAGGATCTCTCTGAAAAGGAAAAACAGATTCTCGGCTACAGGGAACCACTGACAAGGCTGGTAATTTACGAAACGGAGCAAGGAGAACCGGTTCTTGCTTATGATATTGAAATCCGGCCCAACTTCCTGGAGGTATGGAAGTACTTCATCCATGCTGAAACCGGCGAAATCATACGGAAATACAACGGTACAGCCTCTGATGGTCCCGCTACAGCCAACGCCTACGATTTAAACGGGATCCTCCGCACGATCGACACCTATCTGGAAAACGGCACCTACTACCTGATGAACATATCGGAGAATATGTTCAATGCCTCCAGGGGAGAGGGGATTATTCTGACACTGGATGCCAATCATTCTTCCACCAATAACCTCAATTACAGGGAAGTCACTTCTCAAAACAACACCTGGAATATGCCGGCGGCGGTATCGGCCCATTACAACGCCACCAGAACCTATGAATACCTGCAGACCACTTTTGGCAGAAATTCCATCAACGGACAGGGGGGTAATATCCTCTCACTGGTGAATGTGGCCGAGGACGACGGCAGTTCCATGGAGAACGCCTTCTGGAATGGGAAAGCCGCTTTTTACGGAAATGGCGGCACCAGTTTCAAATCGCTGGCCGGGGCTCTGGATGTGACCGCTCATGAACTGGGCCATGGTGTTGTTTCGAATACCGCCAACCTGGAGTATTATGGCCAGTCAGGGGCTATCAATGAAACCTTTGCCGACATTTTCGGATCTATGGTCGACCGGGAAGACTGGCTGATCGGGGAAGACATTACCCGGCCCGGGTTTTCACCCTCGGGGGCATTGCGCAACATGGAAGACCCTCACAACAGGGGCAGGGAAGGAGATGAATACTGGCAGCCCCGACATGTTTCTGAAATGTACCTGGGAAGCGGCGATAATGCCGGGGTCCACATCAACAACGGAATTGGAAATCATGCCTATTACCTGTTTTCCACTGCCGTTTCGAAAGATAAGGCTGAACAGGTTTTTTACCGGGCCCTGACCCGTTATCTGACCACGACCTCCAAATTTCTTGATTTCAGGATAGCCGTGATTCAGTCGGCCAAAGATCTCTACGGGGAAACTTCAATCGAAGCAGCAGAGGCTGCCGAAGCTTTCAGCAAGGTCGGGATTTATGAGGAAGAACCGGTTGAAGAGCAACAGGATTACAACATTAACCCCGGGCAGGAGTACCTTCTTTGTTACAACACCTATCGGATGGATTCCAATACCCTTTACCAGTCTTTTGCCGACGGCACCGGATTTGTGCCACTAACAAAAACACCCATCAAAGGTAAAGCCAGCGTTACCGACGACGGAAAATTTGCCGTCTTTGTCTCCACCGATCATAAAATCAGACTGCTTGACCTGACCTCCCGCCAGGAATCTGTTATTCAGGAGGATCCTTTCTGGGATAACGTGGTGCTGTCGAAAGACGGCAAACGGCTGGCTGCTATTTCCAATGAAATTGATACCGCTGTTTATGTTTTTGATTTCGATATTCAGCAATGGGCAAAATTCAATTTATACAACCCCACGACCAGCCATTACGGCACCAATGCCGGGGGTGTCCTGTTTGCTGATGCCATTGAATTTGACCATTCCGGCCAGTTCCTGATGTACGACGCATACAATCAATTGAATTCCAGTGCTTTTGAAGACATTGGCTACTGGGATATCGGGTTTATCCAGGTTTGGGATAACCGCACATCGGATTTTAGCGACGGGACTATTTCCAAACTTTTCGGATCGCTGCCCGAAAAGATCAGTGTCGGGAATGCTGTTTTTTCAAAAAATTCTGCCAACATTATCGCATTCGATTACCTGGATGAGGCATCAGACGAATATGCCATCCTGGGCCTTGATCTTGAGTCGGGTGATGTGGGAATCATTTTTGAAAACAGCATACTGGGATTTCCTTCTTTTTCGAAAGACGACCGGAGGCTGGCCTTCTCCGCCAAAACAACTTCAGACGACGAAGTGGTTGGCATGATCAGCCTGGCTTCCAACAAAATATCATCCTCGGGAAATGCCTCCATCCTGGTGGAAGATGCCAAATGGCCGGTCTTTTTCTCTACCGGTTCCCGCACGTTGGGATTGCCTCCTGCAGCCAATTTTTCCGTCGATCTTAAGTCGGGAAACGCCCCTCTGAACGTCCGGTTTCTCGATTTGTCGGTCAACGTACCCACTGCCTGGGAGTGGAGTTTCCCGGGCGGTAATCCCTCGTCTTCCACCCTTCAGAATCCTGCCATTACGTACCCCTCCGAAGGCATTTATCCGGTATCCCTGAAGGTTACCAACAGTTTCGGTGAGAACACCGCCACAAAGAGCAGTTATATTACTGTGTCTCCCTCTACCGGCATCCTTGATCACTCCATCGGATCCGTCACCTTTTACCCCAATCCCTTCAGTTCCCACCTGACCCTTTCGTCATCAGGAGATTTCTGTGCCGGCTTGTTCGGGCTCCAGGGAGAGAAAATTTGGGAGTGGTCGGACACGGAACGGGTTAATCTTTCGCATCTTACCAAAGGAATTTACATTTTGGAAATCAAAACCGGGAACAAGGTGTCTCGGAATAAAGTAGTCAAACAATAACCGTTACTTTATTTTTCCGGTTTTGATTTTTTTCTCAACACTCCAACCAAATTTTCCGATTTTTTTTCCAATACCGAAATAGTGTCCGTGGTTGTAAACCAGAGGATTTGCGCTGGCCAGGCTGAACGCTCCTTTGCGGTCAATAAAGGCTTCATCCGCTTGAATATAAACTACTTCGGCGATAAACATGTCGTGGGTTCCCAGAGGAATGATCTGTTGGACTTTACATTCGATGTTTACTGGGGCTTCAGCAATCAATGGGGCTTTCACCACCTTCGCTGACAGGGGGGTCAGGTTCATCTCCTGCCATTTGTTGTATTGGCGGCCGGAACGGCATCCACACCAATCGGTTGCCCGCGCCAGTTCCTCCGTGGTCAGGTTGATGACAAACTCCCCGGTGCGGCGGATGATCCCATAGGAATGACGACCAGGCCTTACGGAAATGTAACACATGGGAGGATCGCTGCAGATGGTGCCCGTCCAGGCAATGGTGATGATGTTATATTCTTCCGGAGTCTCCCCGCAACTGACCATTACCGCCGGGAGAGGATAGATCATCGTCCCGGGTTTGAAATCCACTTTTGCCATGCCGTTCGTATTTTCCGCTAAAATAGAGAGAAAATCATTACTTGTTCCAACCGGGAACTGCAACTGGACTATGCAGGAAAGAGAAGACTTTGCCTTGGCAAAATCGGCCACCTGATAAAAAAATGCCAAATTATTTCATTCACGCAACCCAAATCCTTATTTTTGGTCTTATCAAAAACTTCCGATAATGAAAAAAGCCGCCCTGTTCCCGGTGCTGGTATTGTATTTCCTGGTTTCAGGATTTGTCGATGTTTATTATTACGAATACGAGCCGGTTTTTATGGACCGGACTGAAATGGAAAAAAGCATCGGTTCAGAAAGTCCCAGGCCTGTGACAGAACCGGGAAAGATTTATGTTAAAGACCAGTTTGTGTTTATTGTTGAGAAAGGCCGAGGAATTCACGTAATCGACAATTCCGATCCTGAACATCCCACAAACAGGGCTTTTATTCACATTGACGGGTGCATCGACCTGGCCATAAAAGACCATGTTCTTTATGCCGACAATGCCGCAGACCTGGTAGCCCTTTCGGTGAATCCGTCGTGGTCGGGAATCACCGTAACGGAAAGGTTCAGAAATGTATTTCCCGAACCTCTCGCTCCGGACGGAAGGGATTTATCGTACGAAGAGAAACTGGCACGACCTGAAAACTCAGTTTTGGTAAGATGGAAGCGAAGAAATCAATAAAATCAACTTTTGCCGGATTCGTCCTGTTGATCCTACTGGCCTGTCCATCTTGCCAGTATGGCAGTGATGCAGAATTTTCGGGAGGTGAAGGAACGGGAGGGTCGCTGGCCCGGTTTACGATTACCAACAACAACCTGTTCACGGTAGATCCTTCTGCTTTGAAGGTCTTCGACCTCACCAATCCGGAAAAACCGGTATTTAAAACCAATGTCCGGGTAGGCTTTGGCGTTGAAACCATTTTCCCCTTTGACAACAACCTGTTCCTGGGAACCGCCTCCGGGATGTATATATATGACATCCGCGACCCGGTTCGGCCGGTTAAGCTCTCCTTTTACGAGCATATTGATGCCTGTGACCCGGTGGTTACCGACGGCAGGTATGCCTATGTAACCCTCAGTTCCTCCAACCAGCGCTGCTGGCGGGCGGCGAATGAACTTCAGATCGTCGATATCCGCGACCCTCAGCTTCCCGTTCTGGTCAAACAATACCCCATGTCTAATCCACAAGGAATGGCGTTACGGAATGATACCCTGTGGGTCTGTGACGAAGGGTTGAAAGTTTTCGACGTTCGAAATAAAAATGATATCCGGCTCCTGCACCATTTCCCGGGAATCTCCGCCTACGATGTCATTTGGAAAGAAGACCTGGTCATGGTTACCGGTAAAACCGGCTTCATTCAATACAGGCTTGAAAACAACCAAATCAAAAAATTAAGCTACCTCTATGTACAAAATTGAAAAATCAGGCAAGCCCCTCCGGTTTGCATTTCTTTTCATCCTGTTTCCTTTCATTCTTTCAGCCCAGGAAGACCAGAACACCAGGAGTGTGAATAACGGCATCGGGGTGGTTCCCCAGTATTCCATTATGAACGGGATGCGTGTCGATATCGATTTGAAACTGCCAAAACCAGGTCAATGGCTGATCATCGGACCCCAATTTTATATCAACACCGGAAATTCCAACCTGTGGAATTATGAAGAGCTTAATGGTTTCGGCATAGACTTGAACCACCGGATCTTTATGAAGCCAGGACCCTTGCCCAAAGGCGCATATCTTGCCTATGGGCCTGTATTTCAATACTTTTCGGTAAAAGACAACGGCCTGACCTCTTATGTGTTCGAGGAATTCGGAACGGAATATGTAGGATTGCGCGATGACCTCATCCACACACGGATTTATAAATTCGGGGGAAACCTGATGCTCGGCTACCAGGCTCTGATCAGCGAGGTTTTTTATATCGACACCTACATCGGAACCGGCATCCGGTTCAGCTACGACAACAGGATCAAGGGATTGCACGGCTATTATAACGATGGATGGCTGGATCTCGGATATTCCGGCACACTGATCGTTGGCGGGATTCGTTTTGGCGTAGTATTTTAAATCATCTCACCTATACCGGAGGGCAGGGCTTTCCCGGTACAATAGACCGGAGTACTACCGCCGGTTTCTGAGCGGCAAAAATCTGCCGGACTGAAATGAATTACCGCTCCTGCCAGTCGCCATAATCCCGGATCAGCCTTTCAAGTTCTTCTACTGCATTTTCAAAAGGAATGGAGCGTTTCACCACCTGCTGCCCCTTGTAAAGGTTGATTTTGCCATTTCCGGAACCTACAAAACCATAATCCACATCCCCCATTTCTCCGGGTCCGTTTACTACGCAGCCCATCACTCCGATTTTTAGATGAAGGAGATGGCTGAAATGATCCTTGATCTTTTTGGTGGTTTCGTGAAGGTCGAACTGGGTTCTGCCACAACCCGGACAGGAAATGAATTCGGTTTTGGATACCCGCATGCGGGATGCCTGAAGGATGCCGAAGCTGAGGTCTTTCAGTTCGGTGAAAGTAATGTTGTCGTAATCGTTCGACAGACAGATCCCATCCCCGTAACCATCGATGAACAGTCCGCCCAGGTCGGCAGAGGCTTTTATCATGAGGGATTCAAGGTTCCTCTCTTCGTAGCGGCGACAGAGAATAACCGGGACCTTCCAGATATGAATTTCGAGCATCATGAAAAAAGCCCTTAATTCAGCAAACGGGTTTTTGTTGAAACTTTCCAGAATCAGGACCGTCTTCCGGGTTTGCTTCAGTTTGGTCATGATTTCAGGATGTTTTTCCATAAAACGGTCGAACTCCATCTTATTGGTCCTGATAAATTTCATGCGTCCCCACCGGGTACTTTCAAAAAGATATTCTTCGAGAGTGATCACCGGAAAAGCATTTCCGTTGATATCCAGGATCTTGTTATTAGACAGGAAATAATCAGGGATCATTTTACCGCGGATGGGGAGGATCTCCTGAAGGGAGCGCTCCCCAAGGTCGGCTACCACAACGGGTAAAAACCGCCCTCCCATGTTCAGAACAGGTCTTGTGGAGCGTTTTTCGTACTCAAACGGGTTGATTTGAGCCGACAAAGGGGCCGTAATGGGTTGATGGTCCTGGTAGGATTTAATATGGTCTAACAGTTTGCGGGCTACCGGTATCTCTTTTTCAGGATCTTCTGTCAGTGAAACCCTCACCGTATCACCGATACCGTCGGCCAGCAGCGCCCCGATGCCCACGGCAGACCGGATTCTTCCATCCTCGCCTTCGCCGGCTTCGGTTACCCCCAGGTGCAGGGGATAATCCATATCCTCCTGCCTCATGCGGAAACAGAGCAAACGCACGGTGTAAACCATGATACGGGTATTGCTCGATTTAATGGATAGGACAACATCGTTAAAATCCTGTTGCTTGCAGATCCGCAAAAACTCCATTACCGACTCTACGATTCCCGAAGGAGTATCACCATAGCGGCTCATGATCCGGTCGGAAAGGGACCCCTGGTTGGCGCCAATCCTCAGGGCCGTACCGTTGCGTCTCAAGATCTCCAGAAACGGGATAAATTGCTCGCTGATTTTCCGGAGTTCTTCCCTGTATTGCTCATCGGTATAAAGATGATGTTCAAAGACAGCCCGTTTGTCGTAAAAATTGCCCGGATTGATGCGAATTTTGGAGATATGCCGGGCTGCAATTTCAGCCAGCTTGGGATTAAAATGGATGTCGGCGATCAAAGAGTTGTTATATCCTCTTTCAACCAGTTCCTGTTTGATATTCCTGAGGTTTTCCGCATCGTGAATTCCCTTCACCGTTACCCTGACATAATCTGCGCCGGCCTTAATAATCCTGATAATCTGGCCGACAGTAGCCTCTGTGTCGCGCGTGTCTGTATCGGTCATAGACTGGATTCGGATCGGATGGGGACCCCCCAGGGGCAGGACTCCGATTTTTACTTCACGGGTACTTAAGCGCTGAAAACGACATAAATCATTGATATACTTAAAATTGGGATTGTTCATAACCTGTAGCCTTGTCGCCTTTAACGCAAATTTAATTCATTGGTTCAAATATCAAAAAGAATCAACTACTTTTGTTTGGGATGCGGGATGTATGTCGTTAGAGATTAATAAGATATCGAAATTTTACGGGCAGCAGCGGGCCCTTGACAAAGTCACCTTCTCACTGAAGAAGGGAGAACTGGCGGGATTTCTGGGACCCAATGGCGCCGGTAAGTCTACCCTGATGAAGATTATTACCGGCTATTTGCCTGCCAGTGAGGGTGAAATCAGGGCGAACGGCATTCAGGTTAATCCCGACAACCTGGACGTGAAAAGGATGACCGGCTATTTACCTGAAAACAACCCGCTCTACACCGATTTGTATGTCAGGGAGTCTCTGGAGATCATGGCGGGGTTTCACCGTTTGCCTAAACCAGAATCGCGGATCCGCGAAATGATAGGGCTTACCGGGCTTGAAAAAGAACAGCACAAGAAGATCGGAGCCCTTTCCAAAGGTTACCGTCAGCGGGTCGGACTGGCGCAGGCTCTATTACACGATCCCTCCATACTGATTCTGGATGAGCCAACCAGCGGCCTGGATCCCAACCAGCTGAATGATATCAGGGCCTTAATTTCCGGGTTGAGCCGGGAAAAAACGGTCTTGCTGTCATCGCATATCTTACAGGAAATTGAAGCCCTCTGCCACCGGGTTATCATCATCAGCAACGGAAGGCTGGTTGCAGACAGTACGCTTCAAAACCTGAAAGAAGGGAAAATCAGCCAATCCCAACAGGTATTTGTGGAATTCGACCGGGAAATATCTGCCACTGACCTTCTGCAAATCAGCGGAGTCGCTGAGGTAGCCCTTCTGAGTAAAGGATGGCTGGTCTCGGGAAATGCAGAAACCGATTTACGTCAGGCACTTTTCCGGTACGCTGTATCCGCAGATCTTACACTCCTGGCACTAACGGAGAGGCAGCAAAACCTGGAAACCATCTTCCAGCAATTAACAACCGGACTTCCGGAAGCAAACCCGTAAAACACTCTTGTGCCGGCTATCCTGTCTGTTTTTCCCAGAACCTTTTTTTCCTGACCCATTTTCCGGGCACCCAAATCCATCCTTTGCGGAGAGATTTCCAATATCCGGGCGACCAGGTCTTTCCCTTCGGAGGTACCACCCAGACTGGGCTTAGCCAGGCGTACATCTTGGCCGGCCGGTGCCACACCCAGCGCCCCGGCAGCAATAGATAACCCTCATCCGGCTTTGGAGGAATCTGTAACAGCGACTTCGGGGGAAAGGGTTTAACCTCAACCCTTACCTGCGCAACGGCTAAAGGAGAAACCGGCAATAACAGGATTGCCGGTATCACAAACCGGACGACACGATGGATGATGGATTTGCCAAATACCCTTGTTTCCCCTTTCATCATTAATAAAAATTTAGTGCAATCCGGAGCCTGATATATGGGAATTATTCCGCCAGATCCGGGTTGTTTCCGATTTTTTCGTCAATGGCCAATAATTGTTTTTCGTCCACCTTGCTGAACCACCCTGCCAGTTTTTGTCTGGCTTGTACCCGTATTTCAGGCGTTATGGACCGGGAAACCTGAACCAGTACAAAAATGAGCACCCCCAGGTCGTCGGTGAATCCAAACATCGGCACCAGGTCAGGGATAGCATCTGCTGGCAGGATGAAATACCCCAGGGCAGCAGCAATGCTAATCTTTGTTTTGATGGGTACACCGGGATTTTTCATGAGGAAATACAATAACAATACGGCATATATTACTTCTTGCCCTGCTTTTACAGAAAAGTTTTTAATCTTCTCAAAAAGCGATTTTTCATCATAATGACCGGAAAAGCTGGTATCCATGCAGTAGATATTAGGTGACTTCAGCATAATCAACATTCATGCCATGGTATTGATCCTCAACCTGGTCGAGGATGGTATTGAGGGATTCGTACTTTTCGGCGCGCAAAAGCAGGATTTTCCACTCCCGGAACCGTGGAAGATTCGGGAAGTATTTGGCCAGGTGGCGGCGCATTTCCAGGATTCCGCTTCTTTCATTGTCTTTCCATTCAATGCTGAGCAACAGTTGTTCCCGCACATTTCTGACCACCTCCTCCACCAGGGGAGGGGGGAGGAGGGTCCCGGTCAGGAAGTAATGCTTGATTTCCCGGAAGATCCAGGGCCTGCCAATGGCCGCCCTGCCAATCATCAGGCCATCCACTCCGGTTTGCCGCCATAATTCGTCAGCCCGCTGAGGACTCCGTATGTCGCCGTTGCCGATTACCGGGATGACCATTCGCGGATCGTTTTTCACTTCCCCGATCAGGGACCAATCGGCCATACCAGAATAGAACTGGTCACGGGTACGGCCGTGAATCGCCAGTGCCTGTATTCCTGCATCCTGCAATCTAAGGGCAGCCTCCCTGACCGGTTTGCATTTTTCATCCCAGCCGATCCTGGTTTTAGCTGTTACCGGCAGGGAAACCGCTTTGACAACGGCTTCAGCCATGGCCTGCATTTTGGGCAGATCCTGCAGAAGGGCAGCCCCCGCACCCCGGCGTACGATTTTTTTCACCGGACAGCCGAAATTGATGTCGATAAAATCGGGACCAGACTCTTCGGCAATCCTGGCAGCTAACACCATTGCTTCCGGATCATGCCCGTATATCTGAACCCCTACCGGCCGGTCAAAATCAAACAACATCATTTTCTTCCTGGTTTTTGCAATATTCCTGGCCAGGGCATCCGACGATATAAACTCCGTATACATCACATCTGCGCCATATTTCTTGCACATATACCGGAACGACTTATAGGTCACGTCTTCCATAGGCGCCAGAAACAGTGGCTTTTCTCCCAAATCTGTCTTCCCGATCCGCATAGCAGCGATTTTCTCCTCAAAATTAGCCCTTTCACGCAACTTTATAAGCAGCTTTCCCATCTTTCATAAAAGATAAAACCATTGCTGCGGAATGAACGTATAATTCGGACTACACCGCTGCAGAAAACAGAGGATATCAATTTCTTAACGAAACAATCAGGTAAAAATGGCATCATTTAAGGTGAACAAACGACTGACTGTTCCAATCCGTATCGGGCTCTTTATAATCCTGGCATATACCGTCGGCTGTCAGAAAGAAATAGAAGATCCTTTCTTCGACCTGGGTAAAGAATTTCGGCTCAAAACCGGGGAAATCAGTTCTGCAAGGAATGAAAATCTTAGCATACGAATCCTTGAAATTTGGGATTCCCGTTGTCCCATCGGAGTGGTTTGCTTCTGGCAGGGAGAGGTCACTGTCCGCCTGGAAGTGCACAATGGTTCACCATGGGAGGTAACACTGCGGTCGGTGCTTCAGCCGTCGGATACCATCAACCATTATGTCTTTACCCTGATTGATGTACTCCCTTATCCTGTCCACGGGATCGACGTGCCGGATAAAGAAAAAACGGTACGCTTGCAGATTAAAAAATTGTAGTCGGAACGGAGCCCTGACAACAGCGGCCGCCGTGTTCTGAAAGGAACTATTGATCAATGACAAGACCAGCATCAGGGTCTTCATAAGGTGCTTTTTCCGGATTCCATTTCAGGCTGACAGGTGTTCGACCAAAATTTTCACACCGATCAGGATGAGAATAACGCCTCCTAAGATCAGGCTACGCTGACTGGTTTTTCCCGGCAGGTTTTTACCTGACAGCATTCCCAGCATAGCGGCAAGGAAGGTTACCGCACCAATTATCAGGGCCGGAAATAAGATGGTTGTATCCAGGAATCCAAAACTGAGACCTACGACCAAGGCATCAATACTGGTAGCGACGGCAAGACCCAGGATCACTTCCGGCCTGGAGGGATCGAGAATTTTGCGTTCCTCTTTTCCCATAAACCCTTCGTAGACCATTCTCGCTCCGATAAGGAAAAGGAGTAAGAAAGCAATCCAGTGATCCAGGTTTGCCAGGAGGTTTTTTAATGTAATTCCAATGAGCCACCCTAATACAGGGAACAGGGCCTGAAAAAAGGTAAGAATAAAGGCAATGCGGCATCCCTGACGGAACCGGATTTCACGGTTCATAATGCCCAGGGATACCGAAACCGCAAAGGTGTCGAAACACAATCCGATACCGGTCAGAAGAAACGTTGCAAACAGGTTGAAATCCATTCTGCCGTAAAAGAGGCAAAAATAACAGTTTCAGAGAACCTTCGGAGGGTTGGCCGAAAAAATTGGATTAACCCGGCGAACCGGGGGTATCCGGATGTCTCCGGAGAAAAAGACAGGAACGAAATACCATACAGCCGATTCCGGACTGTTTTGACATATTATGTATATTTACATGATAAAACACAACCCATGTTAAGTATAGCTGAACGGCACAAATTCATTCTGGACACCCTGAAAAAAGACGGGTTCATCAAGGTTAACGATATGGCAAAAGCACTGGATGTTACCAGTGTAACCATTCGGAAAGACCTGAAATATCTTGAAGACCGGAAGCTTCTTTACAGAACTCATGGCAGTGCCAGTCCGGTGAATCCGCTGGCATCGGAACTGAAAGTTTCTGAAAAGGAAAAAATCAAAAAAGACGAAAAACAACGTATCGCCCTGGCTGCGTGTCAACTGCTGGAAGATAACGATTCCATCATCATCGCTTCCGGGTCTACAGTCTATATGTTTGCCGAAAAGATCAAACCCCTGGGCCACCTGACAGTTGTTACGGCCTCCCTGAAGATTTCGCTTTTGTTGAATGAACTGGCCAACGTGGAGGTCATTCAACTGGGAGGTACAGTGCGGAAAAACTCAGCATCGGTAATCGGGGATCTTCCGGGCCGGTTTTTCGACGATGTTACCTGCTCCAAACTGTTCCTGGGGGTTGACGGCATCGATCCCGAATACGGCATTACCAATTCGAACATCGGCGAAGCACAACTGAATAAGAAAATGATGGCCTCCTCATTGAGAACGATTATTCTTTCAGACTCTTCAAAATTCGGAAAGAGAGGTTTCGGGAAGATCTGCAATCTTGACCAGGTGGATATGATCATCACCGATGACGGTATTTCCGAATCGATGGCCGGGATAATAAGGGAAACCGGCACTGAACTAATCATAGTTTAAACCAGGGGGGGTATGACCGCGAATCTGTCATGTTTCCAGGCTGGCAGAAGATTTTTTAGGGTCCGGAAAATATCTGCATCCGATGAAACAGCGTTTATTGTCTTTCTTTTTAACAGTCTGCATTTCCGTCCTCTCTGCGGATGCCGGAGACCAAATACCTCCCGGACCGGGATACTTTCCCGGAAACAAGGTTCAGAAAGATGAACGGGTCCGTTACTATATTACACCCCAACGGATCGTATGGCAATCCGACACCTCCGGAGTAACTGTCAGGCATGCGGAAATCCTTTTGCAACAGGGAAATAGCCAGGCTGTCTTCGGACTGAAAAAGGATACCTACTGTACCCTGACAAATGCTGGGAGCGACACAGCAGGGATCATCCTTGATTTCGGAAAGGAGATCCACGGAGGATTGCGGATAACGACCTGCTCTTCGAACCGGGTAACCCGGAAGGTGAGGATCCGTTTCGGGGAATCGGTAGCGGAGACCTGCAGCCGGGTAATCGGTGACGGCACCACTGGGTTGGAAGGAGGGGCCACCAACCATCATGCCATGCGCGATTTTGTGGAAGAGCTCCCGGGATACGGAACCCGTGAATTCGGCGAATCAGGATTCCGGTTTGTCCGCATCGACCTGGCCGACCCGGAGTGCAGCCTGAACCTGACGGAGATAGCAGCTTACGCCACCTTTAGAGACATTCCCTATCGCGGATCGTTCGAATGCAACGATCCGCGATTGAACGACATCTGGAATACAGGGGCATATACCGTTCACCTCAACATGCAGGATTACCTCTGGGATGGGATCAAACGTGACCGGATGGTGTGGGTGGGGGATATGCACCCGGAAGTGATGACCATTTGCGCGGTTTTCGGCAGCAACCCGGTAGTCCCCAAAAGCCTGGATTTTGTCAGGAACCGTACGCCACTACCGGGATGGATGAATGGCATCAGTGCCTATTCCATGTGGTGGGTGCTGATTCATTACGACTGGTTTCAGCACCAGGGAGACCGGGTCTACCTGGAAGAGCAGAAGACCTATCTGACGGATCTGCTGGACCTGCTGCTTACGAAGGTGGACCCGCAGGGAAGGGAAATGCTCCACGACGGAGGAATGCGATTCCTGGATTGGCCCTCCAGCCGGAATGAAAAGGGTGTTCACGCAGGATTACAGGCATTGATGGTCCTGACGTTTTCAAAAGGAGCCGAATTGTGTAATATCCTCGGGGAAAACAGGAAAGCAAAGGTTTACAATGAGATGGCCGCCCGGATGCGGTCTTATGTCCCGGATTGCAACGGCAGCAAGCAGGCAGCGGCACTGCTGGCCCTGGCCGGCATTTTACCCGCCCGGCAGGCCTGCAGTGAGGTGATCGGCATGGACGGGGTGAAAGGATTTTCCACCTTTTACGGCTATTACATGCTTCAGGCGCAAGCCAAAGCCGGCGATTACCGCGAAGCCATCAACAACATCCGCCAGTACTGGGGCGCCATGCTCGACCTGGGAGCAACCACCTTCTGGGAAGATTTTAACCCTGAATGGGCTGAAAATGCCGGAAGAATTGATGAACCTCTTTCATCCGGGAAAATCGATATCCACGGATCATACGGCGACTTTTGCTATATCGGTTACAGAAAGAGTCTTTGTCATGGGTGGGCTTCAGGCCCGACGGCGTGGCTGTCGGAACACGTGCTGGGCATTGCCATCCTGGAGCCGGGATGCAAAACCGTGAGGATCGCCCCCCACCTGGGAGACCTCCAATGGGCCCGGGGGACCTTCCCAACCCCTTATGGAATGATTTCGGTAGACCATCGCACGCTGCCCGACGGCACCATCCACACCCGCTATACCGCCCCACCTGAAATCAGCGTAATCCTGGAATAACCAGCCACCCTTTCCGAACATATACTCTCCACAGCATGCATGCGGCAGAGTTTCAATACAACCAGAGATCTTTGAATAACTTATGTATAGAGATATAAAACCGGATGATGAACAAAGCCGGCTGAAACGGAACCGGGAATACACCGGGATACGAAAACGGGTTTTTTGTTGAAAACAGAGCCCGGAGAAAGTATAACATCCCGAAAGGAACAGTTTATGGGTTGTTATTATAATAAACAAGTATGTTAATGAGTTATGAGATGATAAAACCTTTAATCAACCGGATATGGCATTGAGGCATACGATGTACGTGTATTTTTCCCTGTGTATCATGGCCATCGGGTGTACCGGGAAGAGCAGCAACACCCCGGGGAGGACTTCCCCGGGTGCGGCGCCTGCAAAAGCAATTCAGGAACCAAAGACGACCAAAGCAATCTTTTTCATTGAAAATTCAGAAAGTATGTTCGGGTATGTGGGCGGTATAACCTCTTATGTGGAAGTAATCGCCGAACTGGCAGAAAAACCACAGTTCGTCATTGAAAAGACAGACAGGGAGTTTTACTTTATCAATGGGTCGGATCCGGTTATTACCCCGGCAGGAGATACTCCGTCGGCACTGCGAAGCAAACTGAACCGGTCAGGGTATCATTGCGGGGACATTACCAAAAGCAATTTAAATGGCATGTTCCAGACGGCTTTGAACAGTGCCGGGCCTGGGGTCGTTTCCCTGTTGATATCCGACGGAATTTATGATATCGGGGGAGCCGGTATTACGTCTCTTGTCACAGAGGGTAAAGGTACCCGGACCCAGTTTATCAACCGGCTGACGAACGGTAATCTTCAAACCATAATTATCAAGCTGCAATCGCAATTCGATGGTGACTATTTCTATGCATCCCAAAGGGGAAAGACCCGTGTTAACGGCCTGAGGCCCTATTATATATGGATATTCGGGGAAAGCAGTCTGCTGAATACCTGTTTCCCTAACGAATATATAGAAACACTGAAAGGGTATACCGATATGGCCCGTTTTCTGAAACCGGGAATAACCTCTGTTCCCTGCCAGGCTACCGCTGACAACTCATTGGGAACTTTCAAATTCGACCATAAAGCCAGAAACCGGCTGAATGATGCAAAAACCGACAGTCGTGGCCGGGGTTTTCAGTTCAGTATTGCGGTTGATTATTCCGGGTTACCCTATTCAGATACGTTTTTAACCTCTCCGGAAAATTATTCTATTAGCAACAATTACTCCATCGTAAGCATTACAAAACCTTCCACAAAGATCTATTCGGTACCCTTTTCTCCCACCCATCTTATTACGGTTAAAACCGTAAAAAGTCCTGCCGGTCAGCTTATTGTTTCATTGGAAAATAACCCGCCGGCCTGGATTGCTTCCACTCATTCTGATTCAGAAGATAATATCGGGCAGGATAAGACCCATACCTTCGGATTCAGGTACCTGACGAACGGAATCCTGGAAGCATATGAATCGGTTTCAGAAGACAAAAGCATAGCGAGTTTCAAAATAGACATCCGTTAATATCACAAAGATGAAAGAACTTTTCGGGGCGTTTTATGAAACCCTCTGGGGTATCTGGAACCAGAATTACCAAACCTTGTTTTCCACTCTCTTTGATTTTGGAGGGTATCTTAAACTGGGGCTTTTATTCATCCTGGTTCCTTTGTTGTTGTGGTTGCTGTTTTATTATGCCTGGCGTTACCCGTACGGAAGGATATGGCACTGGGGGTTGTGGCTGGTTATCATTTGTGGGGTTGTTTTTGCTGCCAGCTGGGGGCTTGCTTATTCTGAAATATTTTCGTCCGGCAATCCTGCCCTCTCAGAAGCTTTGAACGACCCGGCCTCAGGTTACGCACCGTATGCTGCCGGTTTACCTGTCACCTATGGCTTGGTCAACACCCTTTCCTCCGCCCTGCTGGGGTTTATTTACTGCTTGATACTTAAACAGTTCAGCAAAATTCAAATGCATTTACCCTTTTAATCCCGACGGCATGAAACTTTATATTTTCGGAATAGGCGGCACCGGTTCCCGTGTGATTAAAGCCCTGACCATGATGATGGCTGCCGGATGCAAACTTGAAAACGGCTTCGACACCATCGTTCCGGTAATCATCGATCCTGATACCGGCAACGGCGATCTCGACCGGACCAAGAACATCCTTCGGCTCTACCAACAAATTAGAAACCAGGTAGACCATCCCGACGATTTCTTTGCACAGGATATGAAAACAATCCAGGAACTAGCCAATAACACCGCTGATATTAATCCCGATTTTTTCCAGTTCCGGTTAAACGGGGTGGACGGGAATTCATTCAAACAGTACATCGGTTATGACGAATTGAGCGATTGTGCCGAAAAGTCGGAGGATGACAAGAATTTTGTCAGAATGCTCTATTCAACGGCTAACCTGGAGTCCGACATCAGTGTCGGGTTTAAAGGAAACCCCAATATGGGTTCTATTGTGTTAAACCAGTTTACCAATTCAGAGGATTTTCTGAGATTTGGGCAGACCTTTGGTCCCGGCGATGCAGTTTTCATCATCAATTCCATATTTGGAGGCACTGGGGCAGCCGGATTTCCCCTTTTGTTGAAAAATCTCAGGGGAAACAGCGACATTCCGCACAGAGCCCAAATCAAGGATGCTCCGATCGGGGGCATTACCTACCTTCCCTATTTCTCCCTGAACAAGCAGGATGAAGTTAATTCGGAATCGTTTGAAGAAAAGGCTAAAGTAGCCATCGACTATTATAACAGGACGCTCATCAGCCAGAACAAAATCAACGTACTCTATCTTATTGGAAATAAAGGAAATACCAACATCATTCCTTATGCAGTCGGGGGAAAGGAACAAAAGAACGACGCTCATTTTCTCGAACTGGCAGGCGCTTTAGCAATTATGGATTTTTGTAAAAACATTGGATTACATAAAGTTGAAAATGGAAAAGCTACTGGCGGCACCCAGATAAAGGAATTTGGCATTGAAAACGACACCGACGTTATTACATTCAACGATCTGAACCTGAACGATGTTAAAACGCTGTGGAGCCCGCTTACACGGTTTAAACTTTATTCGGAATACCTGAGGCAGGGTTTACCCAGGGCGCTGAATGTCTCCCGGTGGACGAAGAGCAATATGAAATTGGTACCCAAAATTAAAAATTCAGCACTGGACCGGAATTATTTCAACTCTGTCGAATACACCTTGCAGGTAAAAGCGTTTAATATTCTGTTCGATGAATGGTTATGGGAGCTTAAAAACAACAAGCCTGCATTCAGCCCTTTTTGGGAGATCACTCCGGATAATGCCCTTCACCTGATAAAAAACAGAGCTCCCAAAGGAAACGGCAGTTTCAAAACGATTGACAGGGAGAACTGCTTGCTGATCGACCGGAACGAACTCCGGTCATCTTCCGGAAAGAAGCATACTGCCCTTATCAAGTTATTCGGGCTTTCTACGAATAACGTTTTGACAAAAAAAGGTTTAATAATCCGCTAGACCATGGCAAAAGTATTCAGACTACACCAGGGCGCCAACGGCACCGGATGGTTTATCAGCCAGTCACTAACGCCGGCCCAGCTGACAACCATCAAGACAGAGGGGAAAGATGCAGCGACCTCCATTCCCAGTCCTTTTGCGAGGATAGACCTGGTAAAAACAGCTTTCCGCTGGGTGACCCATCAGGGAATTGAAGGCACAACGGCCCATCACCGGTTGGTTTCTGACACGCTGGATGTTGCCCAGATGTTTTACCTTTCCGGAAAGCATCGTGATAAAGTTGAGATTGTGGCATACAATCCGGCCGCCCGGTTTAAAACCATCATAGAGCAGGGTGAGCTGACCCGGCACAACCGGTTCGCCGAAACATTAAAACTATTTTGGGAGCAGGACAGTGTATCGCCGGAAGAAACGGGAAACCTGGTTCTGTATAATTTTGAACATGTGCGCAGGCTTTATTTGCTGATCCGGAAAAGTACCCAACAGGTTATTGGCGGCACTTCCCCGGCAACGCTGTTCTTTCCCGCCCCGGATGCGCATGAGGTGGCCTCATCGCTGAGAATAAAAAGTTCAGAAGATGAGTTGTTTAACAACGAATATTCTTCGCTGACCCATCGGGAACCTTCGTTTATCCGGTACCTGTATGCTTTGTCGAAGCAATCCAATTTTGCGCTCTATTTCCCCGAATTCTACGCTTACCTGGAGAAAGTACGCCTGAGTCATCTGGTCCGGGATCTCGTTTCTGTCGTTACCAACCTGGACGCTCAGGCTCTGCAGGATTATGATCCCTGTCTGGTGAAAAACAATCCGGGTGATTGCTGCGAGGTTTTGGGTATACCTCTCGGTATTCAATTAAAAGATCATGAAGAAAGAGGCATAAATGAGTCGAGCGATTTTACCATCCAGGCAGATTTTTCCTTTCCCGGCAGGAAACCTCTGGTTCTTCCTTTCGGCCGGTTCACCGGGAAGTGGACGTATACTACTCCTGGTATTTTGTGGAACGAAAACAACGAGGTACCCTTCCGGAATGAACGCTCATTCGAAGACTCAAAGCTTCCCATCCAGGAGGATGCCTACCCCTGGTTAACGATTGGAAATTTCCTGGAAGATAAAATCATCGAACTTCCTTATTCCGTCGATCATTCCAGATTCAACCTTTGCGGCGCAACCCGTCATCTGCTTCCGCTGACTCCTTTATTTCTGAAGTATTTCAAGGCTGAAAATGCTGATAAAATGCTGAACCTCCGGGAACTGGCTGGAGGGGGTGTTGAGGCTGTACTTGAAATCCCCGTGAAAAAAGGGAAGATCCATTACAAGAAAATTTACAGCCAACCCGACAAAGAAAAACCGGAAGTCCATCTTGCTATCATTCCCTTTGTCAGATCGGAAAAACACAATTTTCCCTATACTGTTGGGATTATTGACGACCGCACCGCGAATCAAAGAGATTTTACCATCGCATGTTTTGAGAAGGGCGAAAGGATCAGCAGCGATGATCCTGTCTTCCGGAATCATGGAAAAGTTCAGAAAAGCTATTATTTCAAAACCGGAGGCCACTTTGATATGCTGCGCCTGGTCTCAGAAAATACCGGAGGGTTTTTATTACCACTTTGGAAGACAACCGAAGGAAGCTATAATGAGATTCATTTTGCCATCGATTTTGGAACCACCAATACGCACATTGAATACAAATACGGCAATTACGATGCCATTCCCCTCGACAACGTTCCCAATCTTCCGATATGGCAATCTTTGCTGAAGTACGGGGATTCCTCTAACAACCCCCAGGACATTGCCGATGACAAGATGTTTGAAAAGGAGATTATGCCCTATGTCCTCTCTTCATCTGAGGAAGGATTGACCCATTTCCCCCTGCGTACAGCCCTGGCCTTTAATAAACAGATGGATCCCAACAGCCCTATGGAGTCTTTCAGGCATTGCAACGCATATATGCTGTTTGAAAAAATCCATGTTCCGATATATCTGGACATACGTACCCAGCTAAAATGGAGCAACTATGCGGATGTTCGGGACAAATCGCTGATTGAAAGCTACATTGAGTTTTTGTTGCGGGTTGTCTACTACAAAACCCTTCTCCTGGGGGGAGATCCGGAGAAAACGACCATTACCTGGTTTTACCCGGTCAGCATGGATGGCTACGAGTTGGGGGTGCTGTTCCGGACCTGGGAGAATGTTTATAAATCTATCTTCAGGCTGAACCCGGATGAGAACCGCATTCATGGCATACCGGAAAGTATTGCACCCTATCTCTATTACAAATCGTCGGTAATCGGGAACAGTTTATCGGTGGATATCGGCGGGGGGTCGACTGATCTGGCTGTATTCGACGAAGAAACACCCAATGCCAAAATCATTTCTTCGTTCAAGTTTGCAGGAAATGCCATCTTCGGTGACGGTTTTCCCAGCAGTGAATACCGGAATAATTCCGACAGGAATGGTTTTGTCCGCCATTTTGCTGGTCCGGCCAGGGAAGCAGTCCGGGGAGACACTTTTCTGCAACCCATACTGGACAATATTCTCAATAAAACCAAAGATTCCGGTGATTTCAGCAGCCTTTTATTTGCTATGGAGGCAAACAGCCGGAACACCTTCAGCTATACCCGCTTGCTTGAAAGCCACAAAAGAATGAAGTTGCCCATTCTTCTTTTTTACGGAGCCATTGCCTATTATTCGGCTCATTTGCTGAAGAAATGCGGACTTGAGACACCCGGGTCTGTTTTACTCAGCGGAACAGCAGCCAAAACGGCAGCCATTGTTGACCCAACGCCCAGATTCCTAAACCTGGCAGGTATGTTCAGGTATATTTTTGAAAAAACATGGCTCTGCCCGGTAACGGTTCCCGAGGTCATCTTATCCCCGATACCCAAGGAAATCACCTGCAAAGGAGCCCTGAAGGTCGGAATTAAAGAAAGTATTACCCAAAACTCCATCAAATTCTGGATCGGCGGCAGCGGACAGGAAATTTGGAGCAGACCTCTCGATAAAACGGCTGACATCCATTTGACGCCCAAATACGGCGATATCGACCACCGGGGACAACTATCAATACGGGACTCTATTCTTGATTTCTTCAGAATACTGGATGGGTATACCGGAACCATCAACCTGGAAGGAACTTACAACATAGAACTGAAAGCATATGAAATCTTCAGGCGCATGAGGGAGGAAAACATCCTGGAATACCTTAAAAGAGGAATGAAAGCCTTTTATAAAGACGATGAAAAGCACATCGAGGAGACTCTCTTCTTCTACCCTCTGATCGGATTGTTGAATAAATTATCCTTTGAATTGTCCGAATACTAAGCACCATGAAGTGGCTGTATTACCTTGGCTTTTTCTTCCTGGGGTGCCTGGTCACCTACCTGCTTTCATGGATATACATCCGGAAAGTGCTGCGCTTAAAGGGAAAAACCTTCCGTAAAGAGGACAAAAGGGCGCTTTTTCATTGGTCCCTGAAACCCTACCCCATGCTCTGGTTTTCCAGACAACAAACGGATTTGATTAAGGAAAAAACCAGGACCCTCGACCTGGAACTCAGAGAGGAACGGTTCCGGTACAAAAAACTCTTTGAAACCCATCAACAAATATCGGCTGAACTGGAGGAAACAACAAGCATAAACCGGGAACTGAACCACCTACTGAAAGGGACGGACAGCCCTGATGTAAGGCAGTTCCGGCAAAATAACCATTCTGCCGGGGCAAAAAAACAGACCAGACCCTATGGCTCCCCCAAGATGACCCAGTTGTACTTCACGATTCCTGAAATGGATGGGTCCTTCTCGGTCGAAAAAGGAACAGCCAATCCTGACGACAGGAAACATTACCGGGTTGTTTGCGAAGAAAAGAAAGATACGGGAGAACTTCACTTCATCAGCGGGCCTTATGATCTGAAAGCCATAGAAAATATCGATTATTACATGATTCCTGTTTGCGAAGTGCTGAACATTGCGGAAAGAAGCAATGCCAACAAAGTGATTCAGGAAAAAGCCGGTACTGTCGTGAAAATTTCCGGCAGTTGGGTTACCGATAAAAAGATAAAAGTAAAACTAGTCTGAGCATGTCTGTTTATGATCCGCTGCTGACAATTGAATTTTTCATCATTGCGGCAGTCGTTGTTTTGCAGCTTTCTATTACCGGAAAAGTCAGCGTTAAAATCAAAAAGCTGTCACGGATCTTTGACCGTATGCTTTTTATAAAGACCGGTTACCTCGACAGGGAAGAACTGAAAAATCCGGAAAGTGTGACTGAGAGCACCCTTATCATGCCGGAAGACAAGGAGGTAAATGCGATGAAAACAGGCTATGTGAGGGTTTCCCTTGCCTGTACAGAAAGCAAGGATGAAATCATTAACAGGATCAAAAATGCCATTAATACCTATTTGCTGAACAACTACGGCGCCGCAGTCAATTTCAGTATCATTAAGGATATGATTGACCGGGAGGTGGATGCCCTTGATGAAGAGATTTCCCAGTCGATACCCACTCCGCTATACCTGGGATTAGCCGCCACGATGGTGGGTATCATCTTTGGTTTGTTTGCTATGCCAGCCATTGACGGGAGCAATTTCACCGAAGGCATCAACCGGCTGATCGATGGGGTTAAACTGGCTATGACGGCGAGTCTTATCGGACTGATGTGCACCACAATTCTTTCTTCGTTTTCATACAAGGGAGCCAAAAAGAAAACCCTGCTGAAAAAAAACAACCAGTTGTCCTATTTGCAGGCGAAATTGCTTCCGGAACTGATCAGAGCTGAAGATACGGGGGTGTCAGGCCTCAAGGCCAGCCTGGATCATTTTGCCAGAGAAGCCACCTCCATTACCGATTCGGTTCACCGTTCGGCAGTCCAGACCGGCCATAACCTCCAGGTACAAGACTCGATCATCGCCCGGCTTGAAAGGCTGAATATGACCAAAGTATCACGGGCTAACCTTGAATTGTTCGGCCGGCTGGAAAACAATATGGAGGCATTTCAGAATTTTTCGGAATACCTCTCCAGCATGGAAGCCATAGCCTTCAACCTGAAAGAGTTTGCCGCAAGAACGACCCATATTGACCGGATGACCGGTGATATCCATGCTTCGGTGAGCCAATCCCGGGAACTGGTACGTTTTCTGACCTCCCACTTTGAAAAAATTGAATCCGCCGGAACCGCTGCTTTAAGAGCTGTTGACCTCAGTGATTCCCATTTCCGGGAATCGGTGGTAGCCTTAAAGCAACGAACCCAAACCAGCATCGACGAGCTTTTCAGCTTGTCGAACAAAACAGAGTCGGAATTGAAAGAGACCCTCGAAAAAATTACCGGCACAATCGGCGAAGCCACGTCCCGCCATATCGATGAATTTGTGGTTGCCTACGGAAATGCCGTTCCCCAGTTTAAACAGCTGGAGCAGTTAGAATTACTACAACCTATCCGGGAGATACTGGCTTCCAAAACCGATTCCTTTATCAACCAGTCTGAAAAAACGAATCAGGCAATCATAGCTCATTTACAGGAACTTACCGGAAAAATAAGCCATTGGCAAAACAACCGGGCAACGGAAGGGCTCGAAACCGCTGTCCGGGAACTGACCCGGCAGCTGACAGGAAAAGAACCCTCTTCCTTTCAGGGTAAAAAAAGATGGCTGAGCCTCCTTGAAACGATTCTCAGGTTACTGGCCCTGACCGTTATCATCACGGCCTGTTCCTCATTCATCTATTATTTATTTACCTTAATCCGGTGAAACGAGCATGGCGAGCCCGCCACTAGGGAAAACCAACTGCTTTAAAAGAAAATCCTATAATCACAATATACATCTAAATGAGAAAGGAGAGTTATTTCTGGATTAGCTACTCCGACCTGATGACAAGTCTTTTCTTTATCATGTTGGTGCTGTTTGTGGTTACCATTGGTTTTTTGCAGGTAAAAATTATTGAAAACGAGAGACTCATTTCTGAATTGAAAACCAAGGAGGAAGGCCTGATCAGAGATAACGAAAAATTAAAAAAGCTGTTAAGACTGGAAGAGCAATTTGCCCCTCTGGAAAACGACTCAGATTTCATCTACCTGAAAGATTGTAAAAAATTCATTGTCAGGAATTTGATGGGTGTGGAAATCTTTGATCCCCGTAAAACGGTCATAAAACCCGAATACCTCGATAAAGCCCTTCTTGCAGGTCAAAAAATGGAAGTCTTCGTCAAACAACTGAATGAGGCAAATCCGGATCTCTCTTATCTGCTTGTCATAGAGGGCAATATGGCCAACAGATGGGATCAGTCTATCGATAACGACGAAACCAACGGTTACCTGATCAGCTATCAACGGGCTTTGGCTGTTTACAGCCTCTGGACCAACCATGGCATTGACCTTCGCAGATACAACATGGAAGTTATGCTCTGTGGAAGCGGATTCAGCGGACTCTGCAGGGACGACAGGGAAGAAAATAACAAGCGGTTTTCCATCCAAATTATTCCGAAGGTCTCAAAATAAGATTACTGGCAGAAAAACCATCAAAATAGGTAACATATGACCCGGCTTACCGACGGTACCGTTTCCTTGCGGATGTTTGCAAAAGACGACAAAGTGCGGCTCAGGGAACTTGCCGATAATGAGAAAATATTCCTGAATCTGCGGGATGGTTTTCCCCATCCCTATACTTTGGCCGATGCCGAACGCTTCATCGACATGGCCATTAGCCATACACCTCCTCAGGTATTTGCGATTGAATACAACGGCGAATATGTAGGCAATATAGGCATTCACCCCAAGAAGGATATCTACCGGTTAGGTGCCGAAATCGGCTATTTTCTGGGGGAACCTTACTGGCACCTGGGAATTATGCCCCGGGCCGTGAACCTGGCCTGTGACTACGCCTTCCGCGAACTTGGCATTATCCGGATCGACACCGGGGTATTTGACTACAACACGGCATCGCAGCGGGTGCTCGAAAAGTGCGGCTTTATAAAGGAAGGGATTTTCCGGAAATCGGTCATCAAGAGGGGAAGGATCTGCGATGAAATTCGCTATGCCCGGCTAAAGGAAGAATAGTGCCCTGTTTTTAAACTTTTCAGCATCCGCGGCGTATGAATCAGTTAGGAGTTCCGGTCATTCAGGAACCGGGATGGGAAAAAGTTCCGGACCGGCAGGGGTCAGCCCTACAGATTACTCAGCCGAATACCCGGCGCCCATGAAACACTGAGCTGATAGCATGATGAATCGCAACCAGGAGAGAGACAAAAACCGTTCTGCGGCAGTGGCAGGGCAGTTCTATCCCTCCTTGCCCGGGGAGTTGTCGGAAACGGTGCACGACTTTTTTCTGAAGGCTAAAGATCCTGTTCTTCCATCGGAATCACCGCAGGCGCTCATAGTACCCCATGCCGGGTACGTATTCAGCGGACAGGTAGCAGCTTCGGCGTTTAAGCAGCTGGATGGGAAACCTCCCAAAAAGGTATTCGTAATTGCCTCCAGTCACCGTTTGCATTTCCCGGGAGCAGCGGTTTACTGTTCCGGGGATTATGAAACCCCCCTGGGTAGTGTCGTGGTCGACAGGGAGACCGGAAATCAGCTTACCCGCCTGAACACCCTGTTTGAAGGCCGCGAGGATGCCCATCTCTCCGAACATAGCCTCGAAGTGCAATTACCCTTCCTGCAGGTCCGGTTCGGCAATAGTTTTCAGCTGGTTCCCCTCATCCTCGGTACCAGCAACCCGGAATCGTGCAGGGAAATTGCCCAAACCCTTCAACCCTGGTTCACTCCGGAGAATCTGTTTGTCTTCAGCTCCGATTTTTCCCATTACCCCTCCTGCGAAGAGGCCATCCGGATCGATAGATTCACCACAGAGGCTATCCTTGACAATTCTCCCGTCCGTCTTCTGAAAACCCTGAAAGAAAACGAACAGAAAAGAGTCCCCGGACTGGTCACCTCCCTTTGCGGTTGGACATCGGTGATGGTGCTTCTGTATCTCACGGAGGGGAAACCGTATCGTTACAGGTGGATCGACTATATGAATTCGGGAGACCAGCCCTTATACGGCAGCCGCGACCGGGTAGTGGGATACAGTGCCGTCGCCGTTTTCGGCCCGGAAGAAGCTCCATCAATCCTGTCCGGCACGGAAAAAGAGAAACTCCTGTCAATCGCGGCAAAATCAGTCCGCAGCCAAGTCGCTGATGACGCTTCCTATATGCCTGAAAATCACGAAATTACCGGTTGCCTGGCACAAAAGGCGGGTGCTTTTGTCAGCCTCTATGTGGATAAGAAATTACGGGGTTGTATCGGCAATTTCGGTGGAGAGGAGAACCTTGCCGTAACCGTCAGCCGGGTAGCAGCTTCTGCGGTGAATGATCACCGGTTTTCCCCGGTCACGGAAGAGGAGATCCCTGTGCTCAACATAGAGATCTCCGTACTCACGCCACTGAAACGCATTGAAAAACCCGAAGAGATAGAATTGGGTAAACATGGTATATACATCCGGAAAGGATGGTCTTCGGGAACCTTTCTCCCCCAGGTAGCCACCAAATACGGCTGGAGCAGGGAGGAATTCCTGGGTCGCTGTTCTCGCGACAAAGCCGGCATTGGGTGGGATGGCTGGAAAACGGCTCAACTATTTACTTACGAAGCCATCGTTTTCTCCGGAAAAGGAACAAACTGACCCCGGGATGCCACTTTTGCCATACCCAGGCTTCCTTCACGTTCATCCCCGGCGGAAAAACTGCCTGGTTGTCCGGATGGCCTTCCGGAAACCCGGCCGTGGTATCTGATTTTTGGAAATAAGGAGAAGAGCCGGCCGACGATCGATTTATTTTTCAGCCGCCTTGATTTTTTCAGCAAAACCTATCAACCGGCCGGCCACTTCTTCGAGGGTTTCATTCTTTTTGGCAAAGCAGAACCGAAGATACTGAGTGTTACGTTTTTTATGCATGAACACCGACAGAGGTGAGGCGGCCACGCCTGCCTCGCGAAGCAAACGGAGGGCAAAATCCTGGTCGGGTTCCTTCGACAGATTGCTGTAATTGATCAACTGAAAATAGGTTCCCTGCGAAGGTTGCAGAATATAGGGTGTCCCTTTGAGTAAACGGTTGAAGTAGTTTCTTTTTCCCTGGTAGAATTCGGTAATTTCCTCACCGGGACCGCTGGTTTCGAGAAATTGCGCCAGGGCTTGCTGAAAAGGAGAAACAACATTGTAAACCTGATATTCGTGAATCTTTCTGAATTCATTCATCAGGGCAGAGGGAGCCAGGCACCAGGCCAAATCCCATCCATTGATATGATAGGCTGGTCCGGGGGAGGAAATGATAAAACTCCGGGTTGCCAACTGGTCAAACTGACCCACACTCTGGTGTTTATCCTGGTCGAAAGCCAGATATTCGTATTCCTCGTCAGAAACCACATAGATACCGGTGCCGTTAATAAGCCGCTGCAACTGAAGCAGATCCTCCCGGCCAAAAACATTTCCCGTAGGATTATGCGGCGTATTCAAAATGATCAGCCGGGTTCTGGTTGTAATGATCTTCCGGAGATCCTCCCAGTCGATCCGGAAGCCGGGCTCCTTCAGGGATAAAAATACCGGGGTTCCGCCGTTCATCCTTACGGCGGGTCCGTAGGTTATGGAGGAAGGTTCAAAAAGAATGACCTCATCTCCCTCATTCACCACCGTGGTAATTGCAGTAGTCACTGCCTGTACCGGACCCGCACAAATCGTAACTTCACTCTCAGGAGAATAAAGACGCCCGTATTGACCAAAATACTGTTGTGATACCTTCTCCCTCAAAGAAAGATACCCTTCAACCGGTTCGTAATTGTTGTACTGTCCTCTGATCAGCTGGGCTGCTATGTCAGATAACCTCACGGGGCAATGGAATTCACTGATTCCAATCGACATATCAATGGCGTTGCTTTTCAATGCCAGGTTTCGCATGCTCCACAATGCACTTCCCAGGGTTTCAGGCAATTTTGTTTGCATAAAAACTGAACGGTATTTGAAAATAATTTCCCGGTCTGATCAAGTACGGGCAGGGTTCAACAAAAGTATACAAATTTCTTCTTAATGCTATCTGAAAACCTCCTTTAAAACAATATGGGAATGAAGGAGCCCCATACTTTCGAAATGAAAGCGGAAATAGGTCAGAAGCCCCGACAATAAATGGTCGCGTTGCAGGGAACTCATACGAATGCTTTGAAGATCATGGATTTCTGTGTGTGTGAACTGTCTCAGCCACCGGGTGGTTTCCGGATCCATCCATTCCGGATAGGGAGGCTCATGCGAAACAATCCGGCCATTCCGGAGATCAAACCAGCCCTCAGTCTTGTCCTCAAGGTTGGGAAGAATTCCGAGATATCCGGTTAACCGAACCATGAACCAAATATAGAAACAGGAGGTCCCGGTTTCCATCCGGTCAAAAAACAGAAGGCTGTTTTCAATAAAGGCAAACAGATCGGGATTGCTTTCCTCTTCCCGCAGGATCTTGAATAACAACTCAGCCAAAAAAATCACCTGACACGATTTTGTCAGGTTAAACGGAATAGAGGTGAAAGGATGAGCCAGGCGGCACTCTTTCATCCGCTGGATATCTCTGGTTTTTCTGACATATGCGTCGAGTTCGACGATAAACAGGGGCTGCAGGATAACAGCCCTGTTGGTGGCCCGGGAACCCCGGGATGCATTTATCAGGAAGGCCTGTCTTCCCGACTCCAGGGTATAAATGGTCGCGATAAGACTGGTCTCTCCGAATTTTACCGAATGAAGGACGATGCCCCGGGATTTTGCCAGCATAGGAATAAACATAAGGGTTCTGCGTCTGGCTCCTTCCTGTTGTAGATGGAAGCCTTACGGTTGCAAAGGTTAATGAATAACCAGGAGTTTGGCAATACGGGTCTCGTATCCCGATTTGTCGGAACAAAAAATCAAGTAAACGCCGGTACTTACCCTCCTGCCGTTCAGGTTTTTACCGTCCCACAACAGTTTGCTGCCCAGGGACTTTCCCTTAAAAACCAGGTTGCCGGCAATATCGGTGATCCGCACATCGGTATCCTTCATAAGGCCTGCTACGGTAATATCTCCCGAATAGGTTTCTCTGACAGGATTGGGAAAAGCATAGACTTCAGCCAGGTTCTCCCGTCCTGCCGGAGCATTCCCCATGTAAGACACCAGTCCCTTGTCTGTTCCAATGAATAATTCACCGGTAGCTTTATTGAAAGCCAGACTGCTGATGGAATTGGAGATCAGTTTACTGTTTTCGGCGGTGAAGTGGAGGACCTCCCGGTCTCCCCTGGCTGAAACCAGGTAAATACCGGAATTCCGGGTGCCCAGCCATTTTCTGTTGTCGCCATCCACGGCTATGGCTGTAACAATTTCCGTCTCCAGCAGGGGATGATAGATTCCGTCGTTCATCTCCAGGCTGGGCTGGAAGGCATAATAGATATCTTCTTTCCATACCCTTCCCGGGTTTGAAAACACAGCCACCCCTTTGGACGTACCTATCCAGATATCTCCATCCAGGTCCTCAGCAATGGAATAGACATCGTTCATCCTGTTCAGTATCTCCTGGTCCCCGTTGCTGAAATAGGAGGTAACCGGGAGGTACCTGGCATGGGCGGCGGTTTCATCAACCACATAGACATCCTTTCCTCGGGGTATGACCACCCACTTGTCGTTGTTTGACGTTACGATAACCTGCCCGATGGTAAATTCCATTCCGGACACTTCCGGAAGTTCGTAACTATTCCATTGTCCCTTGGTATTAAGGCTATGAAGGCCCTTAGATGACTGTGAGTTGGTGATCCACAGGGTGTTGTTCCGGTCAAAGGCCATTCCTCCGATCCGGGTATAGGGATCGCCGGGTTTTTCGGGCAACGCGGTCTGCAGGGGACTGTTCAGGTTGTTGTACCGGTTGACCATTTGGTTTCCCCTGAATTCCAGGAGTCCCCCACCCCAGCTGGCTGCAAAAATATGGCCTGCATCCTGCGGGTCGGCTGCTATTTGCACAATATCCCAAAAACCGGTCATTTCGGGAATCTCTTTGCTGGTATAATAGGTCCAGAGGTTCTCCTCCATTTGCTGGAATACCGGTTGTTTGAACTGGTTGTTCCATGGATCGGTGCGACCTCCTCCGGCCACCCAGAGCGATTTCCCGGAAGTGGTCAGCGAAAACACATCGTTATTCAGGGGCCCCGGCGGAAGATTCTGCTCAAAGGTCTGCCCCTTCAGGCGTATCAGCCCGCTGGTATAATCGGCAATCCATAAAGAACCATCGGTGGTCACCAGAGCGCTCCTGGTCCGTATAGGCCATATGGTGGTGGCTCCCAGCTGATAATCTTTGATTCTTCCCTTCAAACTGAATGAAAGGTCATAAATGAAAACCTCTTCGTAACTGGTGGCCACCAGGTAACCGGCATTGACAATCAGGTCGTTGAAATACGTAACCTCCGGGATGATTCTTTGCCATTCCGTGCCGGAAAGCAGGTAAGCTTCATCCCCGGCATAAAGACCGGAGGAGTATACCGCCATCAGATGCGTTCCGGCCATGGCCAGACAGCTGAATTTTCCCGTGGACCGGGGAACGGTCTCCAACCGGCTCCAGTTGCGGTAATCCAGAAGATTCGGATGGTTTCTGGGGGCAGTCATGATGCCTTTTTCGGTGGCCGCAAACAGGGAATTCCCATCGGTGGCCACATCAAAAACCCGGATTGAATTCCCGCTTTCCCCAAGGACATAGGTGCCTTTGACTTCATTCTTTTGCAGGTTGATGGCCACAATCCCAAAACCACAGGCCAGAAAGGCCTCATCCCCGTCAAACAGGATATTGTAAATTGTTTTATCGCCCGTGATCTGTTTCCTGCGGATATCACTTACATTGACGACCCTGTTTTTGTAGACCAGGTCTACATTGCTGTTGTCATAGGCAACCAGAAGCATCTGCGCCGCGGGGTTCCATTCCATGGTCTGCACCCCGGCATCACTGAGACCGTCGCCCGATGTGAGCTTATTCAGGCTGTTGTCGCTCAGATCAACGTAAAACAACCCTCCTACCGTGGCGCAGAAAAGTTTGTCTCCCCCGTCAGCCACCTTAATGGCATTGGAATAGGAAAAATATTCCTGCCAGGTACCGGGACGGCTTTGTCCCCGGGTGACGATCGCCACCAACAGCAGACATCCGGTTAACCATCCGGACCAATTCCTGGGGTTGTGTAAAAACTTCATATTCGTCTCTGTTGTGACAGCCTGCCGGGTTTGTTTCGCTGTCAGAACCTTTTTTCATTCAGAATCAATGGGTTTGCAGAAAGCCGGCAAGTTGTTCAAAAGCCTGCCCCCGGTGACTGATCCTGTTTTTTTGGTCCGGCGCCATTTCAGCAAAAGTCAGCTTACAGCCCAGAGGACGGAAAACCGGATCATAACCAAATCCTCCCGTTCCTCTTTTTTCCCTTACTATTTCACCCTGAACTACCCCTTCAAAACGAGTCTCCTTCCCGGCCAGGATCAGCGAAATCACAGTTCTAAAACGAGCCCTCCGGTCTTTTATTTCCGATAGCTCCTTTAAAAGTTTTTCCATATTATCTTCCGGACTCTTTCCGGGACCGGCATAACGGGCCGAAAACACACCAGGACCCCCCCCCAGGGCTTCCACTTCAAGGCCCGTATCATCGGCAAAACAATGAACACCATACCGGTCGTACACATACCGGGCTTTACTGAACGCATTTCCTTCAAGCGTGGATTCCGTTTCCGGTATCTCATCCATACAGCCGATCTCCGCCAGACTGGTTATCCGGAAGCGGTCGTTCAGCATCGTCCGGATCTCGTTTAGCTTATGTGCATTATTGGTGACAAATACCAGCTCCATCGTATTAAAATAACGTCAAAATTATAAAATACCGGCATACCACCACCTTCTCCGGTGATTGCCGCACAAGATCCTGACTCCCGGACGGGTATTACAGGTACTTCAACCAGGCATAGGGTTTTCGAACGGTTATGTAATCCTGGTTGTGCTGGTGGGCATAGGCTTCCCTCTCGTGCGACAAATTCAGGTAGGCTTGCCGTGAAGAATGGCAGGATACCAGTCTCACCAGGTACTCCAGAAAATACCACACGAAAAAAAATATCCACAGCATCTCTATTTGTTGTCTGGCATGGATTTTCTCATGGTTCAGGCTTTGGGGCAGTGAGACAATATCAAATTCTTTCCTGACCAGCAAAAAGGGGTATAAACACATGGCCAGGAAGTTCTTTCCCAGAATAAAGCCTGTTATTTTGTTTCGGATAATAATCATGTGATTCAAGCAGTGCAATTCATTGCATCGTAACAGCCTAAAACGACAGAACATCCATTTTCATTCGCGAACCATTGCAAGTACCCTTAACCGGCCTGGTCGCAGGTACACTGGTTCACACAGTCAATCACCCTGCTTAAAATCTTGTTCTTCAGAAAGTACACTGTGTTTTTTCCCTCCCTTCTGGAGCAGAGTACTCCCTTGTCTTTCAAGATTCCCAGATGATGCGAAGCTGCTGGTTGCTCAATACCAAGACAGGTATGAATGTCCGTTACGGTCATTTGGTTTTCTTCTCCGAGCAGATTCAGAATGGCAATTCTCACCGGATGAGCCATAGATTTCAGAACGGTTGCTGCATTCTCCAGTTGTCCGGGTTCCGGTATTCTGGTGTTTGTCATTTGATTATACGCATTTATGCAAATATATGAATAAATGGCAGATCAGGGTTTGGTGCGGCCGGTCTTTTGGAATCAGGATGATTCCCGGGATTGGCCTCCAACAAGTAACTCTCTGACAGAAGAGATCGGGGGCAAGGCAGCTTTTTACACAGAACGCAGCTCCCCGGAAAGAACCTCCCGTTTGATTTCCTGCCCCACCAGGCAGAAAAAAACGGCCATTAAACCATCGTTGATCAGATGAAGAAGGTGCATGTCCATTCCTTGTAAAAATAGTTGCTTTCAGTTTGAAATTTATTAATTTGGCTCCGGTTTTAACTACCGGTCCCTATTTTCATACCCGTTTTCATGCCATGGATTCGTTTTGCCAGGGATGGTCAGAAGCCGGTAGTCAGACCGGTACCAGAGAAATCAGACAATGATGAAATCTCTTGAACATATTAAAGCACCCATCAGGCAGGAACTGATGGATTTTGAAGCGGGTTTCAAAAAAATGATGAAAAGCGACATTCCGTTGCTGGGCATCATTCTGAATTACATATACCGTACAAAAGGCAAACAGATAAGGCCCATGTTTGTATATCTTTCGGCCGCCATGTTCGGCAAGCCGAATGAGCTTACTCAGGTTGCTGCCTCCTCGGTTGAATTGCTTCATACAGCAACACTGGTGCACGACGACGTGGTTGACGAATCGTACGAAAGGCGCGGGGTTTTCTCAGTCAAGGCTTTATGGCGCAACAAACTGGCTGTTCTGGTTGGGGATTATATTCTTGCCAGAGGCTTGCTGTTACAACTGCAGTACGGTCAGTACCAGTTTCTCCAACTGATTTCCAGAGCCGTCCAGGATATGAGCGAAGGGGAGATTCTCCAGATAAAAAAAAGCCGGAAACCAGATATCGATATTGAAACCTATTATGATATCACCCGGAAAAAAACGGCCTCCCTGATAGCCACCAGCATGGCCATAGGGGTATCTTCGGTGAGCGACGACTCCCGGCTCATCGATAAAATCTACGAGATCGGGCAAAACGCAGGTATCGCCTTTCAGATCAGGGATGACATTTTTGACTATCAGGAAAAGGGAATCATTGGGAAGCCTACCGGAAATGACATTAAGGAGAAAAAAATCACCCTCCCCTTGCTGTACCTGCTGCACAACAGCCCGGCAGCCGAGAGACACCGGATTTTACGGCTTATCAGAAATAAAAACAAAAGTACGGCTGCTGTCCGGGAACTCGTTCTAAGGGTTGAACGACACGGTGGTATTGATTTTGCCACCCGGCAAATGAACCAGTTCCGAGAAAAGGCCATCGAAGGATTGAAAGAATTTCCCGCCAATGAAGCCCGGGATTCGCTCATCGCCCTGATGAATTACATCACCGAGAGAGCAAAATAGTTCCCTTTCGGGGGTTGTGCATGCTTTTCAGAACCGCTATGGCTGGTTCGCAGGCCCTCTTTGGTCTTGAAAAGACAAAGAAAGGATCACATGTCAGTCAATCATCACCTTCACCACGATTTTTTTCACTGGCAGTGATTCTCTGATCCAAACACCGGGTTGATGCAGTTCTCCCGGGAAAAACACCAGGAAAGAGGAGGGAGCAGCCAGGTGGTAGTGTGCTCCGGTCACATGGAAAAAAGCAATATCACCGGCCGGATCATAAGGAATGGCTCCGGTGGCTCCGGAACTGCCCGCAACGCCTATGTGTTCTTCCCCTTCGAAGACATACTGAATATCTGCATACCGGCGGTGGCTTTCAAATTTCACTGTTGCCGGATCGCGTGTAACATAATGGCTGACAGAGAAGAAGAGGTTCTCTCCGTCCAATTCCTGCCTTCCGGGTAATAAATCCCCGAACCGGCAGGTATGTAGCAGATTGAACGCTTTTGTCCAGCGATCGGGATTCTGAAAAAAATAGCGGGCCATCAGTGTTTTATGCACGGAAGCATGAGGAACAATGTGCCACCCCTGAAGCCATTCTTTCCGGTCGAACCACTCTTTTGTTTGCCGGTCATTCCACCGGTCAGGGTTTTCTTTTCTGTTGCTGCTGTTCATATCCTAAAGGCTTAAAAATAGAGTGTTTCCCTTTCCAGAATATCAGAAAGCAGGTTGTTGGAAAGCCGGCTGGCCCCGATTCTGAACAAGTGGTTATTCATCCATTGTTGGCCGAGGATTTCCCTGACAATGGTGAGGTAGATCAATGCATCTGAGGAGGTCACAATACCTCCTGCGGGTTTTAACCCCCGCATTTCCCCCGTAGCCTGATACCAATATTTAATGGCGAGGCTCATCAGGATGGCTGCTTCGGGTGTTGCAGATACAGGAGTCTTTCCGGTCGATGTTTTGATAATGTCGGCACCTCCCTCCAGTGCCAGCCAGGAAGCAGTCCAGATTTTCTCAGGATCGGCCAGCAGTCCGGTTTCGAGGATGACCTTCAGCCGGGCATCGCCGATGGCGGTTTTGACTGCACGGATCTCGCGCAGGCACACGCCGGTGTTTCCTCCCAGAAAGGCCCATAAAGGCAGCACCATATCAATTTCATCGGCCCCTTGAAGAACCGCAAGCCTTGCCTCTTCCACTTTCAGGTCTAAAAAGGTCATCGATGAGGGAAATCCCCCTGCCACCGAGGCAATCTTCACACCCGCAACAGCCAGGTTTTCCCTGACCACCGACACAACATTAGGAAAGGTGCAGAGGGCGGCAACAGGAGGAAAACCGGGAAACTCCCGTTCAAAGAGGTTGACTTTCTGCGCAAAGGCTGCCACATGCGTGATGGTGTCGGTGGCATTCAGGGTTGTCAGGTCTATACAGGAAAAGGCAAGCTTCAGCATCTCAGTCGTATGCAGTTCCCTGCTCTGGCTGACATACCGGGCAGCCAGAGCAGCCAGGTTCTCCTGGCTGACAGGTATTGACGGGTAGTTCATATTTCAGCGTTTTAGTTTTTTATTTCCTGCATGCCGGGCCGCATCCCTGACACTTTTCTTTTCTATATTTTTCAGGAACGCTCCGGTAAGATCCACTCCGGTTTGGTTGGCAAGGCAAATCAAAACCCACAGAATATCGGCCATCTCATCAGCCATATCTCTTCCTTCGTCGGAAGGCTTGAACGATTGGTCACCATAGGTGCGCGCCAGAATGCGGGCCAGTTCGCCCACCTCTTCCGCCAGAACGGCCATGTTGGTCAGTTCACTGAAATACCGGACCCCTGTTGTGCGGATCCACTGGTCGACCATCGCCTGGGCTTCGCGGAGCGTTATTTCCTGATCGTCGTTCACTTACCGGATGTATGTGTTCATCAAACCAGCCATTTCCGGGATTACCACGATGGGCCAGTTCTGCCAAAGATACTATAAATCCCTGTTTTTTGAATCTATGATGATCGTGACAGGGCCATCGTTTACCAGGGAGACTTGCATATGCGCTCCGAAAATTCCAGAACCGACCGGTCGATTTAAGAGACTTTCGAAGGAAGCGATAAACTTGCGATATAGGGGAATGGCCGTTTCAGTCCGTGCTGCCCTGATATAGGAGGGGCGGTTTCCTTTTTTGGTGCTTGCATGCAACGTAAACTGGCTTACAATGACAATATCTCCTCCTGTTTCCAGAAGGGAACGATTCATGATCCCCTTTTCATCATTGAAAATTCTTAACTGCGCAATTTTTTGTGCCAGCCACTCCACATCCTCTTCGCCGTCAGCCTCTTCTACTCCCAGCAAGACCAGTAACCCGGCCCCGGTTTCAGCTACTATCTTTTCTTCCACGATAATCCGTGATTCTGATACTCTCTGTACCACTGCCCGCATAACGCAATTTTTCCCAATTTTATAAAAAAGTATCCTCTTTTTTACCGGGATTTGGTTTTTTGAGCGATTCTCCACCGTCATTGGATGCTCCAACGCAGAAAACGGGGTTCCGATAAAATTTGATATAACTTAGCAGGAAATTAAATCGTACGGTAACATGCTTTGTATTCTGATGCAGGAAACCGACCCCTACTTTTGTCTGGCGGCAGAAGAGTTTCTTCTTAAAAACCACCCCGAAAATATCTTCATGGTCTGGCAGTGCCACAATACCGTGGTGGTGGGGAAACATCAGAATGCACTGGCAGAGGTTGATTTCCGGTATGTACAGGAAAACGGAATCCGTTTAGCACGCCGGATTTCAGGGGGTGGCACGGTATTTCACGACATGGGAAATATAAATTTCTCCGTTATGCAGAATATCGCCGGCCCGCAAGAGAATAACTTCACCCGGTTCACCGGGCCTATTGTCGGATTTCTCGGCCAGATGGGAGTGACAGCTGTTTCTTCAGGAAGGAATGATCTGCAGGTTTCCGGATTGAAGATCTCCGGAAATGCCCAACATATTTACAAAAACAGGGTGTTGCATCACGGCACCCTGCTCTTTGATGCCGACCTGGAGAATCTGGGCCGTGCTCTCCGGGTTGTACCAGAAAAATATACCGACAAAGGAGTAGCCTCCAACCGCAGCCCAGTCACCAATCTGGCCGGTTTACTAAAGGAGTCCCTGACGGTGAAGGAATTCATGAACCGTTTGGTGGAATTCCGCCTTCACATGGAGCCCGGCAACCAGATATACAGCCTCCCTGCGGAAGCCCAGAAAGCCATCCGCAACCTTTCCCGCGAAAAATACGAAACCGGGGAGTGGCAATATGGTTACTCCCCTGCCTACACTTTTCAAAACAACATCAGGTTGGGTTCCCAAGATCTGCACATTTCACTGGCGGCAGAAAAAGGATGTATCCGGAATGCCTCCCTTTCAGGGGATTATTATCCTTTGCAGGAGAGCTCCAGGCTTGAACAACGCCTCATCAACCAACTGCATCTTCCGGAAGGTATCCGGGAGGCTTACCGGCAGGCCGGGGTTTTCCTGAGCAGGGACCTTCTCTATGCCTTTTTTTGAACGAGTGCGAAAACCCCCAACTAAAAGAGGCAACACAGGCTAAAGCTCCCTAAAGTCCGGCCTAAAATTAACAGTCCCGGAATGCCTGCTGCGGGGCCTTACGGGACTGTTTGAACTGGATGGCTGTTGCATCATTGAATGCCTGTCTTGAGGCTATCCTTTTCTGCCAGACCCCCGGGTAACATGATCCATGTTTTACCGATCATGTCCCTTTCCCAGATATTGGACTCCGTGTCGATATCATCCACGATGTTTTGCATGCCTTCGTCCAGATAAAGCGAGATTCCTTCCGGGATTTTCAGGGTTAGTTTCACCTGTTGATCCCTCCACTCTTGTTTGTCGCCTACCAGAAACCAGGGATCAAAAATCAGTGTAGAATCGGTTGCCTGGTAATGATAAACGATCTTTTGAATCTGATCGCTGGCATCGCCAGATGTTTTCCCACGCGAGGATTTATCGACCACCAGAACACAATCTCCGGTGGAAGATCTGACAATGTCGAGGCGGGGTTCACCCAACAGAAGATTTTCGCCATTCATGCGGATGAATTTCACCCTCTCGATATCGAGGTCTGGGCAGACTTCGCCATAATTGCTGAATTTATCGGGGGCCAGACTTAACCGGTACGTTTTTTCTTTTGCAGGATAGAGGGTTTCAGAGCCGGAAAGGGAATTTTCGCTTTTATAATGACCTATTTCGCGGGCCGACACGATAATAAGAGCCAGCAACGCCAGAAGCCATACACCTACCATCCCCATGCCAATAACTGAATTGTTCGACTTATATCTGAAAACCATTTTGGTGCCCACAAAAAGCATCGCCAGAAAAGGAATGCCCGCCAGGAGCGTTAAGGAAAGCAACCCCCAGGAAAGCCCGGCAGGAGTAACAAAATGGCTCAGTAAATCGGGCACCTGAAACTTGGGGCTCCAGACAAGCGGCCAGTCAGAAAGGAAAGTCTGTCCCACCACCAGGGTGGAAATAAAACCCAGCAATCCCATGAACCCTGTGACAATCAACACAATGCCCAGTACAATAACCGCAATTTTGAAGACGCCCTTCATGATATCGTAAAGTACATTATCCCCTGATGTCCTTTTTGTTTTCGGAGCAGCCACAACCTGCACATCCGTTCCGGGTGCGGTTACTTTACCCTCCGGACTATCTTCACGGATGGTGCGCTCTATGTTGGAGATATTCACCTCCCGGCCTCTCATTTCAAGGCGTTGGGCGGAATTTTGTGCCCTGGGAACGGCCACCCATAAGACCAGGTAAGCAATGAGGCCTATTCCATTGCCAAACAAAAGGACGACAAACAGGATCCTCATAACCACCGGATCAATATTGAAATAGGCCCCCAACCCACTGCAAACCCCTGCGATTACGCGATTGTCCGGATCACGGTAAAGCCTGCGCTTTCCCCTCAGCGCTTCGGCCGCCACCTTCTCTTCCTCCCCTTCCTGCCGGATGAAATCTTCGGGGGTTCCCATTGTCACAATCATCTCCTCCACCCACTCCATGACAATGATCTTATTATCTCCCCTGGATTTTTCCAAAAAGAGTTCTGAGATCCGGCTTTCGATATCAGCAACAATCTCCCGCCCTTCTGCGCCGTTTCCGAAATGTGTTTTCAATTTCAAAAGGTATCCCTGCAACTTTTCATAAGCATCTTCTTCGATGTGAAAAATCGTGCCGCTTATATTGATGGTGAATGTTTTCTTCATTGTTTCAGAATTTAATAAGAAAAGATTTTACGGATTGTTAGACCACATGGGTTTTCAGTTTATTCACTGCTTCAATGAGCTCAAGCCAGGAATGGTCCATTTCCGAAAGGACAATACGTCCTTCTTCAGTCAGGGCATAGTATTTCCTTGGCGGTCCCTGGGTAGATTCTTCCCATTTATAGGAAAGGTAGCCTTCGTTTTTCAACCTCGTAAGCAGCGGGTAGAGGGTACCCTCCACCACGATGAGCCGGGCTTCCTTTAGTTCCCTGATAATGTCGCTCGCGTACAGGGGCTTCCCGTCAAGCACCAGGAGTATGCAGTACTCGAGGACCCCTTTCCGCATCTGGGCTTTTGTGTTTTCAATGTTCATCTTGTTTCCTTTTTTATTTCTGGTTTGGCTTTGAGGCAGCTCCCGCGACCGGACCATGGCTTCCGGCCCGAAAGGCATACCCGTTGAAAAATTGGTCTCTCCCGTCCCTGAATTATTACAGTCACATAGAACTATATTTAAAATTATACCTTTTTCCACAAAGAATTATGTGACGCAAATATATATAAATATTTTGGTACCATGCCATACAATGTACCTGTTTTTTTATGTTTTTTTTATCCCCGCCCGGAGGGATGAAGCTATTCTTCTTCTGTTTTCCATGTATCTAATTGATATCGTGATACAAAAAAAGGCCGTCCCGATACAGGGACAGCCTTTTTTGTAAGGTGAAATTCTGGTTAATTGAAAATATAACGTAATCCCAGCTGGATACCCCAGACGCTGGAAGCGCTGACGTTATCGACGAAAGTGGTAACCGGAAGTTTACCGTTGACCTGCGACATCTGGAAGGTAGGCCGGTTGTTCACAGCCGTTCCGGTGCGGAGGATGGCGGCATTGGAAACATTGAGGTTTTTATAGACCCCCCAGTTGGCTCCATCCATTATTTCGAAATGTCTCATCACATCGCTGACCAGGTTGGCGGCATTCAGGATATCGCAACTAACCTGAATCACATTCTTTTGTCCTTTCACGTCTACCTTGAAATCCTGGATAATTTTCATATCCCAGCGGTTATACCAGGGGAAGAGGGCTGCATTGCGTTCAGCGTATTCTCCCTTATGTTTCGACAGGTATTTGTCCTGTTCGAGGTATTTGAAAAAGGCATTGACCTGTTCCTGTGCGGTATAAAGAACCGCTGATCCGCTCTTTATATCAGTAAAGGTAATTTCGGAAGGATCTTTCGGAATATAGATCAGGTCGGAAGTTACCCCGTCGCCGTTAAAGTCGGTGGCATAACGGTAGGAGAAGTTTCCTGCGTTAAAACCGGAATAATAGACGGAGAAGGTTGTGGCAAAGTTCTTTGCATATTCGAGTTTATAGGAGACTGAACCGACCACTTTGTGAGGTGTCAGATATTGGGAGTAGCTCAGGTCGAGGTCGTTCTGTCCCCTGACGGAAACATTGTTCGACCATGCAGAAGCAGCCTGCGACCCGGGGTTACCGGTGATATCCTTGGCCATGGAGTGGGTATAGGCCACCATACCTTCGAGGTTTTTCACCACCGGGAAGGTCAGCTGGGCGGTCAGGTTGTAGCTGTACCCCTTATTGGTGTTTTCCATAACCATGGCGTTTGAAATGGCGGGATTGACCCTCCGGCCAGCGGTTGTGGGGGTCCAGATAGGTCGGTTGTCCGGTCCGGAGTAGGTAAGCATCGGATTAGACGGTGCCAGGTTGGCGTCGCGCTGAACAATGGCGTTGATGTCTTTGGTGTACAACCCTTCGAGCGTCAGCACCATGTCGAGCGGAAGTCTGATATCGGCAGCCAGGTTGCTTCTCCACACCTGGGGCATTTTGAAATCAGGGCTTACGGAAGCCAGCGATCCCGGAGCTTTGGTTCCGGCAGTTGTGGGGAAAAGATCGGTTTTGGTAAGATGGAATTTGGGATCGGGATTGAAATCGAGGCCAGCCAGCTGTGCAGCAGAGGTAATCTCAACCGTATTCTGTATCATCCCGCTGTTGGTCGGCTGGTTGGTGAAAAACACAAACGGCAGCCGGCCGGTGAATATTCCGGTACCCCCCCGGAATTTTAAAGATTTGTCTCCATTGACATCCCAATTAAATCCTACGCGGGGAGACCACAGGATCTTCGATGCCGGCCATTCACCCAGGTTCAGTTTTTCCCCGTTAAGGAAGCTCAGAGCCGAAACGGCAGGATTATCGATCAGGTCGTTCAGGTAAATCGGAAGGTCGATACGTACGCCATAGGTAAGTTTCAACCGTTCCGTAACACTGAATATATCCTGCAGATAGGAGGAAAACTGCCCGAAATCGAGTTCTGCCACCGGGTCATCCATGCCGGGAACCAGAGAATAGGTAATACCATAAGCCAGGGGATCGCTGGGACCTCCGTTGATATGATCCTTGAAGGCGGCAAAATCCTTGAACCGGTAATAGCTGGTTCCGTAACGCATATAGGAGTTTCCAAAGTAGAGTTTCTCAAACGAAACACCGGCGGTAAGGGTATGTTTTCCCAGGTAATAGGTAAAGTTATCGGTGAAGGTTAGCACATTGTTGATCACCTTGTTGTTATAGGTAAACAACTCGTAGCCGGCGCTCATATAAGCATTTCCGCTGCCATCCCAGATATCGATGAACGGGAAAATCGAGCTCGGACTGGTCCTGATGTCCTGGATCATGGTATAGGTGGCAAGGAACTGGTTGGAGAATTTCCCTCCGAAGTTGCTGTTCAACTCACCTACCAGGGAGTTTACCGTATTTTTAAATCCGTAGTTGGTATTCTGAAACGACATGGCATCCTTGCTGACCCTGTTGGAGGAGGCTCTCGGGTTGGGAGCGCTGTTTCCGTTCACGATCTGGTCGTTGGAGCTGTTTACTGCGTTGTAACGGACCGTAAATTTATGTTGCTCGTTGATGTTCCAGTCGATGCGGCCCAGGATTTTGTAATTCTGGCTGGCAAAGGAACCGTAATTTTCGTAAGGTCCGGTTTCATAGCCATATTTGGTTTTCAGCAGGTTGCTGAATTCTTCAAGGTCGGAAGATGCCACACGGGTTACGTTGGAACCCGTGACACCGGAGCGGGCTGCCAGGAATTGCATGCCGGGATAGGGGGAATTTTCATACTCCCCGTTCACAAAGAAGAAGAGTTTGTTTTTGATGATGGGGCCTCCCAATCGGCCTCCAAGGATGGTGGTGGATGTTTCAGAAGCTGCGCCCAGTTTTTCATCTCCCACATGACGGCCGTTGAAATCCTGGTTGCGATAGTAGCTGTACACCGACCCCCTCAGGGTGTTGGTTCCGCTCTTGGTTACAGCGTTGATGCCGGCGCCGGTAAAGTTGGCCTGGCGCACATCAAACGGGGCAATGTTGACCTGCACTTCCTCGATGGCATCGAGTGAAATGGGCTG